>NZ_JAJHIZ010000002.1:0-624160 GCF_021538615.1 Niabella agricola
GGTGTTTAATCCTCAGGGCCACCGGATTGCCTATATCCCGGTTCCTGAAAAGTGGACCGCCAATGTTTGTTTTGGAGGAAAGAACCGCGACCTGCTTTTTATGACTGCCGGAACCAGTATCTATACGCTTCGGATGCAGGTAAAAGGCATCAAGAAGTTTTAAAGGTGCCGTACCCGAAACACTTGCAGGTACAGGCAAAATCATTCTTTTGCCGGTAAAAAGGACTGGCTTTAATTGCCAGGCAGCGCCGATAGGCGCCTTTTTATTTTAACAGGTATTACTTTTTTCTGACGACCAGTAACCAGTCGTTTTCCAGCTGCAGATACCCGTAATCGTAGCAAAAAAAGTAGGTGAGCCCTTTTTTCGTTTGGTACTGGTTGGTCATGTATTTGAACTGAAATCCGGCCAATCGAAGCTTGTCGCGATGTATGGCAATTGTTGTCTCTGTTTGTTTCAGTTGCTCCTGCAGTATTTTCCGGTTTTTCCGAAGAATGGCATTAACATTCCGGATGAGTTTCTCGGGGCCGTTTTTTAATGAGTTATTGTGTTGATTTCGGCAAAAATCATCACAGAACTTTTTATCGGCCCTCCCTTTTATTGGTTTTTGGCAGGAAAGGCATAATTTTCCTAAGGTGTCGGTGTTTGGCATAATTACTTGATTTTCCTTATACAATATACAAAATTATTCTATTATAAGTGTTTGTAAACGCTTATAAACGTTTACTTCCGTAAGTAAACGTTTAATAACCGGATAATACTTTTAAAGAGATGCATCTTTGGGGTGCAGATCCGATAGCGCTGTCGGTTCAGCAGCATAACAAATATGATCATCGCCGAAAGGCCCAAAACCAAAGTCATGCACACAATTAAAAACAAAGTTCAACTGATCGGTCATTTAGGCAGTGCCCCGGAAATAAAAGCAATTGCCGGTGGGAAAAAAATGGCCCGTTTTAGTATTGCCACCAATGAGCGTTATAAGAACACCAAGGGTGAAAAAGTAACCGAAACTCAATGGCATAACCTGGTAGTCTGGGGCAAACTTGCCGATATGGCCGCAAAGTACCTGGAAAAAGGCAGGGAGATTGCTATTGAAGGAAAACTGGTCAGCCGCCAGTACGAAGATAAAAATGGCCAGAAGCGTTATTACACCGAGGTACAGGTACAGGAGTTATTGCTCCTGTCCGGCGGTCACCGGGGTGTTGCCGAATAACACCTTTTGAAAAGCGCCGTTGCTAACCACAGGGTTGCCCTCATAGCCGGCAGCCCTTTTTGACGTGTTGAGGGAGGATGGCATTCCTGACCATACGCTTTATATCTTTCCAATGGTTACCGTTGATGCGGAATTAGAGGAGATCGTGTTTGTGCGATCCTTTTTAGCAATGAACAGTAATTTTCCGTTTGGGGAATTACCGAATGCGAAACTGTACATCCGTTGATAATTGCTCTATCTTTGTATTGCACAAATATTCCTGTGAACTTAAAACCTGTCATCATGAGAAAAATGATTTTCATGCTCGTAGCGCTTGGCACCCTTTTCTTCGCCGCATGTAATACTTCAAAGCAGCCCAAAAGTGGAAATGCCGGCGGCACAACGGCCATCCTGGGGCAAAAATGGAAACTGACGGAACTGGCGGGTAAGCCGGTACCGGACCAGATCAATCAAAAAGAACCCTTCCTGCAATTACAGGGCAGTGATTCACGATTTACTGCTTCCGGAGGCTGCAACGGCCTTGGTGGAACCTTTAGCCTGCAAGACAATAACCGGATCCGTTTCAAGCCCGGTCCGTCAACTTTAATGGCATGTGAGCATATGGAAATAGAGCAGGGACTGATAAAGGCGTTGGAATCGGCGGATAATTACACGATTCATGGCAGCGAACTTTCGCTCAACAAAGCGCGGATGGCACCACTTGCGCGTTTCCGGGCGGTGTCCGCTGAAACGGGGGGCAGTGCCTTAAATGGCACCTGGGAACTGAACTATATTTCGGGCTCACGGATTGCGTTTGAAGGGTTGTATCCTCGTATACGCCCCACGATTGTTTTTAACCTACCGCAGACTACAGCCAATGGAAACAGCAGTTGTAACCGGTATAATATCTCTTTCACGATAGATGATCATTCGATCCGGTTTAAAGAACCTGCAAGCACAAAAATGTTCTGTGAGGGAACAGGAGAGGCCACCTTCTTTAATACCCTGAAAACAGTGAACAGGTACGATATTGTAGGGAATTCGTTACACCTGATTATGGGCGATATTGCAGTGATGCGGTTCGAACGTAAATAAGCGGAAGCCATTGTACATGCCGGCCAAGTGTTTATGAAGGCTCCGGTGATTATTGGAAGCCGCTGATTCATGATCATATAAAAGATGCAGTCTGGTTGGAGTGGCTGTTTAATGGGCGAAGCGGATACGGGCCGGAACAATCCTTTAAAAATTGCATGACAAACACAGGAATGGGTATAACAAAATCCAGGAGGCAGCTCCCAAATAGGGACGGTTTATAAAGCCGCCTGTAAAGCAATCATGTTGAATCGTTATAAATAAAAAGAAGGTATCATCAATCTTTGCCTTGCTACCCGGTATAGACCAGGTCCATACGATAGCAGGCTGCAACGGATTTTTGATACCACCTTTTTTAAACTTAAACGTTCGGTTACGCGATGTTAACCTCCTGCCCGGGTTTATTTGTTTCCGGGTTTTTACGGAATGTAATTTTTAATACACCGTCGGTATAGTTCGCGTGGATCTCATCTGTCAGTACTTTATCGCTCAACTGGAAGGAGCGCTCAAAGGCGGCCGGCTGATACTCCTGGTAAACATAGTTTCCGTTTTCTCTTTGATCGGGGGACGTATACCGGATGGTAAGGATAGATTCCTTTACTGAAATCTTAAAATATTCCTTTTGAAGACCGGCCGCATACAAGGAAATAATAAAGGCGGTTTCTGTTTCTTCAATGTTAACAGGTTTTGAGCCGTTCATATATTCCTGTAATTTTTGCATCCATGGATGTCCGCCACCAAACGGGCGGCCTCCAAACTTTTTGCCAAAGAAGCACCGCTGCTGATTAAAACGGGGATCGAAGTGCTGTTGCGTATTGCCGCCTATAGATTGATTTGTAAACATGATTTTTTTGTTTTTGTGTTTAATAAAAGATAATTAATGAATGGGAATAATGGCCGGAGTGCCCTGGCTTTTTTTACCAGCGATGGGCTGCAGGGTGCTGTTATGGTGTAGCTCTTTAAGATAGGGATTGGCACTCCATTCGAGACCGTTACCCTCCGCCCATTTTTGCCGGGTTTTTTTAATGATCTTACCGGCGATAAGAGCGATCAGGCTAATACCGATTGCCAACAGCATCAGTTTAAAGAGCAGGAACAATACCAGTGATGCTAAACCGATCAGCAAGGTAAGTCCGGCAAGTCGTGGAAGCATGAACAGGATTTTGTGTTTCATTTTTTCATTTTTTAATTTTAAAACGGTTGTTTCTATTGAAGACGACGGCGTTTTATTTTTACTTTAAAAACGGAAGATTATTTTTTTGAGTGCCTATTGTTATTTTCGAGGAAACCCTTCAACCGTTCATTCGCGGCATAAAGAGTAGCCCTCATCTAACCGGAAGGTTGCAGAAGGTAACAGAACGCCGTTCCGGGTGATCAGGTGATCATCGCTGTTTCATTTTTATTGTTGGAGACTGATGCTTTTTTGGATGCATTATGTACAAACATCCGGTTCGCTGTTTTTATGGCACCGGATGTTGAAGTGCTTTTGCTTTTTAGCGCAATGCCGGTTGAAGTGGCGATTGTCACTTTTGCCGCTGAATTTGACGCATTCGCACTGGTGCTCCGGAGTTTTGTTTTTTACTTTTGCAAAAGAAGACCGCTTCTGTAAGAACGGACGAAATTAATAACCTTTAATTTGAGGATCAATGGGTGTGGATCAAATGAATAAACCTGCCGGGCAGTATGTATCGGTAAACGGGATTCAAATGTATTATGAAGTTCACGGAAATGGAAAGGGTATGCCGCTGGTATTAATACACGGCGGTGGCTCTACCATTCCTTCCAACTGGGGTGTATTGCTTCCGCTATTTGCGGAGCACCATACAGTCATTGCCATGGAACTACAGGCACATGGCCGTACCGGCGACCGCAACCAACCCGAATCGTTCCGGCAGGATGCTGCAGATGTACAGGCGTTGCTAAAGCTCCTGCAAGTGACCAGCGCAAATATCATCGGGTTTAGCGATGGTGCCTGTACCACAATGGAAATGGCAATCCGGTATCCGGAGATGGTTCACAAGATCGTGCTCATTTCCGGTAATTACAAAAGAGAAGGGATGATCCCCGGATTTTTTGAAGGACTGGAGGCCGCCACGTTTGCTGATATGCCCGGGCCGTTAAAAACAGCCTACCTCGATGTAAACCCCAATCCGGAAGGACTATTGAATATGTTTCAAAAAGACCGGGAAAAACGGCTGGCGTTTCAGGATGTTCCGGAAGAACTGCTGAAGCGTATAAAAGCCACCACGCTGCTAATAGTTGGTGATCAGGATGTGATTACTGTATCGCATACGGTTGAAATGCTGAGCCAGATACCTGGAGCCCGGTTGGCAGTACTTCCGGGCAACCACGGATCATTTATCGGGGAAGTGCTTGCAGGAACGGCCGGAAGCCCTATGCCGGAGATTGCCGCAGGTATTATCAGGGATTTCCTAGGCAACGACTGATTGCTGTTGCTATGCAGAACGATCGCTGTTACTGATACATCGTTTAAAACCGGAGATTGGCATCGGCAACGCAGAACACTGATGCAGATTACATGAAATAAGATTGTGTGGAGCATCCGGCCGAGACCGGTGGTTGCTTTTACGCTATTGCGGGGCAAATAACTTTGTCTCCGTAATAGCAAGCTATCATCTTTATGAAACAGAATATTAGAATCCCGCAACTAACATATGGGCAATGGCTGTTCCGCAGAGAACTGCGAACACCCATTACGCAAGTGATTTGTATAATAAACAAAGTATTTACTTTGTTTATTATGATAGTTTCTTTATCTTTGACCCGTAAAAGCGATGAAGGATAGCATGCTGGCCGGTCTGGTACTGCGCGCTGTTGTTGCAGGCTGTTCCGCATGGTACTTCTGATCGTAAAAATATTCACCAAAAAAGAGAATCACATGACACATCAATTACCCGAGCTGCCGTATGCATACGATGCATTAGAACCTCATATCGATACAGCAACCATGCAGATCCATCACACCAAACATCACCAGGCCTATGTCGACAACCTGAATAAAGCCATTGCCGGTACGGAACATGAACAAAAGACACTGGAAGCGCTTGTCGCCGCAGCCGGCTCCATCAGTCCGGTTGTACGCAACAATGCCGGAGGGCATTGGAATCATTGTTTTTTCTGGAACAGTCTTTCTCCCAAAGGAGGTGGCATACCCACCGGTGCATTGGCGGCAGCCATTGATCAGGGGTTTGGTTCTTTTGAAAAGTTCAAAGAACAATTTCAGACGGCAGCGATTTCGCGCTTTGGTTCCGGATGGGCGTGGCTGGTGCTTACGGATGACGGCCAGTTGGTGATCACCTCTACTCCCAATCAGGACAATCCTTTAATGGATGTAGCCGAGGTAAAAGGCCGGCCGATTATTGGTGTAGATGTGTGGGAGCACGCGTATTATCTTCGATTCCAGAACCGGCGCCCGGAGTACCTGAACGCTTATTGGCAGGTTGTAAACTGGGAAGCCGCGGATGCCTTATTCAATAACCGTTAAGGCATAACTGGTGGGCGGGCGCCCGAAGACCCGGAAACAGTGCCGATACGATATATGCAGCATGCGAAAAAAGCAAAAAGTTTTTTTGCAGTCTTTTTGTTGAAACGAAAGAAATGCTTATCTTTGCCCCCCACAAAACGGCCCCGTAGCTCAATTGAATAGAGCATTTGACTACGGATCAAAAGGTTTCAGGTTTGAATCCTGACGGGGTCACTTAAGATCAAGGAGTTACAGATAATGTAATTCCTTTTTTTATGTATATTGTTTGGTATGATCCTTGACAATCTTGTTTGAATTTTTGATCCGTGTAGCAATTCATAAATCTACAGTACATGAAAATAGCTTTTTGGGCGTTGGGAAAGCAGCACGAGGCTTATGTTAAAGAAGGAGTGGAAGCGTTTTCCAGCCGCATCGGCAATTATTTCCGGCTGGAATGGGAGCTGATCCCGGCGCCGAAAGATGCGGCACAGCTCGGTGCTCCGGAGCTGAAAAAAAAGGAAGCAGCGGTAATTCTTTCCAAAATTGCAAAGGAAGATTATCTCGTGGCATTGGAGGAGCGCGGACGCCAGATGAGCTCCGAAGGATTGGCCGCTTTTTTGCAAGGTCGCGCCAATGCCGGTACCCGGCGCATTATTTTTTTGATCGGCGGCGCCTATGGGCTGGATGAAACGGTTTTGAGAAGAGCCAATACGTTATGGAGTTTGTCGCAACTGGTGTTCCCGCATCAGCTGGTGCGTCTCATTCTTGCGGAGCAGGTATACCGTGCCTGTACCATTATGAAAAACGAAAAATATCATCATTCCTGAAACAAAGAGTAAGAAATGGAAAATTAGAAATGAGAAATGGGAATTTGTCGCTATTTTTAGCACATGGAACTAACCATTACGCTCATTATCACTATTATTACCGTGGCTGTTTCCCTCTGGGGCTTCAGTAGCTCAAAAGTGATCGACAACCTTATTTTTTTCGGACCTGCCATTTCCCGGAACCGCCAGTACTACCGGTTTATTACGCATGGACTGATTCATGCAGATCTGATGCACCTGGCGTTTAATATGATCGCGTTGTATTCCTTCGGTATTGCACTGGAAACGTATTTTTTCCCTGACGACCGGGTTTTTGGTGCAGATGCACCGATGTATTTTGCCGGCTTGTATATCGGAGGGCTGGTAGTGGCGAGTCTTCCGGACTATTTTAAGCATAAGGATGATTATTACTTCAGAAGTCTCGGTGCTTCGGGTGCCGTTTCTTCGGTGATCTTTGCTTGTATCGTATTATTCCCTACACTTCCCATCCGCTTTTTATTCCTGCCCGTGGACATTCCTGGCTGGATATTCGGCGGGCTATACCTGCTGATCTCGGCCTATCTTGACCGGCAGGGTGGTGGACGCATTAATCATGGCGCGCATTTATGGGGCGCAGTATTTGGCATTGTTTTTATCGTGCTGTTTGTAAGTATGAAGGGGCAGCTGAATGTTTTCGAAAACTTTATCCACCAGATACGGAGGTAGTTTCGGCTCCGGGCTGTTTTAGATATTTATTCCGGGCAGTTGGTCTTTGCAGAAACATTACCGAATGAAGCACCTGTTCGCTTAAATCAACATTTAGCCCTTGACCTTACTGCCTATAATAAGTATGGGGACCTTTAACCGATGCCGTACATTGTTGATGGTGCTGCCATATATAAAATCTTTCAGTCCCTTATGTCCATGCGCCCCCATCACCAGCAGGTCGGCTTTATGATCCATAACGATCCTTGGGATTTCACGGGATGCAATGCCATAGCCAAGTTCCCATACTACGTTGTATCCTTTTTGACGGATCTGTTTGGCATAGCCGTCTAAATATGCCTTATCTGTTTTTGATTCCTCGTCTTTTATTTCCTTGTTATTGAACCGTGCCGCCACGCTTTCAACCACGTGGATCAGTACGAATTTTGTCTGGGTGTTTCCCTGTCGTAAAGCCTGTGTGATGAGTATGCTGTCAGTTTTCCCAAAATCAACCGCAATGGCGATGATGTGATATATGTTAACGCCGTTTGTAAGATCAAGAGCCGCAGGCTCGGGATGAACGGGGGAAAAGCTTGGTTTAAGCTTTCTTTTGCTGAAAGGATAAAAGATGGTATAGGCTAACAAGATCAGGATTCCGGTGCTCGCCAGGATGATCAGCAGCTTCCAGCCCCAGGAAGCAGTGGTGGCAAAATAACCGGTGATGGCGTCGGCGACCATGCGGCCGTTTAAATAGATCAGCACGGCCGTGATGATCCATGCAAACAATTTCGTAACCGTTTTGATGGTAAATACCCCCATGGTGTTCCGGTCGCTTACAAAATGAATCAGCGGAATGATAGCAAATCCCAGCTGCATGCTCAATACCACCTGGCTGAAGATGAGCAGCTGGTCTACTTCGTTTTCGCCGTAAATGCCAATGACCAGGATAGCGGGAACGATAGCAATAAGCCGGGTCAGCAAACGGCGCACCAAGGGATTGATCCGCAGTTTTAAATATCCTTCCATAATGATCTGCCCCGCCAGCGTGCCGGTTACCGTGCTGCTTTGGCCGGCAGCGATTAATGCCACAGCAAAAAGCTTGGAGGCAAAGTTGCTGCCGAGATGGCTGGGCAATAACTCGTAGGCCTGGCGGATCTCTGCTACATCGGTTCTGCCGGTTTTAAAAAAAACGGTAGCAGCCAGCACCAGGATGGCGGCATTGACCAGGAATGCCATATTCAGTGCAATGGCACTGTCCCAGAAATTATACTTTAGTGCCTTCCGGATGCCTTCTTCAGTATTTTTAAATTTCCGGGTCTGTACCAGGGCCGAGTGCAGGTAAAGGTTGTGCGGCATTACCGTGGCGCCAATGATACCGATGGCAATATATAAGGCGGCATCATTCTGGATATGGGGTACAAAGCCGGAGGCCATTTCCCGGGGATCGGGTGATGCAATAATGATCTGCACCAGGAATGACATGCCAATGATAAAGATCAGCCCGATCACAAAGGCTTCCAGCTTGCGCATGCCGAACCGCTGCAACAGCATCAGTAAAAAAGTATCCAGCACGGTAATCAGTACCCCATACATCAACGGCATGCCCGTTAGCAATTGCAACCCGATAGCCATGCCCAGCACTTCTGCCAGGTCGGTAGCGGCAATGGCAATTTCCGCCAGTAGGTACAGGATAAAATTGACGCCCCGCGGATAGGTCTCGCGGTTAGCCTGCGCCAGGTCCTTATGCCGTACGATTCCTAAACGGGCGGAAAGGCTTTGAAGCAGGAGCGCCATCAGGTTGCTCATCAGCAATACCCACAATAAGCTATATCCAAACTGGCTGCCACCAGCGAGATCCGTTGCCCAATTGCCGGGATCCATATATCCCACGCTGACCAGGTATGCCGGTCCGAAAAATGAAAGGATCCGCCGCCATTTGGGCTTATTGGTTTGAGTCGTATCTACCGACTGATGTACTTCGCTCAATGAAATATCGGAATGATGTTTATTCATGGCCCTTTACTAAAATGTTTTGCGATAGTTCTTTTGATATCTGTGTCGTTTGTTTGCCCCCGGTTTTTATTTCCAGCGACTGGTCGTACGAAAACCGTTTCCGGACTTCAAGCAGGGTGCCGATTTTTATATTTTTTTCATCCAGCAGCTCCAGTATGCCTGTTGATTGATCGGCGATCTGAACCACTTCTACGGGCGTCTGCAACGGTATCTCCGATAACAGCTTATTGGAGCGTTTGGCAATATGTCCTTTTTCATCCGGGATAGGATCGCCGTGGGGGTCAATGCGGGGAAACCCTAAAAAGGCATCGAGCTTGTTGATCAGACTGATGCTGCCTACGTGCTCCAGCTCTTCTGCAATATCGTGTACTTCATCCCAATTAAACCCAAGTTTTTTTGAGAGGAAGTATTCCCAGAGCCGGTGCCGCCGGATGATCATCAGGGCTGTTTTCCGGCCTCCATCGGTGAGGTTACAGCCATAATAGGCCCTATAGTGAACGATTTTTTTCTGTTTTAGTTTTTTAAGCATATCCGTAACAGAAGCAGCTGCTGTTTTCAGCAGCTCTGAAAGCTCGTTGGTGCTCACCGGTTTCCCGTCCCGTTCCAGGTGATAAATCGCTTTTATATAATTTTCTTCCGTATGCGAAAGATTTGAAGACATCAAAATAAAAATTTAGACAAATCTAAAAAAAAGTTACAAGTAAGCGAAAATTTTATTTTTTACACAGTTGCACCGGATTTTATTTATTTTGTTGTATAATTGAATGTATGCGTAAACCTTTATACTGGTCCCTGATTATAGCGGCTGTATTTCTGATTGCCTGTGGCGGAAAAAAGAAAAAGAAGATGACCGGCGATGAGGCGGTGAATATTGAGGAGTTTATGGAGGCGTATCCAACCTTGTCTCTTCCGTTTGTTTATGGGGATACGTCCTTTCCGGCGCATGAAAAGGATTCGCTGCGCATTGCTCCTGAAGTGTTACACCAGTTTATACCGGATTCCGTTACCCTTAAGGTTTTTGGTCCCCGTTCTCATCCGGCCTACTACCCGGTAGGGGCGGTTCAGGCAGGAAAAGGTGCTTTTTACCTGCTGACGAGAGGCATCGACCGGGACCGGAAGGTATTGCTGATTACTGCACATGATCAAAAAAAACAGTTCATCGCCGGTTTTCCGGTGATCAAACTGACACCGAATACCAACGTATCCATTTCTGTAACGATTGATCCGCGACTGAATATCAATAAGGATCTGACCCAGAAGTTGCCAAACGGTATTGAGATCAGCGGGCATGATGTTTTTGTGCTGAATGAAGCCGCAAAAAGCTTTTCACTGATTATGACGGACAGCCTGGGGGATGGTTTTACAGAATTGATCAATCCGATCGATACCCTGCCCCGCAAACAAAAATATTCCGGCGACTACGGCGATAATAAAATGAACCTGATATCCATCCGCGACGGACAACGGGAAGGCCGGGTGCGGTTTTTTATCCACCTGGAGAAAAACGATAAAGAATGTGTGGGCGAACTAAAGGGAGATGCCCTGTTTGCTTCGCCAACCATTGCAGAGTACCGTCAGGGCGGTGATCCCTGCGTATTGCGTTTTATATTTGAAAACGACCGGGTTTCACTGGAAGAAGTAGAGGGGTGCGGTTCCAGGCTGGGCGCTTTGCAGTGTTCTTTTAACGGGGAATATTTAAAGAAAAAAGAAAAGAAGAAAGCAAACACCTCACACGGAAAATAATCACCGCAGCAGTACCCGGAATACGTACACGTACATATGGTCGCTAAAACAAACTTACATAAGGGGCTGCTTCAAAGTCATGATATTGGGGCAAGCTTTTGTCATAAAACAGGTCGCTTCATTGCCTGAAATCTTCGTGCTAATACGCTCATGCTTTTGCCGGATGGTATCTGCCTGGCAGACGGATCTCAAAGGCTGCGGGTCCTGGGTTTCTATGGGGAAGACCGCCAGTTGATCACATTGGTAAACCGGAAGCCGGTGCTATAGCCGGCCGATACGGATGGAGCAACAAAAGGAAGCGGCCAGGGTTTGATTAAAGCATCCCTGGTGCCGGTAAGAGCCGTGTTCCCGTATTTATTTGTACCTTGTAGCGGAATCATTGCTTAAACGATTAAATTTTCGCATATGAAAAAACAAACTGGTTCGCTTATACTGGGGACGCTGGCTGCATCCCTGGTTTTTTCTGCCTGTTCACGACAACAGGAAAATACGGCGGTGACGCCTGTACAAACAGTAGCGAAACGGAGCGCGTCTTCAATGGTTACGCCCGCAGCGCTGGACCTGATGAGCGGAAACCCGGTATTGCCTCCCTTTACTGCGGATCCGGATATCCTGTATGCCAACGGGCGCTATTATATTTATACTACCGCCAATGGTCCTACGGTAAACGAATTTCACGCCTACTCCTCGGCTGATCTGCTGAACTGGACAGATGAAGGCGTGGTATTTAATTTGAACAACGTCAGCTGGTCGCATGCCGATGGCTGGGCCCCCAGCGTGGTGGCCCGCAACGGTCAGTATTATTTTTATTTTACGGCCAGTAAAAAGATCGGAGTGGCAGTGGGGCCGGGCCCCACCGGGCCGTTTACCGATATCGGTGCACCGCTGGCCACAGGACTCGGTACGGATCCGATTGATCCGATGGCGTTTATTGATACAGACGGGCAGGCCTACCTGTACTGGGGGAATACGACGCTGAACATCCAGAAACTGAACAACGATATGATCTCGTTCACCGGCACCCGGAGCAATACGAAGCCATCGAATTATTTTGAAGCCCCTTATATGATCAAACGCAATGGGACGTATTACCTGATGTACTCCGTAAATGACTACCGCAACAGCGATTACCATGTGGAATACGCCACTGCTGCGTCACCCATGGGCCCCTGGACCGTTAAAGGGCGTATTACGGCTCCTAACGGCAATATTCTGGGGCCGGGGCATAATGCGGTGATTTCAAGGCCGGGCTGCAGTAGTGAATATTATTTTGTGTATCACCGCAGAACCAGTACCAATGTAGATGAGCGGCAGGTGGCCATTGACCGCATGTTCTTTGATGCAGCGGGCAATATTATGCCGGTGAATATTACTACCTCCGGTGTGATCGGGATTACGGGATCTGCACCCTGTACGGTTCCCAACCCGATGGCCAATGGAATCTATGCGATCCGGTCGAAAGTGAATACCAGTTCCGGGCAGGGACTTTACCTGGATATTCCTGCCTGTGCTACCGGGAATGCGGATGTGCGTACCTGGACGCGCACCAACTGTAACGGGCAGCGCTGGGCATTAACCTACCAGGGAAACGGATTTTACAAGATCATCTCGCAACAGCCCAATCATAAATCACTGGACCTGGATGCCTGCAAACTGGCCGTGGGAACTAATATACAGGTTTGGGACCAGCTCAACAATGACTGCCAGCTCTGGCGGATCGAAGATGCCGGCAACGGTTGGTATCGTATAGTAGCAAAAGCCAGCGGCAACGTCATGGACCTGGCCAACGGAGATCCCACGCCGGGTGCCGATATCAGATCCTGGTCGTGGAATGGAAGCGATGCCCAGCTTTTCCGGTTTGAAGCGGCACCCTGACGCCTGTTAATAACGCGATTGTTTAAATGCAGCATCCATTGCGGCAGCTTCCGGAATAGTCAGGTCCTGCTGCGCTATAACGATCCGATAGGTAAATGTTTGCGACCGGCCCGGTTGCAATACCAGGTTTAAGGAGTCGCGTCCATTACTAAATACGGCCCTGCCCAGCGGATTAAGCGCAAACAAACCGTAACCACGCGCATGCCAGTAAGTAGGATAGCCGGTATTGGAGGGATGGTCAAACATGGCAATGGTAACAGATGCCCCGTCTTTTTTTCCTTTGAGCATCGCCCAGGTTCCCTGGCTGCTCCATACGGCATCCCCGGTTTTTCCATTGGAGGCATAATACATACCTGTAGGTACCCCTGTGCCCGGAGCAGGCACCGTTGTTATGTTCCCTTTATCATCTGTAAATGATTTTGAGGTTGCGGAAGGCATTTCCAGTTCTTTGGCAAGCCTGATGGCGAAGAAACCATCCTTTACATCTTTAAATACAACCGGGTTCCTGAGTGCGGTTAGCGTGGTCTTACGGGTAATATAAAACCGGTTGTCCTTTATTTCAAAGAAATAGGTTGTATGCTCATTCAGAAATGTTTCCTGCGCCTGATTGACCCAGGTTGCTGTAACCCCCAGTGTTGCCTTACGCCCAGACGCCGACTGATTCAGGATCTTTTGATGCACAATGGTGCCATAGTGCTCTTTTTTTGCGGCAGCAATAGCTGATGAATTGTTCCAGAAATCGATCCCGTTTACGGATTCATAATTCATCCAGATGCCTACGTGATGCGGATGGTCGGTACTTTCACCGGGGATGGGCTTTACCGGGAATCCTCTGGTAACCGTGATCCCTCCAAGTGTATTTACTGGATACAGAAAGGGCTTGGCAATACTGTCTGTATAGCAGTAGGCGGTCAGCAGTTGCCCGTTATACAAAATATCTATCTGTTTCTGAGCAGGACGGGAGATCAGTTCGAAACCGTTCCGGGTGGTTTGTGCGGCCACTGTTGTGCAAGCAAAAAATGAGAACAGGACAAGGAGACTTTTTTTCATATGATGCTTTTAAAGAATCGTGAAGGAGTTCAAAGATAAGAAAGGCCAACAAAGAGGAGAAATGAAAACTGCGGCTTACCATTTTCACCTGGTGACCGCAGTTTTCTGTGGTGGATATTGGATCAGAAGCGGTAGCTGACACTGAACCGGATGTTGCGCGGCGGTTCCGTTTGGTAATAATAGGCCGGTTTTACCGAGCTCCAGTCACCATATACGGCAGGCAGCTCGTAATAGGAGCCGGTGTACAGATAGCTGTTAAGTACGTTGAACAGATTTAACGTAAAGCGGTACCGGTCCTGTGTATAAAATAACCCGGCATCCAGCTTGAAGTAATCCGGCAACTGCTGACCCTGTGTGGACCAGCCGGTGTGCCGGCCGATCAATGAGGTAAATCCTCCAGAAATACCCAGGCCCTGTAGTATTCCTTGTTGCAGCTCATAAGAGAGCCAGGCATTGGAAGTATGTTTTGCATAGCCAGGTATGATCGTTCCTACGGTATAGCTACCCGCTGCCCCCGACGAAACTTTGGTAATCAGACTTTCCGTAAAGGCATAGTTAGCCATAGCGGTGAATCCGGGAAGGATGCTGCCTCTTGCGTCGAATTCGATACCCCGGGCCGTTTTTTCTCCGAGAACAATGCTGGTGGGCTGATTGGGATTAGGCGCATTAGGATCGGCTGTCAGCTCGTTTTGCTTTAAGATACGGTATACAGACAGTGTGGTCAGCCACCGGTCGTGAAGCCAGCTTTTCTTGATCCCCAGCTCCATGTTATTGCCGGTGATGGGTTTTATTTTACCTCCGTTGCTGAGTGTACCCGATTGCGGAATAAATGCCTGGTCATATAAGCCATATACAGACAGGTTTTTGCTAACTGAATAACTAAGACCGGTTCGGGGGGTAAAATGCCTTGCCTTCGAATAGTTGGTCCCCGTTCCATAGATCTGGCTCACGTCAGTATAGCGGCCGGCAAGGGTCCATCGCAAACGGTCCTGAAAGAAAGCCAGCTCATCTTGTATATATACGCTGGAATACCGCTGTGTCTGGATTCCTCCCGCTGCAATAGCCCGTTCTTCTAACGGTTTGCTTCGGTCAAATTCCGGGTAGCCATTTACCGGAATGTTATAATCCGGATGTGCGGGATCAAATAATGCTCCTATGGAATCGAGATTATGTGATTGTCCCCAGTCTGCATAATATTTTTTATTAGCGGCATCCACACCCGTCAGCACGTGGTGCCGGATGCTGCCGGTGTGAAATGCTCCGTTTAAGAATACCTGTCCCAGTGCCATATTGCTTTTGGCGTCCCAGATACCAACATTGCGGATCAGGTGGCCGGTAATGGAATCCATCATGGATGGCCAGGAACTCATACCTGCCTGGTTGTAGTTAAAATAAGCACCTTGTGCGGTAATCTTCCAGTTGGTATTAAACGCATGCTCAAACGTAAGGTATCCGCTTTGATCATTGATGCGGGTGGGTGGCAGGCCGGGATTGGTAAAGCTGAGGTTGCGCGGATAAGTGCCATACCCGGATTTAGAGAAGATGTAATACGATCCAACCTCCGTCATCTTTGCAAACTGGCCATTATACTCCAGTGTTAGCTTGGTGTTTGGGTCGAGCTGATAAGAGATCACGGGTGCCAGCACATACCGGTTGTTGTATTCAAAATCACGGTGCGCACCGCGGTTCTGTGCTGCCATGTTCAACCGGTATAAAATTTTTTTGTCTTTGCTAAGCGATCCGTCAAGGTCAAGACTGCCCCGGTAAAGGTCGAAGCTGCCCATGGTAAGATCGATAGCTCCTTTGGTGGTGCCCGTGGGTTTTTTGGTAACGATATTATATAGGCCGCTGGGATCTCCATTGGCCAGCATAAACCCTGCAGGACCTTTTACAAACTCCACCCGGTCTACAAAACTCATGTCTTCAGTAAGCGGCCCCCAGTACGAAGCCACTACGTTAAAGCCATTTCGAAACGCCTGTATCTGGGAGCCGCGTGTGGTAATATTGGCATAGAGATCGCCCCAATGCTCAATCCGTGTAGTGCCGCTTACGTTCCGTACCAGTCCATCACTCATGCTGATCGTCTGCTGCTGTGCCAGGGTGGTCTGGTCAATCACCTGTATGTTTTGTGGCGTTTCAAGCAACGGGGTTTTCAGGCGCAAACTTACCGAAGCGTGTTCGATACTCTTACGCGCATTTACAAATACCGCGTCCAGCTGTTGGGCCGTTTCGTTAATTACAAAATCGGCTTTAAGCGTTGTTCCTTTTGCGAGGGTGATGTTTTTTTGCTGGGTGGTGGTTTCGGCAGCCGAGAGCAACAGGGTCCAGGATCCCGGTTTGATATTTTTGATTTCATAGAATCCCCGGTCATCACTTTGTACGGCATGTGGTGTGCCCTCAACGGTGACGGTGATATAGGGCGCAGGCTTTCCATCGGAGGTGGTAACGAAGCCCTGTATTTTTCCGGACTGGGCAAAAAGGGGCGCAACGGTCAAAAAGAGGAGTATTGATAATAATGTGTGCTTCTGTTTCATAATCGTTCTGCATTAAGAAGCGCAAATCTATTTTACAGTAAAAAGGATCGTTTACGCTATCGGGAAAAAGAAAGCGCGGGCCGTTTTTATTACATTGAGATTACAATTGAAGAAACGGATGGGCACCCATCGCATAGATGAGCTCGTCTGAAGAATGACGGGAATAGCTATGATTGATTGTGCAGCAAGCCCTCACGGTAATCCCCGCCGGACTGGAGATGTCAGCAGCGGCTCGTAGTATGGTTTTGCGCATGTCTTCGATTTCAACAGGTGCCAAGTGACCCGCTGCCGCTATTATTCGTACAACAAAAAGAAGAGACCACCGTGAGGTGGTCTCTTTATCATTCAGCATACAATAAATCCTGATTAGTGATGCTCCGGCTGCACTTTTACAGCGGATCCTGTTTTGCTTTTTCTCAATCCACCTCTCAGATCCACCAATACTGGTGCCGCTACAAAGATAGAAGAGTAAACCCCGGTTATCACCCCGATCAACATCGCAAAGGCGAATCCTCTAACGGCTTCCCCGCCAAATATGAACAGGATCAATACCGTAATAAATACAGTAAAGGAGGTCATAACAGTACGGCTCAACGTGTCGTTAATGGCTTTATTCACCAATGTTTTCTGGTCCATATTCGGGTATAGTCTTCCGTCTTCACGGATCCGGTCAAATACCACCACGGTATCATTCATTGAGAAACCAATCACCGTAAGAATGGCCGCAATGAAATGCTGGTCAATTTCGAGCGGGAAAGGTACCCAGTCTCTTGCATAAGAGAACACGATCAATGTTACCAATGCATCGTGCAGCAGCGAGAAGATGGTTCCCAGCGAATATCTCCAGTCGCGGAAACGAAGGAAGATGTATACGAAGATGGCCAGTATCGCCAGCACGGTGGCAGTAACCGCACCTCTTTTCAAATCATCGGAGATCGTTGGCAATACCTTCTTGGTACCCATTTTATATTGCGTGTCAAACTGTTCAAATGTAGTACCCTGCGGCAGGTGATTTTTTAACCCGCCAAACAGTTTATGAGCTACGATCGAATCTGCTTTTGTGGTATTCGGATCCGTGATCAGGTAAGATGTGGTAATATCCAGCGCACTGGCATCACCTACGGTTTTGATAAACGGATTCTCATTGTCAAACGCAGCTTTTACATCGTCGCGCACTTTTTCTACATCTACTTTTTTACCAAAATCGATCCGGTAAGAACGTCCGCCGTTGAATTCCACACCATAGTCGAACCCGTGGAAGATGGTGCCGATGGATAATAGCAGGATCACTACTGATATACCATAAGCTACTTTACGGAACTCGATAAATTTAAAGGCACTGTGTTTGAAGATGCTGCGGCTCAGGCCGGTGAAGTATTTCAGGTGATGATTTTTGTTGGTGAACCAATCGGTAACCCAACGGCTTACCAGGATACCGCAGAACAGGGAGAGTAACAATCCCAAGATCTGTGTAGTGGCAAAACCTTTTACCGGTCCAAGCCCGAAATAATACAGGATAAAGGCGGTGATGAGCGTGGTTACGTGACCATCGAGCACCGGTGCCAGGGAACGGCTGTAACCATCGTTAATGGCAGAAATATAACTTTTCCCTTTTGTCAGCTCTTCCTTAATACGTTCATAAATAATTACGTTACTATCCACTGCCATACCAATGGTCAATACCAGACCTGCGATACCCGGTGCTGTAAGGGTTGCACCCAAACCGGCCAGTACACCCACTGTAAACAGCAGGTTTAAGATCAGGGCGATATTGGCTACCCATCCGCTGGTGTTATAATAAATCAACATCAGGATGAAGATTACTATAAAGGAGATCGTAAAGGACATCAAACCTCCTTTGATGGCCGCCTCTCCAAGGGTTGGCCCAACGGTTTCATCTGATACAATCTTGGCCGGAGCGGGTAACTTACCAATTTTAAGAATATTGGCAAGGTCTTTTGCTTCTTCGGCACTAAAGCTGCCGGAGATGCTGGAGCGGCCCCCTTCAATCACATCGTTAACTACGGGTGCCGAATACACCTGGTTGTCTACCACGATGGCAATATGCCGGTTTTTGTTGGCGCGGGTCATATCAGCCCATACGCGGCTGCCGATGGCATCCATTTCAAGGGATACATTGGTTTTACCAGACTGGTCATAGTCGGCGCCGGCATTGGTTACATGTTCGCCTTCCAGCTTCGCCTTATCGCGTCCGTAGGTTTTGATGGCGTATAGGGCTACCATATTGCTTTTCTTATTGCCTATTTTTTCAGGCATCCCGTACATCCAGGCAATTTCTGAAGGGAACTGGGAGCGGATGGCGGGAGATGTAAGCATGGCACGTACATCAGCTGTATCTTTAATATTTACCTGCCCGATAATACCCATGTCTGCCAGGCCGCCTTTCTGATCTACCGGAGGCACTAAAATCCCCCAGATATGCTTTTTCATTTCCTGTTGCTGATCAGCAGCAGCGTCTCCTGTTTTAGGAGCGTTTTTATCCGCTTTGGCCAGTTCCGACAGCTGATTCTGCAGCTTGTTGGTATCAGTGGTAGCTGTTTTTGCAGAATCGGGCTTGGCTACCGCACCTGCGGCAACAGCGGCTGAGTCTGTTTTTGCAATGCTGTCTTTTGTTGCTTTTCCTGCATTCTGAGCGTAATAGATTTCATCTGCTTTTTGCAGGTTGGCCCACAGTTCGGAAATGTTATAAACTTCCCAGAACTGGAGGTTGGCAGAGGCCTGCAGGTTTTTGCGAACCCGCTCCTTATCCTGTACGCCGGGCAGTTCTACGGAAATGATCTGTTTGCTGGGATCCGGGTTGATGCTGGGCTGCGCTACCCCGAACTTATCGATACGGGTAGTAATCAGGCGGGCCGTATTGTCAAAAGCAGCCTTGGCCTGCTCCTGCAGGAACCGGGTAACCTTGGCATCATTGTCTGTAACCTTAATGTTTTCGCGGTTGGCTGTGGCAAACAGGGAGGCCAACGGCGTATTCGGGCTTAGTTTTTTGAACTCTTCCACAAAAAGGGTAATGAAGTTGGCATCGCTGTTCCCTTTGCGTTTATCGGCATTCGCCAATGCCTTTAAGAAATTGGGATCTTTTGAATTGTTGGCAAGCGTCTGTAGCAATCCGTTCATCTCTACTTCCATAGTCACATTCATACCCCCCTGGAGGTCAAGACCCAGGTTCAACTCTTCCTCTTTCGCTTTCTGGTAGCTGATGGCACCGGTAATTCCATAGGTAATGGTTTCATCTTTGGTGCTGTCTTTTAAGCGGGTCAGGCGATCGTTGTAAATCTGGTTCAGGGTTTCCTGGTACACCTCCTGGGAATCTTTATTGGAGGGGAACTTTTGGGCAGCAGTCTGGTGATTTGCATTTACATAATTGTGCGCAATCTTTTCCAATTTCTTTTCGTGGTTGCGTACAAACCATGTAAATGACAGCTGGTAGAGTGAGTAGATAATGAGTAAGATTGTAAAAAATCTAACCAGTCCTTTGAGTTGCATACGTATTTGTTAATTTAATCTTTGGTTCCTCTTTAAATTTAAAGGGGGCAAAGATAAGGTTTAAAGACATATAGTGGATTTGGTTTTATAAACGGATTTTATACTGTATAAATTTTTAGTTATGGGTGGATTTTATAGAATATTTCGATTTTTTGAGATTTTAAGTTCGAAGCTGTCACTCTAACCCCTAAATTTGCCTGAATTTGTTTAAAAATCAATTATAAACGTTTAAAATGTCGTTATCTTCTCTTTTACAGCGGTTTAGTGAGCCTGAAACGCTGAAAATGGCCAAATTAGGCCGCGAATTGAGGGCACAGGGGATCGATGTGATCGATCTGAGCCTGGGTGAGCCCGATTTTGATACGCCCGAGCACATTAAAGAGGCTGCCATTAAAGCCATTAATGACAACTGGAGCCACTATTCCCCGGTAGCGGGTTTTCTGGATGCACGGGAAGCTGTTTGTACCAAACTGAAAAGAGACAATAACCTGGATTATAAGCCGGAACAGATTGTGATTTCCACAGGTGCCAAGCAAAGCCTGGCCAATGTGATCCTGGCATTGGTAGATGATGGTGAAGAAGTGATCATTCCCACACCGTACTGGGTAACCTATTCCGAGTTGGTGAAGATCGCCCGCGGAAAAGTAGTGGAGATCCGGACTACGGTAGAACAGAAATTGAAGATCACCGCTGCTGATCTGGAAAAAGCCATTACGCCCAATACCAAGGCCTTCCTGTTTTCTTCACCCTGTAACCCTTCCGGGGCCGTTTACAGTAAAGATGAACTGGCCAGCCTGGTGGAAGTGTTTAAAAAACATCCGCAGATCTATATCATCTCCGACGAGATTTATGAATACATCAATTATGTGGGCAAGCATGAGAGCATTGCGCAGTTTGAAGAAATTAAAGACCGCGTCATTGTAGTGAATGGACTGGCAAAAGGATTTGCAATGACGGGCTGGCGGATCGGTTATACCGCCTCAACTGTAGAAATCGCAAAGGGTATGGAAAAACTGCAGGGGCAGATTACCAGCGGTACCAATACTATTGCTCAAAAAGCGACTGTGACGGCCCTTACGGCGGATCTGGCCCCCTCTATGGAAATGACCAAAGAGTTTACCCGCCGTAAACAACGGGTGATGGAACTGATCAATGACATACCCGGAATCACTTGTACCGAGCCTGATGGTGCATTCTATATCTTCCCGGATATGAGCAGTTATTTCGGAAAGTCGGATGGTGAAACCTCCATTACCAACTCCGCGGATCTTTGCATGTACATCCTGAACAAGGCGCATGTGTCCTCTGTAATGGGTGCAGCTTTTGGTGAACCGAATTGCGTACGTTTTTCGTTTGCCAACAGCCTGGAGAAAATTGAAGAGGGCTGGAGCCGCATAAAAAAGGCGCTGGCCGTTTTGAAATAGAACAAATATCAACCTGATTGAAAAGGACGTCCGGAATGGTGCGTCCTTTTTTTTAAATCATTCCGGCACAAGGGCAGATTCGGGTGGCAACATAATGCCGGTATTGTTTTTACATGGGTTCTGCTTAAAGTTTAGTAATTTTAAACTGCGGATGTGAGAAATCGGTTGGTCTATTTTCCCTACAAAAACATGAAAACGGTTCGTTCCTATGGTTTGCTGTTAATAGCAGAGCTTCTGTTTGCGTTGGTGCCTGTGCTGGCACAACGTGCGGTTGTGACCGGGCGGGAAGCCCGTGAATTGCTGTGGGCGCCGGATAGCAGGGCAAAGGTAGATTCCATCATCGCGTTTGCTGCGAAGCACCGAAAGAACGATTCGGTAGATACGCTGTTTAAAATCGGCTTTAATCTTGTAAACCGGCTTGCTTATAAAGATGCTGAAGCCCGGCTCCTGGATGCTTACGGTGTTTACAACCGTGACTTTTCCAGGTATGCGCTCGCATTGGCCAATCATAAAGACAGCCGGGAGCTGGCCCGGAAAACGGGAGACATCCAAACGGAAATTCATGCTACCAATAATATCGGGGTGGTTTACCGGCGCCTGGATGAAAACGGAAAGGCGCTTACCTACCATATGGAAGCGTTGCGCCTTGCGGAGAAAGTAGGGGATGATTACAGCGCCAGCGTGGCATTAAACAGCATTGGAAATATTCATATTGTGCTCGGAAATTACTACGATGCGATTACGTATTTCCGGAAGAGTTTGCCCATTGCACAGAAGGCCAATAATATGCTGGGCATGGCCATGAACTATAATAACATTGGTGAAGCGTATGAATATATGGGCAAGCTGGATTCTGCCGACAGCTATTATAAACAATCGCTGTTTTATAATAAGCAGATCAATAATCATAAGGGACTTGCCATCTGTTATAATTCCATTGGTAATGTTTTAAAAAAACAAAACCGCGTTCAGGAAGCGATCGCCCTGTTTGAAAAGGCGAAACACATCACCGATACCCTGGGCGATGGCCTTTACAGCGCTAACAATTATAATAACCTGGGAAACGCCTACCTCTTGCTGCACCAGTACATCCAGGCAAGAAACATGTTCTTTGATGCCCTTGCTATTTCCAGCCGTATTGGCACGATGACGGAGACAAAAAGTGCGTATGAGGGATTGATGAAACTGAACGAGATGACGGCACACCTGGATTCTGCATTGTTTTATAGCAAACTGTTTAAAAAGTACAGCGACAGTATTGTAACAGAAAGCAACAACCGGCATGTGCGGCAGATGGAGGCTATTTACGATACGGAGAAGGAGCAGGCCCGGATTGTTTTCCTTGAAACCAACCGGAAGAACGACCGGATCTTTCTTTTCGGGGCACTGGTGTTGTTCCTGCTGATCCTAACCTCCGGCATCCTATACTACCTGCGCTACCGGTTGCTGGAGCGTAACAAACGATTGAGCCAGGAGCTGGAGATCCGTTCTCAGATTGCCTCCGATCTTCATGATGATATGGGATCTACCTTAAGTAGTATTCATATCTTTAGTGAGCTGCTCCGTACCTCGGGCACCAATAAGGAAGAGCTGCTGACCAAGATTGAAGCCAACGCAAAAGACACGCTGGACGCGCTGGATGATATCATCTGGCTGGTTAAACCGTCCAATGACAAGTTTAGTAACCTTTGCCAGCATATCCGGGAATATGCTGTGCCCATGTTTCAGTCGAAAGGAATTCATTTTCAAATTGACTTTCCTGAATCCATCTCAGAGATCCCGCTGCCGATGGATACCCGGAGAAATATCTTTCTGATTGTAAAAGAATCTGTGAATAACCTCGTCAAATACTCAAAATGTACCGAGGCTTCGATAATTGCCCGGAACGAAGAGACGATGATCTTTTTTGCCATAAAGGATAATGGAATCGGTTTTGATCCTGAAAAACTTACGGACCGCAACGGCGTAAAGAATATGTACGCCAGGGCCCGGAAGATGCAGGCAGGGATCAGGATTGCTACCGGATGTGGGAATGGTACATTGGTGGAATTTTGGGTGACAAAAGAGAAAGCCGCGGAGGCCTGATATACTTGAAAACAATTCTTGCCGGTTATTTCCCAATTGCTATCTTTATTCAAACGCGTTTGCATGAAAAAACTTTTTTATTTCCCGTTTGTATTACTGACGATGAAAACCATGGCGCAGCTTCAATATCCCGTAACCCGGCAGGAGGCCGTTACGGAAGACTATTTCGGAACCAATGTAACAGATCCCTACCGGTGGCTGGAAGATGATAATAGCGCAGCAACCAAAGCATGGGTACAGGCCCAGAATAAAGTAACCGATGCCTATCTTTCCAGGATCCCTTACAGGAACCAGATAAAACGCAGGCTGGAATCCTTATGGAATTATCCCAAGTTTGGAGCCCCTTTTAAAAAAGGCAATTACTATTATTTTTATAAGAATGACGGATTGCAGAACCAGGCCGTTTTGTACCGTACAAAAGACCTTAACGGCGCTGCTGAAGTATTTATTGATCCTAATACGTTAAGTAGCGAAGGCATTGCTGCACTCGGCGGTCTGTCTTTTACAAAGGATGGAAAACTGTGTGCGTATTCCGTATCAAAAGCCGGCAGCGACTGGAGCGAGATCTTTGTGATGAATACCGAAACGAAAGCGCTGCTTCCGGATAAGATTAACTGGACCAAATTTGGCGGAGCGGCCTGGAAAGGCAATGAAGGGTTTTATTACAGCGCCTATGATGAGCCCGACGAAAAATCAAAGCTGAGTAAAAAGAACGAATTCCAAAAGGTATTCTATCACCGGTTGGGCACACCGCAAAAAGAAGATGTGATTGTTTACCAGGATCAGGCGCACCCGCTGCGGTATTTTGGAGTAGGACTAACAGAAGATCAACGTTTCCTGATCCTGAATGTTACAGAGGGCACCAGCGGCAGTGAACTTTGGTACCGGGATCTTAATGATCCGGCGCAACAGGAATTTGCGTTATTGGTAAAAGGTTTTGATACGGAGTCTTCTGTAATTGAAAACAAAGGAGACCTGCTTCTGGTAAATACCAACTACCGGGCACCCAATTACCGGGTGGTAGTGATCGATCCCAGGCAGCCGGCAAGAGAAAACTGGAAGACCCTGATACCGGAGCAACAGGAAGCATTGCAGGGAGTGGGTACGGCGGGCGGCCATCTTTTTGCCAGTTATCTGAAGGATGCGGCTTCAAGGGTCGTTCAATATGATTTCGACGGCAACAAAATCCGGGATATCGCATTGCCGGGGATCGGCTCTGCCTGTGGTTTTGGAGCCGACCAGGAAGACAAGACCTTCTATTATACCTATAGTTCCTTCGCAACTCCTGCAGCCATCTATCAGTATGATATTAACTCGGGAAGGTCTGCATTATACAAGAAAGCAGCGCTGCATCTGAACACAGAAGACCTGGTAACAGAGCAGGTGTTTTTTACGAGCAAGGATGGTACCCGGGTGCCCATGTTCTTAACCTATAAAAAAGGATTGAAAAAGGACGGGAACAACCCCGTACTCTTATACGGCTATGGCGGGTTTAATATTCCGATGACGCCAGGCTTTAGTGTGAGCAATGCCTTTTTCGTGGAGCAGGGGGGCATTTATGCTGTAGTAAATCTGAGAGGCGGCAGCGAATATGGAGAGGCATGGCATAAAGCCGGCATGCTGCTGAACAAGCAAAATGTATTCGATGATTTTATTGCGGCTGCAGAATACCTGATTGCTGAAAAATATACCAATAAAAATAAAACGGCCATCAGGGGTGGCAGCAACGGAGGGTTATTGGTTGGCGCGGTAATGACCCAACGCCCGGATTTGTTTAAGGTCGCCATCCCGCAAGTGGGGGTGCTGGATATGCTGCGCTTTCAGAAATTTACGGTGGGCTGGGGATGGACCGTGGAATACGGCAGCGCCGATTCGGCCACCTATTTTCCGTATCTCTACCGGTATTCGCCCTATCATAACCTGAAAAAAGGTGTTCGCTATCCAGCCACGTTGATCACCACGGGAGATCACGATGACCGGGTGGTACCGGCACATTCCTTTAAATTTGCTGCACGTTTGCAGGAATACCACAAGGGAGCCAATCCCGTGCTGATCCGTATAGAAACGAATGCCGGGCACGGCGCAGGCAAACCCACTGGCAAGGTGATTGAAGAAGCCGCAGATATCTGGGCGTTTACCATGTATAACCTGGGAATGAAATTCAAAGAGTAGGCGGTTAAGCAGACCACTTTACTTAAAAAAGGACCTGAAGGCTTGCGGAAAACAACCGGTTCCGGCGAGCACCTATAGCAGTTGCTATATAATTTTAAAATAAAAAGTAGTAGAAAACATGAAGAAAGCATGGATGCATGAAGACTGGGCAATCGTATTACTGGGCGGGCTGATCATTCTTTTAGCCCTTTCGGGCCTGATCATACCGGTTCCGGTTTATTCCTGGAAAAATGGAACCGATCTTACATCAACTGTTCTTTCTTCCTCCAACCTGTTAAATATCGGAAAGCAGTTGCTGATAGTAGCACCTGTTGCGGCGCTGGCCGCTGTACTTACCAGGAAGCCGCTTAAAACAACTGTTCCGGTATTTGTAGTAATCTTTATGATCACCCAGGCTGCACTGGTATTGGCCGGAAATAGTGTAATGAAGGATCTGAACCTGGAAGCCGTTATTTTCTCGCTGGCACTGGGACTGATCATTGGTAATTGTTTTAAACTGCCGGATTGGTTCCGGGAAGTATTGAATGCCGAGCTATATGTGAAGATCGGGTTGGTGTTGCTGGGGTGTTCCGTTATTTTTTCGGATGTGATGAAGGCCGGCGGCCTGGGATTGGTGCAGGCGCTGGTCGTTGTTTTGTCTGTATGGTATTTTGCCTTCTGGCTTTGCCGGAAGATGAAGGTGGATGATGATCTCACCATGATGATCTCCAGTGCTGTTTCCATTTGCGGCGTATCGGCGGCTATTGCTACTTCCGGAGCCATCAAAGGCGATTCGAAGAAGTTGTCGTATGTGATCTCGATGGTATTGGTTACGGCAGTGCCAATGATGATCTTTATGCCGGTAATTGCTAACTACCTCCAGTTACCAGAACGGGTAACCGGGGCCTGGCTTGGAGGTAGTATCGATACTTCCGGTGCGGTTGTAGCCTCCGGTTCACTGGTAGGAGAGGAAGCTCTGAAGATTAGTACGATTGTAAAGTTTTCACAGAACGTATTGCTGGGAATTGCTGCTTTTGCGATTTCGGTTTACTGGACCTACTCCAAGAGCACTGCTGCAGGCAGCCAGGAGAAGCCTACGCTGAAGGTGATCTGGCAACGGTTTCCCAAGTTCATACTGGGGTTCATCGGCGCTTCGCTACTGTTTTCTTTTTTGATTACACCAGAGGTAAATGCCTCTGTTAAAAACGGGTTAAAGAGTCTTCAGGGCTTGTGGTTCGGACTCGCATTTACCAGTATCGGGCTGGAGACCCGCTTTGCCGACCTGTTTAAAAACAACAGCAGAAAGCCGTTGTGGGCATTCCTGATCGCTCAGTTATTCAATGTGATCATTACCCTGATTATTGCCTTTATATTGTTCCGGTAAGGGGATTTCTGACAAACCTATTAATATACGAAGAGCCTGGTTCGGTTAATACAGCGCCTCAAACGTCAACGGTTAATACCAAACATTAAATGTCAAATATCGAATATCAGCTGTCAAAATAAACGCCCCCTGCCTCGGGCAGTGTCTTCAGTGCCCGGCCGGGAAAGAACATGCAGATGATCTGTATGGTTAGGCTTGCCGGTTTGTCGTCCTGCCACCTGGTGTTTCCCATTATTTGCATATAGCAGGCTGTGTGTATGGCACATTATTTAGAACCCGTATAAAAATGGTCACAATATGGGTGTAGCGACCCACTCTTCATTGTAATCAAGACAGGCTGGAGGCTCGCTAGCTAAGAGAAGTAGCAGGCCCGACGTTGTTTCGAAATGGGCCGGACGGCACTCGATCCCTCTATCTGGTTCATCACTTCGGAATAAATTCAGAAATTACTTCAAGTATACAAGCCCTGGCTTCTGTAGCATAGAGTATAACATTAAACCAACAGGAACTTCTGGTCAGTAAACTTTGAAGAAGCATAGCCTCGGTTTAATGGGTTAGCAAAGGACTTTGTTTCTTGTTAATAGTGTACAGCTAAAAGTTGAGCGCCATCGGCTCAATCTATAAGTTTTGCATAGCGGTACTATGCGGTTAATATTAAGGATGAATAAAAAAAATCCCGGCAATTGCTGCCGGGACTGAATACTTTAAGAGAGGGATACTTATTTTCCGGAGTCTGCTTTGGGAGCCGGCTGAGCAGGCTGTTGCTGTACACCACTGTTAAAGGGTACTGCAGGGGTAGTCTGGGGCTGAGCCTGTTGAACCGGTTGTGTACTCACATCCTGTAATCTTCCGTTGGTTGTGCCGCCCACTTTAGAGCCGGAAACAAAGAAGGTTGAAAATAAACACAGGAGGCCGATTACTGCGGCAAAGATCCAGGTTCCTTTTTCCAGTACGTCGTTGGTTTGTTTTACACCCATGAACTGGCTGCTTACACCCCCGAAGGTGCCTGCTAAACCGCCACCTTTAGGGTTTTGGATCAACACGATAAAGCTTAAAATAACACAAGCCAGTATGATCAATATTACAAATAGAGTTGTTAACATGAATTATTTCTTTAAATGTTCGATTTTCGCTGCAAAATAAGCTCTTTTAGAGGGATTTAGCAAACTTAATTTTTGATAGATCTCAATTGCTTTTGCTTTGTTTCCCTGTTTGGCCCATACTTCTGCCATGGCTGCGGTTTCCTCGTTCTCGCCATCGAGCGATTTTTCCGCCATTTTCTCGATAACAGCTTCATTTTTAGCGCTAAGTCGTACTCCTGCCGTGGCATCAGGCAGGCGGCGCATTTCTTTCAGCCAGGAAGTAAAGCTTTTCAGCTGGCTTTCAAACTGGTCGCCCGTACCGTTTTCATCGTTTATTTTGATACCCTGGGATGCAAAATAATCAACGGTATAATAAGGCGTAAATAATAAGCCAGCCTTTGTGGTGTCCAGGGGTTCCAGTTTTAAACCAGGGATGATAAGGGGAGCTTCCTGGTCAATGGCTGCTGCAGTGCCGCCGGTTGTTTCAGATGGTTCTATCTCCGGTTCAACAGGAAATGGCTCCGCCGCGGTAGCCGGTTTATACCCCGAAAAGAACAGGTATTGCAACAATAGCGGATCTTTAAAATAAAGCAGGGTTTTCTGCCACTGGTTGTGAAACCCATCGTCATTGGTCTCTTTTAATCGTGCAGCAAGCAATAGTTGCAGTGCCGGTGCATAGGGATATTGCTGCACCATCTTTTTCAGATCGGCTACTGGCATAGGATGCCCCTGATCGGGAAAGGCCGCAAAAGCAATGGCATTTATAAAATGATTCATGATTTATTGTTAACCGCTATGCGGATTTCGGTGAATGAATGCGATACATACTGCCGGCAAATGTCGCTCCTTCAGGAAGAAATTCCGGCCCGGTAACCGCGGTTTACCAGTTGGAAAATATCCGGTTAAAGATGTCGTCGGAAAGGCTTCGCAGCATTTCCGATTTCAGTCCCTGTTCGGCCTGCTGCAGGGCAAGCGATCCATCGTAATCAAAGCTGCGGGTGACATCATACTTCTTGGTTTGCTGGGAATGGTTATCGCGAACGTCAATATGTACGCCTACATTTAAACGGTTGGTATTAGCCCGCTGGTTGGAAATACCGGAAGTGGAAAAGGAGTAGGAGGTGATGGTACAGTTGATATCCCAGTCTGCATCGTCGCCGTTGGTTTGCTTCATACGGGTCTGACTAACGATCTTCTGTTTCAGGCGTTCTGTAAGTTCCGGTGCCAACTGGGGGTTTACATATGAAGCCTTGTTCTGGATAATACCAACCCGAACCACTTTAACACTATCCGGGATGCTTACATCTTTAAATTTATAAACGCCACAGCCGGTTTGGGCGAATGCCAGCACCAGGGCTGCCGATATGACCAGCATTGCCACAAGGGCTTTATAATTCTTCAATATCATATTCTTTTAGTTTTCTGTAAAGCGTACGCTCGCTGATGCCCAGATCAAGCGATGCATCTTTTCTTTTGCCTTTATGCTTCTTAAGGGCTTTAATGATCAGTTCCTTTTCCTTTTCCATGATGTTAAGGCTCTCGTCTACTTCTTCGTGTGCATCAATGGTATTATCCACAATCACGGGTGCTGCAGATTGTTGCGGCATACTCAGCTGTACCGGCTGATAGGTGGTGGCTGGTGCAGGAAGGAAACCGGAATCATGCCCGTTATTGAGGTCTTTCAGCTCGTTGATAAGTGATGGATTTTGTGCTGCAACGGAAGGATTCTGTAGTACCTCCAGGAACATACGCTTAAGTTCGTTTACATCTTTTTTCATATCGAAAAAAAGTTTGTAAAGGATTTCCCGCTCGTTTTGAAATTCGTTCTGGTGCGGTGCCGCTGAAAGGGCCGGCAGCCGGTTATTGGAGTAGGGCTGGAGGTAGCGGCTGAGTGCCTTGGCAGAAATCTGTTTGTTTTCTGATAAAACAGATATCTGCTCCGCAATATTTTTTAGTTCACGGATATTACCGGGCCAGGGATATTCCAGCAACAGGTTCTTGGCATCTTCATCCAGCTGTACCGACTGGGTCTTGTATTTATCGGCAAAGTCTGCTGCAAACTTTCGGAAGAGCAGTACAATATCCTCTTTCCTTGCGGAAAGCGAAGGCACCCGGATGGGAACGGTGCTCAACCGGTAGTAAAGATCTTCGCGGAATTTGTTTTGTTCTACCAGTTTCAACAGGTCTTTATTAGTGGCTGCAATAACGCGCACATCTGTTTTCTGCACCTTGCTGGAGCCAACCCGAATGTACTCGCCGGCTTCCAGTACCCGCAACAGCCGGGCCTGGGTGCCCAGGGGCATTTCCCCGATCTCGTCCAGGAAAATGGTACCGCCGTTCACGGTTTCAAAATATCCCTTTCGTGCATCCACAGCGCCGGTGAAGGAGCCTTTTTCATGTCCAAACAGTTCGGAATCGATGGTTCCTTCGGGTATGGCGCCGCAGTTTACGGCAATAAACGGGTTGTGCTTCCGGGACGAAAGCGAGTGGATAATGGAAGAAAAGGCCTCTTTACCTACACCACTGTCGCCGATGATCAGTACTGTAAGGTCGGTGTTGGCTACCTGTACTGCCACCTGCAACGCATAGTTTAATTCCGGGGAATTGCCTATGATGTTAAAGCGGTTCTTTATTGATTGTAAATCCATGGATAAGTTATTCAAAATTTTGTAACAGCTAAATCGGCTGTTTTTAAAGCAACAAGTGCGTAAATATGAGTTCTTTTATGGTAGCTCTTACCACTAAATCCATTTCCGGGTTCCGGCCCCTAATACATGAAGACTTTTTACCGCTGATTTTTTTTACAGCGGCCAATGATTCTGTTCATGTAATTTGCAATTTCCGGGGCCATAATATTCAAATATATTATTATATTATACGATTTCCCCAAACAAGGTGGCCTGGGTACAATCATGGATGGCAACCTGCACATAATCGCCTTTTTTATGAGCTGCCTTTTCCTGCTTGGAAAAGATGACCACTTTGTTCTGGGAGGTGCGGCCTACCCACTGCTCAGCACTGCGCTTGCTGTCGCCATCGATCAGTACCTTAAACGTTTGCCCTACATCTTTCTTATAGTTCTCCAGGGACAGCTGGTTCTGCTTTTCAATGATCTCCTGCAGCCGCTTCTTTTTCAGCTCCAGCGGCACATCGTCCTGGTAGCGGCGCTGCGCCAGCGTGCCGGGGCGTTCGCTGTAAAAGAACATATAGCTGAGGTCATACCGGCTGTAATCCATAATGGAAAGGGTGTCCCGGTGATCCTGGTCATCTTCAGTACAAAAGCCGGCAATAATATCGGAAGTGATGCTGCAGTCCGGGAGAATTTCCCGGATACGGTCAACCTTGCTCCTGTACCATTCACGCGTATAGGTACGATTCATCAGCTGTAATATACGTGTAGACCCGCTTTGCACCGGCAGGTGAATGCACTTGCAGATGTTTTCGTGGGCCGCCATCGTATGCAATACGTCATCGGTAATGTCTTTTGGATGAGATGTGGAGAAGCGGACCCGCAGTTCCGGAGAGATGAGGGCGACCTGCTCCAGCAGACTGGCAAAGCTTACGGCATCGGCTTCCGTTCCCTCTTTGGGAATATAATGGTATGAATCTACATTTTGCCCGAGGAGGGTTACTTCCTTATATCCCTGGTCAAAAAGATCCCGGCACTCACCAATAATGCTGCCCGCGTCCCGGCTACGCTCTCTTCCCCTGGTGAAGGGCACTACACAGAAGGAACACATATTGTTACACCCCCGCATGATGCTTACAAAGGCACTCACGCCGTTGCTGTTCAACCGTACGGGAGCAATATCGGCATAAGTCTCTTCCCTGCTCAGCAGCACATTCACGCTTTTTTGCCCGTCGTTGGCTTCGTTTACCAGGCGGGGCAAACTGCGGTATGCATCCGGACCCACCACAATATCTACCAGCTTTTCTTCTTCCAGGAATTTCGATTTAAGGCGTTCTGCCATACAGCCCAGTACGCCAATGAGGGTACCGGGTTTGCCCGCCTTTAATTTTTTAAAATCAGTGAGGCGTTTGCGAACGGTTTGCTCCGCCTTTTCACGGATGGAACAGGTGTTTACAAAAATAAGATCGGCTTCCTCCACATTACGGGTAGCACCAAATCCTTCTTTATTTAAAATGGCTGCAACAACTTCACTATCAGCGAAATTCATCTGACAACCATAACTTTCGATGTAAAACCGCTTCCCATAGATGTTAGGGTCATTTTTAAAGGGGGCAAACTGCTCTCCCTGGCGTGCCTCATCATGCACCTTCGCTGTAGCTAGATCCAACATACTGTACTCGTTCATTTAAAATCACAAATATAGGTAAATCTATCGGTTGTATGACAGGATGGCAGGTTTGAAATGTTAATTTTAGCCATAGTCAGGGCTTTCAGCGTTTAGCCTTCCGCTTCCGGCTGTCAGCATCCAGTCCTTAGCTTCCAACGTTTTGTTTCCGGATTTGCATCCGGTTGCTGCTCATTGATCACTCAGAAATCTTTCGGCAGGAAGAGTTTATACCGTTCCAGGATCTTTCCATCGGCATAAAGCTCAAAATTGACATACCCGGCTTTATAAAAGTAAGACCGGTCGAGTTTAAACCGTTTTTCTTTAAGGTTTTTCAGCTCAAAAAGCGGCTGGTTGGTTTCTGTAAAGAATTTGAGATCATATTTGCGGGAGTCCATGGGCAGTTCTACGCGTACATACCGGTCCGGAGTCATAAAAATATACCGCGACTGGATAAATCCCGCCGGAAGGAAATCAGCGGTCTGCGCTACCGGTTTGTTATTCACATTGACATCATTAGGGGCTACAGCAACGCCGGAGGTATCCACCATCGGGCGCTTGGCCCTGGTCATTACATAGCGGCTGCCATCCAGCAATACATATACCCTGTAGTACATACTGTCGTTGGGAGGATTGGGATCCGAAACCCCGTTATCCTTTAAATTGGGATCGGGTGGGGCACCAATGGATTGAAAATACCGGGTACTGTCGTAAGAACGCTGTACAGAAATCATTTTTACGGACGGAAAGTTATGAGTCCAGGAAACAATCACCCGTTTGCCCACTTTGATCACAGAAAAATCTTTAGGGAGGTCTTCCTGGCCAAATGAAAAATTACTGATTACAGATCCGATCAAGAGTAACAATGCTATTTTTTTCATATCCTGTGCGCTGTATCTTCTGTTTTTGATTCAAACAAAGATAGGATTGCTGGTTTGAATCCCTAAAAAATTAACGTTCCTTTTGACAGCGAACGGTTCCCCTGCAGACCGCCGCTGTGGACCACCAGGAGGTTCCTGCTTTGCAGCAGATCCTGCTGCAGCAAGGCTTTCACCCCGTAAAAGAGTTTGGCTGTGTACACAAAATCGGTTGGGATGCCCGTATGATGATACAAGTCGTTCATAAAACGGATCAACTCGGAGGTGTATTTTGCATAACCCCCGAAATGGAAATCATGATGAATGGTATACGTGCGCGTTACAGGCGCCAGCAGCCGGTCCATCTCCTGCTGCAGGCTTTGATGGTTTTTTAAAACGCTGAAACCGGTAACGACGGTGGTTTGGGATGCCGATTGCAACAAGCCGGCCATCATGGTACCGGTGCCGGTGGCGCAGCAGATATGATCAAAGACGCCGGAAGCAACAGGGATGGTCGCAGCGCCCTGCATACCAGGAACGCCATAACCTCCTTCCGGAACGATCAACCAATTTTCTCCGGAGAAGGACGGGGGAACCTGTTTTTGCCGGTAGGCTTCCCGGGTAATAAAGTGCAGCTCCATCCCCAGCGCTGCGGCGTCCTGAAGGGTGGGTGAATAAAATCGGGGCGCTTCTCCCCGGATGATACCCGCGCAGCGGATCCCTTCCAGCTTGCAGGCCGCGGCGGTGGCCAGTATATGATTGGAATAGGGCCCGCCAAACGTAACAAGGCTTTTTTTGAGCTTTTTGGCATTCTCCAGGTAAAACCGGAGTTTATACCATTTGTTTCCGCTGATCTGCGGATGAAGCCGGTCGAGACGGAGCACGTATACCCGCGTTGCGGTATTGCCCAGCCAGGGTACGGGATCCCAAGTGACTAAATCTTCGTGAATAGCTTCCATTGCTTTTATAACGGCGCACCGATCCGATACATCGGACGGCTAATTTACCTATTTTTGAAATCTCGTTAAGTACAATTACAACAGATAGCATACGAAAAAAAAAATTGAATGAAACCAACATTAGTGATTTTAGCAGCCGGTATGGCATCCCGTTACGGAAGTATGAAACAGGTAGAGGCTTTTGGCCCCTCCGGAGAAACCATTATGGATTATTCGATCGCAGATGCCATTAAAGCAGGGTTTGGTAAGATTGTGTTTTTGATCCGTAAACAGTTTGAAGCCAATTTCAGGGAGTTGTTTGCCTCCAAGCTGGATGGCAAGGTGAATTATGAGTTTGCATTCCAGGAACTGGATATGTACCTTGACGGAGCAGCGATTCCGGCAGAACGCACCAAACCCTGGGGTACCGGTCATGCGGTATTAAGCACTCAAAACGTAGTAAAAGAGCCTTTTGCTGTTATCAATGCGGATGATTTTTATGGCGCCGATGCGTTTAAAAAGGCGTTTGAATTTTTAACAACAGGGGTGAATGAAAAAACATATGCTGTTGTTGGATATAATATTATGAACACATTGTCCGATCATGGCACCGTGAACCGTGGTGTTTGCGGTCTGGATGCGAAAGGAAATCTGGAAAGTGTCGTAGAACGGTATAATATTGCCGAGAGCGGAGATGTGGTGATTTCTGATGATGGCCTGGAACCGAAAGAACTTTCAAAAGACACAACGGTTTCCATGAACTTCTGGTGTTTTCACCCGTCTATTTACAAATTGTATGAAGAGCAGTTCCGTGAGTTTATAAAAGAGAATCTTACGGTTCCGAAATCAGAGTTTCTGATCCCGGCTGTAGTAGATCATTTTATTAAAGAAGGTGGTGTGGTAAAAGTGATCAAAACAGATGCTCCCTGGTTCGGTGTTACCTATAAAGAAGACGCTCCAGCTGTGCAGCAGCAGTTAAATGAGCTGATTGCGAAAGGGGAGTATCGTGATAACCTTTGGGGATAAATGAGGATAGTCTCTAATGATATAGATCCGGCCCTGTGCCGGATTTTTTTATCCCCTTCCGGAAAATTTTTTGTGTTGCATGACTAAAAGACCTGTCAGTCTTTTAAAGAAGTGTAGACGGCTTCAGGAAGAAACGGACTGGCGTCACCGTTATTCTTGATGATATCGCGTACGATGGTGGATGCCACCGAGGTGTACTTGGGCTCACCCGTTAAAAATATCGTTTCAATGGTTGGGTCCAATGTTCGGTTGGCGTCGGCAATGGTTTTCTCATATTCGAAATCGCTTACATACCGGATGCCGCGTAAGATAAAACTGGCGCCAATCTCTTTGCAGAAATTAACCGTTAGTCCTTCATAGATGGCACCTTCGATACGCGAGCTATCCGGGTAAATAGCCTTTATCCAGCTCAATCGCTTTTCTGCACTGAACATGGGGCTTTTGGAGGTATTGATGCCAATGCCCACAATAATCTTATCAAACAAGGGAAGCGCCCTGTTGATAATGTCTACATGTCCGAGTGTGATGGGATCGAAGGTCCCGGGGAATAAACAGATTCTTGACATAACGCCAGGTTGTATACGCTGTTATTGATTTTTATTGGAAAGCAAATATAGTACAGCCATCCGTACCGCCACGCCATTTTCCACCTGCTGCAAAATGATGGATTGCCCCGAGTCGGCCACATCACTGTCCAGCTCCACGCCCCGGTTAATGGGACCCGGGTGCATGATCACCACATCCTTTTTCAGATTTTCCAGTAATTTCCGGCTGATACCGTAGGAAAGATTGTATTCCCGGAGCGATGAAAAAAGTACCTGGTTTTGCCGCTCCAGCTGGATGCGCAGCACGTTGGCCACATCACACCAGTTCAGTGTTTCCTGTAAATTATAATTCACCGTTACTCCAAACGCTTCTTCAATATATTTTGGCACCAGGGTGGGTGGCCCGCAAACGGTAACCTTTGCGCCCATCTTGGTAAGCAGGTACATATTGCTCATGGCCACCCGGCTGTGCATGATATCCCCAATAATAGCCACTTTGGTTCCGTTAAGTGTGCCGATCTTTTCCCGGATCGAGAACGCGTCCAGCAAACCCTGTGTAGGATGTTCATTGATCCCGTCGCCCGCATTTACAATTGCGGCAGAAATGTGCCGGGACAGGAAATGAGGCGCGCCGGTAGCGCTGTGCCGCATTACCACCATATCCACCTTCATGGAAAGAATATTATTTACGGTATCCAGGAGGGTTTCTCCCTTGGATACGGAAGAGCCGGATGCGGTGAAATTGATCGTGTCGGCCGATAACCGTTTTTCGGCCAGCTCAAATGAAATGCGCGTGCGGGTTGAGTTTTCGTAAAACAGGTTTACGATGGTTACATCCCGCAGGGACGGAACTTTTTTTACTGGTCGCTGTAAGACTTCTTTAAACTGTGTTGCTGTATCTAAAAAAAGGGAAATATCACCTTTAGTAAGGTCCTTGATACCCAGTAAATGTTTGGTGGAAAGCTTCATTAAAGAACAAAGATAGGGTAAATGGTTGAATATGAAAAACACAGGATGCCTCTGCGGGCTCTGTTATGATCAATATGGTGGCCCATCCTGGTCAATTGTTTTGTAAGCCGCGGATGCGCTGATTTGGATTGGGATGAATGTGAAGCAACCATCAGCAGGCCCGCAGGCCCATTGATGGTTGCTTTCTCTATCTTCCGGAATATATTAATCCTTATTGCCCCTGAGCCAGACTGTATGCTTTTTTACCATCCCACTCATTGAGCAGTTCCAGTGAACAGATCTTGAAGTCCCCGCTCAGGCTTACATAAAGCCCGATCACGTCCTGCTGCGTAAGCGGGTGGTTGTCGATGCTTTCAAAACGCACATTGTACTGGTTTACCAGGTTGGTATATACCGAGCCCGTAGGCCATACCTGGGTGCCACGGTTGCTTACGTTTACAATATTGAATTTTACCCCCGCATGGCGCTGGCATTTTTTGGCGATCACTTCGGGAAGTTCCGAACTTTCAATAAACATATCCACACCTACGATTTTTTCCTGGCTGGTTTCCTTCGATTCCAGCATTACGTTTTTATCCAGGTGCAGTACCGTGCAGGAGCTGGCAACATCGGCCAGTTCGGGCTTGGCATTCTGCTCAGGTTTTTTACCCAGGTTGGTAATAACAGCATTGGCAAATTCCGTAGTGTTCACGGAAGGAATGGATTTGTCGCCAAAGTCGCCGGTATGCACGCCCTGTTCCAGGGTATAAAGCAATGCATTTTCGATCTGGGCTGCCTTTTCCAGTAATCCAAGGTGGCGCAACATCGCGATGCCACTCAGCAGCAGCGCGGTGGGATTGGCAACATTTTTACCAGCAATATCGGGAGCGGTTCCGTGAACGGCTTCAAAGATGCAGATATGATCACCGATATTTGCAGAAGGAGCAAAGCCCAGTCCGCCCACCAAGCCGGCACAAAGATCGGATACGATATCCCCCTGAAGATTGGTCAGCACTACCACATCAAAATTATTGGGCTGTACCACCAGTTTCATGCAGAGGTCGTCTACGATTACATCATCAGCCTTCAGTTCGGGATACTCTTTTGCTACTTCATAAAAACATTCGAGAAACAATCCATCCGTAATCTTCATGATATTGGCCTTGTGACCGCAGGTGATCCTGCGTGCATTTTTCTGGCGGGCCATTTCAAACGCATAGCGGATTACCTGCATGCTTCCGGGCCGGGTAATAAAACGGCGGCTCAGGGCTACATCATGCGTTAGCATGTGTTCGATACCGCCATAGGTATCTTCAATGTTTTCACGTACAATCGTAATATCGATCGGAATCCCCGCTTTGCTAAAAACCGTATCCACGCCATGCAGGGTTTGAAACACCCGTTTGTTGGCATACGTGTTCCAGGTTTTACGGGCGGTTACATTGATACTTTTAACACCTTTTCCTTTGGGCGTTTCCATCGGGCCTTTAAACAAAATACCCAGCGCTTCGATGGTTTTCTTTGCCTCGTCCGTCATCCCGTTATTGAAGCCTTTGTCGAACACCCATTTTCCCATGTCTACATAATCATATTCCAGGGGTACGTCAGCGGCTTTAAAAATGGTGATCACTGCATCCATAATTTCCGGGCCGATACCATCGCCTTTTGCTACTGCAATTTTCATGAAGAACGTTGATTTACTTTTAATGATTTGTTGAATGATTGAAAGCCATGTTAAATATTATTGGGTTTCAGACTATAATAATTTATTACCTAAAAAAATTAAATAGGTGAATCCATTTAACAAGCTCAATAATGCTGCAAAGGTAGGAGAATCTGCCGCCATAATAAATGGGAAGACCATTAAAAAATGCTATATTTACCAAAACTCCCGTAAATGAGCAGTTTAATTTCGGCAGGTATTCATGTAACTGTAGAAGTATTCTTTCAACCGGAATACAGCAATGCATTGCAGTCTGAATTTATGTTTGCTTATCGCATTACCCTGGAGAACTACAACCCGTTTTCCGTAAAATTATTGCGCCGCAGCTGGTATATTTTTGACAGCAATGGCAGCTACCGGCAGGTAGAGGGCGAGGGCGTCGTAGGTGTACAGCCGGTGCTGACTCCCGGGGAATCTTATCAGTATATGAGCGGATGCAACCTGCGTTCAGAGATGGGCAAAATGAAGGGAAGCTATGAAATGGAGAATCAAAACAGCCATCAGCTTTTTTCCGTGGAGATTCCCGAATTCGAGATGATCGCTCCTTCTAAATTCAATTGAGAATCCCCAGGGGGATTTTTTTTTGAAATAGTGTACTAAAAATATTAGCATTGTAAAGCTAAAATAATTAGCTTTGTGTAAAACTGTTTTTATGCAAGCGATAGAATCTGCAAAAGCGGTGGCCGTTGCTGAATACCTGTTATTGATTACACCTCATGAGGACCTTTTCAACCGGATCCGGTTGGAAAAGCAATCTTTTTTTGAAAAGTACAAAGCCCCGGAGGCGATCCGGGGCAAACCTCATCTCACGCTGGTGCGGTTTAAACAGTTTGAAGGGGCAGAGGAGCGCATCCGTCAGAAGCTCCGCAACCAGGCCGCCGCCTGGTTGCCTTTTTGTGTGGAACTGGCGGATTACGGAAGCTTTCCGTCGCATACCATTTATTTAAATGTGGCCACAAAAACCGGAGTCCAGAACCTGGTTAAAAGTATCCGCGCCGATAGCCAGGCATTGATGAAAATGGATAAGGACAATAAGCCGCATTTTATACTGGAGCCGCATATTACCATTGCGCGGCGCCTGAAACCCTGGCAGTACGAGGCCGGTTGGCTGGAATACCGTAATAAACCGTTTAACGGGAAGTTTATGGCCAGTGCCATGACCTTGTTAAAAAGAGCTGATGAAACAACGCCTTATAAAACGGTAGAGCGCTTTGTGTTTGCCGGAAGACCTTTATTGCCGAAGCAGGCGGTGATGTTTTGAATTCGAAAATGTGAGAATTTGAAGATGTGTAAATGTGGAACCTGAATTGCACATCGGGGATGAAACGGATCTAACGTGCAACGTTGAACCTTAAACTTGAAACATTAAACCTCGAACAAAAAGCTACCATGGAAAAAAAGCTACATCAGGATCATTTTAAAGTATCCGTTTCAAAAAAGGAAGAAGCACAGCAATACCTGCAGGGCCGCGGTGCGCAGATCAATACGCCCAACCGGTTTCTTAAAAACGAAAGGGTAAAGGAGCATATAGAATCCATTGATGATTGGGAAGAAGCAAATCTGCCTACGCAGTACCTGGAACAGGAAGCGAAGACCATTGTCAATAAAGTGGAGAGTCCGGACGTGGGGATGGGTTATAGCATGAATGCCTATGCTGGTTGTGAACATGGCTGCATTTACTGCTATGCACGCAATGTGCATGAATACTGGGGATACAGTGCCGGGCTTGATTTTGAACGCAAAATCATTGTAAAAAAAAATGCGCCACAGTTGCTACGCAAGCAACTGATGCATCCCAAATGGGAACCCATTCCCATTATGCTGAGCGGGAATACCGACTGTTATCAGCCTGCGGAAAAAAAATACCGGCTTACCCGCGGCCTGCTGGAAGTATGTAATGAATTCAACCAACCGGTGGGGATCCTTACCAAAAATGCAGGCATCCTCCGGGATAAAGATGTGTTGCAGGAGATGGCAAAGAAAAACATTGTGCGGGCAATGGTTTCCATCACCTCATTTAATGAAGATCTGCGCCGGGTGATGGAACCCCGCACAACGACTGCGTTGCAACGGCTAAAAGTCATTGAGGAGCTGAGTAGTGCCGGTGTAACGATGGGGGTTATGATGGGGCCTATGATTCCGGGATTGAATGAGCACGAAATGCAGCGGATTATGAAGGCGGCATCCGAACGGGGAGCTACATTTACCGCTTATACGTTTATCCGGCTGAATGGCGCCATCAAATTCCTGTTTCACGACTGGTTGTATAAAAATTTTCCAGACCGGGCGGATAAGATCTGGCACCTTATCGAACAAAGCCATAACGGAACGGTGAACGATTCCCGCTGGGGGCTCCGGATGCGCGGTGAGGGAAGTATTGCGCAGATCGTGGCGCAGCAATATGCCAAGTATGGCAAGCTGTATCATATGAACGAAGGTGAAACCGGGATGAATCAACGGGCATTCCGCCGACCTGGTCAGCAGGGGGTGTTGTTTTGACGGAGCAGTTGAGTCCTGGGATGGTTTTGAGCTATTAGTCTTCAGCAATCGGGTTTCAACTACCGTTTTCAATGATCTGTTTTTGTCCCGTTTTCTGTATTTTGATAACATCTACAGGACGAAGCTGGTGGCTGGTTGCTGACAGCTAACCGCCGTCCGCGTCTCTAAATATGACTCAAATATTAAGGGCCGGGCATAGTTTTCCACAAATTTTAAGGCAAAGTGGAAAATATTTTTTATGCCCGACCGGGCAGATTTGATAATTTTCTGAAAATTTTCCAGTTGAAGATTTATGAGTGAAGGATCGCGGTGTGTTTCATAAACAGATAAAACCAGATTCATATGCATAATAAAACAAAACAATGGAGGAGACTGACCGGTGAAAAAATCAATACGTACATTGAAGACGAACTGCTTGGCGTAATCCAGCGCGAGCGCCAGATGGGTAGCCAGCTAAAGGTATGCATTGGTACCGATAGCCAGGTTAAGGGTGCCGACACCGAATTTGCAACAGCCATTGTATTTATCCGGAAGGGGCGTGGCGGTTTTATGTACCTGAACAATGAAACCACAAGGGAAAAAATGAGTATCCGTCAGCGGATGATGGTGGAAGTGGCCCGCAGTATTGAAGTAGCCTATGCGTTGAGCGGTGTTTTTAATACCCACCAGGTGGATATGGAAGTACATGTAGACATCAATACCGATCCGATGTATAAAAGTAACGACGCGCTCAAAGAAGCCATTGGGTATATCACCGGGATGGGGTTTGCATTTAAAGCCAAACCGGAAGCTTTTGCAAGTTCCTGTTGTGCCAATAAGGTGGTACAGTAGCGCCGTTTGTTCCAGGCTCTGATACCTTCTGGGATAGGTGCCATTCCGGAGCCCCGCGGCATGGGTGTCAATTTATTTTTGGAAAATGTGGGAATTTGAGAATTTGAAAATGGAGGTCGTTCCTGCTCCGTGAACTTCCTCTGGCCGATATTGTACAGGAAAAAGTGAATGGCAAGTAGCGAGAAGTTAAGTAAATCAAGCATAAGAACGAATCCAAACCACCACGGCGGGCACGCCTGGAACTTTAAACCTGAAACAAATAAACGCACCAAGCAGAAACGAAACCCAACCCTAACCCTTGAACTTGAAATATATCCTATGCCCACCGTCCTCTTAAACAATAACTGATGCTTTATGAGAATGAGATGGCGGGCTAAACGATCCGCCGGGTGCGCTCCTTCATCAGTGCGATTGCCTGTTCGCGGGTTTCAAACATGTTGTTAATGTTCACGAGGTTATCTGCAAGCTTGTTGTATTGTTTAGTCATCAGGTAGATAAAAATATGCAGGTAATGGATGCCATCAAATACAATGGCTTTCCGGGAAGCGAATTCATCCTTCCGTTTCAGAAACTCACCCGGCATCTCCGTGTAATGCAGGCCCGGGCGCAGGTGATGTATGATATGATACCCGTCGTTCCAGCAAACCTGGTTATAGGTGGTATTGATGCAATTAATGGAATTGGTATAAAGATCTTCCGGGTTTGTACGGTCGATAAATGAATGCTGTGTCCAATTGCCGAGCATCATTACAAAACGGGCAAATAAAAGCGGAGCAAGAAACACTACCAATGTGGCTTTCAGGTTCACAAAACACATGATGATGCAAAATATCAAATACGTAATCTCGCCAAAGCTGAGGCGCCTGGCAAGCTTTCTGCGATTCCGCTGGGTAAGATACCGAAAAGTGTCTTTTACACCGGTAAATATAAAATTGAAAAAATAGGCAAAGAAACAGCGCAGGCTGTCGCGTTGATAGTACATGGTACTGCTGTCGTCATGTTCATTATTATTTTCCACATGATGCATGCCCATATGATGACTGAAATAGCCTTCGGGTGCATGGCCAAACAGCGGGCAAAGGACCCAGGTAATATAAGTATGTGCGGCTTGCTGATAAGCCGGTTTGAAGATTTTCCGGTGGCAAAGGCAATGAAACATGAGCCCGAATCGTCCTTTAAAGTAAAATTGTGCCAGGTAAAAATAAGGGACTGCTACCGCCCACCACGCCCATCCCGTTAGCAAAGGCGTAAAAAGCAGGATGGCAGGAGGAATTACGGTTAAATGAATGACCGTTAACAGCCGGATAAAAGGAAGATCCCTTTTGTCATTCATCCATTTCAGCCAAAATCGCTCATAAGCGTTAAAAGATTCCCGGGTCCGGTATACCGGATCCGTTAATTCCGACAACATTTTCATAAAGGGAATTTTAATGATGCAAAATGCAGCAGGGCAATATAAGCATCTTTTTGGAGGGAGCAGGTTAAATTGTCTATAGAGAATGTTAAAGTATATTTGGCTTTATTCTTTGTTATCATAAGATTACATTTGTAACGATTAAAGGAGGTTTCATGAGGATCGCTCTAGCGCAACAGAATTATCATATCGGCAATTTTGAGGTAAATACCGGAAAGATCATCGCTGCCATCGGGAAGGCAAGGGAAGAACAGGCAGATCTTGTAGTATTTACAGAATTATGTGTGTGCGGATATCCGCCACAGGATTTTCTTGAGTTTGATGACTTTATTAGGGCCTGCGAAACAGCGATACAGCAGATTGCTGCATCTACATCGGGTATTGGGGTATTGATTGGGGCACCCTGTCGTAATGAAAAAACAGAAGGGAAGGATCTTTTTAACGCGGCGTACCTGTTGGAAGACGGGGCTGTTAAAGGTGTCGTACACAAAACCCTGCTGCCGAATTATGATATTTTTGACGAATACCGGTATTTTGAACCGGCAGACCAATGGAAGGTGCTGGAATTCCGTGGTAAAAAACTGGCGGTTACTATTTGTGAAGATATCTGGAACATGGGCGAAAACCCATTATATGGTATAACGCCCATGGATGAGCTGATAAAGGAAGAACCGGATCTTATGATCAATCTTTCGGCCTCTCCCTATAATTATGCCCAGGATGTGGTGCGCAACAGCATTGTAAAAGCACATACACTAAAGTATGGGCTGCCCATGATTTATTGCAACACCGTGGGATCGCAAACGGAAGTGGTATTTGACGGCGGCAGCCTGGTATACGACAATAAGGGCAATAAAGTAAAGGAATGCAGGTATTTTGAGGAAGATTTTTATGTGCTGGAACTGGAAGCGCTTTTAGCGGGGGCATCGCCGGCAGTGTCGGAAACGCCGACATTTTTCTCTGCATCTGAAGTGGGGCTGGGTAAAAATACCCTGGAATATTTATCGGATGAAAAAAATATTGAAGAGATCTATCAGGCATTGGTATTGGGCATTAAAGACTATTTTACAAAAATGGGTTTTACCAGGGCGATCCTTGGTGCATCCGGGGGGATCGATAGCGCCCTTGTGCAAGCATTGGCGGTAGATGCGCTTGGAAAAGAAAATGTATGGGCGATACTCATGCCCTCACAGTATTCTACCGGGCATTCCGTATCGGATGCGGAGCAATTGAGCCGGAACCTGGGCAACTCATATAATATGGTGCCCATTAAGAATATTTATGACGCTTTTCTTGGCGAGCTGGAACCTATTTTTAAAGATCTCCCGTTTGATGTGGCGGAGGAAAATATCCAGAGCCGCAGCCGTGGAAATCTGCTAATGGCTTTGTCGAATAAGTTTGGTCATATTTTATTGAATACATCGAATAAAAGTGAACTGGCAACCGGATATGGTACCCTGTATGGGGATATGGCGGGCGGTATCGGGGTCTTAGGCGATGTATATAAAACACAGGTATATGCGCTGGCCCGGTACATTAACCGGAATGGGGCGATCATTCCTGAACATATCATCACCAAACCACCTTCCGCGGAGCTGCGCCCGGGACAAAAGGATAGCGACAGCTTGCCGGATTATGCGGACCTGGACACCATCCTGGTCGAATACATTGAAGGGCGGAAAGGCCCGCGGGAGATAGCGGCAATGGGATACGACAGGGCATTGGTTGACCGGATCCTGAAGATGGTGAACCGGAACGAATACAAGCGGAAACAATTCTGCCCCATCATCCGGGTAAGCTATAAAGCCTTCGGGCCGGGTAGAAGAATGCCGGTGGTGGGGAAATACCTTTCATAGGCTGGCAGGTTATTTGCAGGAAGGGAGGGAAGTGAAGGTGAATCGTCAATAGTAAATTGAGGAGCGGGAGGAAGACTATTGATAGAGGGGGTTGTATGCTGGGCTGAATGCTGATAACTTAAATCTCGAATCTCAAATCTCAAAAATATTATGGCAAAAACAGGAGAAGAAATAAGGCAGCTAAATGAGCGGATCGTTGGGGCTGGTTATTTTGTAGACGCCTTGCGCAAAGAGATCGGTCAGGTTATTGTGGGGCAGCATCATATGCTGGATCGCTTATTGATCGGGCTGCTAAGCAACGGGCATGTGTTGCTGGAAGGGGTTCCCGGGCTGGCAAAGACGCTTACGATCAAATCCCTCGCCACTGCCATACAGGCCGGCTTTAACCGCATTCAATTTACGCCGGATTTGCTGCCGGCTGATGTAATCGGAACACTGATCTACAACCAGCAGCAAAATGAATTTGTAGTGCGCAAAGGGCCGATTTTTGCAAACTTTATCCTTGCAGATGAAATCAACCGGGCACCCGCCAAAGTACAATCAGCCTTATTGGAGGCGATGCAGGAACGGCAGGTTACGATCGGAGATCATACATACAAACTGGACGATCCCTTCCTGGTACTGGCTACTCAGAATCCGTTGGAGCAGGAGGGTACCTACCCGCTGCCCGAGGCCCAGGTAGACCGCTTTATTATGAAGGTGATTGTTCGCTACCCCGAAATGCAGGAAGAACAGCTCATTTTAAGGTATAATGTTCAGGGCGAGCAGCCGCCGCCGATCCGGCCGGTTGTGAATATTCAGGAAATATTGGATGCCAAGAACCTGGTGCGTGAAATATACCTCGATGAAAAAGTGGAACGGTATATCCTGGATATTGTGTTTGCTACCCGTTATCCGGGACGCTACCAGCTGGAAAAATTAACGCCCCTGATCTCATATGGTGCATCGCCGCGCGGAAGTATTAATCTGGCGCTTGCAGGAAAGGCACAGGCATTTTTAAATAAACGCGGGTTTGTGATCCCCGAGGATATCCGAAGTGTGGTGTATGATGTGTTGCGGCACCGGATCGGGCTTACCTATGAGGCAGAAGCCGAGAATATAGCTGCAGAAAATATTATTGACGAAGTACTGAAAGCGGTGAATGTGCCGTAGGAGGGAATAGTGAGAAGTTAAGTTATAGTTAATGGATGTCTGGAGGCTAAAGACTGAACGCTGAACGCTCAGTGCTGATAGCTCAAATCTCATATCTCAAAAAAAAATCATTGCGGACACGTGAAGAAATATTAAAAAAAGTACGGGAGCTGGAGATTAAAAGCAAAAAGCTGGCAACAGAATTGTTCTCGGGGGAGTATCATAGTGCTTTCAAGGGTAAGGGCATGTCATTTAAAGAAGTACGGGAATATACACCGGGCGACGATGTGCGTTTTATCGACTGGAATGTATCGGCTCGGATCGGGCATCCCTACAGCAAAATCTTCGAAGAAGAACGGGAACTGACGGTGATGTTGCTGATCGATATCAGCCCAAGCGGTTTGTTTGGTACTTCCTATGGCCGTAAAAGGGACGTAGCTGCGGAGATCGCGGCTGTGCTTTCTTTCTCGGCCGTAGCCAATGCTGATAAAGTGGGGGCGGTTTTTTACAGTGATAAAATTGAGATGTATATTCCACCCAAAAAGGGAAGACAGCATGCATTGTTTATCGTACGGGAAATGCTGGGACTGGAGCCCTCCGGCAAAGGAACCAGTACCGCAACGGCGATCCGCTTTCTGACCAATGCAATGAAACAGGGTTGTATCGCATTTGTGCTGAGCGATTTTATAGATGCCAATTATGAAGATGCCCTGCGCGTAGCCGGAAAAAAGCATGACCTCATCGGGATCAAATTGTACGACCGGATGGATAAGGAGCTGCCGGATGCGGGGTTGATCCAACTGATGGATGCAGAAACCGGAGCCCTTCAGTGGGTTGACTCCGGAAACGCCTATGTGCGCCGCAAATATGAAGAGGAGTTTTTCAGGATTACGGCCTATTGCGCCGCGGTATTTAAAAAATCCAATAGTGATCTGTTGCACCTGAAAACCGGTGATGATTATATTCATGTATTGCGCCGCTTTTTTAAAAGCCGGGTTAAAGGCAGTATTAAATAAAGAGTAAACAACGGATGTGTAAGAAAGGAGCCTGGATCATTGGGGTATTGTATCTGCTGACAGTGGTGCTGCCTGCTTCGCTTTATGCACAGGGGCCTTCAGTTACTGCTTCTGTTGATAAAAATAAAATACTGCTCGGAGAACCTGTTTTATTGACCCTTGAGATCCGTGGTTCGGCCAACAGCAAGGTACAACCCCTGAAGCTGGACTCAATTCCTCATTTTGAATTTTTATCAAAGGACAGCACTGTAAAAGAGGCACAGGGCGGGCAACAGATAATACGACAGTACTTCCGCATCACCAGCTTTGATTCCGGCCGCTGGGCCATCCCGCCGATCGTTCTCAGTCCGGAAGCCAAAACAGCTTCCATCCTGATGGATGTGGTGTTCACCGATCCGTTTGACCCCAGCCAGCCTTATCACGACATACAGGATATCCGGTCGGTGCCTTTCAAGCTCGGAAAGCAGTTTGAAAAATGGTGGTACATGATCGCATTGTTACTCATTATGATCACCCTGATCATTTACTGGATGACTGGTGAAAAGAAACCCCGGGTGGAAACAAAAGTGTATCGAAGTGCTTATGCAAGAGCCAAGCACCAGCTGGAAGCATTAAAAACATCAGGGGTACCAGAGAGTCGCTTTTATGCCCGGCTGGTGGAGATCCTGCGGGCTTTTTTATCCGAGCGAGCCCGGGTGAATTCGCTCCAGCAAACGTCCGGTGACCTTGTTGAAAAAATAAAGCCCCTGTTTGCGGATGAGCAGCTCTACCGCAGTCTGGCACAGGTGCTGTCGCTCTGTGACCTGGTGAAATTTGCCAAATATGACCCGGAGGATACAGAAGCGCAATCTGCTTACGAGGTGATCAACAAAGGGATAGATCATATCGAAGAGGGCATCCGGAATGCAGCAAAAACAAAAAAAGAAGCGCATCCTCATCCTGTAAAAGGAGCTGGAGAGACGACCGATAAAAAATGATTTACGACTGGTTACAAAATATCAAATTTATCTGGCCGGAGAATTTTATTTTCCTGGCGCTGATCCCGTTCCTCATTGCGCAATATATTAAGAATGGGAAGCGGGGAAAAGGCGCAATTCTTACTTCCGGGCTTCAGGCCAAAATACCCGGCACCTTTAAAACGCGGTTCCGTCACCTGCCTTTTATATTGCGGTTGATCGGAATCGGTTGCCTGGTAACGGCCCTGGCACGGCCTCAGCATCAGCAGGAGCTTACCCGCAGCGAAGGTGAAGGCATTGATATCATGCTGGTAATGGACGTAAGCGGCAGCATGCTTACGCAGGATATTAAGCCCCGGCGGTTTACGGTTGCTAAAGAAGTGGCCATCGAATTTGTAAAGAGCCGGCCAACGGATCGTATCGGCCTGGTTATTTTTTCAGGAGAGGCCTTTACGAAAGTACCGCTGACGCCAGATAAAGCGACTCTGCTGGATCAGCTGATGCGGTTGAAAGTGATGGATGACGGGTACCTCGAACCAGGTACCCTGATCGGAGAGGGACTGGCTACCGCTGTAAACAGGATTAGTAAGGGGGGCAGTAAAACAAAGGTGGTCATTTTACTAACGGATGGTAAGGAGGATGCGCCGCCCACCCGTATCATCGACCCGGAGATGGCGCTGGAAATTGCCAAGGCGAATAAGGTAAGAGTGTACTGCATCGGCCTGGGAGTAAGCGAATTTACCGAAGAACAAATGGCTTCCGGTGTGCGGAATTTCCTGGATGAAGACCTGTTAAAAAAGATCGCCGGTCAAACCGGTGGACAATACTATCATGCGGTTGATAAAACTTCTCTGCAGGCGATCTACAACCAGATCGACAAACTGGAAAAGGCAAAAGTGGAGATCATCCGGTATAAACAAACAGAGGAAATGTTCCTGCCGCTGGTGCTGGCAGCGCTGGCCCTTTTATTAATCGAAGTGCTGCTCCGGTATACCTGGTTTAAACGCTTTCCATAATGCGGGGTGTTGTTTCCCCGCGAAAAGAATTACTATCCAAATAGTGAATGACGTTTGCCTGCATTTTTTGCGTAAATGCAACGTAGAAAAAACATCGGCAAAGACCAGTGGAAAACTCAACTACAATCACGGAATAGGTTCCCGTATCCCTTTTTTATTTTTAAATAATGTTCATTTATTGGAACAATTCCGGAGTTTTGGTATCTTCAGGAAGTATTTGATGATTGCAGTAGAGCGAAAATCGTTTAGCGATGGTGTTTTTTTGAAGTTGTTTATTCATCCTTAAAACATAAATCATATGAAAGTAACTGCTGTATCAAAGTTCTTTGCAGAACTGATCGGAACCATGGTATTGGTGCTTATGGGATGCGGAAGCGCTGTTATTGCGGGCGCAGACGGTACAACCGGCGTTGGCCTGCTGGGCATTGCCTTTGCCTTTGGATTAAGCGTAGTGGCAATGGCCTATGCAATTGGTCATATATCCGGTTGCCATATTAATCCTGCCATCTCTATTGCCATGGTGGCAGCAGGACGTATGAAGGCGGGTGAAGCAGCCTATTATATTTTGGCCCAGATTATCGGTGCTATTATCGGCGCGGCCATTTTATGGGCGATCGCAAGCGGAAAAGCGGAGTATATGGGTGGATTGGGGCAAAACGGGTACGGTGATTTTTCCCCGCAAAAATACAATCTTCAAAGCGGCCTGATCGCGGAGGTCATCTTTACATTTATTTTTCTGCTGGTGATCCTTGGATCCACTTCAACCAAAAATATCAACGGAGGCTTTGCAGGTCTTAGTATTGGGCTTAGCCTGGTGCTGATTCATATTGTGGGTATCCCCATCACCGGCGTTTCTGTGAATCCGGCACGTAGTATTGGTCCGGCCCTGCTCAAAGGCGGGGAGGCGCTAAGCCAGGTGTGGTTGTTTATCGTGGCGCCCATTGCAGGTGCCGTACTGGCGGCCATTGTATGGAGTTTGCTGTTGGAGCGACCCGAGCAGAAAGCCGCCTGATCAAAAGATGTGATGCTCCCGGAACCCGGGAAGTTAGAAAGAGTAAGCAGCAGCGTTGTACCGTGAAGGGGACGATGCTGTTGCTTATTTGTTACAGCAAAATGAAGAAGGAATCTTGAGACATGTAAACTGCATCGGTATATGGGTGTAATCTGCGACCTTCATGAGCCATTCCTCTATGGTCGCCCGGTTACCCAAAAAAACTTCATTAGATATTTAGCACCTCTTATAACATCCCCAGTTGCTGCCAGAGTTGAAAAAAGCGCTGATCCCCCGGATAATATTTTTTAAGGGTTGCTGCATAAGATTTAGCGGCTTCCAGATTATTCTGTTGCAGGTGCAGCACGCAAAGTGCATAATTAATATCCGCATCGGAAGGTGCCAGTTGCAGCCCTTTCAGGTACTGTTGCTCTGCTTGTTTATATTGTTGCTGTTGCTGCAGTAAAATGGCATAGTTATAATAAACCCTTGGGTTCTGCGTTTTCAGCTCAATAGCCTTCTTTAAACTTTTCTCAACGTTATCGGGTTGGTTTAGCTCGTTATAGAGCAGGGCGAGATTAAAGTAAATACGGTCGTTTTTAGGATCAATACGGGCAGCTTCTTCCAGGCTTTTTAATGCCGCCTGGTTATTCCCTTTAATATTATACACCGTCGAAAGATTCAGCCGGGCGTAGTTCATCTGGTTATCTTTCTGCAATCCTTTCAGATAAAAAGATTCGGCTTTATCATAGTTCTTCAGTTTTAAATAGTAATCTGCCGCCATGATATTTCCGGAGGCGAAATCTGTTTGATAAAGCACATGGTCGTTGAGCTCGGCCAACGCGTTGGTATAACCAGCTCCCAGGCCGGCGATCAGATCGGCATCATTGGCGCCCAGTACGAGGTTGGCTGCAGCAATACGTACCGCCCGTACTTTATCAGTAAGCATTTCCTGGACGGCATCCCGCCAAAGAGCCGGGGCAAAATTATTTAAACCGGTAACCGCCCGGTAGCGCACCTGGGCGTCTGTATTATGCAGTTCCCGCAGCACACCGGCAACCGGGTTGTTTCCATCCTGAACGCCCGATAAATAGTGTACCGCAGTGGCCTGGATGATCGGCGGGGTGGCGGTGTCCTGTATCAGTTTGATAAGGTGTGCCTGACTGCCCGCATCCATTTTACTTCCGGGGATCAGGTCTTCTGCAAAATGATAGGCGCGTGTGGGGCCATACCATTTATTAACTGCGGCGGCCGCCCATGCGGCAGGTTGATTGGTATGACAGTTATTGCAGGCATTGGGCGTGCCGTATTGAACCGAAAGATCTGGTCGTGGTACGCGGAATGTATGATCGTGCCTCCAATCGTTACCCATATAAAACTTGCCCGGCATATGGCAGTTCTTACATTCGGAGCCGGCAGTGTTTACTGGATGAAAGGTATGTGTAGGCGCATCGTATTTCTTGTCGTGGCATTGAAGGCAGGCCCCATTGCCGGCAATCAGCAATTTACCGGTATGCGGGTTGTGACAATTGCTGCATTTTACCCCATGTTTGTACATCTTGCTTTGCAGGAAAGAAGCATAGGTATAATCTTCATCATCTGCCTGCCCGTCTGCATGAAAGAATTCAGTGGAGGGGATTTCCGGAATATAATCATCCAGGATCTCGCTGCTGTTTTTCAGGTCGGCGCTGATATTTCCTTTACGGGCATGACAGGGGAAACAGGTCTGGATCTGCGCCAGCTGGCTGCTGTTCTTAGGTGCCCGCAGGTACGAACCTGCCTGTTTGGTTCCGTGTTTGTAGTCATCACCGTTTATATAGTCAATATGCTGTTTGGCTGGTCCGTGACAAGCTTCGCAACTTACGGTGAGCACACTGTAGGTGGTGTTGTAGCTATCGGTTTCGGAGTTGTAATTCTTTTTTAGATTGGTGCTATGGCATTCGGCACACATGGTATTCCAGTTTTGCCCGTTACCCGTCCAGTGCAGCCAGTCGTTAGCGGCAAGCTTCTGCCCGGCATACTGGTGAAACCATTTCTTGTCCTTGCTGTTCCAGGATTGCCGGGTAGCCTGCATGCGGCCCCGGTCAAATTCAACCAGGTATTGCTGGAGGGGATAGTATCCAAACGTGTATTTGATCTGGTAATCATGATTCTTACCGTCCGGGCCCTCCGTATTAATAAAAAATTTACCGTCTTTCTTAAAGAATGTGGAGGTGACACCATCGGCGGAATAGGAAGCGTTGTTAAAGTTGCCCAATACGGTAGAATCATTGGCGGGCTGCATGGCTTTAAAGTGATCCGAAAGCTGCCACTGGTCATGTTCGCTTTTATGACAGCTGATACAAGCCGCATCCCCCATATAATCGTTGACTGTTTGCTTTTCCCCGCTTTTTTTTTCCGGCTGCGAGCAGCGCACGATGATCAGGCTGCCCAAAAAAAAGAGCAGGATCGAAGAAAGCACAAGAAAGGTTTTTTTGTGATGCGTCCACCTCATAAGGAACAAATATAAGTATCCGTTGGCAGCTTTCAGACTTCAGTCTTCAGATTTCAGCCTGGTATCCGTCAAATCTGAAATCTCAATTCTCAATTCTGAAAGCTCAACACTGTCTGTTACTTGCTTCCCTTCAGGCGCTCCTGATTTACCAACATATGCGCCAGTCGCGTAGGTTCAGGAATGCGGTATTTGCCGCAACATTGGGTGATGATCTCCAGGCTTTGTGCCATGCTTACCTTATTGCCTGGCGATACAAATACCGGGTTGCAATTGGGTTTGGTGCGTAAAACAGTGCCAATCCGCTCCTCTTTATCCCATAATGGAGACTGGTCAAAACGATGATTTCCCGGCTCCTGGTATACACCTGTAAGACGGGTTTTGGCACAACCGATGGTCGGGTGGTTCATTACAAGCCCAAAATGAGTGGCGATGCCCAGCCGCCGGGGATGTGCCATACCATGTCCGTCCAGTACCAGGATATCGGGTTTCAGGGCCAATGCTTCCCACACTTTTAATAATGCGGGTACCTCCCGGAATGCCAGCAGTCCGGAGATATAAGGAAATTGAACCGTACACGTAACGGAGGCATGTGCCTGTACTACCATTTCGGGATACTTTAGTACTACGATACCTGCATATACGGTCGTTTCAAATTTGTTGAACGATATATCTGCTCCGCCGATAAACCGGACCGGTGCGGTAAGCGGTTTGAGGTCTATTTGTTCACGTAATTGCTTTTGCAGGGCAACAGCCTCAGAGGGGGTGAGGGTGTCGTAAAACTCGGGTGTGATCATGTTTTAAAGATACGGCATTTGCTGGATCATCTGTAAGGTTGCAGCACAAAGCATCTTTGCCTACAGGTCAGGGGGTGAACGCAGAAATTAGGCATTACCAGCGGAAAAGGTCAGCGTAAATCAGCGAGGAAAATCAGCGAAAATCCGCGGGCAAAACCGCCTGCTAATTGTTGTCGGCCACCGGGAGGGTTACCACAAATTCTGTTCCCGCTCCAAATTCACTGTGTACGGCAATGGATCCGCCCTGTGCTTCGATCAGTTCTTTGCTGATGGAGAGGCCGAGGCCCGTGCCTTCTTTTTTAGAGCCGGGGATCCGGAAATAGCGGTCGAATATCTTGTCGAGATAAAAGGGCGCAATGCCCTGCCCCTGATCCTTCACCGTAAAAAGTACGTGCTCCCTGCCGGCAGCAACCACTATGGTAACCGGGCTGTTCTCATGGCTGTAGCGGATGGCGTTGGAGATCAGGTTGCTGAAGATCCAGGCGGTTTTATCGGCATCTACATTTAAAAGTGGAAGCGCTGTTGGTATCTGTACCTGTAACTGGATATTCCTGGAGGCCGCTGCCGTTTCGTTGATCTGTACCGCTTTTTGGATCAGTGCTTCCGGATGGCACAATACCGGCTGTAGCTGGAGTTTACCACTTTCCAGTTGGGTTACGTTCAGTAATTCACTGGTTATTTTCAGCAGGCGGGCCGCGTCCTCCTGTATGCTTCCGACCAGTTCTTTTTGCTCCGCGTTTAAATTTCCGATACGGTCGTTTTCGAGCAGCTGGGCGCTCATTTTTATAGAAGAGATGGGGGTTTTAAGCTCGTGAGAAACCGTAGCAATAAAATTGGTTTTTGCATAATCCAGTTCTTTGAAAGGCGTAATGTTTTTTAAAAAGATCACATCACCCAGATGCTGCGCTTCGGTTTCACCGGTTGGAATAATGCTGATCGGGATAATCGCCTTGTCGAAATAACTTTCTTTATTATCCGCGTATATTTTTAATGGTTCCTGTGCAGCAACCGGTTCAAAAAAATCGCGGATCAGCATCCGGATCAGGTCGTTGCTCACTGCCAGGTCCTGTACCGGTTTCCCGAGCACTTCCGCGGGCCGTGTATTGGTGATGCGGGCGGCTTCTTCATTTATAAAAATGACGCTTTTGTTTTCGTCCAGTCCGATCACCGGTTCGTGTATATTATTAATCAGCGTTTCGATGCGCTGCTTTTCATTCATCAGTCGCGCTAGATTACTGTTGTTATATTCTTCGAGCTTTTGCGCCATGGTATTGAAAGCCTTTGCCATATCGCCAAATTCATCCGGCTTGTTGTAGTAGATCCGTTGGGAATAATTTTTGGAAGTAATGCTGCGGATACTGGATGTGAGGGTTTTGATCGGGTTAGAGATGGCGGCCGGCAGATTGAGCAGCAGGGTAAAGGCGATGATAAAACAAAGGGTTCCGCTTACGGCAATCCACACAATGGCCTTGTCGGCGGTTTTTCCTGCAATAGTACTTTTCCGCTGAATCGCCTGCATATTTAGCAGCATAATATCTGCAAGGTCTTTCCGGATCTGATAGATTAGCAAGGTATCCCCGGGGGTCTTTTTGATCTGCTGGAAATCGGTATTTACCCGCTCCGTAGCTTCCAGCTCATTGGGCTCGGTAATATTCTCTTTCTGACGTTTTAACTGGGCTTCAAATTTTTGCTGTATACGGGGTGATTGGATTCCTTCATCCAGCGCCAGCAACATCTCCCGGGAATAAGATACCGAGTTGTAATTGGCCACCAGGATGTTCTTGGTATCTGCCGAAAGCCGGTTAATGTAAATGCCCGAAAGGATGGCCAGGAAGGCGACCAACGCAAAGAGCGCACCCAATCCCAGCACCAGTTTTGTTTGAATACGCATTTCTTAATTTTTATACATCAACAAAAATAAAACAACCTTAACTTAGGATCACCAGGTCGATCTGGCTATCGCTTAGTTTTTTTAAGAGATTGCTGAAAATATTGGTGGCTGCAATCACCTGCATTAAACTCAAATGGGGTTTGCCGATACAAATGGTGGTGATTTTCCGTTCTTCTGCCTGCTCCACAATTGCAGCTGCGATCCGGTCTGCCTTTACTTTAATGATCTCTGCACCCAGCTCTGTTGCCAGCTGAAAATTGTGAATGAGGTAGCGCTGCTTGTCTAACCGGATCTTGTCTGCACTTTCCGCCGGCGTTTCCACATACAACACATACCATTTGCTGTGGTAATAGTTCGCCAGGCGAGCTGTTTTCCGGATTACGGTTTTTGACGTTTTTTCGTTGCTGCTGATGCAGGCCATAAAACGTTCCTGCTGCAATGGAAGCTTTACCACCTCGGCCTCCACCTTTCGCTCTACAGCGGACGCTACTTCTTTTAAAGCCAGTTCACGCAATTGCAGGATGTGATCGTGTTTAAAAAAATTGTTAAGCGCCGACTGGATCTTGTCGTTTTTATAGATCTTGCCTTCTTTCAGACGGGTGATCAGTTCGTCAGATGGCAGGTCGATATTCACTACTTCGTCGGCTTCCTTAATGATGCTGTCCGGAATCCGCTCGGCTACATTCACGCCGGTAATGGCTAGGACATCTTCGTGCAGGCTTTCAATATGTTGAATGTTTACGGCTGAAATTACGTTGATCCCCGCGTCGAGGATCTCCTGAACGTCTTGCCAGCGTTTATTATTGCGACTGCCTTCGATATTGGTGTGGGCCAGCTCATCTACCAAAACCACTTCCGGCCGCAGGCTGATGATGGTGTCGGTGTCCATCTCTTCCAGTTCCTTACCCTTATAAAAAAGCCGCCGTCGCGGAATTTCAGGCAAACCTTCCAGCAGGGCATGGGTTTCCTCGCGGTGGTGGGTTTCAATATATCCGATGCGTACATCGATGCCGTTGCGTAGCAATACATGAGCCTCCTGTAGCATCCGGTATGTTTTTCCCACGCCGGCGCTCATGCCAATGTAGATTTTAAACCGGCCACGTTTATTTTTCTGAATGAGTTTTAAGAAATCGGCTGCTGCATCCATGATGATGGTTGTTTAAAAGGAAAATGCTATTGCGCTTGTAAATGCGAAGTTATTCTTTGATGGAAGATCCTGATTTAAAAATATGCGATCTTTGCTGTTCAAGCCCCTGCCTTCGATCCGCCAAACGAACCGGTTGGTGATTTTACGGTCGATATTGAGGCTGTATCCCCATGTTTTAAACCCATGCCCGGTACCCGTAGGAATGATTGTTCCATACGGGTCGCTAAAATATTCACCCCGGAGCCCGATGCTCCAGTTGTCGTTGAACCAGGAGGTGATCAGCACCGGCGTATACCAGGTGTTGTAATGGCTGCTGCCCTTTGCCTGCTGCTCCATACCGATATCAAATCCGAGGGTGAACAGAAAATGTGATGATAGCTGGAACTGACCGTAAAAATCATGAAAGTAGCGCCATTGCCGGATGCTGTCCGGTTTATCGTTACCGATGAAGGAGCTGCTGTTGAGTGTTATCTTATCCGATGGTTTAAACGTAAGCTGGTGGCCGAATGCCAGGGTGTTGTTCCCGTTTAGGCGTTCGATGCGCTGCCAGCCGTTTAACAACAAACCACTGATATACCATTTACCATTATTGGTGGTATAGGAAAGGCGAACCCCTGTTTCAAAATAGGGCGAGTTTTCTGCGGCGATGCTTCGCGTTAATGTCTGGCAATCTTTTCCGATAGCACTTTCCCAACCGATATGGGAGGGGAGTACGCCGGCATCGATCCAGAGACTGCGCTTTTTTGTAAGTTTGAGGCCGGCGTTGGCTTCATAGATGTTCTTCAGCACATCTTTTTCGGCGGCCATGTTATCGCTGCTGTAAGTGCCGGTCATCAGCCCGATGTTTCCTCTCACACGTTCCGTGCTATAGCTGGCTTTTACCAGGGCAAGGTTGATATTAACCGTGTTGTGGCGGTTGTAGCTGTACAGAAAGGGCTGCCGGATATGATTGGCCGGCTTTCCTAAATCATAACTATAAAATGCTTCGCCGTAGCCGCTGATCTTAAGCGATTTTTCAGTGCTGTCTGTTTGGGCAATTGCCTTTTGAAGCGCGGTAAATGGAGCTGTCAGTGCCAGGCAAATAATACCGTTGCGGATTGTTCTGCTGTTCATGCGTTTGTTTTCTTGTGTTGTTTGAGGAGATCGCCTATGGAGCCGGCACCGCTTCTTTCGCAAAGAAGAGCGCCGGTCACGGGTTTTAAAGGATCAATGGTTTAATTTGTCGAGGTCGATATTTAATTTCAACACATTTATTTTCCGGGGGCCCAGAAACCGATGGTCAATATGGTTATTTACCAATTCCTGTACGCTCTGTTGTGCAAGCCCCCGGACCCTTGCAATGCGTGCTACCTGGGCATTCGCCGCAGCAACCGAAATGTCGGGGTCTAACCCGCTGCCGCTTGCTGTTACAATATCGGCGGGGATTACGGCTCCTGGATTCAGCTGTTTAAAATTTTCGACCCGTTGCCGTACTTCTTTCAGGTAGTCAGGATTGTTAGGTCCTTTATTGCTGCCACCGCTGCCGCCGGCATTGTAAGCTACCGCGGAAGGGCGAGAATGGAAGTAGATGCTGCTATCGAAACGTTGCCCGATATTGGCATAATAGCTTTTCCCGCGGCTGTCCGTGATCATTTCTCCCTTTCCTTTTTCCGGTGTAAGCCGGGCAAAGCCTGAGAGCAGCAATGGATAAAAGCCTACACAGAGCAACATCAGTACAAGTGTAAGGCGTAGGGCGGGAAGAATATGTTGTTTCATTGTTTTATTTTTTGGAGAAGTGAATGGTGAAATATTTATGGTGAGACCCTGGCCTGAGAAATTTATAGCGAAAATGGATGCCAGTATTGTTTTTAAAAGACCAGTCCCACCATCAGGTCAATCAGCTTAATGCCGATAAAAGGCACAATAATGCCGCCAAGCCCATAAATGAAGAGGTTTCTTCGCAGCAGTGCACTGGCGCCGATGGGTTTGTAGGCAACGCCTTTTAATGCCAATGGTATCAGTAAGGGAATGATAATGGCATTAAAGATTACAGCAGAAAGAATGGCGCTTTCCGGACTATGCAGCCGCATGATATTTAACCCCTGTAGGGTTGGCACAGCGGCAATGAATAATGCCGGTATGATGGCAAAATATTTGGCCACATCGTTGGCGATGCTAAAAGTAGTGAGTGTGCCACGGGTCATCAGCAATTGTTTCCCGATCTCTACTACCTCGATCAGCTTCGTTGGGTCATTGTCAAGATCTACCATATTGCCGGCTTCTTTGGCTGCCTGCGTTCCGCTGTTCATAGCCACGCCTACATCGGCCTGCGCCAGGGCGGGTGCATCATTGGTGCCGTCGCCCATCATGGCAACCAGGCGGCCTTCAGCCTGCTCCTTCCGGATATAATTCATTTTGTCTTCAGGTTTGGCCTCCGCAATAAAATCGTCTACCCCGGCTTTTTCTGCAATGAATTTGGCGGTAAGCGGATTATCTCCGGTTACCATCACTGTTTTGATACCCATCCGGCGCAGCCGTTCAAAACGCTCCCGGATGCCGGGTTTGATGATGTCCTGTAGTTCGATCACTCCCAGTACCGTGTCGTTTTGGGCTACCACCAGCGGAGTACCTCCATTGCTCGCGATCTTCTTTGTTTGGATAAGGGTTGCTGCCGGAATGCTGTTGCCTGCTTTTTGAACCAGTCTTGTAATGGCATCCATAGCGCCCTTACGGATATGGACGCCGCTGAAGTTTACGCCAGAGCACCGGGTCTCTGCGGTGAACGGGATTGGTTTGTAATTGCTGTGCTCAGCAAAGAACTGCTGCTGTGCATGCGGAATATAGCTTTTATCTTTAAGCATGCCGGAAGCCAGTTCCACGATGGATTTTCCCTCTGGGGTTTCGTCTGCAAGAGAACTCAGTACTGCAGCCTCCATGAAATTCTGTTCACTGACGCCGTTGGCCGGCCAAAAATGGGTGGCCTTCCTGTTTCCGATAGTGATGGTACCTGTTTTATCCAGCAACAGCACATCAATGTCGCCCGCGGTTTCAACGGCCTTGCCACTCTTGGTGATTACATTGGCCCGCAGCGCCCGGTCCATACCTGCAATGCCGATTGCAGAAAGCAGGCCGCCAATGGTAGTGGGGATCAGGCAAACAAAAAGTGCGATCAGGGCCGCGATGGTAATGGGGGTGTGCGCAAAGTCGCCAAATGGCTTCAGCGTGGTACATACGATAATAAATACGAGTGAAAAGCCGGCGAGCAAAATGGTAAGGGCGATTTCGTTGGGCGTCTTCTGCCGGGAGGCTCCCTCTACCAGAGCGATCATTTTGTCCAGGAAACTTTCGCCGGGTCTTGTGGTTACTTTTACTTTTATTTTATCCGATAAAACCTTGGTGCCGCCAGTTACCGAGCTTTTATCACCACCGGCTTCCCGGATTACGGGAGCACTCTCGCCGGTGATTGCGCTTTCGTCAATCGTAGCGAGGCCTTCGATAATCTCTCCGTCGGTAGGAACGATATCACCTGGTTCGCAGATGAAAATATCATTGAGTTCAAGGGTGGAAGAAGGAACAATACGTATTTCGTTCAGCGTCATTTCTCCTACCCGTTCTATTTTCTTTGCCGGGGTTTCTTCCCTCGTTTTACGTAAACTGTTGGCCTGGGCCTTTCCACGCGCTTCAGCAATGGCTTCCGCAAAATTGGCAAAGAGCAGGGTGATAAAAAGAACGGAAGTGATGGTAATGTTATACGCCAGTGATCCCTGCGCGGCGCTGTTTCCCGCTGCTGCGATCCAGATGCATACGCCCAGCATCACCAGGGTGCCGATCCATACCAGGAACATGACCGGATTGCGGAACATTTTCGAAGGGCTTAGTTTAGCGAAAGAATCTTTCAGTGCTTCGAGGAACTGATCTTTTTGAAACAAGGATGTATATTGATTTTTCATTGTGAGATGTTTAAGGAGAAGTGAACGGTGATTGATTAGATACGGGAATCGAGCATTGAGATTTTGAAATTTGCGAAATCTGTTCTACATAAAGATTTTTGTTTTTGAATGCATTGCTTCGCCGCATTCTTAAATCTGGTATGTCAAACCTGGTATCTCGATTTTCTTGTCTCAATTCTGCTGCTTACCCCATCCCAAAATACTCTGCAATAGGTCCCAGTGTTAATGCGGGGAAGAAAGAGAGCGCTGCTACAATAACGATCACGGCGAATACCATAAATCCGAAGGTAGCAGTGTCTGTTTTCAGCGTACCCGCACTTTCAGGGATGTATTTTTTGGCGCCGAGGATGCCGGCAATGGCTACCGGACCGATAATGGGCAGGTAGCGGGAAAGGATCAATACAAAACCGGTGCTGATGTTCCACCAGGGCGTATTGTCGCCCAAACCTTCAAATCCGCTCCCGTTGTTGGCGGCACTGGACGTATATTCGTAGAGCATTTCACTAAAGCCATGGAAGCCCGGATTGGCGAGTGTGGCAGCTGTTTGTGCCGGCAATGCCGCCGCCAATGCGGTACCGGCCAGTATCAGCAGGGGGTGCAGCAGGGCTACGATCATGGCGATCTTCATTTCACGGGCTTCTATTTTTTTACCCAGGAATTCGGGTGTTCGGCCTACCATCAGACCGCTGATAAAAACGGCAAGGATGATGAACACAAAATAATTCAGGATGCCAACGCCACAGCCTCCGTAAAAACAGTTGGTCATCATAGCCAGCAGCATATTCATGCCACTCAACGGCATATAGCTGGAATGCATGGAGTTGACGGACCCAGTGGATATTACGGTAGTAGCAATACTCCAATAGGCGGAGGCAGGGGTGCCAAAGCGTACTTCTTTTCCTTCCATGGCGCCCAATGCAGGGCTAACGCCCATGGCTGTAATGTTGGGATTACCGTTCATCTCCGTAATGATATTCGGAATACAAAGGATCAGGAATCCAAGAGTCATTACGCACCAGATGGCCCATCCCAGTTTTCTGCGGTTTATAAACTGTCCAAAAGCAAATACCATGGCAAAGGGAATCAGCATTTGTGCGATCATCTGTGTCATGTTGGTAATGTAGTTGACATTTTCGAAGGGGTGTGCGGAATTGGCGCCAAAAAAGCCGCCGCCGTTGGTACCCAGGTGCTTGATCGGAACAAATGCTGCCACCGGACCGGTGGATACATATGTGGTATCGCCCTGCAGGGAAATCATCTGCTGTTTGCCTTCAAAGGTCATGGGCGTATGATTCAGGATCAGGATCACGCCAATAATAATAGAAATGGGCAGCAGGATCCGGGTGATGGATTTGACAAAGGCGTTGTAAAAATTCCCCAGGGTTTGATGCGTTCCCTTCCGGAAAGCATAGAATACTGCAGCAGCGGCGGCCATACCTGTGGCGGCGGTTACAAACTGCAAAAACATCAGGTAAAGCTGGCTGAAGTAACTGACGCCGGTTTCTCCGGAGTAATGTTGCAGGTTGCAGTTTACCAGGAACGAAATAGCGGTATTAAAAGCCTGGTCGGGCGTTTGGTTAGGGTTATGATCAGGATTTAGCGGCAACCACGATTGGTTCAATAGAATGAACATGCCCAGCAAAAACCAGATCAGATTTATAACCAGTAAGACCACCAGCTGTTGCTTCCAGTTTTGTTCTTTTTGCGGATTAATCCCGCTGAGTTTAAAAAGAAGCCGTTCGATGGGGTTAAAAACCGGGTCCAGAAAACTACGCTCGTTACCATACACTTTAGCTATATACCTGCCCAGGGGGAGCGATAGCAGCAGTGTAAGAACAAACATAACGACGATGCCTAATATTTCAGTGTTCATTGTTTGGTAAGAAGTTTTATAGTGAGAAAGAGAAATGTTAATAGTGAAAAATTTTTAGTGCGATGTAGGGCTGCGTCCTAAAACTTTTCTGGTTTGAGCAGCACATAACACATATAAATAAATACAAGGAGAGCGATAATGAATAGTTCTGTCATTTTATTAAGATTAAATAGTTTATAGATGCTTCCTTAGATTTTTTCAAAAAAGGAAATGGATCTGAAAAAGAGGATAAAGCAGCCGATGCCTGAAAGTGTAAGAATAGCTGGTAACATATGTCTGTAATTTTTTTGTATTTAATTCATCCCTCCGGTGCCAAAAACAGCACCGTTTTTTTTACAGGTGTGTAAATGATTGGTGGTTAATTGTTTAAGGGAGTGTCAGGAAATTGGAGGCATAAAAAAGCCTATCAAAATGATAGGCTCGGTTCTCAAAATGAGAAAGTAAGGTATGAAAAGGCAGGAGCCAGGGTTAAGTCATAACGGGTTTACAGCTTATACTCATCAATTTTCCTGTACAGGGTAGCCACCCCGATTTCAAGCATACGGGCCGCCTCGGCTTTATTGCCTTTGGTAAATTGCAGGATCCGGCGGATATGGGTTTTCTCTATGAAAGCCAGCGACGACGGATTTTCTCCCGGGCCGGCTGACGAAGACCGGTATTGCTGAACTTCCAGCGGAAGATCTTCAATATGCAGTTCATCATCCTGCATCAGGATCACGCTGCGCTCAATGCTGTTCTTTAGCTCGCGGATATTGCCCGGCCAGCGATATTGCGTTAGTGCTTCCAGGGCCTCCGTTGAAATGCGGAGGTCCTTTTTGTTTGTTTTTTGAGCAAACAACCGGAGATAAAAGGAGGCCAGTGCTTTTATGTCTTTTTTCCGTTCCCTTAATGCGGGAAGATTGATTTTAAAGGCAGCAATGCGGTAATAAAGATCCTCCCTGAATTGCCCGGTTTCAATTTCCTTCAGGAGGTTCCGGTTGGTAGCCGCCAGCAGCCGTAGGTTGATCTTTGTAGGCCTGGTTTCGCCAATCTTAATGAACTCACCGGATTCCAGTACCCGGAGTAGCTTGGCCTGCAAATCGATCGCCATTTCGCCGATCTCATCCAGGAATAATGTACCATTGTTGGCTTCTTCCAGTAAGCCGGCCTGGTCCTTTACGGCGCCGGTAAAAGAACCGGCCCGGTGTCCGAAAAGTTCCCCTTCCAGTAGCTCCCTGCTGAATGCGGCACAGTTAATCGCCACAAAATTTTTGGTTCTCCGGCCGCTGGCCTCATGGATGGCTCTCGCAAACACTTCTTTGCCGGTTCCGGTTTCACCGGTAATCAATACCGTGGCATCGGTGGGTGCCACTTTTTTTCCAAAGAGAATGGCTTGTTGTATGGCTTCCGACTGCCCGATAACGCTGTCGAATGAATATTTATTGCCGAGCTGCTGTTCCAGCTGCAGCACTCTTTTGCGGAGGGTAACTTTTTCCACCGCCCGGTTCAGCAGCGGAATGATGCGGTTATTATCGTCCCCTTTGGTAATGTAATCGAAGGCCCCGTTTTTTATGGCTTGCACACCGTCAGGAATATTGCCATAAGCTGTTAAGAGGATCACTTCTGTTTGCGGAGCCAGGTCTTTTATTTTTTTTACCAGGTCTACGCCGTTTGCGTCCGGCAGTTTTACATCACAGAGTACCACATCCGCAGCAGTCTTTTCCAATTGCTTCAGTCCGGAGCGGCTGTCTCCTGCCTGGAATACTTCAAACCCTTCGAGTGCGATGATCCGGGAAAGAAGCTGTCTTAATTTTTCCTCATCATCAATGATCAGTACGCTGTGCTTCATGCTATCAAACTTGAAGCAAAAGTAATGTAATAATTTATGGGTTGCTTTTTGGAAAAAATAATAGGTTTGCGGTGTAGCGCAGTTCCTGAGCAACTATAAAATAATTGTTTTATCTTTAAATTTTGCATATATTAGAATTGTGAGCGAGTCAATACCAACAATAAAGGAAATCGCCAGGCGGCTGAACGTTTCTGTATCCACTGTGTCAAGAGCGTTGAGCGATCACCCGCGGATCAGTACAAAGACAAAGGAAGCGGTAAAGGAGCTGGCGAAGGCACTGAATTATGAGCCCAATTCCAAGGCGATTTTTTTCAAGCAAAAAAGAAGCTTCGTTATAGGGGTGATTGTACCGCATATTTACGAAGACTTTTTCTCGAAGGGCATCAGTGGTATCGAGGATGTGGCGTTAGAAAACGGCTATACGATCTTGTTTGGCCAGAGTCATGATCGTATTGATAAGGAACGCCAGGTAGTGGATGCAATGAAGAACCAGCGGGTAGACGGGCTGATCATTTCTTTGTCGAAAGAAACCAATAAGAGCGATCATCTGAAAACGCTGGATGCCTATAACATACCGGTGGTATATTTTGACCGCGTGCCTTCCCAGGCCGGGGTAAACAAAGTGTATTGCAATCTGTTTGAAGGTACTGTAGACATGATCGAATGGCTGTTCAAGCAAGACCGGAAGCGCATTGCATTTATCAATGGTCCGGGTGCCATTATTGCATCCAAGGAGCGGCTGGATGGTTATATCGAAGGAATTTCCCGGAGAAAGTTGAAAGTAGATATGCAGATGGTGGAGCAGACCGATTTTTCGGAGGAAGGGACACACAAGGCCGTGGCCCGGTTGTTGGCACTCAAAAAACCACCGGATGCTATTATCAGTTTCAATGATTATGTGCATATGGACGCCGTAAAATACGCACTCAAAGAACATGTAAAGATCAATGAAGATATCCTGTTTGCCAGCTATGCCAATATCTCGGTAAACAAGCACACGGCCTACCCGCCGGTTGTTTCCATAGACCAGTTCCCGTACAGCCAGGGTGAGGCCGCCATGAAAATGCTTATGGATATATTACAGCACAAGCCTGATGAGAACGCCGTTGATAAAGCTTACCGGCATAAGGAAATTCCGGTTGCACTGGTTTACAACACATAAAATCACTTGCAGGGCAAACGTTTGCACCGGGTTTTGAAAAAAAACTTACACTTTATTTTATACATTTATCCCTTTAAACCAAATTATGGATAAAGTACTTGCCGGTTATGGAATGAAGGCAGATCAGTGTGCGGTAAAACCTTTTGGAAGCGGGTTGATCAATCATACATGGGAACTTCGTAACGGAGAAGATCGCTATATTTTGCAGAAAGTAAATCAGAACGTATTCCGGGAGCCGGAAGCCATAGCCTGGAACCTGGAATTTATTGACGCTTATCTGAACGAGCAGGATGCTGCGTATTTTTTTGTAGCACCGGTGAAAACGGTTTCAGGAGGAACGATCTTGCATATAGCGGATGATGGCTATTACCGGATGTTTCCTTTTGTAAAAGGCAGTCATTCCGTAGACGTTGTGGAGGAACCTCAACAAGCATATGAAGCCGCAAAGCAATTTGGAATGTTTACCCGCAAATTGTCTGGTATTCCGGTAGAGAAATTAAAGATCACGCTTCCTTCTTTTCATGACCTGGTATTACGGTATGAGCAGTTCCTGGAGGCCTTAGAAAAGGGGAACTGTGAGCGGGTGGCTGCTGCCGGCGATATGATCGGGGAACTGAAAGCGCAGGCAGGTATTGTGGACCGATTCCGGGAAATATTAAAAAATCCCGATTTTAAGCGGCGGGTAACGCATCATGATACCAAGATCAGCAATGTATTGTTTGATGAAAACAACAAAGGACTTTGCGTGATTGATCTGGATACAGTGATGCCGGGCTATTTCATCAGCGACGTAGGAGATATGATGCGCACCTACCTTTGCCCCGTAAGCGAGGAAGAACAGGATTTCAGCAAGATTGTGGTGCGGGAAGAATATTACAGGGCAATTGTAAAAGGTTACCTGGAGGAGATGAAGGATGAACTGACATTGGCAGAGAAGGCGCACTTTTTCTATTCCGGGCTTTTCATGATCTATATGCAGGCGCTGCGGTTTTTAACAGATTACTTAAACGATGACCGTTATTACGGTGCAAAATATGAAGGGCATAATTTTATAAGAGCGCAAAACCAGCTCACTTTGTTGAAACGCTTACTGGAGAAGCGGGAGGTACTGGAACAGTAGTTTTTTCTTTCTGGTATTTATTTTTATTTTTTTTTATAAAAATCCCTTACTTTTGCAGCCGCTTAGTTTATACACACCAGGCGAGAAAGTATCTTTGGAAATGAAAATTAAGAAACGTGGAATTAAACGGTTTCTTGAAGATCAAAATACCGGATTCGGGAAGTAGCGCAGGCCGGTAGCGCATGGCGCCTGAGGCGCCAGGGCCGCAAATGAAGTATACAACGTATATATTGTATAGTGAGTCTTTGAAAAAGTATTATGTTGGGAGCACCGTAGATTTGGCAGACCGGTTGCGAAGACATAATAATGGTGAGGGTAAGTTTACAAAGAAAGGAATGCCCTGGGAGTTGATTTGGAGCAATGTGTTTGCGAGCAGGAGTGAAGCAGTATCTTTGGAAATGAAAATTAAGAAACGTGGAATTAAACGGTTTCTTGAAGATCAAAATACCGGATTCGGGAAGTAGCGCAGGCCGGTAGCGCACCTGGTTTGGGACCAGGGGGTCGCAGGTTCGAATCCTGTCTTCCCGACATTTTGAGAGCTTACAAAGCCTCGTAAATCAGCTGAAACGCTTTATTTACGGGGCTTTTCTCTTTTTAGGCATGTAAAACACTAGTGCCGAAACACACCCTTATTTACCCTTATTTACACTCCTTCTACACGTTTTGTTTTACGTATGTTTAACGGAAAAACTACCTTTGTTTAACAAAACAAATCTATGGGAGTTACAATAAAGGTAGTCCAGTTAAAGCATCAGGAAAAGAAAGATGGCACATTGCCAATACTGTTTCGTATTACAGAAGATCGAAAGGTTAAATATGAGAAGACGGGTTTTTCTGTGAAAGCATCGCAGTTGCGCAGCCAGCATGATGCCTGGGTATATAAGCATCCGGATGCTGACACGATAAACAAGAAAATATCCATCCAGTACAAGGAATTGGCGAACGCGTTATTTTTTGGAGAAGGGGATAAGGTGATGACGCTATTTCAGGCCGTAGACAAAAAGCTAACGCAGCTGGAGAAGGAGGAAAAGGTAGCGGCCTATAACCGGTTGCTTACAAACAAGGAGTATCTTAAAGAGGCGCTGGTTCACGACTATCCATTGAACAAGGTTTCCAAAGATGTCGTGGAAAAGTATGTTAATTTTCGAATCGATAAGGGCAATGCACAATCAACCATTAAAAAAAACCTGCAAGATATTTCTACTGTTTTGGAGTATGTCAGATGGAAGGGGAACAACGAGTTTGCCATTTATGCTGAAACCGTAAAGGCAAAACCGGTCGATCGGGAAAAATTAAATCTTGACGAAATCGCCAAACTTGAAAATACAGTCTTTGATGGGAATATGGAACTGGCTGTAGACATGTATCTGTTTTCATATTACCTGCATGGCGCCAGGTTTGAGTCCGTTGCCCTAATGGAACGTGAGGATGTTGTTGGGGATATAATAAAGTACCGTATGAATAAAGGGCAAAAAGTTAGGGAGATTAAGATTCACGGAAAATTGAGGAAGATTATTGATAAGTACATCAACGGCAAAAGCATCTATCTGTTCCCGGCAGTAAAGAAGCGTGTTGAAAGCGTATGGCATAAAAAGGACATCTTGGGAGTTGCGAATGCCACCATGAATAAATACCTTAAAATAGCCGCCTATAAAGCCGGTATTGACAAGGATATTTCCCTTCATGTTGCCAGGCATAGCTTCGCAACCAACATAAAGCGTATGGGAGTTAATATAAACGTCATTAAGGATGCATTGGGTCACTCTAAGACGTCTATGACCGAAAAGTATTTAAAGGATCTGGAAGACGATCTAATCAGCAATGAGGTGAATAAACTATATGAGTAGGCTAGACCAATCGTAGCAATAAATTGCCATCGACGCCGAGCTTTTCGTTGAGAGACTTTAAAAGACCAATTGTGGGTTTGCGCTTATTGTGCATAATTTCTGATAGCTGGGTGCTTGTGGTATTAAGTATTTCTGCGAGTTCCTTTTGCTTCAGCTGCTTCTCGTACATTTTCAACTGCAGGATACCAGGTATACTATCCGGCATTGGAAGTACATAATTTTGATCTTCGTAGGCCCGAACAGCTTCTGTGTGCTTGTCCAATAATTTACTATCATTGGGTGAGAGGGATGCAAACCCGCCGCCGTCTGTCGCCTTTGCCAGGAGTCTTTCCATTTCGGCTTGTGCTACTATATATTCAGCCTTTGTCATTGTTTTGCTCATGTTATATCGTTTTACAGTCTATCAAATAGTACTCTTTATGTGTGCCAACAAATCTAATATATAAAGTACGTTTACTAAAATGAATCATCGCAACCAGCCGGTATTTATTTCCACCTATATTAAATACAAATCGATCATTTCCAACAGCATCTACACTATTGAATGTTTTTTTCACATCAGCAAAGCCAGCCCAATCACAACTGAGAGCCTCATAATACCATTTTAATAATGGATCTTTCGCCCGATGCTCAATGTCGTAAAAATCGATCAGTTTTGCTTTGGAAATAACTACCATGATGTAAAGATATGAAATAAAATTCACAAAAACGAAAAATAATTTACATTTTGCAAATATTAACATTTGCTCTATTCGGCTCACTATGTCAGTATTTTCCGATTATCAACAGTGCCATACACCCATGAGGCTGATTTTAACAAGTCTATTTAATTCGTAACGTTTTAATATTCAAAAGTTTATTTAAAGTTTTATTTTAGATGTCATTTTAGTTGTCTTTTTAATTGTTACTTTAAGTGACATTTTACGTCTACGTTTTAACTATCTTTGTTGTACGGTACACCAAACATGTATTTGGTGTGACTATTTAACAGTTAATTATGGCAATGACTATCCAAAATAGCCCCGTTTTAAAGGGGGCAAGTGCAAAAGCTTTCATAAAGAAGGCGGATACCACTATGTCTGAGAAAAAGGAAACTGTAAGTTTTAAGAAACAATACACTGCTGCGCAATCTATTTTGAAGAAAGCCAAAATGAGATAATCTTATAAATTGGGATTTTTAGAAGACAACTGCACATTTTCTCCTCTTACCGGTGATGTTTTGTTGACTGCGAATCATTTTAGCTGCGGGCATCCCGATTTGGACGACTTCTTTCTGAATGATTCCGTAAAATATTCAAAACAGTACCTTGGGAAATCGTATTGCTTTTTATTGGATAATGATCCGAAAGAGATTATTTGTGCTTTCACTGTCTCAAATGATAGTATCAGGGTTGGGACTCTTCCCAAAAAAACGCGAAACAAGGTCAATCGCCGAATCCCATATGTTAAGCAATATAATAGTTATCCTGCGGTTCTGATCGGGCGGCTGGGGGTCAACAAGGCTTACCGTGGCAAAAAAATTGGATGTGAGTTGATGGACTTCATTAAGGCTTGGTTTATAGATGAAAATAATAAGACAGGTTGCCGGTTTATTTTAGTTGATGCGTATAATGAAGAAGAACCATTAAAATACTACAACAAAAATAGTTTTCTTTTTCTATATGAAACTGAAGATGAGGAGCGCGAGTTTAGGAATATCGATAAGGATGAGCGTTTACATACACGATTGATGTCATTCGACCTAATTGTACTAGCTCCTAAATATGATCTGAAAGTTTGAAATTACAATTAGCAATTTTCATCCACCCATTGATATATTTCCTCCATTGTACAACCTATGGTTCTACAGCCAGTCCGAAGGTGTAGGGCTGGTACATCTTTGTCATTCTCCCGTACTGGGATGCTCCTGAAGGCATTTCGCTTTGTATATTTTGTGTGGCTCCCAACAGTGCTGTTGGGCTTGGCAAAAAACCCTTTGTAGTTAAGGAATTTTATCCAGTGGGCAGTTTTTATTGGTCTATTGTTCCCCATCCAAAATTACGCAGCAGTCATTGAAATTTTTTGTACACTGTTCTCAACGACATTAAACCCCTGCAAAACACCGTCCGAATCAACATGAGCATGTGAGAAATTCTTTCTGAACATTTTGTCTTGACTCCATCCCAAGGATTTTAAAAGTCTTTGACTTTCTCCTGGATCAGCATCCATCAAATACCTTAAGGTCTCATTTGCTGAATCAAGTGCCATTTGTTGCGCTTCTTCAAACGTGTTTCCATATCCTGAGGCATCCAAAGAAGGGAAATAGAAAACATGGTGCATAGTGTCTGCATCGACAAAGCTAATTCCATTAATATGACCGATGACTTTCTTTTTGGGAGAAACTTTGAGGTGCTCAACCTTATGAGTTCCAGTGCTTTTATTTATTATGATTTCAGCCATATCATTAAATAGAACAAATTTAATGAATAATCGTTTATTGTGAAATATCCGACGCTATCCAATTGAGTATCAATACTACCTCTCTAAAATCTTCCCCTTTTCCTTTTCGAACTCCTCCTTTGTCAGAACGCCGTCGTCTAATAATTTCTTCAACTTCGCCAGCTCGTCAGCCTTGGAAGGGGCGGGGGCCGGTGATGATTGCCTGTATTGCTCCGGAACGATGATCTCGCCCTTTGCAATTGCACCCTCAATATTTACATCCCACCTTCCAGAAAATGTGGTGTTCTTGTATGTAATTACAGGTATTTGTTTACCTCGAAATACCTTAATCTTGAAAATCTTAAATTCCTTGTTGGCTTCGTTGGCCGGAAGATGCGGATTTCCGCCCAGTCCCTGGGTGGCCTGCGACACCTGTATAAAAGCGAATCTTCCATTATCCATGGATCCTATTCCTGTTTTTATTATGTCCCCCTTATGAATAACCCAACCTATCGAGGTGACAAGCGAATCATTTTTCTTTTGAGCAAATAATATCATGGGGAGCAACATCAATGTTAGTAGTACAAAATTTCTCATTAGTATTAGTTTTAATTTGTTGTGAATAAATATTTTTGCTAAATGTTTTAGTATGTAATTTGTTTTTACTTTATTTTGTGGTACCAATTTAAGAAAATAATATAGACGCTAATGAGTACTACGATTAAAAAAATGAATGAAAAGTGCGCTAACTGCTCTTATTCAGAAACATGCCCCTTTACTTGTCTTTCTGATCCTCCAATGGCTGAGGTGTTGTTTTGCCCGAAAGAGGAAGATGTTCAACCGCACCAGAAGATCTTTCTTTCGCCCTGTCGGCTAATGAAGCTTGGACGAGTGCATCTAAACTGAGCAGTATCCTATCCAGGATCTTCCCATTTTGCTCCACCAGGTTTTGGTTTGCGGTGTTTGCCTTCAGGAGCGCTTCGGATAGATTCTGGATAGTTTTGTTGTCTCCAACCGATGATGCATTTTTCTGGTCAACAGTACTCAGTATCATTGTGCCTTTGCCTGTTAGATACCAGTCGAAATCCAAGTCTTTCAAGTTAGATTTCATGCCATCCTCAATTACACTTAGATCCCTTGGGTAATTTCCTGTTCCATCTAAAGGCTTCAACACCCGGCTTACATATTGTTGCCTGGTATTTATCACCCTTGAAAATTCTGTTACATTCCCCCCCGTGTAATGCAAAATAATTTTTACAAGACGTTTTGTCTTTTCGGGCATATCATCCTTTATATGTAATTTGTCTCTCTTATTCACACAGATTATATGTATATTTGTTTAAAATTAAGTTTATGGGTAATCCTTTATTTAAAGCAATGTTTAAACCAACAAAGCACCCTCCTGTTCAATTGGCAATTGACAACGAACCGGAATACAATCGACTTGTTGTTATATATGAAAAAGAGACACTGATCATAATGAAGGCTCAATTTTATATCATGATTACATTGCTTTTAATATCAGGGCTAGGATTTCTTTTAAAACTAATACTACGCTAATACCGAAACCCCACCTGGCATACCTTCTGGTAAATCTTCTATCTTGTTCCGATTCTTCTCTTTTGGCACTTTCTGACACAAATGTGTGATTTTTAAGTGCTTCATTACCATCATCCGTGATTACATAATCAGTACCACTCCCTCTTCGTATAGGGTTTGGCAACCCTGTTTCATAGTCGACTCTAATCAAATTATTGTCATGGATTAAATTATATCCCTCCAAGTTTTCCAGTACCCCGGTTTCAACCTTTTTATTAGATACATTATATAAACCATACAACCTCTTAAGCTCTTTTCTCTCCGTCTTGTTTAGTCCGCCTGTTCTTTCTTTACATAAAAGTAGATAGTAAATACTTCGATCATTCGGAAAATCATAGTATCCAAATTTATACTCTTTCATAACTCATTGTTTCTCAATTGCATTCGATTTGGTTGCGTGTTAAGAATTGTTAACAAAATGTTAAATACATAAAATATATGTTGAAGTGTTTCATTTTACATATAATGTATGTTATCTTTACACTAACAATCACTTACTGGACAAAAGTAAGGTAAGTAAAAAACTTAAACAATAACTAAAAGTAGTAGACATGTTACAGAACAACACATTTACAGTTTGCGACGACGGGGTTGCAGAATTGTTGGTTAACGCTGATTATGATGTCGATCGGGATTATTTCGACCTGCACGATGCTGGTATGACGGTTACTGTTGATATTAAATCGGTGGAGTTGCTGATTGCTGGCGGCGGCATTGATATTAAGGATAAGCTTAATAAGAAGCAGATAAAGAAGATAGAGGACGAGGTTGTTGCACAAATCGCGCTGCAGGCGGCGTAAATACTAAAACTAAAAAATCAAAATAATGAAAAGAGAAATTTTGTTTCGCGGAAAGCGGGTGGATAACGGAGAGTGGGTGTATGGTTACTTTTTTTTGTCTCAAGATATGGGGTGGTCTTTTATAAGGGTTGAAAATGTGAGTCCTTATATGGAGTGTTACACAGATCATCAAGTCATCCCCGAGACAGTAGGCCAATACACCGGCTTAAAGGACAAGAACGGGAAAATGATATTTGAGGGGGATATTGTTTCTCATGCAACACAGATTGGTCGAGATGAGGTTAAATGGCTTCAATGTCAATCAAAGTTTGTTCTTGGGGATGGGCATCCATGGGGGATGATTTATAAAACATATGAAATACATGGCAACATTCACGATAACCCACTATAAAAAACTTCTGCATTGGGTATAGCCCTTCCGGTTCGCAACCGGGTGCAGACCAAATACTAATCACCAAACCAAAAAATCAAAGAAATGAAATCAAATTTTTTAACAAGACGAGAATTAGAGATTCGGCAGATGTATGTGGAATGTGTGCTAACGGCCAAGCAGATCGCGTATGAACTTGGTTTGGCACAGGAAACGGTGAAAGTACATCTGAAGAACATTAAACGAAAAATGAACGCTATTAGCGGCGTAGACATGAGCAAGAAGTACTATGAGGAAAACTTTTGGCTGATTCGCAAGGACACTACGCCAACGCAGCCACAATTGACTGTTGTTCCCAAAAAGAAAACGGGGATGCTGGTCAGCATGACTCTAAACAATCAACTCAAAAAAACAGCATAATGGAAGTCGAAAAACTTGTGCCAATTCAGAAACTAAGTGAGCAAACGGGCGTGAGCGTGCGTGTAATAACACGGGCAATCAAAACGCGGCAAAAATACAAAAAACTTGTCGCTTCAAAAATAGGGCGTGATTGGATGGTGTCCTTGGCAGACTGGGAAGACTATGTTTATCGCAAATCTAACATGTCATGACAAAGCATTTTGTTGACGGAACAGACCTTCCGGATTGGATTATCCAGGATAGTTATAAGCATGAGGGCTACAGGGCGAACTACGGCATTGATGACAAGTTTTTGCTAAAGATGTTGACGGGCGATACAGTAGCTATTTTCAGGGTGATTCCTAAAAATATATCAAGGGAGGATCTGGTTTCACACCAGCGAAAGCACTACACGGAGCTGTTATTTGCTGCACTCCGGGAAGTTCCGCGGGATCGCAGGAAGATCATGTTTTTGAGAAACGAATTATCAAACCTTACTAAAAAATCTGCTTAAAATGAGAATATCTAAAAAAGAAATGGATCTACATACGGATATTATTATGCTCCGTGTTATGCGTTGCCTGGGTGGTTTTACACCTCAACACAGGAAGCTGCTTAAGGTTCGGGAGCTAGAGTTGAAAAACTACTTAAAAACGAAGAAATGAGGGCGGTAATACAAACTATTGCAATCATCGCACTAGCTCTGGCTATCTGCTTCATAAATTGATAATATGAAAGAAATGGTATACACACTAATAACAACGCTGGCAACAGTTCTGATCATGTTCATTTTCGTTTCCTGGGCTGATAGGCGGCGCGATCAGGATCAGTTAAACGAAAAAACAAAATTTCCATCGTCCTGGGATTCTGATGAGGACTGGTGGGGTATATAATTCTCATAAGCAGTTTAGGCCCGGTTAGTCTTGGCTGGGCATTTATCAAAAGTTCTTTTAAATTATTCTACAGCATGGTTCGAGTGCGCCCTCCGTTGCTCGACGGTAAAGAAAGATAAAGCTGGTCTACATGCTGTAGATATGCGCGTGTAGCTCAACTGGTAGAGTTCCGGTCTCCAAAACCGGTGGTTGAAGGTTCGATTCCTTTCACGCGTGCAAAAGGTTTAAGCGAGTAAATCCATAGTAGGCCCGTGTTGCATGGTAAAAGCAAATAGGCGTATTTAAGATTGGTGAATTCTGACGATGGATGACAGCGAGGAACTGTAATAACTCACTTACTCAAAAGAGATCAGATAGAAGCGATTGAAGAAGAAATTATTAATCAGCTGGCGGTGGCGGCGTAAAAAGTAATTATGGAAAAGAAATTAATACTCCAACTTTTACATGATTTTTCGGAACAATACGGAGATACATACGAGTATAGATGTATTTACGATAGTTCTTTCGATGAATTTGCGGATAAAATTATTAATGCTTATGATTCTAAAGTAAATAAGAATCCGCCTGTAAGAACCTTTGTTTGCGAAGATTGTGGGGGCGAGATGCCTATTAACAAAAAGTGTGATAGCGACATCGAAGTGTGTGATGATTGTATTCGTGACTACGATAACAAAACCGGATACTGCTCAGTGCATTGTAGATATAGTGGACAATGTGATCAATCTTGTTAATAGCGCAATATTCTAAACTGTGCGTTTCCCTAAAAAATGGGATGATGATGACTTTTTGGGATGGAGTTAACAACTTAAAAAATAAAAATAATGGAAAATCAAATTGTGCAAAACAGTAAAAACGAAGTAGCATCTATTGATGAATTTAGGCAACGTCTGCAGAATTTCGCCAATGTTCTGAATCTGTCAGATCCGAAGGAAGGAGTGGCTAAAACACCTGATGGCAAAGCCAAGACGCTCCCTATTTCGTTTGTTGAAATGCAGTTGGACGAAATGTTTACGGGGCTTTGGAGTACGGAGAACTTTAAATGGTCAGTCATTGCAAATGAGGTTGTTGGTAGTATCGATCTCATTCTTATCCATCCGGTTACCGGACGGGAATATAAACGGACAGGGGCGGCGGCTATTCAGATAATGGTTAACAAAGGCGCAAATCCATTGGACATAAACGCCAAGAAAGGAAATGCCTTGGATATGGGATTTCCTAAGCTCAAAGCGGAGTGTGTTAAAAATGCTGCGATCTCCCTGGGTAAAATATTCGGTCGTGACTTAAATCGTACGGCTGCTGACAATTTCAATCCATTTTATAAACAAACAGTAAACTAATGTTACAGATTTCACAGTCGCTTATTAAGGAGGTGCTAAAACATGATCACTGTCCCAAGCAGGTATATTTTTCTTTCGTCGAGGGTAAGGATTTGATTGAGCCATCGGAGGCGATGTTAACGGGCCGGTATTTTGAATCTGAATTGCTGGGGGCATGCCGTGGCGGGAAGAAGCAGGAAGCGAAGATGATAAACAAGGGCAAGGAAAAGGCGCAGGCGTATAAAGACTGTGATGAACTGGTATTGTTTGCAAAAGGGGTACTGGATAATCTGGGCATTAGAATAAGTGAAAACTTTATACAGGTAGAATTGATATCCGACTTTTTAAAGGGTAATATTGATCTCATTTCAAATGACATTATCAGCAAAGATGATATTGCAATATATGACATAAAATGGACTGGGACGAAGGAGGATGATAGATGGAATGGCTGGGGCGATCCGGCAAATAACCAGGATGCTGAGATACAGGCGGTTCACTACACTATGTTATACCACAAGAAGTATGGAGTCTATCCTCCGTTCTATTTTCTAATTTTCGGAAAAGATAGGTGGGTGAAAATTTTGAGATTTCGTTTTTCAGAGGACGCGATCGAACTACACAAGGAGCGCATAAAATATACAGCCGATAAGATATCACAGTATGCAGATGAAAAGTGGAAGGGTAACGGGTCATTCAATAAATGCATTTCCTGTCCATTTTACAACATGTGTGATGACAGGGCTACGGTTCCACAAATTGAAGAAGTAATAATTTAAAACAAAATATATGGCAGAAAAAATTTTCGTAGGAGGTTTCCGGGGATTCGCAAAAAATGACAAAGCGCCCGACTGGGTAATCGGAGATGCCCTCATTACGATCGATGAATTCAAGGCGTTCATTAACAGCAATCAACAGTACCTGACGGAATACAATGGGAAAAAACAGTTGAAGATCCAGGTTACCCGGGCGCAAAACGGATCACTCTCCTTCACTGTTAACACATATCAGAAACAAGACCAGTCCGGACAAACTCATCCCATCATGCAAGGCCCGGCCACACCGGTTGGCGCCGAAGAATTGCCTTTCTAGCGGAAACGGCATCATAGCACACAAATCTACAACTCATACTTAATGGCACTTTCAACCACTTAGTTGCACATAATAACATGTTATTTATGTGGTGGAAAAATATTTTCTATAAAAACGGAAAATACAGTAAAAGTAATGTGAAAAAAGTTTAGATTTGATGTTAAATACAGTGTATGGGGTCGATATCTATTGAAATATTGGGCGTCCCTATGGCGAAACAATCAGCCAGATTTAGGGCGGTAAAGAGCGGTAACAGGACGTTTGTGACTTCGTATCAGAAGAAGGAGGTGGTGAACAGGGAAATGACTATTGCGGCGGTTGTGCAGCATAAATTACCAAAGGGTTTTCAGCCGTATGACTGCCCGGTACGATTAGATATTGATTTCATTTTTCCAATGCCTAATGCGATGCCAAAAAAACTAAGGCAGGTAGTAATGGAAGGGGGGGCGGTATACAAGGATACCAAGCCAGACAATGACAACTGTACGAAGGGGGTTATGGATGCTGTACAGGGGATACTTTTTGTCAATGACAGCAGGGTGGCCATCCTGAATACAAGGAAATACTATGGCCCGATTCCAAAAACAATTATTAATGTAACAAAAATTTAAAATGAAATTATGTATAGATAGCAAGTTATTGCTGAATGGGTTGAAACAGTTGTCCGGCGCTGTTAACCCTAATCCGATAATCCCGGTACTATCAAATGTAAAGGTTGAGGTTGAGCGGGACAGGGTAGTACTTACCGGCTCATCCAGTAGCCTAACCATTGTTCATGTCCTTGAAAACGATAACCTTGAAGCATTTTCGTTCCTGGCGCCATACAATGACCTTGTTAATGTTTGCGCCGCCCTCCCTGGAAACATTGATATTGACGTTTCGTCCACCAGTATACAGATTACCAGCGGGGATGATAAGCTTACATTGGGTGTTTCTGACGAGGTTAAATTCTTTCCAACAATACCTGATCGAGGTAACGGTTTTTCTGTTAAAGTGGATGGTACTTTTTTCAACGCGATTAACCAAGCAGCCACCTCTACCAGCACAACACCAGGGGATCAGTTCAATAACATCTATATTGATTTTACTGAGAACGACGCCATTGTTTTCGCCTCGAACCGGATCCACATATTTACTCAAACTTTTGGAATTAAGGGAAAAACGCGGCAGATAAGCGTGTTGCCAGAGCTAGTGCGGCCTTGCAGGAGCTTCCAAGAGTCGGAAATGTTCATTGATGAAAAAAATGTATGGTTTTCATACATGAACACGACTGTAATTGCCAAAACCAGCGAAGCCGCATCCGTACCAATACGACAGCTGCTGTCCAGGCGTACAGAGCCTAATTATTCGATCAGCCGGTGGGGGTTGTCAAACTCTATTGCAAAGGCGCTGTCCTGCTCTAGTGATGAGCGTTACCCTTTTATCACAATGACCGTAAAAGGATCTGATGTGAAAATCGATTACAATTGTGAGTACGTTGGCAAGAGGGCGTCCGTTATGACAACAGGTAATGGGGATATTGATCAACATATTGTCTTGAATGCAAAGAACCTGAAGGATGTTCTGAACAAGTTTACCAGCGAAACAGACACTGTGGATCTGTCAATTACCGCACATGATGCTAACATGTACATTACCTCCAAGGCCGAATCAATCATTTCTTTTATTTCACCTATAAATTAACAATTATGGCACAATCGCCTTCAAATGGGGAGTTGATCTCCATTAACACACCGCTGGGAAATGTCAGCGTAGTAGTTCAAAACAGTAATCTGCATCTGACAGAAGTCTTTGAGAAGATTAAAGAGGTTATGGAAAAGGGCAATAGTAAGAAATTGCTTGATGTTATAGTAGCGACCATGTAGGCTAACTCCAACCTAAAACACCAGTTCCTAAAAATCATTTTTGAAAAATGTGCAAAAGCGCAAACGGGCATACCATGCCTACAAATGAACGGGAATTGTTAACCTGTGAATTTTAAAAACTTAAAAAGGAGGTAAAAATTTTATGGGTAAAAATAGCAACGCAAAGGAAGACGAAGAGTTTAGCGGATATGACTTGTCCAGGAATTGGTTTGATTGGAGTTTTGAAAACCCGGAAATGATCACTCCTACACACACAGCTTTGTATTTTTTCATTATAGAGCATTGCAATCGCTTGGGGTGGAAACGAAAGTTTGGACTTCCCTCAAAGATGACCATGGATGCGATTGGTGTTAAAAATCACAAAACATTTAAGAAGGCGTTTGATGATCTCGTTGAATGGGGGTTTATTATTGTTGTCGAGAAGTCAAAAAATCAATATAGTGCGAACATTATTGCCCTGGTAAAAAATACCAAAGCATGTACCAAAGCACTTACCAAAGCAAGTCTAAAGCACTTACCAAAGCAAGTCCACGGCACTGCCCATAGCACTGTTGATATAGATAAACCTAGAACTATAGAACCTATAAACCTAGAACCTAATAACAAAGATAGCGGCGATGCCGCTGATCAAAAAAAAGTCGTTGGGTTGTATGCATTGTGTGTGGAGTATTGGTTGAAGGAGGCCCATGTTGGTTGGAGTATGGATGGAGTTCAGGGTAGCGCGTTAAAGTCTATTTTGAAAAAGCTTGGTCAAACTGTTTTGGCGTCAGGAAGGAGCCCTACAGATGAGATCATCCTTCAGGAATTTAAAATGCTCATAAGGCAGCTGCCAGAGTGGTTCAAGGATAAAAACCTGAACGTGGTAAACGGGAAATACGATGAGATAGTAACACAAATCAAAAACAGTAAAAATGGAAATAGCACAACCAGGCATGTCAACAAATACGCTGCGAGGCTCGGATATGGAACTAATCGCAGATCAGATTTATAAGCTTTCGGCCCTACAGGCTGGTGAACTGTCCGAAGGAAAGTGTGAAATGATGGCGGATTTTATTCTACGCATCATGCCCGAAATAACGCCGAAAATTTTGTCAGAGCTGATCGACGGAATGGCAGTAGGCGATTTTGAGTATGATCAGTTTAAGGGGGTTCAGAATATTTTCAATGCATACCGGCACTACAAGAGCAAATCTATGTCAAGGTATTCCGAAGATGACATTTCACCAGTAAGGAAAAACAGATCATGACAGTAACAATTTACAGTAATATTTTTGAAAAGGTAAATGGATACAGGCGGCCTGTGTCGCATTTATTGGATAGAATCAGAAATGGAAGAAGCCGGAAACGAATTGAGGAATTGCGTTCGTGCCTGGACAAGGATAAGGCTGCAAATCTCAAAAAGAACCTGCCATCTGTTTGTTTTTCAGGAGAATTCTCGGAAAGGTTTGATGATAAACTGCTGAAGCATTCAGGGTTGATTTGTTTGGACTTTGACAATGTAGCCAATATCCCGGATAAGATAGAGGATCTGATCCAGTATGATTTCGTGTATGCTGTGTGGATCAGCCCGTCTGGAGATGGCATAAAGGTTTTGGTTCGGATTGCTGATGGCAAAAAGCACAGGGAGCATTTTAGGGCACTTCAAGATGTATTTCCTGGCATTGACCCTTCCGGTATCAATGAAAGCAGAGTTTGCTACGAAAGTTATGATCCAAATATTTATGTCAATGAAGATGCAACACCATTCACAACAGTTAAGGAAGTCGAAAAAGTGGAGGTAAGGGATGTTGTAACCAGAACACATGAAATTTTCTCAAATCTTTTAAAATGGCTAACAAACAAAGGAGATGCCTTTGTGACAGGCGAGCGAAATACTTTCATATTCAAACTGGCATCGGCATGCTGCAGGTTTGGGATCGACGAATCGGAATCAATATCACTGATCAACCGAGAATTTCAACTGAACCAATCGACATTCTCAATCAAAGAGGGCGAGCAGGCTATAAAGTCGGCCTACAGGTCAAATAAGGCGCATTATGGCACTGCAACGTTTGAGATGGGCAGGTTGGTGGATCAAGAGACGAAACGCGAAATTTCGGTTGAGGAAATACTTTCTGACGATTTTAAACTTAACGACGTCATTTATGGGATTGATGTAAAGGAAAACGCGATCAGTATTTACGAAAATGGATATGAAAAATTAGAAGGGATCGGTTTTGAGTTTGATAACCACTGGAAGCCTAAGACTCGAGAACTCACATTGCTTTCTGGTATTGGCAACTACGGAAAATCATCATTCGACGACTGGTATAAACTAAATCGAGCGGTATTGTATGGTGATAGGTTTGGAATATTTAGTCCAGAGAATAACCCAGCAGAGGAGTATTATCATAATCTTACGGAAATACTTCTGGGCGACGACTGTACGCCGCGAAACCCACACAAACCAGCCAAGAGGCTTTACGACCAGGCATACGATTTTGTGAGTAGCCATTTCTTCTATGTGTACCCAAAAGAGGCACTTAGCACCCCGGATTACATCATGGAAAAGTTCTTTGAATTAATCATCAAAGAAAAATGTAACTGGTTTACTATCGATCCGTTTAATCAGCTTTCTAACGACTATGCAAAAGCTGGGGGGCGGAGTGATAAATATCTTGAGGATGTTTTCAGTAGGTTTTTGCGGTTCACACAACAGAACAATGTGTACATGAACATTATAGCACATCCCAAGACAATGAGCAAACAATCTGATGGAAACTATCCAGAGCCTGATGTATTTGAAATTGCTGATGGTGCGATGTGGAACAATAAAATGGATAACATCTTGATTTATCACAGGCCATTTGGCCAAACCGACCCGCGCAATCCAATGTGTACAATAACATCGAAAAAGATACGGAGGCAGAAGGTCGTAGGCGTTAAGGGTTTTACAGAACTTAAATACTTCCTGGCTGATCGTAGATTTTTTATTGAACAGGAAGGAGTGAATGTTGATATTCTTGATCACAACTTGGTAAGATCAGGGCTGACAATGTTCACAGATAAGCAATCGGAGCAGCAAAAATTGATAACAACAGGATGGGAAGCAATTGATTTAGATTTTTAAAAAACAAAACTATGAGTGACGAGAACAAAGCAATAAAAGGGCTGGAAGTAGCGGCTCCTGAAATAATAAGGCAACTTGATTTGCCAAAATCACTGATCGAAATGACGATGGATGAGCTGTATGTATTTATTAATCAATTAAAAACGTAAAATACATAAAAAAAAGTTGAAAAAACATTGTGAAAAATGTAAAAAAAGGTATCTTTGGTGTGAAATCAGAATGACAAGCTAAAACTGTAATAAATGAAAAAGGAAAAACTAACAACTCTCACAAACGATCAGGAGGCACAAATTCCAGTAATTAGGGATCAATGGCTGAATTATATTTTGTCATGCGAAAACAGACTGGATAGAGATAAGGCAAGAGAAGGAATTGAGTGGCTGTATTCATACTGCGGAAAGAAGAGGCCCGTTGTAATATTTATGGATAGTCCATTTGGGTGTCAGGTTGCTGCAAACTATTTTTTAAAATTTTTCAAAGATGTTCCGGCCAACATCCGGGGCAACATCGGGGACAACATCGGGGCCAACATCCGGGGCAACATCTGGGCCAACATCCGGGGCAACATCGGGGACAACATCCGGGGCAACATCTGGGCCAACATCCGGGGCAACATCTGGGCCAACATCGGGGCCAACATCCGGGCCAACATCGGGGACAACATCTGGGCCAACATCGGGGCCAACAAACTAGAGTATCATGCATCATCTTGGTATGGAAATGTTGGGGATTATGGATGGGTAGCGTATATGGACTATTTCTTTCAGATGAAAATGATTCACTCAGATCGAGAGGATGATTTCAATACGTTCAAGAATCTGTTATTGTCTGGTGTGTATGATATGATACAATTTGAGGGTCTGTGTATTGTTTCTGATATGCCAACTGTAATATTAAGAAACGAAACTGGAAGGCTTCACAGCGTTGATAGACCTGCCATTGAGTTTAGGGACGGAACATGCTATCATTATATCCATGGTGTTGCAATTAGTCCGGATCTATGGTTAAAACTTTCCAAAAAGGAATACACTTTCACGGATTTTATGTCAGAAAGGAATGAGGAGGTTAAATCCGCCTGCTTGGCATTCATGGACGAAAAGTGGGGTAGTGAATATCTGTTCCGTTTTATTTCTGATCATCTAAAAGAGGTTGATACGTACGTTGATAAGAAGGATGATGTTTACCTGGTAGGGACAACGCGTGGGATGAATATCGGTGTTTACACTCTTTTTAAAGGTGAGTTAAATGATATAAGGCTTGCCTTTGTCCGCTGTTATTGTCCGTCAACAGACCGCATGTTCTTCTTGTGTGTTGATCCGTCAAATAGCAACGCAAAAGACGCTATCGCTTCATTGTATCGAGTTCCGAGAAAGCTACAGAGCGAAATTAAATACATACAGAGGCAAGGAGAACGGTATTCTACGGTTTTTACTGAAAAGGGTAGAGGCATTCTTAAGTCCTTGTCAAATGATGATATATCAGACCTGACACACTTACCTGGAAAACAATATTTCTCACTTCTTAAATATGAATATTAATGGAAACAACAATTCAAAGGATGAATGTGGCTCCATCCTCTGTCGAGGGCCATTTCGTTGAAAACGCTAAAAAAATCGTTAACCTGGATGAGGTAAATGAGACATTCTATGTGGAAGGAAAAAGCCGGTTGGTGACGAAGAATCACACTACGCTTGAGATGAATGACGACTGCCTTATTACCTGTCAAACCGTTTACGATCCGTTTAAAAACGAGTTCACAAAGTCGCGGGATTAGCAAAAACGCCCTGGCATACGGCGAGTAGTATGCCCTTTTTTTAACGCTCTCCGCGATTGCTATTATCGGTTTGATTGCCGGTATAGTGGCGGAGGTAAAACGAAATAGATGTCACGAATAAGAGAAAAGAGATTCAAGGCTATCAAACGTGGAGAAAACACCTGGATTGTCTATGATGAAAACAGAGGTGCCGCCATCACTAAGTCTGTGTCGCCGAATGCATCTTACAACAAAGAGGTAGCCGAGGTTATAGCGGACTTGCTAAATAATCAGGACGAGATCGGCAGTTATGCAATTAAGAAAATATCGCAACAATGAAGCACAAATTAATTTCTACAGAAAAGGCCCGCGTTCTGATCGTGGATCTTCCGGCGGATGTGACCGGTAAATTAATTATTAGTAACATTCAGGTTGATAATGACCTTGTAGAACTGACAGGAAGCGCCCCAAGGTTTTTGTGTTCTCTACCTCCCGGCACCTGGCTGCCCGACGGTAAGCTGGGAGAGGCTACGGAGGAGGTGGCGGCGAAGATGGTGGAGAAAATGCTGATCGATAAATGGCGGAATTACCTTGTTCATAATCAGTATTACGAATACTTGCTCAATACGGCCGCCGAATCCGTTTGCTCACTGGTTGAAGCTAATGTGAAGCTTAAAAACAAAATATCAAAACCCGACAACTACGAATTATGGGCAAGATATGGAGATTATACACAGTACGGCAAAAGCCTTACAGAAGAATGTATAAAGTGGCAGGCCGAAGAGGAAACCGTATTCAGAAACCCGTTTTTGTTTTTTCATAATAAGTAGACACATATATGACTTTTAAAGATAAGTGTGGGCAAATAGTGACTTGCAAAAATTGCAAAATCGAGTTTGTGTATAGTCTTAAAAATAGAGTGTTCTGCAGTGTGCATTGCCGCGATACCTATAATTGGTATAAGCCCAAAATGTCGGTGTGTAAGAAAATAGAAAATATTGATGGGGAGGTGTGGAAAATCATTCCCGGGTATCAAAAGTACATGGTAAGTTCAATTGGGAGGATTAAATCTGTTGATAAGAAATGGTTAACGGGGGAAGGATACACAGCACTACGGCAAAGCCCAGAACGGATCTTACGAACCCATCTGATTCACGGATATTTAAAGGTTGCTCTTTGTAAAAATGGCATTGAAAAGGGGTTTGCCGTCCATAGACTCGTGGCAGCTGCATTCATACCTAATCCATCAGGGAAACCTCAAGTAAACCATATTAATGGAATTAAGTATGACAACAGAGTTGAAAATCTTGAGTGGGTTACAGGAAAAGAAAATGTAAATCATGCGATAAAGATTGGTTTATGGAAGAAAAAACGAAAGAAGCGCGTGTATTTAAATGATGACCATAAAAGAGAAGTGGTTGTACTGTACAAGTCGGGTATACCAATATTGAAGATTTCAGAAACGTTGGGCGTTCCGTATACATCTGTGTACTCGGTAGTGAAAAAATACAAGTCCGGGGCTTCGGTGTTTATTAAAGGTCGGAAGGTTTTGAGCAATGAATACGGGCACATTGTGAAGCTTAGAGAAGAAGGGGTTTGTTTGTCGGAAGTGTCAAAAATGTATGGTGTGTCGCCAGCTACCATAAGTCTTATAGTCAAGAAATATAAACATATTCAGAAAGTAGGTTAACCGATGAGGCTTGAATAGTCTAAAAGCTCCTGCGGGAGCTTCTTAACCAGAAATAATTTTAACCCCTCCCGCGGGTTGCGGGAAGATAGAAATACCTACTAACTCTTAACGGCAAGGTCGGCCGTAAAACAGACCATAATAACATGAAACGTTTATTCACTTTTTTGATCGTTGCGGTGGTAGTGTGCGCCACCTTCTTTATCGCTAAGCAGGCCAAGGCTACCGAAGACGCAAGCCAGTGCTGTGATTACATCGTTAAGTACCAAGAGCAATACGATGTTTGGTATGATTCGGAAGGATATGGGTATTGGAGTATTGACCCCACGTCATATACGGCTGTATACTGCGGCAGACCGGCGGCAATGGGCACAAGAAGATGCGCTCTGCATACTGGATGGCCTCAAGCAAACGATCCTAGCAAAGCGGAGTAAATAACTCTACCGGACGGTGCGGGAACGTTCCGCCCGGTTTTAAAAAACTTTGAAGATGAAAACAGTTGAACAGGAGCCAAGCACATCATATTGCCTTAAGTGTGCAGGAAAAGGATGCTACATGAGCCGATACGGAATAAAACCATGCGAAGACTGTAACGGATCTGGTCGGGTGACTAAATCGTTTCGTAAGGAGCAAATAAAGAAGCGCAAAGAACTTATTAAAAGTTATGACAATGGAAAATAAACAAACAGACCTGCTGCAGCAGGTAAAGGACGAGGTGCTTTATAAAAGCACCGATTATGAAATATCTGGTGAGGAAGTGGACGAAGTCGCCCAACGCTACGCCGAGGCCTACCACGCCGCCCGGATCCAGGAACAGGGGGAAGCGACCGGTAATGACATAGCACCATACTTGGTCGCCTGGCATGACAAAGGAGGCTACCCGGATAACTCACCAGAGGGTAAAAATGTCCAACAACAAGCCATGAAGCCGCTAAACAGCAATAACAGACAGGCAGTAGTTGGGGAATGCTTTACAAAGTCAGATATTATTGATATTCTTGATTTGCATATCAATGAGACTGTTTCGCGCCTCAACACCCGGGCAGCCGAATATGCCGCTGGGAAGGTGGCATGGATGTATACGGAGGAGCAGGTCCGGGAGGCGATGTATCACACCTATGTCAACGGACCCGGGCATGACAGTTATGCAGACTTTGAAGACGGTGTAATCGCCAAAATAAAGCAATCAAAATGAAAAAAGGCGACCGTAAAAAAGTATTTGAAAAATATGGAGGCCGCTGCGCTTACTGCGGGTGCGAGTTGGGAGACAAATGGCAGGTAGATCACGCGATAAGCAAATGCTACTGGTTTTATGTAAACAGTTCTGATCCGGAGGGGGTGAATCATATTGACAATCTGAAGCCCGCCTGCGTGCCGTGTAATCACTACAAAAGGTCTCAGTGTGTAGATGACATCAATGGCGGCCACAACGGATTCCGGTCCTATATGCTTTCATTTCATAAGCGATTGGCCCGGTTACCAAAGAAGACCGGTTTAGAACGAACCAGGCGCCGGATAGCCTACATGAATGTGATCGCAGAAAAGTATGGCATCACACCAGAAAAGCCGTTTAATGGGGTATTCTATTTTGAAACAATTAAAAAAGGAGGTGGAGAATGAAAAATAAGCGACAAGTCTATTTTAGAGATTACTCGCTCAGTAGGCCATTCGGAAACTACCGAACCCATGAAACAAAAGATGGATTAAAGTGGAAAACCGGATTCTATGTGTCTTGGACAGCGACCGTTGATGTTTATGCACAAGAAGGGTATGCCGGTTTTCGGATATGGCAAGGAGGTAGGTGCTATTCAAAAAACGTTTCTAACATCGATGGATTTCCCTCTGACTTATGGTTAAGTCGGGAGGCGAATAAATTTTCAAAAGAACTACTTAGAGGAGAAAATATTAATGGATAATCAACAACACATAGCAGACAGCCAGCGCCCCGGAGGGGTTGTGGTGATACCGGAATTGAACGGATGGGTGAGTGTGACGGATCGGTTACCGGTGCCTTTTGAATCGGTTCTTCTATTTGGAATAATCAACGCTCCCGGGTATATGAATGAGTGTTGTGAAATGGGATATTATAACGAGAAATTCATTGTTTATCGTTCCATGCCTGAAATAGAGGAATTTGAAATCACTCATTGGCACCAGCTGCCAGATCCACCACGATATTAATCACCAACCGTCAAGTAATATTTGACAATTAAAAAGAGTATATGGTACACGAATTAAAAACACACCCGAAATACTTCAGTGCCCTGTTAGCAGGAAGTAAAACATTTGAAGTCAGAAAAAACGACCGGGATTATAAAATCGGCGATGAACTCCTTTTGAAGGAATATGACCCGGATGATGATGAGATTGTGCCCGAGCCATACACAGGCCGCATCCTGCACCGGAGAATTGATTATATCCTGCATGGTGGACAGTACGGTATCGAACCCGGTTACTGTGTGATGTCAATTTCTAAAATTTAATTATGAAAGCAATTTATAAATACCCAATACCGGTACAAGAAAAGTACGCCATTGAACTGCCTAAGGATGCTCAGATCATCCGGGTAGAGGATGTGGATGGTCTTTTCTTCTTATGGGCAATCGTTGAAACAGACCCGGATCATCCGACGGAAAAACGATGCCTTGAGTTTTATAAAACAGGACAGCCGATTGAAACGCCAACTGAGCGGCTCCGTTTTCTGGGCACCTGTAAACTTTTTATTATGCAGGAACTCTGCCTATATGTGTTCGAAAACTTCTATGAAACCAATACAATAAATAACTATGAAGTACGGAGCTAAACCCTTAGTAGTGGGTCATTTTTCGATCGATTGCAAAGAAATGATGTTCTATCAGGACATGCTGATTAAACTACCTGGTGGGTCAGATATACACGTGGAGGACCGACTAAAAGTTTTCAGTGATATTATAGGTGCGGCGGCCTGCCACTTCGTTGGGGCATCCGGACTAAATGCCTACATCGATTCATCCGTATATCTTTCCGCCAAGCGTCTGTTCCAGGCAAAAGGAAAGCCTTTTAATCGCCCCGGGTGGCATTCGGATGGATTCATGTCTGATGATATCAACTACATCTGGTCGGATGACGGGTCAACGGTCTTTAATTTTTCAGATTTCAACCTGACACAGGATGATAAATTATCGATGCAGGAAATGGCAGAACAGGCATTACCTGAATTCGACTGGACGTATTCCGCCGGCACCCTGCTACGCTTGGATCAGTACAACATTCACCGGGTCGGTGACGTTGAGCGGGACGGTATGCGGACTTTCGTAAAGGTTTCTTTTTCTAAAAATAAATTCGATTTGGAAGGCAATGCCCATAATTATCTGATCGATTATGATTGGGAAATGAGGCCCAGGGGTATAGACAGGAATATCCCGCAGAAAGTTAAATAACCCGGCTACGGCCACAAAGACAATTTATGCAACTAATAAAAATAGCAAGATACGCCAACGCCACGGAGATCACACCGGTAAAGAATAAACGTGTTTTTGTTTGCTCGAATAAAAGCAAAGACGGAGCCCCTGTTGTGACTATCGGGTTAAAATTCCTTGAAAAGGATTATGATGCCGAAAAGCAGGCATTCTACAGGAGGGACAGCTGCCGGAACGTACGGCAATTCACAGCCTTTCTTACCCCCGAAACTGCTTGCGCGCTGTATGATGCGCTTGGGGACTATATGCACAGGGTTACTCCAGAATTTAAAAATGATCAACCGGCACCGGAAGGGCGATAAAGAAAAATGAAAAGAGAAATAATTTTCCGCGGGAAGCGGGTAGATAACGGCGAATGGGTTTACGGATGCCTGGTTACAGGATTTGACGAGCGTAAGGGTCGAGAAAGCGTAGATATAACCTATCAGCAGTTTGAAGGCGCAAGCATGGATTATCCATATCCAATAGTTACTACTTTTTATAGCGAGGTCATCCCCGAAACAGTGGGCCAGTACACTGGGTTAACGGACATGAACGGGAAAATGATCTTTGAGGGGGATGTGTTCTTTGAGGAGATAGAGCATAGTTGGGGCGACGATCGATATTACTTTGTTATCACCTGGATATCAGAATGGGCAATGTTCTCTGCACTGTCTATTTCGGAGTACAACGAGTACCTGGACACCGGAATTGAGCACCTTGATAGAATGATTTCTTTTAATATTGAACCCGATGATATTGAAAAGCTACATCGGGCTGGCAACATTCACGATAACCCGGAACTGATAAAATGAGTAAGCTATCAGACAAAGACCGGGTACTGAAAGAGTTTATGGAGGAGCACTTTGATTTCCGATCCCTCAAAAAAGCGGGGTTCTATGGTAGGAATATCAGGAAGTGCGATTTCTACTCCCAGGCCCAACGTGTCTGCCAATACTTCGGCTACAAAACCGTTTTCGAGTACAACACCACAGAGATAAGAGGGCATTTAACTTTTTCTGATCCTGGTTGCCCGGCAGGTATAGCCACGGCCCGCCCCCTACATGTGGATGAGTCCGGCGATCTGAAACAGGAACCATTTATAACAGTAATTAAACCTTGGACAGAACAATGACAACAGAATACAAAATAAAACCTGCCAAATGCGAGATCTGCGGGGAGCTTATCTTACTGGCAGAAGGCCCGGATTTAATTCCGGATCCGGAGGACGACCCAATACCGCCAGTATGTGGGAAATGCTACGCGGAGTATTACAGTGAACTATATCCAGACGAACAATGACAACAATAATTCTATCCGTCTTCCTGGCTGCGTACAGCGCCGGGGTAACGTGGGCGGTTGTAACCAATAAAAACAGAAACGATGAATTTAAGAACAGAATTATACAGTAAAGCCAGCCAAGCGGCAGGATTGCCCTTTGAGGCTGTTAGTGGCAAAACAAGACAAGGGGACGCCCCTTTGGCGAGGCAGATTGCTCATTTTCACGCAAAGGAGTCTTTGGGTCTTGGCTGTTCAGAGGCGGCGAGATTGTTCGGTGTTGATCACACTACAATATTGCATGGAGTAAAACGGATAAATGGCTTGTTTAAGTCAAATGACCCACGGGCAATTGATATGTACAGGAAATTTACAGGCTATTCCCTGGATGATGTGCATAGGGCGCACAAAGTTGTTTATCATACTTCTGGATGGTTTAAAGTATTTGACCTTTACAAGAAAGAAATAGCGGTGTTATCCAAACAGATGCTTAGCAGGGAAGCTTTTGCAGCAACATGCGAGGCTGCAGCTAAGTTTTTCGTTACAAATGGCGATGAGTTGGAGGTTCAGATGGACAAAAGAGATTTTATAAAACTTTTTACACTGGTTAGATGATTATTTTTTCATTTTTTGTGATTTTCCCCCTTCGGTGTCCACCGACGGGGTTTATTTTTTACCCGAAAAGTAGATCTTTAACTCCTTCTGAACAGCTTCCTTTACCAGAGCCTGCAATGTTGCATTTACCGGAACAATTACGGTATCGCGGTGATCTGTTTCTCCGAAAATCCAATCATAGCTAACACCAAACAGTTTTTTCGCTGCTATTATCTTGGATGTTGGAAAAAATTGCCTATTTAATCTAAGTGGCGAAATTGAGCTTTGTACATAGCCAAGATCAGCGAACACAGCGGTGTCTGTTTCACCGGTTATAGCCCTGCGTTCATCAATAAGCTCCATAATACGGATATGATACGTCGGAATTTCCTGTTCTTCAGATCCTGATTTCTTAGTTTTTTTTGCTCCAGCTTTTCCAGTCGTTTTTGCCATTTGTTATATTTTGATAAATAAGGGTATCGGGGGATAATTTCTTTCAATAACGTAATTTCTGTATCCGTCCGTTTCTTCTTCCGCAAAAGTATTAAAACCCGCTGAAATAATGTAGCAAATTCGTGCGGCCTCATTTCGGCATGTATAGCATACTTTAAGCCCACATAATACAGGTTGATCGCTTTATCAATATCTCCCAGTTTGTCATATATGTGTCCTGCCCACATTAAAGTTCTCGCTATTTCTCGTGCATTATCGGCGAATTTCTGTTCTTTAACTATTTCAGATGCTGCCAGGTGGGTTTCTTTTGCTTCAATCACAGGTCAAAAATAAACAGATATCGTTGATTGTGAACAGAATAACTATAAGTTGGTATTGAAAACGAAACACAAATAAAAAATAATGTGAAAAAAATTGTTGTATGTGTAAAAAAAGTTATCTTTGACTGATAAAATTCAAGAAATGAATATCAGGACACTAAAAGAAAGAGAGCTTCAAAAAATGATTATGACTTTTTTTGCTGAAGGTTGGTTCGATTCGGAAGTTAATATTGCATTTATTGTAAAAAAAATACAGTCAACATTGAGGATAGGGCACGCGGATGCCAGGAGATTCTTGAGAAGGAACATCCCTTTTTGTCTTTAATAGTTTTTATCTATACTATCGAGTATGAAGAAAACTACTAAATATGCAAGTGTGCGAATGATTGCGGGACGCCTGGTGGTGAAGTATCCACGAAATTCCCGGGGAAAGGAACTTCTGTTTGAGGCTGTGGAAAGAATCAAAGAAGGTGGCGGATATGTTAATTTTAAGATGACGATTGATAGCGATGTGGTTGTGGTAAAATTTGATAAAGATACTGATGATAGAGAAATTGATTGGATAAGGTATTGGATGGGGCGGCCTATATAGGCGTTATAGAAATTAACAGGTGTGGATAATGTAAATAGAAGTTTTATAAAATGTAAGGTACATTTACAAAAATGTAAATAACGTTATGTTTTCTAGTTTGAAGTTTGCGGATAGAACAAGCGCATTGAAGCTGTGGAAAAGGAATAATCCAGTCGAATTTAACAGCGCCATGAGTCAGTTAGCTAAGAGGTCGCCGGCGGCTCCTGTTTCTTCACTGGATGGTGTTAAAGATAGGTTTGGGGAGGTTGGATTGAGTGATCGGTGGGTGTTTATTGGGGTGTGCTTTAAGTATATCTACCCAGAGGCTTTTAGGGAGGATGTGAAGGATTTTAATTTTACGGATGGATTTGTTAAGAAGATGGCGGAGCTTCTGGGTATGCAAACTTCAAACTTTTCTGCGGAATTTTCAAGGGTTAGGCTGAATTTGTCGCTCAGGGATAGTGATCTGAAGAAGGAGGTAGAGCGGAAGTTCTATGATATGGGGTACAAAAGTGTGAGTGGGTTGTTTGAGGTGTAGATGACGGAGGATAAAGTTGCTGACTTCGCAGGTGGAATAGTAACCTGGATTTTAAATGTTGAGGGCTGGTAGTCTTGCCGGCCCTTTTTTAAGATTAAGAAATTAAAATGACATATAACAATTCTGATGAACTTTGTCAAATAATGGCTGAAAGGCAAAAGGGGGTGACACTCCTGCGGTTTTCATGCGGAAAGGATGCTATTGCGTCATATATTCAACTGAAGCGATACTTTCACACTATCATCCCGATTTATCACTACCTGCACCCTGATCTGGATTTTGTCAATGATTCGTTAGTGTACTATGAAGAAGTTATGGGAACGCATATTTACAGGGTGCCAAATCAGATGTTGTATAAGCATTTAAACAGCGGACTTTTCCAGGACTTACACAGCTGGAATGCGATAAAAAGGATGCAGTTGCCAAACTTTGACAATGACGAGGTGAATGTATTCATCAAGGAAGATTTAGGACTGGATCCAGGCTTATACACGGCTATTGGTGTGCGTGCAGCGGATTCTCTAAACAGGAGAAGGTCAATCAAGATGCACGGAGCGGTAAACCATAATAGGCTTACGTTCTTTCCGGTGTATGATTGGAATATGGAGAAGTTAACGGACGAAATACAGCAATCTGGCATAAAGCTGCCTGTAGATTACAAAATATGGGGAAAGTCGTTTGATGGCCTGGACTTCAGGTTCATAAAACCATTAAAAGATAATTTCCCCAATGATTATGAGAAACTGAAACAATTATTTCCCTTAATAAACGTAGAATTGCAACGATATGGCTATTAATTACAGCAACAAGAACATATCAAAAAAGGCTCCTGCCAAGAAAATGAAATCAACTGATACTAATATTGAAGTTGATTCACTGGCGGAAGTAAACGAGATCATTGAGTATTCGGCAAAAGCCAAGGCTGAACGGGATAAGTTTAAAGAGAACACGGATGCCAACTACTTTACGGTTGTGACATTTAATAATTCTGCCCAACTTGATGAATTTTTTAATAAGCTTGGCATCAGATTGTCGGATAAGCAATACATCGATGGCAAGCAGCTGGCTAAGAAACTGGGTATAACAATAGAAACTCCGGACAAAGTAGCTCCAGGAGCTTTTAGGATTAGCCAGAAATTGAAGGATATGACATTGTAAAACAATTGTTAACCAATAAAACCAAAACAACATGCGTAGACGTATCAGAAGGGTAGCACCCATTACTTCACGGAGAAGCCGCGCCGCGGGCGGTAGGGCAAGAGTCTCTAGATCTTCTCAAGGTTCTTAATTAATAGTTCATGCGTAGAAGATTAACAGCAATAGCCAGAAGGCTGACAAGGGCGGGGTTTGGCCCAGGGTCAGGCAGGCGTACTATTATTGGGGTAAATAGCAGACGGCAGGCCGTTGCTATAAATCCAGGTCGAGGTAGAAGTACTTCCGGAAGTTAATTTAACGGGGCGTAACTGCCCCTTTTTTTGTTATGAGTGGAAAGAAGATACATAAACAGGAGGCGGGCGGTAAAGTTTTGTTTAAGCCTGGTAATCAGGCTGCAGTGAAGTGGACTGATGAAACAGTTATCCCAGAGATTGAAAAAGTTCTTGCTGTTTTGTGTAACGATGATAGCGGGCTTGAAAATCAAAATATTGTAAGGGCCAATGATATAAAGTATGTGGAAGAGGCGGTACTGGCGGCGGGTGTAGATCTGCGTTCCTGGGAGTATTGGAATAGTGGGCCATTCGTAGCGAAACTGCCAGATGATAGTTTGGTTTTGGGGCTATTAAAAAAAGTGAAGAAAATCAGCGAGCTGAGGTGCCTATATTCTGGTCAGGCAATGGATATATTTTTCCTTAAAAATAAGTTTGATTACAGGGATAAATCTGAACAGGAGATTAAGCAAGAAACGACACTGAAGGGGTCAATCGCACCCGAACAGTGGTTGAAGGGAATGATGAAGGATGATAAAGATTCAGGAGCCATATAAGCCATTATATACATCTGATAAGTTTATAATTCTCATTACTGGTGGCAGGGGATCTGGCAAGAGCTTTAATGCCGCCACCTTTATTGAGCGCTTGTCCTTTGAGAAGGGGCATAAGATGTTATACAGCCGTTATACAATGACGGCGGCCAATATTTCTGTTATTCCTGAATTTACCAATAAGATTGAGCTAGAAGGGTTCCAAAACCAATTCACCGTTACCACAAAGGATATCATTAATACCTTTTCTGAGTCTCAAATCATGTTCCGGGGTATCAAGACGTCGTCCGGTAACCAGACGGCCAACTTAAAGTCTATCGAAGGGCTTACAACCTTCATCGGTGATGAAATGGAGGAGTGGGAGAGTGAGGATGATTTTGACAAATTGGTTCTTTCCATCCGGCAGAAGGGAATCCAGAACCGGGTAATACTGATCATGAACCCATCAGATAGTGAACACTTTGTATACAAGAAATATATTGAGAACACTCACAAGATTGTCAACATTGACGGGGTAGATGTTCAGATCAGCACGCACCCGGATGTCTTGCATATTCATACATCGTACCTTGACAATATTGAACACCTGGCTGATCAGTTTCTAAATACAATCCAGGGGATAAAGGAAAAAAGCATAAAGGATAGCACCGTTAATGGCATCCTGGACAAGGAAAAGTTTCTACACAGTAAATATGCCACTAAGGTGATCGGCCGCTGGACGGATACGCCGGAGGGAGCCATTTACACTAATTGGGAGGAGGGCGAGTTTGATGAATCTCTACCATACGGCTATGGACAGGATTACGGATTTATGGTTGACCCTGATACGCTAATCCGGTGCGCTGTTGACAATAAGCGAATGCGGGTGTATGTCGATGAGGAATATTATGACCGCGCTCAGCTGAGTACCGACCAACTGTACGAAATGAATAAGAGCAGGATAAAGAGGCCTAATGATTTAATTGTGGCTGATTCAGCGGAGGCTAGATTAATTGCAGACCTTAGAGCCAAGGGTTTGAATATTGTTGAGTGTGAGAAGGGGCAAGGATCTGTAACGGCCGGTATTAAAGCCCTGCAGTCGTACACCATTGTGGTGACACCCCGTAGCAATAATGTGAAAAGGGAGCTGCGGAACTACAAATGGAGCGATAAGAAGGCGGGGATCCCGATTGACGACTACAACCACGCCATGGACTCTTTACGCTATATTAGCAAGCGCCTGGGAATAAAGACAATGGACCTCGCCCCGATACTGGCAGGTGGATTTTAAAACGTAAATTTGAAATTATGAAGCGACCTTTACTGAATGAGTTTTATCGTGAAGTGATGCGCGAATATCCAAACACTCTTCTGGCTGCTAGGTGCCGACTCACAATAGCCTTGGCGGCGTTTAATCGCGATTGTTACTTTAGCATCATAAGCCCCATACGGCGCTTTCTATAACTCTTACAAAAGCGGTTTTCTATTTTTTGTACCCCTCTCACTTATTGATCAACTTGCATCAAACGCGAGTTAATGACCATTGAGGAGATATTACAGGAGGACGACCTGGCTAAACGGGTTCAGTACCTTCAGTCACAAGCTAACAATACCGATGAGGACATAGAGGCGGCTGAAAAGCAGTTGGATCCCAACCAGCATTCTGTCACAGACCCCAACAAGCGACCAAAACGTAAAGTAAAGATTGTTGAGAAGGATGCTAATGGCACCCAAACATCAAAAGAAGAATATAAGGAGGTAAACCGTACTCCATTCAGTTACCAATCGGATATTGTTGATAAGCGCGTATCCTTTGTCTTTGGAAATCCATTACAAGTCACCACAGCATCAAAGAATGTCAACGCGGATGCAGTTCTGAACGCAATTATTTCTGTCAATAAGGATGTTAAGATTGATTCTGTTAACCGGGAGATGGCCCGAACACAGTATTCATTTAAGGAGGTGGCAGAATATTGGTTTACGCTACCAGGTGACAGGCAGAATCGGTACGGATTTGATAGTGAGATAAAGATCAAATGCGTTCTGTTTAAACCACAGGATGGGGATCGGCTGTATCCATTTAAGGATGAATTTGGTGACCTGGTGGCGTTTTCCAGGGCCTACAAGGTAAAGGAGATTGATAATACGGAGATAAAGTACTTTGAGACATGGACAAAGGGTTCATACACCAGGTTGATAGAAAACGGATCGGGGTGGATTGAGGACGTAAGCGAATATGCCAAGAAGGCGGACACCTATGTTAAGGCAATCGGTAAAATACCAATTGCATACTCTTACCAACCAAATACTGAGTGGTACAAGGTGCAGCGCTTGTGTGACCGGAATGATATTTTGGCCTCAAATCACGGCGACATCAATGACCGGCATTCAAAGCCCATCCTGAAGGCGCGAGGCGTTGTTACGACCAAGATTGATGACTTTGTACAGATGGAGGGGCCGGAGTCAGAACTGGACTACATATCCTGGAATAATGCAACCGATAGTGTGGAGTCCGAGTTTGCCCGTAATGAAGATAAGATTTACACCAGCACCAGAACCCCCAAGACGTCATTTGAGGCATTGTCCGGTAAGGGCAATATCCTGTCAGGTGAGGGTCAGAAAATGGCATTCATGGATGCCCATCTGGAGGTGATGAATAAAATGGAGATTCACGACATCCACCTGACCCGTCGGTACAACATCATTAAGTCAATACTGGGGGTGATGAATAACAGCTGGAAGTCCTCTATGTCTGAAATCAATATTGACGTGAAGGTGACACCGTATATGATGGGTGGGGATACCGAAAAAATTCAGCAGCTGATCGACCTGTATACCAATAATATGATTTCCCTTGAAACTGCATGTAAGATGAATCCCCTGTTTGAGGATGCGTTAGCGGAATATAATAGGATAAAGGAGGAGAAGGAGGCGAACGATAAGGCCGCCGCCGGTCTGGATGCATTACAAAATAGCGGAGAGTGACCCCCTGCAAGAAACTGAAATATTATTCACAGAACAATGCGCTCAATAACGCGAAGCGTATTTACAAATCTTTAGGCAATGGAGTTATGTTCAAAGCCTATTGTTGCCCGAAGTGCGGTAAGTGGCATCTTACGTGTGCTACCAAGGGGGACACAATAACCAAATTACTATTTAATGACAGTAGGAGAGTTAAAAAAGTTATTGACAGAAATGCCGGATCAAATCAGCCGAGAGGCATTTGATGACCTGGTGGTGACCATCTGTACAGATGGAGAGCATTTTTTAGTCCCTGAAACAGATAAGAGCGGGTATATGGAATTTACAAACCCCTGTGATGAGAACGGTAATATTATTCCTGGAGAAATGGACCCGATTCCATTTTTTGGTATTGTGGCTAATGTGATTGTTTCTGAATAAAATAGAGAGTATGGATAAAGAGGAGTACACGACGGATGAGTATGATTTGCAGGAAACGCCGATAACCTACGAACAGTATTTGGATAAGATCGACTATCGGTCTTATTTCAAACTGATGGGGGTTCCCGATGATGTTTCAAATAATTTCCACCGCCTGGCGCAAGAAATGGCTGTAACCCCTGCAATAGACGCGATAAAGCCACATTTCAGCGATATACAGGGCACAAACTGCCTGGTGAAGATCCGGCGGCACTTTGTGAACGCCGTGGAGCGGTTGAGTGTTAACAACGAGGTTCAACACGATCTGGCATGATCAACATTACACCCTTAGATGATATTAAACAACACACGGATGACAGTACCTGCCACTGTGAACCTGGGGTGGTATTTGAAAACGGAGAGATTATAATCATCCATTCATAATTTGATGTCAGGGAGGCAATGGAGGAAGTAAACGAAATATTAAGCAATGAAAAATAATGTATCATTTGCAACCATTTATAAGGGTGAAAAATACGGTTTTGAAAAAACTGGTATAGAAATTCCAGATGAGATATTATCAGGTATCGAAGTTGAAGAGGCGTCTCTAATTGTAAGGGCCGCTATAGGCTCAGCGATTAAAGCAGCGGAGGATGAGTTTGATAGGGTAATACGAAGTAAAAAATACACATGCAAATACGAAAAAGATGGTGTAATACACCATATATCTAATGATAGAAATTTGGGATAATTATAATAAGCAATGGTTGGAGCCGATGGCTATTTTTTTTGATAGAGAAGGCAATCCATGGAAGGTGTCGGCCTGCTCTCCCGGAGCAGATCCATTATCGGATGGATGGTACGACTTACAGGGCGATGATTTAATGCAAGTAGGTATCAAAGGCGAGGTTACATATAACTCCGAATTGTTGCCAGGATGAACCAACGCCAATTAGAGGATATACTACGGGTTTATGAGATGACTAAATCTGCCAAAATCAATGATATTGTTGGAAAGATCAGCCGTTTGTTCAACCGAACATTTAAGGACGCTGCGGAGCTTGTAAATTATGCCAAGCTGATCAATGGGCGGCTGGATCCCGCCACCCGACGCAAGGTGCAGGAACTGACAGATAAACTATTCGGCGAAATAAACCGGATGATACTGCTAGGGGTCGAGGATTCCGGCGTCGTTTCAGCCAAATTGTCCCGAGCTATCGATATGCGGGTACAGAAGCGCATTAAGGCACTTCCGTTGGCTTCATATGGTAAAAAGAGTGCCGGGGTTTTACGTAAAATCACAACCAAGAAGGACTACGGGGAAACCCTGTCTAAACGAATCTGGAAGCAGAATAAACGCACCCAGGCGCACATAAATAAAGTGCTTGTGGACGCGGTTAAAACCGGCAAATCAGCCAAAAATACCGCAAAAGACATGGTTTTGGCTCAATATAAAAACAAGTCTGGCCCGGGTATTTACGCTGATCCCAAGAAGAACGCCGAACGCCTGACCCGAAATGTGATCAATAGGGCATACAAGGAATCAGACCATGAACGATGGAAGTCTGCCTGGTATATCAAGGGAATAGAGGTAAAGTTGAGCAACCGGCACCCAACGTATGACATCTGTGATCTCCTGGCCACTGTTTACCCAAAGGATTTTAAGTTCACGGGATGGCATGTTAACTGCTTATGTGTGGCCGTGCCGATTCTATTAACGGAGAAGGAGCGTGATTTGTACGAAGACTACACACTGGGCATTAGAAGTCAGCCACCAGCCCTGCAATACGTTACAGATCCACCACCAGAGTTTGGCAAGTGGGTATCTGATAACAAGAGCAGAATGAAGGCGTGGAAATCCGGTTACCCAGACTGGGTAACTGAGAATAAAAAGTATTTAAAAACAAAACTGTAGTTATGGATATTGTAATAAGATCATGTTATGTGTTTTTGGCAATAGTAGTTTGTGCGGTGATCGGTTATTGTATCAAGCGCACAAGGCAGTAGTTTTAACAGTACTCACCACGCTACCCATAGAACAGCGTCCCAGGGTGAGGCAAATATTCCCTCTTTATCATTTGGCCGGTTGTTTCTACAACTGGCTTTTTGCTTGTGTTGATGTTTGGGGTTTATTTCGACATATTAACATCTGTTAACTTCTCTGGTTGGCCACCTACCGCGCATTTTCTATTATTGTTGAATAATATCATAATTATGAAACTAAGAGGAAGGAGGCTTAAGCAATTTAAGGATCGGGCGAACAAGGCCGCAAGGTATGCCATCAACAAGCGATTGGTAGAATACTTAAGAGTAAATGATCCTGAGTATTATGGAAAAACTCTTTGTAGGTCTTATTATCAAAATATAATAAGGTTTTTGGGGTTGGAGTCCGATAGTGTACAGATGTTGGGCCGGGTAAAACTTAGACAGCTAATTGTTGATGAGTACAGTAATCCATTTAGCCGAATTTACAATGGACGCGGAGAACACGGGTCCGTTTTCTACACTTCAGATAAGTGGTTGTCTTTGAGGGATCAAGCACTTACTATTTATGGTAAGGTTTGTATGAAATGTGGCAGAAAGGGATATGCCCATGTTGATCACATAAGGCCGCGTAGCACATACCCGCAGTATGAATTAAATTTCAACAACCTTCAAATACTTTGCGCTGATTGCAATATGGAGAAGGGTAATAAAAATGAAATTGATTATAGGCCTGATTGGGCAAAGAGAATGTATGTTTTATTGATTAAATCAAAGAGTAATGGTACTGTATAAAAATTCAAGAGTGACCCCGAAAAAAATAGTTTCTCTACAACCTGGAGAGGTTTTTGTTTTTGGTTCGAACCTTGCAGGCATACATGGCGCGGGTGCTGCCAAAATGGCTATGATGTGGGGTGCAAAATATGGTAAAGGCGCTGGTCGCCAGGGGCAGACATTTGCCATACCCACAAAGGATGCCCAAATCAAGACGTTGCCGATTGACAGGATAAAGGTTTTTGTTGATTTATTCGTGGAGTACGCAACATTGGGCCATAATACGTTTTTAGTAACAGAAATCGGATGTGGCCTTTCGGGGTATGAGCCAAAGGATTTAGCGCCATTGTTTTATGGCTGTACATATTTGGATAATGTTTGGCTGCCCCAACGGTTCTGGGATGTGCTCAATGGATGATAGGATGATTACGATTATTACGCCGGGTTAATCCCCGGCTTTTTTGTGCCCATACCCAAAAGAAAACCCCTACTGTAGAAACAGCAGGGGAAAATCATAAAATCAAATGAAAAATGAAACAAAAAAGAAAAAGCAAATCACCTCAAGTAGTACAATACAAATAAACAACATAAACACCCCATTTTAAAATCTATTGACACACCAATTGTAATCCATATTTACGTACGGTTTGCCACACCTCGCTATACAGGGAACTTGCATGAACAACCAAAACAACTGCTTTTCAGCAGTCAGTTCTTTTAAACAAAAAATATTTCATGCTTAAAGACAAGATTCTTGCTGCCCTTAAAACCAAATACAAAGACCTGGGGTTAAGCGCCAAGATTTTAGAAGGGTTTGCTACACGCTTAGCAAAAACTGTTACAGAGGAAGAAAAAATTTCAGAAGCCGTGGATGATGTTGAGCCGGAGCTTCAAACGTTACAGTCTGTTATTGATGCCAACAGAAAGAAAGTGTCTGATCTTGAAAAGGATATCGCCGCTTTGAAAGGTGTAAAGGCAGAACCAGTACCGGGTGCTGATCCCAATCCCTCAGATCCACAACCGGATCCCAAGCCTAAGGCATCCGACGAAACACCTGCATGGGCAAAGGCTCTGATGGATTCCGTTGCTGCACTGCAAACAGAACGGGTGACCACAAGCCGTAGGGCTGGATATGAGGCCCTGTTTGCTGATGTGAAGGACGATGATAACCAGGCTAAGGACATGAAGGCTAATAAGCTGGCTGGGTTTGATCGGATTTCATTCAAGGATGATGAAGATTATAATTCATTCTTAGAGGCCGAAAAGGAGTTTTTGACAAAATTCAACCAGGACCGGGATACTGAAAGTTTGAAAGGAGGACGCCCTCCTGTTGCGACGACGGCGACTAAGGGTAAACCTGATGAGACAATGCTGGACACAGTTGTGGATGATTTTAAAATTTAAACTAAACCAAAAAACTAATGGCTACAGTTAACTTGATTAACGCCGCTGACACCTTTGTTAACCCTAACGATTCTATTGTTATTGTTGACAACTTCGCTTCCATCCGTGGTGGGCGATCGTTGGATGTTACCGGCTTTACTCCTGATTACATTTGGGGCGGACACCCCATTATTCAGGAGACTGCTACCAAGGAGTATAAACCACTCCCTTTGAATGGCACCAATGACGGCTACGGCGCCCTCCCTGCGGGCCACACCTATGCTGGTATTCTGATTGCAACTATCCCCACCCAAAAGCCATTTGCTGGCATCCTGGTGCAGGGTACTGTCAATCCAAAAGCGATGCAGTTCGATTCATCTGCTATTTTATCAGCACTTAAGACGGCACTAACGCTGGTGGATTTCCGTTCAGATAACCAATAAACACTAACCAAAACTAACTTTTTTTAAATGGCACAATTTTTATTTATCGACTGGGCGAAACAGTATTTGCCTGGTATTACGATAAGGGTGGTAAATAAGCTGAACGATGAAAAACGCCTACAGCCTTACCGCTTCTTGAACATGCTGACGCCTCGTTACTCTGTTACTGGTCAGTGGAATACAGTTTCTACCAATGGGCGAATGGTGATGGCCGATGTGGTTGCGATGGATTCCAGTTTGCCGCTGAAGAGCCGCCCGGCTGCTTCTCGTGCATCTGGTGACATTGCTAAGATGGGTCTGGAGTTCAGCCTGAACGAAAAACAGCTTACCGATCTGGATACCATGATTGCGCAGAATATTCCTCCTGCCCAAATCATTTCAACCATGTTCGCCGATGTTCCGCGTGCGGTTTCCGGTATCTATGAGCGTATTGAGTATATGCTGCTGGAGGCACTCTCTACTGGTATTGCAATGGCGGTGGATACAGACAATGTGGGTACCGGAATCCGCCTGGATTATCAAGTCCCCACAGATCATAAGCGTGGTGTTGTTAAGGTATGGAGTGACCCTACTGCAGCTCGTATGGATGATATCCAGAAGCTGGTTGATGTGGCGGATGTTAATGGCGATGTGTTTGTGCATGCCATGGCAGACCGCACGGCGATCAAACAACTTTTGGCCGATCCTCAGTTCAAACAGTACTACGCTTACCGCCAGGGATTTGCGGGCGATAAAACCATTATCCCCAACCTGGATGAAAATGTTGTTACATCTCTTTTTCAGGATCGTTGGGGTATCACCTTGGAGATTGTCAACCGAAAGTTTAAGCAGGAGGCCAACGGTGTTATCACCAACAAAACTCCGTGGGCGGATGGTACAATTTCCTTCCTGACCGACCGGAATGTGGGCGATCTGGTATATGCTACCCTGGCTGAAGACAACCACCGCGATGAGGCCGTTATTTACCAGAAGGCAAATGACTATATCCTGGTTAGCCGTGGAGTAGACTCTAAACCTTCACTGCGCGAATATACTAAGTCTCAGGCTCGTGTGGCTCCGGCCATCAATGGCGATGTGCTTTATATTCTCGACACTAAAACAGTACAAGCATAATGGGAAGACCAAGGAAAGTACAGGAGGCTGTAGATCAGTCTCCTGTTGATCAAACAGAACAGGTGGAATCCGTTGATATAGAACCGGAACAGGCCGTTGTTAAACCTAAAAAAGGCGTTGAGTATGTTATCGCCCAACCTTTTGTTGATAAGGATGATTTTTCAAAAGCGTATTCTGTGGGGGATGGTGTTCCAAAGCACTTTGACGAATTTAGGATCGAAAGCCTGTTGGAATTAGGACTGATTACACAAAAATAGCCAATGACAAACCTGGAAGCATTTAAGGGACTATTAGACGAACCGGCGATTCCGGATACACGTATTCAAGGCGTGCTTATTGTAAGAGGAATAGACCCCAATGCTGAATGGTCAATGTCTCCGACCAACCCCATTAATTGCCGGTTCTATGGCGCCCTGATAATTGAGAAAATGAGGGCAACCAACGGAGCCAATGGTCTAAAATCTATTAGCGAGGGCGGAATGTCCGTTAGTTACGATAGTGCTAGCCCATATCTCAAAGGATTGATTGATGGCTGGATCAGTGATTCTAATTGTAGTTCTTTAAAAGATCAGTACACGGCAAACAAGATTTCTGACGTTTCATACTTGCTTGACAGATGATTTGGTACGACGATACGGCTAGTTTTAAACGTGTTACCAGTGGTGGCGGGTACAATCCAGACACAGGGCTCCCATTTCCAGAAAGCACTGAGACGGTGCATGTAGTTGGCCGCTGCGACACTAATGTGAACCGTTTTGTTGAACGAAATGCAGATGGCGCATTTACATCGCCCAAGTTTGTTTTCTATATGGATCTGGATCAACCGGAAATCCCCCTGGATGTGGAACTGAAGGTTTTTGACACCAGTTCCGGCAAACAGTATACAGGGGTAGTCAAACAGCATAATCGAGGTAGATTAAACGCATATGCCCTATGCCAATAACAAGACAATTTACAAGGCTGGATGTAACGCGGGCGCTCCTTCAGAAAAAGGAGGCCTTTCTGAATGCCCTGATGGATCGTTTTGAGCAGGTAGGAGAGGAATCCGTGCGTCATGCCAGGTTGAAAGGTGACTACCAGGACCAAACGGGCAACCTGCGTAACTCTATTGGCTATGTGATTTTCAAGGATGGGCGACCATACAGGGTTTCGTATCCTAATGATGCTAAAGGGGTGGGTAGGGGTGTTAAGAATGGCGCCGCGATGGGGAAGGCACTTGCGATGGAGGTGGGCCGTGATTCGGCCTATGGCGATGGAATATTCATGGTTGTGACTGCGGGAATGGATTATGCCATTTACGTGGAATCTGGCGTCCGCGGTGGCAGAAAGCATGATGTGTTAACCAGCGCCTCCATTGTTGCTGCCAGGTCATTTAAAACCAAAGTGAATAACCTGTATAATAAACTGAAATGATTACACCGTTTAGCGCCTTGCAACAGATACGTGGATTAATTTGGCAACCAGCTGTTAGGGCATTGGTGACCGGTGTTTATACTGGCGAAATAGCATTGACTGAATTTGACAGGGCTACAGCGGCAAAAGAGAAATTTATAGCGATAAATTTTCTTACCACTGATTTTGCCCAGGTACAGACGGGTGTTTTGAATATGAACATATACTGCCCAGATGTGAGCGGTATAGCTGACGGGGAGTCTTTGGACGCTGTTCTGCTGGCCGTAAAACCACTTCTCGAAGACGCTTATACGAATGATCTTAATACTGAACTTGGAACCTTAACTGAACTGAAGCTTGATGATAAAAAGTACACCGTTTATAACCAACGGATTAACGTGTACGCACCGAATTTATTATAATTAAACCAAAACTAAACTGACATAACATGGCATGGAAACCATTTTACGGGCTTAAAAAAATTGAGATTGGTGTTGCGACTACCAATAATACTGCCCCGACCGTTCTGACAGAGGTTCCCTTTACAAAGGTTGATACGGCTGTCTATTCTAAAGAGGCTGACAGTTTCACGGATATTCCTATTGAGGAATCAGAAGTGGCACTTGAGCGCCTGAAATCACAAACAGGGCCTCGCGCGTTCCGGTGGACCACCTACAGCAACGACTTTTCTCTGAAGGCGATGCTTGAGGGCGGAACTTATACAGCTGGAGGCGCTGGTGTTGGTGATAAGTATTCACCTCCCGAGGCCGGATCCAATGTGAAGCTGTATGTTAAGATGACGGACAAATTCAATAAAACCACCGAGATCTTTAACGCCTCCATTGAGTTTGTGGAAAACTCTATCCAGGCCAAATCGGGTCTTCCTGAATGGCAAATTGCGGCTACTGCTACTGCCGTTGGTGCAGGGTTCAAGTCTGTTATCGAAACACAGCCCCCGGCTGCTTAATTATTATCAAAACTAAACCCCATACGGGCGGTGCAATAAACGCCGCCCTATTTTTTTATGGTTACACGAGAGTATATAGATCGCGCGGAATCTGACGCGATACTACAAAAGCCTTTTGATATTTCCGTGGTCACAAAGGAGAAGACCAAACACTGGTTTTTCCGGGAAAAGGAGGTTTTCACGAAACACACGTTCCAGGTTCACCCTATGAAACTGGCGCAACAACAGCGGATTATGGGCCGGCTGGCTGATATCAATGTTCACATTTTCGAGGATATAGATAATCTTATGAAGGTGTACGGCAAGTTGGTATCTGAACATATGGATGATGTTGTTTACTGTGTGTCTGTGATGCTTTCTGACGCCCGCATGGAGCCTACAAGGGAGCTGCAGGAGTTTGTAAAACTGAATTTCGACAACAATGACCTGGAGGCGGTGTGGGCTGTTATGGTGAAGCAGATGAACCCCGGCCCTTTTACGAATGGTATAATCTTGATGAAAGGCATAGACCTGAACGAGGTGAACCCCAGAGCTTAGGCGAGAATAATAGCGCCTGGGAACGTATCGGAGGACTTATGAAATACTTCCGGATGTCGTGGGATGAAATAGTATATGAGCGTAGCCTGTTGAACATATCAATGCTGCTTGCAACAATACCAGACTATTCTTCTGATGACGATAACCAAAACAATTCGGCCGAAAAGATGGCCAAATCAATCAATAAACAATTTGAGTAATGGGTAATGTGGATATATCCCAAGGCGGGATGCAGTTTAACATGGGTGTTAATACTGGCAAGCTGAAGAAAGACCTGAATGATGCAGACAATGCTTTTGAGAAGACGGCGAAAGGGGCGGAAGACGCTGGGAAAAAGATCGATAAGGTATTCAAGGACCTGGCAAAGGGTGCTGCAGCATATTTTACGATTCAGCAAGGAAAGGAGTTGATAAATAACATTATCAAGGTTAGAGGTGAGTTCCAACAGCTGGAAATTGCATTTAGCACTATGCTGCAAAGCAAGGAAAAGGCGGACAAGTTGATGGCGGACGCTGTAAACCTTGCCGCAAAAACGCCCTTTGGTCTTCAGGATGTTGCTGCGGGAGCAAAACAGCTATTGGCGTATGGGTTCGCAGCAGAGGATCTGATTGACAATATAACCAGGTTGGGTAACGTAGCGTCTGGTGTTGGATCGCAACTTAACGACCTGATTTACCTGTACGGAACCCTTAAGGCATCAGGCCGGGTGACCCAGATGGACATTAACCAGTTTGCAGGTCGTGGTATTCCCATTTATGCTGAACTATCAAAGGTTCTTGGAACAACGGTAGATCGCGTTCGGGATATGGTTAGTGCTGGACAGGTGGGGTTCCCCCAAATAGAGAAGGCGTTTCAGAATATGACCAATAAGGGCGGAATGTTTTTCAACCTTATGGAGGCTCAAAGCAAAAGCCTTACAGGACAAATAAGCAATCTACAAGATTCTATTGATCAGATGTTTAACGAGATTGGAAAATCCAATGAAGGTCTATTTTCTGATTCTATTTCCGGGATCGCTTATTTGGTTGAGCACTATAAGGAAATTGGTAAGATTCTCACAATACTCATAGCCACTTATGGAGCCTATCGCGCTGCATTGATTCTCACATCCGTCACACACGCGACAGCGTTGGTTGGGATGAAGGCTTTTGCCGTAGCAGAAACGGCCGCGGCAATTGCCGGAACAAGGGTTACTGCGATCCAGGTATTACAGGCAGGAGCTTTGAACTTACTAGCCGCTGCGCAGGCTCGTTTCAATGCTATCTCTGCTGCAAATCCGTACTTGCTTATCGTTACAGCTGTTGCTGGTATTACGGCTGCTTATTTCGTCTTGAGGGATACGACGACTTCTGTTGAACGCGCGCAAGAGGCGCTAAACAAAAGAAATGAAGAAGCAGCCCGGTTCACCGATGATCTGAAGAATAGGACAAACGAACTGTCGGCGGCTGTAAATTCACAGGTGTTGCCGATGGCTGATCGGATAGTGAATTATAAAAGACTACAAGAGCTATACCCTGACCTACTCAAAAACATGAGTATGGAGGAATACTTGTTGAAAAGCACAACGGATCAACAAAAATCACTTAACGAGGCGGCTAGCCGTGCGTCGTTTGCTCAGCTTAGGAAAGAGTATGAGGAGGCTACAAAAAAGGTAGAGGGGCTAAAAAAGCAGCTACAGGACCTGAAAAATACTCCCGGTATCGGTTCGTTTGGTAACACCGCTGCCGAACGATGGAGCCGACAGTTGGAGGACGCACAAAATTATGCCAGAGGTTTAAAAAAGCAGCTGGATGATGCCGAAGAGGCTGCCAGACTGGGGGCAATGACCGAATCTCAAAAACTGGAATACTACACCAAGCAGAAAAATGAACTGGAAAGCCAGATTAAAAAATATGAGGACCTGAATGGAAAACTGGTACGTACAAAAGACGGTACTATATCCATCCGCGAAAACCTGGCAGCTTGGAGTATATTGGGCCTTCTGAATCAATTCAATGATTTAATTGGTCAGATCAATAGCATTAAAGGCTTATTGAACGGCACTACTGTTATGACGACTCCGGCGCAGTTTAAGGAGGCTGCTAGCAAATTGCGGGATTCGGCTGAACAGGAGGCTGATGCAACAAAGCGGAAAGCTATGTTGAAGCAGGCTGAAGAGTATCAGAAGAAGTACGACGAGATGATGGGCAAGGTTGATAAAAAGGCTCAGTCTGACGCAAAAAAGTTAGCCAATGAACAAAAGCGTGCCATTGAACAGGTAACTGAAGCTGAGCGTCAATCTACCATCGATAGGTCAATTGAAGGGGAAAAGCAGATAGCTGAAATTCGTGAACGGTATAGGAAAATTAGACAGGTGCTTACTGAGGCTAAAGTGAATGATCCGACACAGTTTTCAAAAGTTGATGCGCTGGAATCACAAGCTATCACGGATAGCAAGTACCAACGAGATACCAGCGACATAGAGAAGTACCTTAATAAACAGAAGGATCTATACCAGAAGTTTAATGACTATAAGGAAAAAGTTGGATTGGAGGCGGCCCAAAAGGAATTTCAGGGCAAAATACAACTTGATAAGACGTTTGCTGACATTGTTGATACTTCCCTGAAAAATCACATGGATGCACAATTGGGAAAACAAACCGATGCTTATTCACAAGCCAGAGAGTTGATGTTGCGGAAGTTCAAAACAGAGTCTGCCGATGATTCTTTCGGGATGGATCTGGATAAAAGGTCGGAAGCATTGGTTGCGTTGGCGTCCTATAATGATAAGAAAGAGGCAATTGTCCGGGATTACAACGAAAAAATAAAAGCATTGGGGGCAACAGCTTCTGCTGAACAGAAGGCGGAGGCTGACCGGCAAAAAGAGGAGGCGCTTAACCAGCTGAAAGTTGAAGAGGCCGATAAAATATCCAGATACAAGGAGTTTACCCAAAAGATTATTTATACCAGCAAACAGGCGATTGCTTACCAGGTGAAAACCCTCAACGGATTGCTGGAAAATGCCAATATCCCGGAGGATGTTAAGGCTGGGATCCGAAAGCAGATCGAAAAGCTCAATGCCCTGCTAAAGATGCCGGAAAAAAATGCGGTAGATACCCAGTTTGATAGGGAGATTCAAAAACGCGTGGATTTGATCGCCCGCTTGGGTAAGGAAGGTAAGTTGACAAAGGAAAAACTGGAGGAGCTGACTACACAGATCAACCAGATGAAGGCCGACAGTACAGAAATTAAACTTGAAATATCTGATAAGAATTTGCGTTGGTTGGATAAGGTGCAACCGGCCGTGCAACAGCTGGGCGAATCTTTAGAGACGTTGGGTGGTCAAGGGGGATTTCTTTCTGAACTGGGTGGATTTATTTCAACATTGGCGTCACAGATCGGTAATCTACGGGATACTATTAGCCAGATCAATACCAACCAGGCAAAGCTTAGCAGTTTAACTGTTGGGTCATCTGAGTATAATGCCCAACAGCAGAAGATGAACATGGACGCTTATGTGGCGGCTGCGCAATTCGCTGTTCAGGTTATCACTGCTATCGCGGATGCATCAAAAAAACGTAAAAAAGCTGAAGAGGAATTTTACATCAATCTTCTTGGCCTCCAAAATGACTATAACCTGGCACTTGTCAAGCAGCAGCAATTGCAGGCTGAGTTGTCGGAGAACATTTTTGTTAAGGACTATTTTGGCCGGGCTAAGTCGGGGATGGCAGCTGCCATAACTGCAGCCAGTAAATACCAGGAGGCATTAGATAAACTTTCTGAAGGTAAATCTAAAGTTAGACAGAAGAATGTCGTTGACGGCAAAACCACTGGAGGTCTTGTTCTGTCTGGAGCGGCTGCAGGTGCGGCAATAGGGGCGGTAGTAGGGGGTGGTATATTTTCGATACCTGCCGCCGTGGTTGGAGCAGTGATTGGAGGAGTTGTGGGGTTGATCGGTGGCCTTTTTTCTAAAAAGAAAAAGGATGTTTACGGTGGATTGCTGGAGCAATATCCGGAACTGCTGAAAAAGGGCGCTAACGGCCAACGCGAAATCAATAAGGAGCTTGCAGAAGCGCTGATAAAAAACAACCAGCTGGATGACAAGACTAAGAAGATAGTTCAAAATGCACTGGACCAGAAGGCCGCTTTTGAGGAGGCATATAAGCAGGTTACACAGGTTGTTAGTGACCTGGCAGGCGGGTTGGGCGACGAACTTCGGGATGCATTGGTAAAAGCCTGGAAAGCTGGCGAAGAAGGCGCTAAGGCCTTTGGGGAGACGGTTGACAAGGTGCTGGAGAATATTCTATCTAACCTGCTGTTTCATGCTGCATTTGATGACCTGTTTGATAAGCTGCAAACAAACCTGTCTGAAGATTTTGTATATGGTGGGATCTCAGATATTGTCGATTCGATGGGTGAGTTTTTCAAAGACGCCAAAGACAGGATACCTGTTTTCAATAAAGCAATGAAGGAGGCTAACGATTTGGGAAAGAAGTATGGCCTTGATATTTTCGGAAAGAACGGGGTGCAAAATAAAAACACCATCGCTGGCGGCGTTTCAAGCATTACACAGGACCAGGCCAACGCATTGACCAGCCAATTTATGGGACAGCGATTGGCAACTATTGAATTAGTTGAAGTTCAGAAACGCATAGAGCAAATGCAGTATAACAGTTTAAATTATGCTCAACAGATAGCTAACAACACTTACAATACTGTTGTAGAATTGAAAAACGCGGTTTCCTCTTTGAAATCAATGGATTCCAAGATGGGTAACGTACAAAACCAACAGCGCTTAATAGGATGACAGGGAAATATTTTCTGAATGGATTAGATATGTACACTCAGTACGGGTTTGTTCCGGCGCCTGGGTGTAGTGACGATTTTCTACGCTTCAGGCAGCCTAAGGAGCGGCCATTTAATGATTGGCCGGAATATAGTGGCAAGGAGTATGACACTAGCGATAATCCTGTATATAATGATAGGGTTTTTACTCTTCGGGGACATATCGTTGTTTCGACCGAATCCGAGTTTTGGACAAAATGGAATGCGTTATTCACAGCATTTGACAAGCCCGGAACTCAGACAGTCCGTGTGGGCGAATTTTCCGGTGACACGACACAGGCGTCCGGATTTAAGGTGTTTATGTTGGAGCAGCCAGAAATTAAACGTTGGACCAGATTGAAGGATTATCCAGGAAAGAGGGCGGTTGAGTTTACGCTGAAATTACAGGAGGTGCAGAATGGCTAAAATTCCTATTAGATTTATAAGACTATCATGTACCGGCTATGTGATTAATGGGACAACCACTGGTTCGGCTTTTTTTGCAGTAGAATTGGAGGCGTGGTCTGCAGCAACAGACAGAGCGTTGCATATTGTACCTACCACCAATGCTTCAGTTGTCCAGGGTTCGCTTCAGAACCTTACCGACGGCCTCTATCAGGATGAGGGATCTTGGGTCGTTATACAGCCGCCTTCTGGTCCTCCTGTCTATTTTATCGTGGATCTCGGTGCTGTTTTTACCGATATAGATGAAATAAAGGTGTGGCTGTACCAACATACGGCGCCGATTGTATGGAAGAACGTAAAGACCGAAGTGTCTACTGATAATGCAAACTGGACCGTAGTCTCCGAGGCGGTAGATGTTCCTGGCTCAAAAACAGTTCCGTTAATAGCTCCTGTTCCGGATGTAATCCTTTCGGGGGATTATGTTATTAAAAATAAATCCGGTGGTACCGTTGCAATAGTAAGCCCCACTGGTACGCAAACGCGCGAGGCGATGGGTACGAACGTTGTGGATATGGAGTTCACCCTCCACTCACCTGTTGAGTTTAAAAAAGGCGATTGGTGCACAGTTTATGGGGAGAAGTATTTCGTCAACATCCTACCAACAGTCAAGAAGGACACTTCCAGCACCCGTTACCAGTACACTATGCAGCTGGAGCACGAATCGTACCTACTTAAAAATCGCATCTTTTCGGCTCCGGACTCGGCAAATGCCTTAAAGGTTAAGCAGTTCAGTATGACTGGTAACCTGGGTGCTTTTCTGAATCTCGTGGTGCAGAACGCGAATGTGCTTTCATCCGGATGGACTTCAGGCGTGGCCGAGGTGAGCGAAGCCAAAACATTGCAGTTTAACGGTGAAGATATACTCCAGGTCCTTACCCGGTTGGCGGACGAGTTTGGTACCGAATATTGGATAGAAAACAAAACTATACACCTGGCCAAGCGGCAGGGCAGCTCAGGTATCACCCTGGAATATGGAAAAGGTAAAGGCCTGCTGTCTCTCACAAAGAACAACAAGGATAACACGTCAGTTTACACGCGCCTGTATGCAGAAGGCGGAACACGAAACGTTCGAAGCGACTACGGTCACCAGCGCATACAATTGCCTTCAGGCACCGGTGGATACGTGGAGGATGCCGGAAAAATAGCGCAGTACGGTATAATAGAAAAATATGAAGCGTTTGAGGATATCTACCCGATGCGTGTCGGTACGATTTCGGCCGTGGATACCGATCCTACAATATTTTTCGATGCTGCGCTGGATTTTGATATCAATGCGCAGGCGGCTCCCGGCATCGATGTTAAAATAGCGTTTCAAACAGGGGCACTGGCCGGGTTGGAATTCACTATCAATAGTTACGACCATGCTACGCGAAAAATAAAGATCAACACAAACGACGACAACGGCATAGCGTTGCCGAATACTACGCTTAAGCCGGCTGTGGGCGATAAATACATCGTGCTCGATATTATCATGCCATTATCGTACGAAACGGACGCAGAGAATAGACTACTTGCTGCTGCTACCGACCGGTATGGGAAAATAAGCGACGAAGAGTACAACGGGAGATTTCTCGGCGATTGCGACCGTATCCATTTTAAAAAGAATTCGCTGGAACTTACCCTGGGGTATACGGTTAATATTAAAAGCGTACCCCTCGGCGTCGATACGGATAAGCGGGTTTCGGTGATAAAACGAGACCTGCGTGATCCCTGGAAATATCCTGAAGTTGAATTTACCGATAAGATTGAACTTTCGGCTATTTCAAAAGGGTATGCGGCTTCTCAACGTGTAAACAATGTGCTGGCAATTGTTGCCGGTACTGGCGGTGGAGCAGGGGGCGGGTCTTCGGATTTTCTTTCCCAACTTTCCGGAGCAGCCGGTTACCTGTACATCTCGAATGTAAAGGCCAAAGCAGGCTTCGCCGATGTTGCGCAGGAAGCGATTCATGCATATACTGCTGATACGGCTGCGGCCTCGGACCTGGCACGGAGCGTTCAGAGCCTCGACTATTCGCCCGGATTTACCGGTGCTGGTCATAAACTGGAGGGCGGAACGTTAGAGGTGGACTATGTTAAAGTGAGGAAGGCACTGGAGGCTTACACGCTTTTAATCCGGGAAATTACCGGAGCTGGTGGCTCTGTGGCCATTACCGATGTGGGAAAGATTCTTTCAGTAACCGGTAGCGGGCCGTACGTATGTGAATTCGATACAGATGGCGGAACTATTTTCAACCCCTTCCAGCTAAACGACATTGTCCGCTGCCAGGTGTGGGATAGCTCAAAGGCAAAGTATTATCAGGCGGTTGTTTCTGCCGTAACTGGTAGCTCGTTCACCCTGTCGATTATAGAAGGAGCCGGCGTACCGGAGGCTGGGGATAAGCTTTTCCATTTTGGAAACACCTCCAACACTGCCCGCCAGTCTCTTATCTATCTGACCAACAGCGACACCGGGGCGCCGTATATGAAATTCCTGGACGGTATAAATAGCACAAATCTTGCCGGGAAAGAAATCATACACATCGGGAAGCTGGACGGCCTTACAAGCCCGGTGTGGGGTCCGTTGTCGGGGTCCGGAGGTTGGATGAAAAACCTATACCTAGAGAATGCTCATATTTCGGGATCAATAAATGTTACAGGTGGAAATGCGGCTACCAAGGGGTATGTTGATGGGATTATAGACGGCTCTCCGGGGATCAGATATATACGCGACTGGTGCCTAAATGGATCATCCGCGCATTGGGTTGAGATTAAAGCACTGTTAGCAGACAATGGTAATGTGGCCTTAGGTAAGCCGGCCGTTCCATCTATGCCGGCTTCTACCAGTCCCGGTCACAGTCCGTTTACTGTAGTAACCGATGGCTTAGTCGATAGCAATCACTCGGCAATTTTAACGTCATCACCTCAAAATTGCCAGGTCGACCTGGGGGCTATATATGATGTCAAATCGGTAATTGTTTGGCACTATTGGATTGACGGAAGAGTGTACACCAACACAAAGACAGAAGTTTCAGCAGACGGAATTAACTGGGTGACCATATTCGATTCTGCGGTTTCCGGAACTTATAACGAGTCAAGTACAGGCCATGTGATGACTGTTCCTCCGGTGATAGGTACGGGTATCCGAGGGCAAATAGAAACAGCAAATGCAGCTATCGCCCTCTTATCTAACGACAATAAGTTGACGCCGGATGAAAAGCAGCAATTAAAAATACCCTATGGCAAAATAGTAAACGAGGTTGAAGACAGAAAGACGCTTGCTGCTTCATTAGGAGTTAGTAGTGTTGATTATAATGCAAAATGGTTAGTCCTACAAGGCTATGTAGGACCACTGCTGACCGATTTATCGACGACCAGTGATGTAGACGGAACTCTAATGCGTCAGTATTTCAGCGATTACTACATCCAGCTTTCCCTATTAGATAAAGCAATACAGGCGAAACAAAAGCAGAACACAGACACCGCTCAATCTGCTGCCAGCGCTGCCCAGGCAGTAGCCAATCAGGCCGGGTTGGATGTAGCGGCTGCAAATGCGGCTATCGCTGATATGGCCAATGATAACAAGCTGACCCCGGATGAAAAGCAGGTCCTGAAGCAGGAATATGACAAGATTACCAGCGAAAAGACTGCGATCTCGTCCCAGGCTAATGCCGTTGGACTATCTTCCTCTGATCAGGCCCCGTACAATAATTCATTTAATACGCTTACTGGCTATATCAACAGCAACGGCTTACTTACGGATCTTACAACCACATCAACCGTTAACGGAGCCACTCTTCGGAGTTACTTCACAAACTACAACGCAGAGAAGTACTGGATACTTAACTCGATATCGGTTAAGCTACGGGACACTGCAGCGGCCGCGGATACCAAAGCGACCAACGCAAACAGCGCGATCGTTGACCTTGCCAATGATGATAAATTAACACCGGTTGAAAAGCAAAAGTTGAAACAGGATTACGACGCAATAGTTGCCGAGTTTCAGCCGTTAACCAGCCAGGCTAATAATCTGGGCGTCTCATACTCGACATACCAAACAGCCTACAACAATTTCACCAGCTACGTTACCTCCAACAATCTACTGACTGACCTTACTACAACATCGCCGGTATCTGGAAGCACGCTTGCAAACAGAATGGTGACATATAACACAGAGAAGTATTGGCTGATGTCCAGCATTGCGGCCAAACAAAAAGATAATACCTCTGGTGTCGCTACAGGTCTCAACAATTCTCTGAATTCGCTTTTGGACATGAACCCGGGGGAGGCTATCGACTGGGCCAAACTGGGAAACACAACGACGATTGGAGGGTACATTAAAACCGTCCTTCTGGATGTGATTTGGTTGAAAGCACAGATCATAACGGCGACCAATATAGAGGCCGTCAACGCTACGTTGAAGCGGATTAGAACCGCGACAACCGGTCGTCGGGTGGAAATCCTGGACACTACTAATAATGTCTCTATATATGATGAAAGTAACAATAAGGCATTGGAAATGGCCTACAATGCGGCTATTTCGGATTATTATTTCTATATAGATATTAACGCTAACATTACAGCCGATAAATTCCAGGGCACCAACCGGACGCAAAACTGGTCGCAATATAATTCCGGAAGCTATGACAGTCGTACCGGCGCCGAAGCCGATTTCACGAACGGGTTTCCAAGGGGGTACGATTGGAGGAAGAGGCAGTTTGTTTCCGGCAGTACATACCGGTATTGGTTCCGATTTATGACACATGGCTTCCGGGTGGGAGACCCGGACGGTGATATCGAGGTGGCAATGGGGGGTGACCTTCCGAATACTACAGCCTATGATAAAGGGATCATTACTGGTAATTTGACGGTGATGGGAAAAATGAAGACATCGATCCTTGACCACCGAGGGGCGAGCTACAATATTGGTTTTGGACATGTAAATGTGATATGGGGGAACTTCACACTTCCGATGGCGTCTTCTGGAGGGTTGTATACCGCAGCCCGTCTCAACCAGGTGTATGAGGGCACCCAAGTGGTGCTATGTAACAAGTCCGGAAGTGCCGTAACGATCAATACTGACCCGTCGGGTAGCTGGATTGAAAACAGAACCGGTACGTTGGTTTCATCGTTTACCCTCAATTCCGGGCAAACCGGGTGGTTTCAATTCTTGCGTCGGGCGCAGGATGGAATACTGTGCTGGTCTGTAATCATGGTAAACTAATAACTTCTAAAAGCATTATTAACCAATTTCGCTAAAGAATTTCAAAACTAACAAAATTGCACATATGAGACAAGTTACTACAGACAGCAGGAAGCGGGTTGAAACTGATTCTATAACAGGATACAACCTTACATATAATTATGATGTCGATAATGGCAAAGTGAAGAACCTAACATGTAACGCCATTCCGAGCAATATAGCAAACTTAAGCGAACCATCGGGGCATGCATTTTTTAATCGATCCGAAACCGGCGCATTAAGTGTTTATTTTAATATCATCCCAACGGACTCGGACCTGGCGGCTCATGTATCCCAGGAGTTTTCCGATATCGTTTCGGAGAACGAAACACCCATTACACAATAATGAACTTTTTTATAGATAACTGGCAGGCCATTTTATCAGGTGGTACGGGTGTTGTCGGAGGTATCTCTGGTTTTTTCCTCGGTAGAAAGGGCCGAATGGCCAGGACAATGCAGGAGCAGGGCGCTGCTATGGAATTGATGCAAAAGGCTTATGACTCCTTTGTGTCGGACAGCAAGGCCCAGTACGAAGGCGTTAAATCCGAGTTGCAGGAACTTCGGTCTAAGGTTCATGGATATGAGCAACAAATTTCCACTCTAAAGGAGGAGATCCTTCAATACAAGGTGAAGGTGGGAGAATATGAGCTGGAGGTTGAACGCCTTAAGGGCGAATTGTCTAAATACAAAACAAAAAAGCAATGAGGCTAATTTTAGGGATTTTGATGGCGATTCTGCTGATCGGTTGCTCTTCTGCCAGGAAATTCAACCGCATTGCTGATAATACCAACGATAGAAAGCCAGAGGTGGTAATAAGATGGTTTGATAAGAACTATCCAAACCGGATCACTGGTGTTGATAGTGCCGATTATCTGTACGCTGTGCATGTTATGGATTCGTTGACGGCTATTAGAGACGGGAAGTTGCGTTTCCTGGACAGCGTTCTTTCCGAATTGAACGCCGATTTTATACATGCGAAGAATGACACAACCAAGCAAGGGCTACAATCTCAGGTTAAAATACTGTCGTCTCAGAACAAGGTACTGTCTCAAAAGATTGTTGAGCTGCAGTCCATGAAAAACGATCCACTACCCCCTGTAAAGATTAAGGTCGAGGACAGTGCAAAGATCAAGATAGCCAACATAGAAAAGCAAAATGTCATTGTGGTGAACGCCGGTCTTCATAAGGCCATTGATAGCTTGAAAATAAAATTGACCGATGCTAATGGTAAGAATAAGGCGCTGAAGAAAAAATATAAAGGAACGATCCCTGTTCCAGTTTCCTATTTCATTATAGGAATCTTGCTTTTAGGAGGCCTTATTTATCTTAAAATCAGATTTGGCGCCCTTAGTTCATTGATCGGTAAAATAAAATAGTATGGCGGATTTCAAGTCAGCATATAGAAAAAGTAGGAAGTGGGAAGGGGGATGGGTTAATGAGCCGGGAGACCGTGGAGGGGAGACTTATTGCGGTGTGGCCCGTAACTTTTTTCCGCATTGGCCGGGATGGGCAATAGTGGACAGGCATAAGCCATTACGCAAACAGCAGGTGATAAAGGACGCCACACTGGAGGGGCATCTTGAGACGTTTTATAAAACGAAATTCTGGGATCCACTGAGGGGTGACGAGATATACAGTCAGGCTGTTGCGGAAAGGTATTTCGACTTCGGATTAACATCCGGACCTGCGGCTAGTGTTAAGATGATGCAGCGGTCACTTGGTCTGCCTGAAAATGGCATAATGTCACCTAGCCTTATGAAATTGATTAACGATCCCACAAAACAATTATTGAAATGAGATTAATATTTTCTATGGTCGTGGCTTTACTACTGGCATGTAAGTCGGGCGGCAATAGTTCTGGGTCAAACGAGGTATTACGTGATACTATTTTTCTGCCTTCTGATCCGATACATGATACTATCTATTTGATGGATATCAAGAAATCAGATAGCCTTAAACGCGTTAATGATGCGCTGGCGCATCGCCTGTTAGCCACTGAACTTACTTTAAACCAGGCTCGGTACTATGTTAAGATTACCATTAAAAACCCAAGCCAAACGAAGTTTTTGAAAGGTTGGTTGCGCCGGGTATTGGATTTATAATTTCAAATAGAGAGAATGACAAAAGTGGATGTAGCAAGGGAGTACAGGAGCGTGTATGGTGATATGCCAACAGCAAAACTTGCCCGAATTGTGTATAAGGAGAATAAACTGACTTTCGATAGTCCGGAGAATGCCCGTGACGCATTGCGGAGAATTGAAGGCAAGAAAGGCAAGGTGAATGGCGTAAAGGTCACACATTGCGCTCCCAATAGGCCAACAAACCCATATAACCTGCCAGAATCATTCCAGGAAAAGCGGGAGCCATTTGTATTGCCTGCTGCCTGCAATAACATCCTGTTGATTTCAGATCTACATATACCATATCACGACATTGGCGCGATTACCGTTGCACTAGATTATGGCAAGACAGAGAAGATCAACACTATATTCATTAATGGAGATCTTATAGATAATCACCAGGTTTCCAGGTATGAAAAGGATCCGCGTAAACGGAGTGTAAAACAGGAATTTGATGCAGCTAAAGCTTTTTTAGTGTCACTCAGGAAGGCCTTTCCCAAGGCTTCAATATATTGGCTGAAAGGAAATCATTGTTTGCGCTGGGAGAAATTTTTATATACAAAGGTTCGGGAGATCTGGGATGACGATTATTTCAAACTGGAGGAACGATTGCGGTTGAGTGAACAAAGGGTAACAATACTCGATGATAAAACCCTGGTGAAGGCTGGTAAACTATCTATAACCCATGGCCACCACATTTTTAAAGGCATTTTTTCTCCTGTTTCACCGGCTCGTGGGGCGTACATGAAAGCAAAACAGAGTGTCATTGTAGGACATTTACATCGGGCATCGCACCATCCGGAAGTGGATTTGGATGGTAATATTGTCAGTTGCTGGTCAACGGGCTGCCTGTGCGAGTTGAGGCCTGATTACAGCCCTTTGGTTAGTAACAGTCAACACGGTTTTGCCCACATTAAAATAGACAAAGCCGGAAAGTATCATGTAAAGAATTACCAGATCATAAATGGACAGATTTACTAATGGCTATTGAAGATAAAATAGGTATTGTGTTCAACCCGCAACCTCATTATGACAATTCTATTGGCAGCCTTTATAAGGTAGCTACTGAAAGGGGGTGGAATGCTTACATTTTTGACTGTATAAAGCGCCTTGAGCGTGGTGGTAAAAAGGATCCACTTAAGCAGGAAATCGAGAAAAGTATTGATGTTCTGAAAATATGGCTTAATGAAATCGATTAAGGTTGAGTATAAGAAACTGGGCCGGCAGCGAGTTATCGGTCTGGCTTACGGAAAGGAACGTAGGATTGAGATCGATGAGCGCTTGACCGGTGAGAAATTTATAACAACCCTGATCCACGAAATAATGCATATCCAAAATTGGCACTGGGATGAGTTCAAGGTTTACGATGATGCGGAGGAGATGGGAAAAATTGTGTACAGGGAGCTTATTAAAAAGGGAGTTATTAAATAATGTTTACGGTTTTACGTAAAAAAACAGCGTCTCCAACACCATATATTGCAATATGATCAAATTGGAACCCGCCTGGATTTACACGCTGAGACCTATCACCAGGTGTTGAAGCGCCTGCATGAGGCCCGCATTGAAACGTTCGTTGCGAAGTTGGGCCGGGATGCAGGTATCCTGGTACATGAGTATGACCTGGCTATTGCCGATATTATTGTGAAGGCTGTGTTGACGGTTTAATGCTGCTTTACCTCCACCACCGCAAGGGTGCTGCCGCCTATGTCCCCGAATACAAAATCATCCCGATTTAAACCTTTTTCTTTCATTGCATCATCTACAACCTGCAGGAGGATTTCCAAGTGCTGGACAAAAGTTTCGCTTTCGGCTGTGTCCTTTAAACGCACTATGTCATTGTAGGTGTATCTTTTGCCTTTGTAATTCATTTCAGTCAGTTGTAAGGTAAAAGCCAGGGTAGAAACCACCGGCCGTGGAAAATCAATAGTTGAATATAAGATTTTTTGCTAATAAAAAGAATTATTAGCTAAATAGCTTATAATATTTTGTTAGATTTTTTGCATTAAATTCGGTGGATGATTCAAGTTGATTACCGCCCCAATGCACACCTTTACGTGACAATAGAGATGCCGGAATATATAACATATGCTTCGCTTAATTTTCACTATCGCCCTGCAGCACAGGATAGTGGCATAGAGCCGAATGCCGATATCATTCACGGGTATGTGCTGGATCCGGTTAAGGGAAGCTTAATTATTGTTTTAGCGTATGACCAGGATCTGGATATGTACTTACTTAAGGATGGGGATCAGGTAGATTCAGAAATCCTTTATCAGGTAAATGAAGCGATTAAGAATCGGTCGTATGAATGAAAGTATATTGACAAGGGGTAAGGATTCGTTTGAGTTTGAGGCATACGGTGTGATGCTCATGTGTCAGCGTATTAAGATAGGTCGCTCTGTTGTTTTTCATGTCAAATTTAACAGCAAACGATCCCAGATTACTATCACTCTTGCAAAAGGCCCAGAGAAGAATTATTTTTGGACCTCGGTGCCGGAAGGGCGCCAGCGGGAGGCAGAAGGCGTAGGGGCACTAATAGAAGAATATCTATCCAAACTGTAAGGTATGTGCTATTATAACGGGCAGAAGGTTACGCACGCGGAATTTATCCGCTTAAAGAATCTGGAAAAGAATGTTCGGAATTATGACTTCCTTAACCGGGAGGTGATTAATGGTTTCGAATTTGGTCTTTCTGCTGTTTTGGTCCCTGCAAAGGATGAGCAGGGCAATAACGATATTGAGTTGACGCAAATGGAATGGGGATTTCTTCCTGATCCGTTAAAGTGGCCATTCTGGGAAACGCGCGAGCAGGTTAATGAAGGGCGTCGACCGCATAAGGATAAATATGGCCGTTTTGTTGATGGCTTGAATTTTCTGAATGCGGTTTCTGAAGAGGTTCTGCAGAAGGGGAAGGTCTACCGAGAGGCGGCGCTGTATCGGCGATGTTTGTTTCTCTCAACCGGCTTCTATGAATGGAGGCATCACTTCCCGGTAAACAAGCGTACGGGTCAGCCAAGAAAAACGGCGGAAAAATATCCATACCGGGTAGGTGTAAAAGGGCAAGAGTATTTTTGGATTGCAGGCATTCACCATCGATGGGATGATGCCGAAACGGGGGAGGTTGTAGAGTCTGCGGCGCTGCTAACCACGGCTGCTAACCTGGCAATGGATCAGATCCACAACCGGAAACGGCGACAGCCAACGATGCTCACGGAAGATCTAGCATATAGTTGGATTTTCGACGATCTTACAGAGGAGCAAATCCAGGAAATAGCATCATATCAGATGCCATGGGAGGATATGGAATTCTATACACTGGAAAGGGGCTTTACATCTTCATTCGATCCACTCAGGCCACACACCTACACCGACCTCCCAGCACTCGATTTGCCAGGAATTGATCCGAGCGGGGCGGCGCAAGCTAAGCTATTTTAATACTTCGCTATAGTCTTCTACTTCAGATAGCGGTATCTCAAACGACACTCTTTGCATTGTTGCAATGAGATAAATGACGCCGTAAACGGCGCTGAACTTAATCGTAATAGGCTCGTTTCGGTTGACATATAGATCCCGGTTTGTAGATATCCAATCGGATATTTTTTTTCTAAATAGGCGGGCTGCGATCAGCGGGACATCTGTATCGTTCGTTTGCCGGGCAAAAAATAGCCGGTATCGGCTGGTTTTATGAAGCATGTTGCCGATGGTAAATCGATGATTGGAAGCTTGCCATGAAATTATACAGGCAAAACAATCGTCCTTTATTTGTTTCAAATGAAATTCTGCATCTTCTTTGTTGGTGTATGGAGTGAGTAAAATTGATATTTTAGGGTCATTTGATTCCAGAGCCATCCTGCGAAAGTATGTTTGTCCAACCAAATATTTCGTATTGGATATTCCAAATCCAATCAGATGATCATGGGTAAACACTTGCAGGGGTTCGATAAAAGGCAACATATAATCACATTTTCATTACAAATATTTGCTAAAATATTTAGTATTTCAAAATGATTTTTTCAGTTGCTGATTTTCATTAGGTTATAAAATCAATACGGTACGCATATTATCACTTTATCCACCGGTGTGGATTAATAGATTTTGCCCCCGAAGTTTTGAAATGGTACCTTTATTGGCAGCTCTTTTTTAAAAATTTTGGTCATTTGTGTGAAGGCAATTGATTTTAATATAATGTTATACCGCCCCAACTGGTAGAGAGAAACAGAAATGTTTCGCCCTTCACACTCTACCAGTTGGGGTTTTTTATTTCAAAATGAGTAAAATTGAAACTATTGTAGTTCAGGGATATCCTATTGATGTAGAGGGCGACTATATCAGCCTTACAAATATGGTAAAATCTAAGGGTGATGATGGAATTCCGTCTGAAGTTATTAAGAATTGGTTAAACACTCACAATACAATTGACTTTCTAGCTGCATGGGAGTCAATTAATAGCAATATTTTTAAAGTGGTGGGATTCCACCATGTTAAAGAGAATCTTGGTAATAAGGTTTTGAGTGTGAAATCTTGGGTAGAAGCTACGGATGCTGTTGGTATTTATGCAAAGTCAGGTAGGACTGGTGGAGGAACATTTGCTCACAAGGATATTGCATTTGAATTTGGGGCCTATATCAGTCCCGTTTTCAAACTCTACCTCATTAAGGAATTCCAACGACTGAAGGAAATGGAAAGCCGGGCAGGAGACATCGAGTGGAATACTCGCCGCCTCTTGAGTAAAGCACAGTATGTGGTTCAAACAGATGCGGTCAAGCAGTACAAGATACCGGCTCTCAAAATTCCGCAGAATTTGGAGTTTCTGGCGTATGCTGAGGAGGGCGATATATTGAATCTTGCCATGTGGGGATTTACGGCTAAGCAATGGAGGGAAGCCAATGTTGACTTGGCGGCAAAAGGGCACAATGTAAGGGAATATGCAAGTATTAATGAGTTAATGGTGTTGTCCACTTTGGAAGGGATTAATGCATCATTGATCAAAGATGGGATCAGCTTCTCCAGCCGGTTAGTAAAATTGAAAGAAATCGCGAAAGACCAACTGGCAACACTCGAGCGATCTAAGCCGGAGTACATGCTTCGTAAAGATGAATTAGGAGAGTTTACCCCATTTGTCAGAAACGATGACAAAAGCATGTTCCCAGTTAGAAATAAGTTAATAAAGAAAGCCAGCTGAATAGTACATTTGCGCCATGCAATTAACCCCTGGACAAAAAGCGAGAACTGATGTGTTGACACATTTTTTTGAGGACAATCCGCCTCAAAAGGTATTACAGCTATACCCTGGGACTACGCAGAATAATACCCCCGCGTTCGTTTCGGAATACATTAAAATGCTAAATGATGGAGAACTGGGTGAACTCATGATTGAACTTACATTAGAGCGCCTGGACAGGATCCGGAAGGTGATGGAAGATGTACACAAGTAGTCTGAATTGTAAAATATTTAACTAAATGTTTTACCTATGTTTAACAATTTTGACGAATCTCACTATTTATGGTGATTTTCGAATCCTGTCTTCCCGACATTTTGGATATTACATCCACTAAAAGCCTTACAAATGTCTTGATTTGTAAGGCTTTTTTAATTTCAGCTTGTCAAATAATTTCAAAAAACAACAAAATTCGAGTGAGTAAATCAGGATCAGGTTGAATATTTGGGGTAAAGGAACCAAGCATAAATATTAGCGAGTCTGAACAAGAAAAAAAGCGATATCCCTTACACCTCTGGCCGCAGCTTTAAAGGCCTTAATTTTAGTATTAAAAGATTCCGCTGCTGCATTATTGCCTCGGTTGTCAAAATAATTAAGTGTGCTTGTATGATGGGTCTCAATGGATTTAGCTACGGTACGGAGCACCCTTAATCTGTAAAAGTCACGATTTGATCGGACAGTAAGGAATGATTTTTTTAAATTTTCACAAGGGTTAGGATTAAAAATTTAAGCGGTGGATCCGATTCCCATATATTGTTGTATTTCCCGACACCATCCAACTAATTAGCTTTTTTTTATATGTACCACGCGCTGGGGAAAGGGAATTTCTATCCCGTTATTATTAAAGGCATCGTATATTCTTTTTCTTAACTCTCCAGAAACAGCCCACTGTTTTCCTGGTTTAGTGTCTCCCCATACTTTTATCACTACTGAAGAATCGGCGAGGTCCTGAACCCGCAGGAACTGGGGTGGGGAAATAATATGATCTTTCCAGGAAGCATCCGTTGCTAATTCATTACCGACATTATCTACTATCGTTTTTACCTGGTCTATATCCGAACCATATCCAACACCTATATCTAGGTTTACCCGGGCAAAGGCTTTTGATCCGTTAGACACCGTTTTTACTTCTCCATGTGGCACATGGTGTACATTGCCGTCCATATCGCGAAGTGTGGTAACACGCAAGGAGATCCGCTCCACCGTTCCTGAAAGGTCCGCAATTGTTATAAAATCTCCAATCCGATATTGATTCTCCATAATAATAAATAATCCGGATATGAGGTCCTTGATCAAATATTGACCGCCGAATCCAAAGGCGAGGCCAATAACACCAGCGCTGGCAATCAATGGAGCAATTTTAATTCCGAATTCACTGGCGATCATCAAACCGGCAATAAGCACAGAAATAATTTTTAGCGTAATCCGAAAAATTTGAGATAGCGTTTTTTCTCTTTGTATTTCTCCTGCAATATCATGATCTTGTCCTGCTTTAACCGCAACCTTTACAATCCGGTTGATGACCCGGAGTAGAATGAAATATACCACGATCGTTGCGATTATAATGGCAAGTATGCGCAGGCCGCTGGAAATCAGCCATGGGATGAGATTCTCCATCCATTTGTCTAACCCCGATGTGTACTTGTTTAACATAAAATCAAGTTTTTGTTTGCGGGGAATGTAGGCATTTAATAAGGGAAAACCAACCGGTAGGCGTTTTGATTATTATCGACGACATAGTTCCCAGAGATTTAGCCGTATTGTGTATTCGTTTCCTGGGTTTTTACAATGAAAGAAACTGAGCTACTTATTCAGTACCTAAAAGAGCATCCGGAAGTAAAAGATCTGCTATTTACGGGTGGGGATCCAATGATTATGAGCAACAAAATCTTCGCCGCCTATGTTGATACTATTTAAATGCACAGATATTCCTCACCTAAAAACCGTTCGCATTGGCACAAAAGCATTTGGCTATTGGCCGTATAAGTTTCTTACTGATACAGATGCAGCGGACACTTTGCAGACATTTAAAACGAATAACGTAAAAAGGGATAAATCTTTCAACAATGGCGCATATCAATCATTATAAAGAGATTGGATTTCGAAGCCGTAGAACTAGCAATCCAGGCCGTCTTGAACACAGGAGCACAAATTCGGACCCAGTCATTCCTTGTATTTCATTTTATCCTCTCTGCGTTCTATGATGTAAGGTCTTTAATTTCTATTGTACGGTTTTTTTAGCATATCATTGCCAGTGAATTTTTTGTTTCTGATATGTTGTTATTTACCAAATCGTTGACTACTCCATTCTGCGAAGCCACTGCAATGCTTGGCTCTTGCTCCGTCATGAGCTATAAGGAGCCGCTGTCGTAAATTTCAAAATGGAGTTGATGATGTTTGTTGAGGAAAACTTATACTATAGTAAGATGTCGTATAGTTCTTTATTGTTTAAAATGGATGTACTATAGTATGATCACTAATATTCTGAAATTTAATTTTTAGCTAATACAAATTGATCTATGCAACTGTTTATTCTATTTTCTGCCCTCATTACGCTAGCAGCTTTTTTTTCCTATGTAAATGTGCGGTTGTTTAAATTTCCGTCTGGTATCAGTCTGATGCTGATGGGGGTACTGGCATCACTCGGCTTGATTGTATCCGGTTATTTTTCTTCGGGGTTCAAAGCAATGATCCAGCAAAAACTGAAGCTGATCAATTTTTCTGAGTTCCTGCTCGGTATCTTGTTGAGTTTTTTGCTTTTTGCAGGCTCCATGCATGTGAAAGTACCCGAACTGCGTAAGGAGGCTAAAAGCATTCTTACATTTGCGACAATAGGAACGCTTATCTCCACTTTTTGTGTTGGGGCTATTATGTATGAGTTGGCACAATTATTTGCCGCACCCGTCCCATTCATCTATTGTCTGCTGTTCGGAGCGCTGATCTCTCCCACAGACCCAATTGCGGTTATGAGTATTCTCAAAAAGGCGCGCACCCCGCAGAAAGTGGAAATCAACATTGTTGGAGAATCTCTTTTTAATGACGGTATTGGTGTAGTCATTTTTGCTACGCTGCTGGGCATAGCAGCGTGGGGCCCGGAACAGTTCGGTGTAATGGAAATTATTAAATTGTTTGGAAGAGAAGCACTGGGCGGCCTGGTAGCGGGTGCACTTATCGGCTTTACCGGCTACCGGATGATGAAAGCGATCGATCATTTTCAAACCGAGATCCTCATTTCCCTGGCAATGGTAATGGGCGGGTACAGCCTCTGTCATTACCTTCATGTATCTGGTCCTCTGGCGATGGTGGTGGCCGGAATTATGACAGGCAACCGGGGAGCAGCAAAGGCTATGAGTGATGTGACCCGGGATTACATGGGAAAATTCTGGGAAGTAGTGGATGAAGTGCTGAATGCCATTCTTTTTATGTTGATCGGATTAGAAATTGTTATGGTAACTTTTAACCGGGAGATGATCCTTGCCGGATTAATTATTGCTCCACTGATCGTGGTATCCCGCTTAATTTCTCTATACCTGCCTTCCTTAGTATTTGGGTTTAAAAGAAAATTGGGAATCAAAACGATCTATGTAATGACCTGGGGTGGTTTAAGAGGCGGTATCTCTATTGCACTGGCGTTATCCTTGCCAACCAGCTCCTATAAAGAGGTTATCGTTTCTATTACTTTTATAGTCGTGTTATTTTCTATACTCGTTCAGGGCCTTTCTGTTGGAAAGCTGATCAGCAAATTAAAATTCTCTGGGGGGAAATAACGACTCATTGCACAATCAATCTTACCGAATCTGTCTGCAGGCGTTCTTTCAGCCATTGTTGCATTTTAAGACGTTCGTCGCGAGTGGGCGTCCTCAAAAAATTGGCAACAAATAAAGTAAGTGTATCTGTGGCAAGTGTATCTGTCCGGTAAACAATGGATCGCGATCCGGTATAGTAAGTTAGCCCGGGATATAATGCTTTCAGCTCGGCCCTGAGATCTGGTATATCCTGAGTGGATGTATGTGCTTCAACAGCAGAGTTCTGTACAGAATCCTTTTTAAATACATCTTCAAGTATGCTCGCTTTTATCTGGCTGAAGTCAATCTGTTGTTTCGCATCCAATCCCTGTCGTACAACAAGCTTCGCATCTTTCAAGCGGTACTGCTTTAGTTTTTGGGAAATAGTGTCGATAACGGGTCGCGGTAAGGTTTCCCCTATAAGCAGCAGGTCGATCTCACTGCTATCAGATCTGTAGCGAAATGTTTTATTGACCACCTGTGTGTTTTTAAACCGGAACTGATCGTTAACAAAGGTTTGTGCATTGGACTCAAAAATACTTTTATCCACTATTTTATACGCCAGGTAGATGCTTGGGATTACTGCTGCCGTAACAATAAGTAATATATAACGGGACACTTTTTTACCGTAGGATTGGTTTTCAAACTGCACTTTGCGGAAATTCAAAAATCGTACGATCAGATAGGTACTAAGGCAAATGAATACGCTATTAATAAAATACAGGTAAATCGCCCCAAAAAAATAATAGAGGTTTCCCGAAGCCAGCCCGAAACCCGCCGTACAAAGCGGCGGCATTAGTGCCGTAGCGATGGCGACCCCGGGAATTACATTACTTTTCTCTTTCCTGGTACTGGCTACAATGCCCGCCAGTCCTCCAAAAAATGCAATAAAAACATCCCATATAGAAGGTGTAGTACGGGCCAGCAGTTCACTTTGTGCATCATGCAGTGGAGTGATCCAAAAATAGATTGCCGAAGTGGTAATACTGATCAGGGTCGCCGTTAACAGATTCCGGCTCCCTTTTTTTACAAGATCAATATCGATAACGGCAATGCCCAGGCCAATGCCCATGATGGGGCCCATAAGCGGAGAGATCAGCATGGCACCGATGATTACGGCAGTCGAATTGACATTTAAGCCAATTGAAGCAATGAATATCGCAAAGATCAGCGTCCATAAATTTGGACCTCTGAATTCAACCCCTTTTTTAATGGACAGGATTACGTCCGCTTCATTTGCCTTTTCGAGATGCAGGTTAAATAGCCGTGCAATTGTTAGCCGAATTCCTCTGAAAAACTTGTTTTGATTACCCATAACCTAACAAAATAATGATTATCTTCTTCTGTTTAAAAATAGAAAACTTTATTGTTTGGGCAAAACCACAAATGATTTTGAGGAGTTTAATACCGCATTTAAAAGATTAAAGAGTATCAGGCTGACTGTCTGATTCAAAAGGATGGGTAATTGACAAAACCGCGATATCGGCTTCTTTTAAGATGTGTTCCGTATAATTTTCACCGAAGACGTTATACCATTGTTTTTCGGAAGTGGCATTAATAACAATCATATCAGCCTGTCTTTCTTTTGCGGCTACAATCACTTCAGGAGCAACATTTTTTTTGAATCGGCATTATAATCCGAAACTGAAAATTGTATATGTTGGTTTTGGGCTAGTTTAATGACTTCATTTACCTTATAAGCATCTGGTTGCCCCAGGCAAATAATGTGCAGCTCCGAATTGTCTTTTTGGATAAAAGGCCGCGAATGAATGAGTTTTTCTTTAATACCTTCAACCTCACGAACCGGGAATAAAATTTTGTAAAAATGCGTTTTTCTAAAACTAAACGGAATAGAGAGTACCGGGCACTCGATTTTCATGATAATTTCATAGGCCATCGACTCTTTGAAATATCGCTTCACTCCATTCTGTACGCCAATTAGCAAAAGGTCCGTTTTGTTTTCGGTGCAGTACTTATATATAAAAGCAACGGCATCGCCAACACGTGCAAAAACCTTGGCTTCTATGCCCAATTCATCTACAATCCCGTCGCGATACTTTTTCAAACGATCGTAGGCAGCCTGAACAAATTCCGCTTTTTTATTTCTTGATGCTACCGGAGACACCGCGTGTATAATATCCAATTCAGCATTATGCTTTTTTGCGATTACTGCGGCCTGATATACCGCGTTATCTGATTCATTACTAAAATTTGTTGCAATTGCGATCTTACGGATATGATATGTTATCATTGATTAATTTTAAGCGCTTTAGCTGAGCATTATAGGTTTCAAAAATACCAATTTTGAACTAAGATCGCTGCCTTATATTTCCGATGTATAGAATTAAAATTAGCATTCAGCTTGCTGTTAAATATCGGCCATAAACCTTCTACAACTGCGCAATAAAACTTTCTGGCTTAAATTTTCCCACATAAAGTTGGCTTATTTACCGTGGTGGCTTTGGGGAGCTTCAGATGTGTTTGTTTGAGCCTCCCAGGTGTAGTTTACTAAATAGACCCTGAATTGTGAATGCGGCAAATAGAATAGGAACAGGTTGAAAATTTGGGGCATTAATGGAATCAGGCATAAATATTACGAGTCTGAACAAAAAAAAAGTGATATCCGTACGCCTCTGGCCGCAGCTCTAAAGGCCTTAATTTTAGTATTAAAGATTCAGCTGCTGCATTATTGCCTCGGTTGCCAAAATAATTAAGTATGCTTGTATGATGGGTCTCAATGGATTTAGCTACGGTACGGAGCACTTTTAATCCGGAGTCTTCAACTTCGTTATACCAGGGTGCCAGCTTTTTGAATACTGTTATTTTGACGGTAGATGCTACAGAGCAACGCGATCCGCAATGGGCTTAATACCCTCCGGGATTGAACTCAGCGGCGGACGGTTGCGTTTTCTGATAAACGGAACGGAAGCCTATAGCATGTCTCCGGCAAACGATGCTTCATTGGAGCGTGCTGGATTCCGTGTTGACCATAACCTGGCATTGTGCGCAGATTATTTTAAAGCCGTTCGGTGGTCCGATTGTGCAAAAATGCGGAATCAAGTTTTTATCTCTGGTCCGTCCGGCGGGAATTGCCGGTTTTGAATGGCCTTGCTTTGCCGCTACAATACCGGGGGGCTTTGCCGGTGTTATAGCTTTTAGCCGGTAGTGCAAGTTGGTCATATTTAAACAACAGCAGGTAGCAGGACTTGGTGCGGGAATGGTCATGACCCGATAACAGGCCTGTTCAACGTCATGTAGGATGAAATAGCTGAGCGCCCCGCGATATCCCGGATGAATAAAGGGGGATGGTAAAATAATGTTGCTTTGTGTTAAGATAAGTATGGGGTAAGGCAGCTGTAAAGGATATCTTTGCTTTCTTTATTTCTTTAGAGAGATTGCAGGGGCTTGGAATTCTATTATTACATTTGTCAGCTATAGATTACCGTATTGGAATGTATGAATATGATGACCGGAGTTTTGTTGAGCCAGATTGGAAGGGATGATGAGCGTGCCTTCCGGCAATTGTATAACCAGTATCATCAGAAAATATATGCCATCGGGTTCTACCTGACCCGCTCCCGCACAGTGGCAGAGGATATTGTACAGGATGTATTCTTAAAAATATGGAATAAACGGGCCGATTTGCCGGAGGTCCGGCATTTTGAGGGCTGGCTCAAAGTGATTGTAAAAAACCACGCTCTCAATGTACTCGAAAAAGCGGCAAAAGAGCGCTTTACCTGCAAGGCGCAGTTCGAACAGGCCTGCGACGGGTTGGCTGATGCCCAGCTGGTGCCCAAGCTAGAACAAAAAGAGATCAACTATCTGATACAGAAAGCGATCGATCGCTTGCCGGCACAGCAGAAAAAAGCCTACCTGCTCAACAAACAGGAGGGTTTCAAGGTCGCGGAGATCGCGCAGATAATGGACCTGAGCATCCACACTGTAAAGAACCATTTGAAAGCAGCATCGGCATCCATCATCGCCTTTTGCAAACGAAATATTGAATTGATCATCACGGCCATATTGCTTTTAAAAAAATAACTTTATTTCCACTAGCCCTTTTTGTGCTGCCGGCTGTCTTAGTATATAACACAGGGTATAAAAAAAGATCAGTATTGCAGTTTACACCAGAAAAGAGGATTGAACGATTGCTTCATTTGCATGCAGAAGGTAGTGCCACACCGGCTGATACAGATGAATTGTACGGGTATTACCTGGACAGCCGTTATGCCGGCATCGTTGAAGCGCTGATCGATGCGCGCTGGGATCAGTCTTCCTTTGAAATGCTCCTGACGGGCCAGGAATCTGAGGCATTGTACCGGCGCATCAGCAGGCGGCTATCCCGCCGGCAACGGTGGTGGACTGGTCGCTGGGTGGCTGCGGCCTCCGTTATGCTTGTACTGGGGCTGGGTGGCTGGTTGTTCTGGCCCGGTGCCGGGAAAAAACAGCGTATCACCCTGCCTGTTATAACAGATGTGGCCCCACCGGCGGCATCAAATGCTGTACTTTTTTCGGATAATGGTAGCAAGCAGTTATTGAAGAGCAACGAGGCGCTTGTGGAGGCGAGTACTGTGCGGCAGCGGGGTGCGTTCAACACTGTTTTTAACCCCCGTGGCAGTCAGCCAATAGCGGTGGTACTGGCCGATGGCACCCGGTTATGGCTAAATGCCGAAAGCTCCGTAAAGTATCCGCTGGAGTTTGCCGTCTCGGAGCGCAGGGTTCAGGTAAGTGGGGAAGCCTATTTTGAGGTAGCGCATGAGGAGGGCAAGCCCTTTGTTGTAGAAATCGGCAGCGCTAGGGTAAGAGTGCTGGGAACACATTTTAACATCAATACGTTTGATAATAAAACCAAAGTAACGCTGTTGCAGGGAATGGTGCAGGTCAGCAACCTGAAAGACTCCGGGCTCATCATGCCGGGGCAGTCTGCAGTTATTACGGAGAGGCTTAATATTGCAGTCTCAGATACTGTAAGTGCCGTGGCCTGGAAGAGTCACCTCTTTAATTTTAAAGAAACGCCCCTGAATGAGATCTTACAGGAGATTGGCCGCTGGTACGATGTGGAAGTGGTATATGAAGGAAGGGTTCCGGAAGTTACGCTGTCCGGCACCATCAACCGGAATATCAATGCCTCCAAAGTACTAGAAATGCTGCATCTCAGCAGTGGCCTGGGATTTGAGATCCGAGACCGGCATATTATTGTAAAACAAAATCCATAATAAAAGGCGGAAAGTGTTGAAGCCACTTCCCGCCGTAAGGTTCAGTCAATAAAATTTTAAACCAATCTCTACTCACCAAACCTATCCCGATAGGAAATCGGGACACACAAAAGTATGAATTTTACAGGGAACGATTGCGTTTTTCGCCGGCGGCGGAGGACGGCAGCCACATTTTTCTTGCGCATGAAGCTTTTAATGATTTGTTTACTGGCAGCAACAATGTACGCTTCGGCGGCGGTCAATGGCCAAACGGTTTCTTTTTCAAAGAAGAATGCCAGTATCTCCGACATTTTTATTGAAATCAAAAAACAGACGGGTTACAATTTTCTGTATAAAGATGCCCTGCTGCGCTGGAGCCGCCCGGTAAATATAGCGGTCAGCAATATGCCGTTGGGTAAAGCGCTGGATCTAGCATTTAAAGACCAGCCACTGACTTATAATATCGTAGATAAAACCATTATTGTAAAGGAAGATGCGTATAAAAAAATGTTACTGGGAGTACCCATCGTTGTTACCGGTACGGTACTGGATGAACTGGGTAAGCCGCTTGCGGGAGCCAGTATCCTGGTGAGGGGGCAAACGCGCGGCACCAGCACCAATGCCAATGGCGAGTTTACCATCGATGTGGCCCCGGATGCCATCCTGGAAGTTTCGTCTGTAGGATATGAGCCCCAGCAGGTGAACGTGGACAAACGGGAAACCCTTACCATCGTATTAAAGGCTACACAAGGGAGCCTGGATGAGGTGATTGCCATCGGTTATGGCCGTACCACAAGAGGCAAGAATGTAACTTCTGTTTCCACCTTAAAACCGGACGCCATCACCAACCTGGGCGCCGCATCTGTGGGAGATGGACTGGCGGGCCGTGTTCCTGGTCTGATCGTTTCTGCAAGCGGCGGCGGCCCCGGGAAAAAACCGACAATCTCCATACGCGGTGGTGGCACGCCTATATATGTGATCGATAACATTATATCGAGCGAGGCGCAGTTCCAGACCCTGAATATTAATGATATCGAAAACATTTCTTTTCTGAAGGACGGACCGGCAACTGCCATCTACGGGGTAGCCGCCGGCAACGGGCTGGTGCTGGTAACCACCAAAAGAGGCACAAAGGGAAAAATGAATGTCAATTATAATTTTACCCGTTCCATTTCCCAAAACACTTATTTGCCAGAAAAACTCAATGCGTATGAGTATGTAACGTTGCAGAATCAGGTGGCGGCGGCTGAAGGAAGGGGGCCGGTGTACCAGGAAGCGGATGTGCAAAAATACCTGGACCAGAGCGATCCGTTGAATTTTCCCAATACAGACTGGCAGGCGCTTACACTAAAACGCTTTGCACCGCAGTCACAACACAATCTTTCCATGACCGGGGGCAATCAGCAAATGCAGTATTTTGCCTCGCTCGGATACCTGGATCAGGGGTCGCTGTATAAGTTCAACACAAAATGGTTAAAGCGCTATAACTACCGCCTGCATGTGACCGGTAATTTTGAAAAGATCGGTCTTAAAACAACTATCGGCCTTTACGGGGTAAATGAGATCAACCGCGATGTATTGAGCGCCTATGCGCCCAGCCAGAACTATAATGTTTGGGGACATATACAGAATCAATCTCCTATTGGTAAAGCCTATGCAGACCTGGCACATACAAAGTATGCGAACACCGGCGACCACCCAATTGTGGAAATTGATCCCCGGAGCGGCTATTTAAAAAATGAAGGCCGCGATATTAATGGCCTGATGGAAGTGCAGTGGAGCGTGCCTGGTGTAAAAGGCCTTTCATTTAGGGGGAACGGGAACCTGCGCCAGAGTCAGACTTTTATAAAGGGATGGAATGTTACCGCACCCCAGTATGCGATCGGAAGCGATGTGCCCTCACAACCCGCTTCAGCACCCAGTTTGTCTGTAACGGCTGCTACCGGGTATAATTATGTATTGCAGGGTTTTGGGGATTATACCCGCAGTTTTGGAGATCATAGCCTGTCTGTAATGGGTGGGTATGAAGAAGCCTATGGCTTTGGTGAAAGTGTAAATGCTTCCCGCAATTCTTATGTATTCCTGATGGACCAGTTATTTGCCGGCCCCCTGGGTACCGCGCGTAACGACGGAGCATCTTCCGAAAATGTGCGGAACGCCTGGCTGGGAAGGCTGAACTACGATTTTAAGGGAAAATACTTTTTTGAAGGCGCATTCCGGTACGATGGCAGCGATCTTTTTCCTAAAGGAAAGCAGAAAGGCTTTTTCCCGGGGGGAGCAATCGGCTGGGTGATCTCAAAGGAGCATTTTATGAAAGGGCTGGATAACAGCAATATCATCAACTATCTTAAAGCCAGGATCTCTTATGGATCGGTAGGCCAGATCGAACGTACCAGTACAGGAGACCCGGTGATCGGCTATTTCAGCTATATCCCTGGTTATGGCTCTGGTAGTGGTTACGTGGTGGGTGGTGTGCTGCAACCCAGTTTAACGCCCCCCTCTATTCCCAGTCCAGACATTACCTGGTATACGCAGCAATCGTTCAATACCGGGCTGGACTTTGCCACACTCAATAACCGGTTAAGCGGTTCCTTCGATTATTTTTACCTGCGTAATACGGGTTATCTCGCTTCGCTTTCAGCATCACTGTATACCGATCCGCTGGGTACGGCGCTTCCGTTCCGGATCTCGAATGGTGCATTCCGGAGAGCAGGGTTCGATTTCGGTCTGAAGTATTCGGATCATGCCGGTAAGCTGAAATACAATGTAGGCGCCAACTTTACCCGGTTTGACCAGTTATGGGAGGTAAACGCCGGGGAGGACAGTGCCACGCTGAAGAACCCGTATATGACCTCTTACCATCAGACTGGATTTTTAACCACGGGGCTGTATTCGGCAGGGCTGTATCAAAGTGTAGCAGACATCATGAACAACCCCCGCAAAAGAAATACCACGCTGGCGCCCGGCGATATCATGTACCAGGATGTAAACGGCGATGGTAAGATCGATAACGACGACTACCGGCGGATCGGGAAGAATGGCTTTCCCCGGGTGAACTACGGCTTTAACGCTGACCTGAGCTATGGCGGCTGGTTCTTTAACATGCTCTGGCAGGGCAGCGGTAAACGAAGCATCTACCTGGGCGATGTATTCCAGGGCAATAACGCCAGCAGTATCCGCTATGTATTTCAGACGGAAGACCGTTGGAGTATTTCAAATCCCGATGCTCAATATCCACGCTTACTGTCGAGCGGCGGGGTGAATGGGAGCAACAATGAAGGCAGCTCCGACTTTTGGGTGATCAATGCCGGGTACCTGCGTTTGAAAGCCCTTCAGCTGGGATACAACTTCAAAGACATCCTCGCAAAGCGCCTGCGTTTTGTTTCGGAGCTGCGTATTACGCTCAGCGGGACCAATGTAGTTACATTTTCCAAATTGCTGGATTACGGTTTGGATCCGGAAACCGGAAGTAATAATAACTACGACTACCCGGTTCAGCGGACCTTTGCCCTGTCCATTAACCTGGGCTTTTAACCGGCAAACACTTTACGGGAACAATTAATGAAAAAAGAAAACAATGAAAAAAAATATACGCATTTTTATATACACCTTGATCATTTTAACGGGCATTGTATGGTCCTGCAAAAAGCTGGGAGACTCACGGCCCCGCGACCGGTTTGCGGAAGAAGATGTATGGGCTTCCAAAAGTAATGCTATGGGATTTGTGTATGGTACCTACGGGGGGATACTTCAGGGACTCTATACCAGCCAGATCGGCACAGAACGGTGGACTAATAACCTGATAGCCACTGCAGGAACGGCGTTTACAAGGGAGGAGATCTCCAGGGATGATGATTATGGATTTAACCAGTTCGGTTATATCCGCCGGTGCAATATGATCATTGAAAAATCGGCGGCCTCGGCTACTATCCCGGATGCGGATAAAGCCGAGCTGCAGGCACACGGTAAATTTTTGAGAGCAATGACCTATTACTGGCTGGCACGTCGCTTTGGCCGGGTGGTCTTTGTAGATAAGGTGCTTACTGAAAATGAAACGGATTATGCATTACCTCAGACAGCAACAATCGCAGAAACCTATACCCTCATCATGAAGGATATTGATGCGGCAATCGCCGGTCTGCCCGTTACAGCCCCCTCGGGCCTTGCTTCCAAATGGACCGCGTATGCGCTCAAGTCGGAAGTGGCCCTGCAAGCGGCGGCCTATACAGGCGATAACAGTTATTATCAAAAGGCCCTGGATGCGGCAGATTCGGTGATCCAGAAGGGCGGATTCTCCCTGGAAACTGACTATGAAGGATTATTCAATGAAAAGAAGCGTACCTCGCCGGAGATCATTCTAGCTTTTTACCGGGATAAGAGCAATACTACCTGCGATAATACAGATATGCAGCAGATCATCCCCAATACCAATAATGATAATGTACGGTTAAGAGGAGCCACACCTGAATTTAAGGTAGATAAGATGTTTGAAGCCTGGGCACAATATTCGCCTACACAAAGCATCATGGATGCTTACCTGGCCATTGATGCTGCCGACCCTACCAAGGCCGTTCGATGGGACCAGAGCTCGCAATACCTCGCCAATATCACCAAGCGTGCTTCTGGATTTGCCGACAGCGCCGTGGTAACCGGTGCCGGTAGTATAAATAGTATTATCTACAATAATCGTGATAAAAGACTGGCCGCCTCAATCGTGTATGATTCAGTACAATGGTATGGAGAAACCGTAACAACCAACCGTAACGGGAACCTGCACCGACTCATCAACGGAAGCCTATCCTCCGGCTGCTGTATGCCGGTAACCAATTGTTTTGTCCGCAAAGGCACGTATAGCGTATCGCCCCGGCCTTTTGTGGGTATTCCTACTGACTATCACTGGGTGATCTTAAGACTGGGGAGGGTTTACCTCAACAAGGCAGAAGCTTTGCTGCGCCTGAACCGGGTCTCCGAAGCTGTGGCGGCGTTTAATATGACCCGCGTTACCCACGGAGGACTGCCTCCTTCTACAGCGGCTACGGCCACCGCAGCCTGGACTGATTACAAAAGGGAGCGGAGGGTAGATCTGTTTGAAGAGCAGGATTATTACTGGAGCCTGCTTCGCTGGGGCAAATACGGTGGTGCTGCCAACAGCGGTATTGCAGCGGGTGGTACCATTCCTGAACTGGAAGAAGCGCCAACCTATCTGGAGATCAACCGCGACAGGAATGGATACCGGATCGAAGTGCTTAACTGGACACAGAACCAGATTAGGGTATTTGATGAATCGCGCAGATACCTGCTCCCGATCCAGAATGCACAGATCATACGGCATGGAAGTCTGGAACAAAACCCTAACTGGTAACCTATTTGACTGAAATGAAACGTTCATGACAAAATCTTCATTGTATCCCCGCAGGGAGCTGAAAGTTTTATCATGGTAAGTTCCGATCGATAACTAAAAAATAAAAATATACGAATGAAAAAAATAACTTATATATTATGGATGAGCTGGATTGTTATGGGCACATCCTCCTGCTTAAAAGCCGGGCTGGACGAGGACTTGCCAAAGTTCAGGGATGCATTGATGTCTGATGTTTTTATGGAATACGTATATGAGACTGCCGGTACAGGTGCCAGCCCGGTGGTAAAAGCGGTATCCATGAATCTTTCCGGGAAAGCATTTAAGAAAAGGGAGGACACCGGTGCTGCTGTTGATTCGGCAGTATTTACGGTTTCCGTGCCTGGAGCCTCGGGTACTTTTACTGCAGAAGAGCGGGCAAAAGTGACCACGGCAAATCTTTCTTTTATGTGCAATATATCCACCGCGGCTACTATGGAGCCGGTTGATGGCGCACCTCGGCCTGGCGTACCGGGCGATTTCAGTCAGCCCAGGAAATACCGGATCACCGCAGCTGATGGCAGCAGCCGGGAGTGGGTGGTACGCATAGCAAGCTTCATAAAATAGCAATAAAGAAAAATATCACCCTGTCTTAACAGTCGCTGGGGCAGGGTGATATTTTGATCTGCCGTTTCAAACGGCCGTCTATTTAAAAATAAATACAGATGAGGAAGTGCATTTATGGGGTTATTGTGTTGCTCCTGCATCTCTGTGCAGAAGCGCAGGAGTACAGGTTACAATCGCCGGGCGGGCAGCTGACGGTAATGGTGGGCATTGATAAAAACAGTATGCGCATCCGGCTTACAAAGCAAACGGAAGAACTGGTTACACTGCATAACCCGGGTATGAACATACAGAACCATAAAATAGATTTTAATGACCGGCAGGTAAAGAGCATTCGTCGCCGTTCGGTAAACGAAATGGTGCAGCCGGTGATCCGGGAAAAAAGCGGGGCATATGCCAACCAGTACAATGAACTGGTCATTGATTTCAAGGGCTCTTACACCTTAGCATTGCGCCTTTTCAATGAAGGACTGGCATACCGGTTCCTGACGGCCGCCAAAGACAGCCTTGTGGTATTGCATGAGCAACTGTCACTTCAGTTTGCCGCTGGTGATACGGCGCGCTTCCAGGCGTCAGAGTCCATCAGTTCTGCCTATGAAACGCCGTACGAAATGCAGCCGCTATCCGGCATCGCACCCGGCCGGCTATGTAATTTTCCCTTCCTGGTACAGAAAAAAGACGGTCGTTTTTTAATGTTGACGGAGAGTGATCTTTATGATTACCCGGGGCTGTGGTTAACCGGCACCGGTACCAACAGGCTGGAGGTAACCAATCCCGCCTATCCGCAAACCCTTGACTATAGCGGCAGTATATACAACCACGGGCAGGTAAAAACACGGTCCGGTTTTATTGCACGGGTAAGCGGTACCCGGAGCTTTCCCTGGCGGATCATTGCGGTCGCCGACCAGGAAGCGGACCTCATTCAGAACAATATGGTGTACCTGCTGGCATCATCACAGACACCGGCGGCCGATTTTTCATGGGTAAAGCCGGGCGTGGTGTTGTTCGACTGGTGGGCTAAGAATAATATTTATGGAGTGGATTTCAAATCCGGGATCAACACGGCTACGGCTAAATATTTTATTGATTTTTGTGCAGCACGTGGGTTCCGGTATTTCCTGTTTGATGATGGCTGGTGTCCAAAGGAAAATATCTTAAAGGAAGTGCCGGAGCTGGATATGGCAGCAGTGGTGGCCTATGCAAAAACAAAGGGTGTGGACATCCTGCTTTGGGTGATCTGGAGCTCGATGGAAAAACAAATGGATGCGGCATTTGATCTTTACGAAAAATGGGGAATCCGCGGTATCAAAATAGATTTTATGAACCGGGATGATCAGCAGATGGTTGCCTTTTATGAAACGGTAGCCCGTAAAGCCGCCGAAAAAAAGATGCTGGTCAATTTTCATGGGGCCTATAAACCCTGCGGGCTACGGAGAAAATATCCCAATGTGCTTACCCGTGAAGCGCTGATCGAATTTGAATACAATGGCTGGACCCGGCTGGATAATCCCGTACATCATAATCTGCTGCCCTATATCCGGATGTTTACCGGGCCGATGGACTATATACCCGGCACCATGCGGAATGCCACACACGAAAATTTTCGCACGTTTGGCGACTACCCGATGATGGAAGGCACGCGGGCACATTCCATGGCATTGTTCGTGATCCTCAACAGTCCCATGACCATGTTGCCGGATGCGCCTTCTGATTATGAGCGCGAAAAAGAATGCACGGATTTTCTTGCCGGCATACCGGTTACCTGGGATGAAACGCGATTGCTTTCCGGGAAGATCGGTAAGTACACGGTACTGGCCAGACGTAATGGCGACAACTGGTTTGTGGGCGCTGTTACAGATACATTGGCACGCACGCTGGAATTAAAAACAGACTTTCTGAAACCGGGCAACTACAAGATCACCATGATCAAAGACGGGATCAACGCGGATAAACGGGCCGAGGACTATGTGCGTGCCGAAATGCCTGTTAAAGCAGGAGATGTCCTTAAAATGAATCTGGCTCCCGGCGGAGGCTGGGTGGCCCGGATCACCCCTTTATAAAAGCATATAATTGTCAATGAGCAAAAAGCAAACGATAGCACTGATTTATTTTTTATTAGTCGGAAAGCTGGTGGAGGCAATGGCACCGGCACCGGATTCATTACCCCGTTTCCGGCATGATTATGCCCATACACTGGTTATGAAAATGTTCCTGGCCAAACCCGATGGGAATGGAGGCAGTATGGTTAACATCAATTTTGAAACGGCCTTGTCGCTGATAAAACAGGTAGATGCGCTAACCCTCCAATATCCCAAGATCATTTACCTGGTTGGGGCTACCTATAATGGGCATGATGACCAGTACCCGGCGTTTTTTGAGATCAATAAAAAGCTGAAACGGCCACAGGATACCGGCGCAGCGCAAAGCCTGGCGTGGCTGATGCGGGAGGCCCGGAAATACCATACCACGGTAAGCCTGCACATTAATATGACCGAAGCCTATGACAATAGCCCATTGTGGAATACCTATGTGAAGGAAGGGCTGATCTCCCGGAATGCCGATGGCAGCATGATGGTAACGGGTAATTATAACAACCATAAGGCGTACCAGATCAATTACAGGAATGAGTGGAACAAAGGATACGCTAAGATGCGGATCGATTCTCTGTTAAAAGTAGTACCGGAACTGAAAAATGCAGGCACCATTCATATTGACGCCTGGATTGCCCGGGAAAATAAAGGCGCTTATGAAACGGTGGTCACGGAGGCCGCCTATCAAAAAAAGATCGCTCAATACTGGATCAGCAGGGGTATCGATCCTACCAGCGAATGGGCCATGGATTATATGACGGGATTGGTTCCTTACTACTGGCACTTTAATCATCGTACCCAGGAAGATTTTTTAAACACCCCCGCAGGCCTGGTTACCGGCGGACATTTTAACCCGGATCTTAAACAAAGCGATTTCGGGCTTGAATTTTTGTTTGGTACCAGTATGTATGGAGAAAACCTGTTTCCCGGGGCCATTAACAATAACCGGGAAGGTAACTGGCAGGCGGCCTTTTGTAAGGATTTTTACCTCAATACGGTACAGTACAATTTTCTGAACGGTTTAAAGCGGCTGCGTGTAGAAGGTGCAGGCAGCAGCCGGGTGGCATACTTTTCAAACGGGGTACAGGTATCGCTTAGGGACAGTACCGTATATGAAGGCAGCCGGCAGTTGCGCAGCGGAAACAGGGCCTGCTTTCCGGCAGCCTGGCGCAACGACAACAGCCTGGTCGCGTTTAGCCTTAATGATGCACCGTTCAATTACCAGGTACCCGACAGCTGGAAGGGAGTACATTCGGCCAATGTATTTATCGTGGAAGGAACCGGGTTGAAAAAGTGGAAGACGGTTCCTGTAACAGCACAGCAATTTTCTTTACAACTAAAACCAGGTATGCCGGTGCTGCTGGTGCCGGGAAAAAGATAGCAATGAAAAAAGCGAGGGATTATATACGGTTACTGTTTGCGCTGTTTATACTGATACCGGGCTTACGGCTGCAGGCACAGCGGGTGATCTCGGCTGCCGATTTTGGGGCCTTGCCCAATGATATGGTCAATGACCGTGCTGCCCTGCAAAAGGCCATTGATTTTTGTAAACAGAAAAAGATACATACCCTCCGGATCCCGCCGGGCAGGTACCGTATTGCAGATACGGTTGCCACAAGGCTGATGAAGGATGCACTCAGTGGCAGGCTGGGCCGCAATCCGCAGGATGTGGTCTTTAAACCCTATTTTCCCTATATAAGCGGGTTACAGTTTAAACGTATAGAGGGGCTTACGGTTGAGGCCGACGGCGTTTTTCTGATGGCAGAAGGCTGGATGGAACCGGTAACGATAGAAGACTGTCAGCATATTACGATCAGGGGACTTACGATCGATTATTCGGATTCGCCTCATAGTGAGGGTGGGATCATTAAGACCGGGTTCGGCTTTTTTGATATAAAACTGCCGGGAGGATATGATACAACAAAGCCATTACTGATCACGCGCATCATGTATTGGGATTCCGTTCGGAACAGGCTTTTGGGAAACCCGCTGTATTTCCCGGAACGGCAGCAATGGATGCCGGAAAATGTATTAAGGATCAGCACTGGTGCCACCGGCCCACTGCCGGGAAATATAGCGCTGATAAATCATGGCATGCATTTTCGCCCGGCCATCCTCATCCAGTCGGCAGTCAATACGTTGTTGGAACGGGTGACTATACATGCGCAGCCCGGTATGGGCATTGTAGGCAACCGTTCGGAAAATATTATCATGAACGGTCTACGGATCGTACCCCGCGCCGGCAATTATCAGTCTACCAATACAGATGCCACGCATTTTACTGCCTGTAAGGGCCTGATCCGTTTTAACGGATGTTCCTTTGAGGGGCAGGGTGATGACGCCACCAACGTACATGGCTATTATCATGATATTACAGCGCAGGTGGCACCGAATACCTATACCATTCAGCTGGATAAGGAATTTACTACGCACGCCGCGGTGCTCGATTACCCGGATGCCGGTGATACCCTCGAGCTCGTGTCAAAGCGCTCATTACAGGTGGCAGGAAGTTACCGGGTGATAAGAACGGATACTTTTCCCGGGCTTTGGAAATCGCATGTTCAGTTGGACAAGGCTTTGCCGGAAGCGATCGGTAACTATTACCTGATCAATATAAGCCGTTTGCCTCGACTGGAATTTGTGAATTCTAACGTGAGCAGCCACCTGGCGCGGGCGGTGCTGGTAAAAACAAGAAACGTTCTGATAGAGAATAATATCTTTCGTGAAACAACCGGTACTGCGGTGCATATAGGAGCAGAAGGCGATTGGAGGGAAGGTCCGGGCTCGGCCGGGATCGTTATCCGCAACAACCGGTTTATCCGTTGCGGGCGGGGCGATGGGGCTAACGGTGCTGCCACGGCCATTGCCATTAATGTAAAAGCGCCGGATGCTACGGTTCCGGGCATCCATAAGAACATAATAATTGAAGGAAACATTATAGAGGGAGAGCCGGGATATTCAGTATATGGGATTGCTGTTGCCGGAGCGCAGGGGGTTGAAGTGCGGAACAACGAGTTTGCAGATTGCAGGTATCCCTGGCAGGTACACTACTCAAAACAGGTATATTTCCGCAACAATTATCAAAAAGCAGAAAGGATAAAGGATGAAACATTGGAGTAGTATAGCAGTGCTGTTATTTTTTGCCGGGTCTTTTTTGCCGGTCCGCAGCCAGGATATTCCGGATACCCTGCAGATCGTTCACAAGCCGGTGCAGCAACAGATCCGGTGGCATTACCGGTACGATCAGACACTGGTGATGAAGCTCATGCTATCGCAGGCACTGTTTGACGGCCGGTATAAAAGAAAAGACAACGGGAAAAGTGAAGTATTCCTGGATTTTGCCGAGACGCTGGAAGTGATCAAACGTATGGACCGGCTAACGCTGGGAATGCCCAAGATCATTTACCTCACCGGCTGGCAATATAACGGGCACGATAGCAAGTACCCAGCCTGGTTTGAAGTAAATCCCCGGCTGAAACGGCAGCAGGACCCGGATGCGCTTACCAGTCTTAAATGGCTGATGCACGAAGCCGGGAAGTATCATACAACAGTGAGTATTCATATCAATATGTTTGATGCCTATGAAGACAGCCCGCTGTGGGACGAATACGTACAAAAAGATATCATCGCCAAACACAAGAACGGAACGATCCTCAAGGGAGAGTGGGGCAGTCCCGTTAGCTATACACGGGAATGGGAGCTGGGACTGGCTCAACAGCGGATCGACCGGCTTTGCCGGATGCTGCCTTTACAAAAGGCGGGCACCATACATATTGATGCTTTTCATACGAGCCCCCCGCTGCCCGAGACGGATGCGGACGGTAAAACCCGGATCAACCTGGACTTGAAACCCATCAGTCCCTATTTATCCTTTACAGTAGCGGACGAAGCAGAAACGCAAAAGAAACTATTCCGGTACTGGGCGGGTAAAGGGATTGACGTGACCAGCGAGGGCGTCGACTTTTTGCGTCCCATGTCTTTTGAAGGATATCAGCCGATGGCCTGGTGGGTGGGCCGGGGGGTGTCGTTTTATACAGACTGGCCTTCGTCTCTTTATACGGGCGGCGTAGACCGGAGTGAATGGGGCAGGTTATTTGGCACCAGCATGCACGGAGAGGATATCGTTAGAAAAGATAAAACGCGTCTGGCTGGGTTTAAGGAGGATTTCTGTACGCGTACACTGGTATGGTATTATTTAAACCGCCTGCAGCGGCAAAAACTGATCCGGAGCAATGCCAAAAAAGAGGTACAGTTTTCAGGCGGGGTGCGTACAGTGCTGGAGCAGGACAGGTTCCGCCTGACAAAGAATGGCAACACCCTTGTAGATAATGGCGATGTGTTGCTGCCTGCGTTGTGGACCGGAAAAAATATCTGGATTGCTTACAGCCGGGATGGATACCAACGCCGTGAGTGGGCGCTGCCGCCGGGGTTCAGCAATTCCGGTGCGGTAAAGGTATACTCGGTGTTGGCCGATGGCAAAGAAAAGGAGCCGCCGGTTCCTGTGCGGTCCGGCAAACTGGTACTTTCACTTAAAAAAGATCAGATGCTCGTGCTTGCTCCTTTGTAGGGTTCTGCATGTTATGTTTACCCTTCTTCAGGCTCAGGGTGACAGCATGTGCTGTTATGGTGAAGTGTGGGAATGCAGCGCTGAAGGTTTCGGAGATATGGTAAGCCTGTTCGATGTCCGGTTGAAGATCCGGGATGTCATGGTGAACCTGTCAAACCATGATTCCGCAAAAAGTAAATAATTAGATGAAAATGATCAGGAAAAATAGGTGCCGCTTTGTGTTATGCTGCACGTGTGTTTTAATGTTAGCGCTATACGGTAATGCCGATGCCGCAGTGCCGGACAGCCCGGTGGTTTATCTCGCCGATTACGGGGCCCGTTCCAACAGTTTTGAAAATGCAAGTCCGGCTGTGGTAAAGGCCCTGGAAGCCTGCCGCGGCAAACGGCAGCCCACCCTGGTGCTCCCGGGTGGCCGCATCGATCTGTGGCCGGATGGGGCCTTTAAAAAGGAATTATACATATCCAACGATACCGAGTCGGACAGTGCATCCAAGGTTAAAAATATAGGCTTCTTGCTGGACAGCATGGAGGGGCTTACTATTGAGGGCCACAATACCCTGGTGGTACTGCATGGCAAAATGATCTCCTTTGCATTGATCAACAGCCGGAAGATCACGCTGCGCAATATCGCGTTCGATTATGAGCGGCCAACCATGAGTGAAGCCACCGTAGCTTCGGTGAGTGATAGCGCTGCGGTGTTAGCGGTTCATCCGGATAGCCGGTACCAGGTTCGCAATGGTCAGGTAACGTTTTATGGAGAAGGTTGGAAGAGCAACCGGCTTCATGCCATCCGGTTTAATCCTGCCACTTCCTTTATGCATTACAGTTCGTTTCAGCCTTTTTTAAAAGCAGGTGCAAGTGAGCTGGCTCCTTTTCAGCTGGCATTTGCCGGCGATTTCAGCAAACGGGATTTCAGCAAAGGCGATATACTTACATTCCGCGATCCGTATCGCGACAACAGTGGGGGCTTTATCTGGCTAAGCAAAAACATCCGGCTGGAAGGGGTTCAAATGCACTATATGCACGGGCTGGGCATCGTGTCGCAGTTTTCGGAGAACATCAGCTTCCGGCGGGTGAGCGTAAAGCCCCGCGAAACCTCCGGAAGGGTCATTGCAGCGTTCGCTGATGCATTTCATTTCTCCGGCTGCAAAGGCACCATTGTGATCGACAGTTGTGAAACATCGGGTTTGCACGATGATCCTGTAAATGTACACGGCACACACCTGAAGATAACAGAGCAGACGGACGATACGCATGTGAAACTGCAGTTCATGCATCACCAGACCTACGGGTTTCCGGCATTTTTCAGTGGAGACAGTGTCGCGCTCATCGATCCGGAAACCCTGCAGGAGGTAGGGTACGCACGGGTCAGAAATGCAACGCTTGTAAACAAAAAGGAAATGGTGGTGGAGATGGATCGTCCCATTCCTGGAACGATCCGGCCGGGGCTTTGCATGGAAAATCTTACCTGGACGCCGTCCGTGGAGATTCGGAATTCGCTGTTTGAGCGTACCAATACCCGGGGAATGCTTATTACTACCCGGAAAAAAGTAGTGATCGAACACAATGTATTCAAACGCACCGGCATGCATGCCATCCTTATCGCTGATGATGCCGCCAGCTGGTACGAGTCTGGTCCCGTAAGAGACGTGACCATCCGAAATAATACTTTTGAATCCTGTGGGTATAACCAGGCGCCCGGCTCTTATGTGATTGCAATATTGCCTGAAAATCATAAGAAAGTCCCAGGTTATTATGTACATCGCAATATCAGCATTACCGGGAATGTATTTACGATTTTTGATGCGCCCGTGCTCATCGCTAAAAGTGTGGATGGTTTAATGGTTCATTCCAATACAATAAAAAAAGCCGACAGGTTAAATGGCCTGCAGAAACGGCCTGCATTTGAATTGCGTGATTGCAGGAACATATCCATAAAAAAGAATACAACTGACGTGCCCTGGCCGGTTCGTGTGCATTTGGCAAACACCGACCGTAGTGCAGTACAGACCGATCTAAATATTGTTACACCATGATAAAAAAGTTCCTGCTTTTCATTGCGCTGCTGCCACTGGCGATAGTCGTATACGGCCAGGTGCATGCTTACAGCGTGGCACAAACGCCCTGGCCGGAAACCCTGGGCAACCACCGGGCTGTTGTGGAATGCACGGCACAGGCACCGGCACATGTAAAACTTTTCTGGCGGCGGCATGATGTGGCCCCGGAACAAAAACGATTGCTGATCCTGGCTGCAAACGGGGACACGGTACGCAATATTTATCGTGTTGCAGTAAATGATGAAACAGCAGAATTTGTATTTGAACCGGTAAGCGGAAAAGGGACTTATTATGTATACTACCTGGCTTGGAAGGGACATAAAGGGAACGGCTCGTTTACAGGAGATTATTTAAAACCGGAAGCTGCACCCGACCCTGCCTGGATGCAGGAGCAGGGGCTGCCGGCATCGGCCGCACGGCTGCAGCTGTCGAAGGTAACCGGCCTGCAGGCGCGTACGCACTTTGATAGCTTTTATCCCATGGAGGTAACTGCAACAACAGCCGAAACGGGACAGCTGATGGCGCGGCATAACAAAAAGATGCTCCTGTTCCCTGAGGACCGGAGGAACCCTATAAGGATGCAAACCCATCTTCCCTATAAATGGATCCGGTCGGGCCCCGTGGCTTCGTTTTCCGGAACGGCCTTGCGTAATGAATACTATACGTTCCAGGTAGGCGTATTTGCGGCGGGAACACCCCTGAAGGATCTAAAAGTGCGTTTTGGAAAAACGCCGTTCCCGGTTACCTGTTTTAATACCGGAGGTTACAATTCAAAAGGCAGGGTCTTTACCAAAACTGTGGATGTGGAGCAGGGAAGGATACAGCCCCTGTGGTTTGGTGTGGATATTCCGGAAATGGCAAAACCAGGACGATATGGTTTTACGGTTGCCATTGCCGCTGAGGGGATCCCGGAACAGCAAGTTCAGGTAGTGCTGCAGGTAAACAATAAGCGCATAGCTGAGCGGGGTGATCATGAATTGTGGCGGCATAGCCGGTTGCGATGGCTCAATTCAAACCTGGGTATTGATGATGCGGTGGTAGCTCCCTATACCAGTCTGCAGCGGAAACAAAACACCATCACCGGCAGCACCACGGCAATCATTATTGGCGCCATGGGATTGCCGGGGTCGATCCGGCCTTTCGGTAATGAATTATTGGCGTCCCCCATGGCCTTTATTGTCGAAACCGATGGGGGTATTGAAAAATGGTCCGCTGGTCCGCCGGAATTTGTAAATGAATCGGGCAGCCTTATCCGCTGGAAGACCCGGGCAGAAAACAAGCGGCTATCCCTGGTGTGCACCGGAACCATGGAAGCCGATGGCTATATGCGTTTTTACATAGATCTGTCGGGTCGTACATCTGTAATGATAAAAGATATCCGGTTGCAGTTGCCATTGCAAAAGGACTTCAGTAAATATTTTATGGGAATGGGCCTGCCCGGAGGTGAAACGCCTGCAACATACAACTGGAAATGGAAGGGCCCACAGGATGCGTTCTGGACCGGTAATGTACATGCCGGCCTCTTTTGCGAATTACGGGGCACATCTTACAGCGGCCCGTTGCTCAACCTGTATCGTCCGCTTCCGCCGCCTGTCTGGTATAACCAGGATAAGGGCGGCTTTTCGTTACAGGGGCAGGATGCGGTGCTGTACGTAACCGCCTACAGTGGCGGACGGATGCTGAATGCAGCGGATACCCTGCAATATGAATTTGCATTGCTTTCCACCCCGGTGAAACAAACAGATACCCGGTCACAATTCACAGACCGCTATTATCATAATGGCAGCGATCCGCTGCCTGAAGAAGCCGATCTTAAAACGGGGATCCGAATATTCAATGTGCACCATGCCAATGCCATCAATCCCTATATCAATTACCCGTTCATTACCACCGATACCATCCGTGCGGTAGCGGATGCCTGGCATAAAAAGGGGATGAAAATGAAATTGTATTATACCACCCGGGAGCTGACCAACCAGGTGCCGGAGCTATGGGCGTTAAGAAGCCTGGGGAATGAAGTACTGGCCGATGGCAAGGGTGGTGGCTATGTGTGGTTGCGGGAGCACCTCGTGGATCATTACGATCCGCAATGGTTTACGACCATCGGGGGCTACGAGCGTTCAGATGCCGCCCTGCTTACCAGCGGCGATAGCCGTTGGTACAACTATTATATCGAAGGACTGCGCTGGCTGGTACAATACACCGGAGTCGACGGGCTGTACCTGGATGATGTATCCTACGACCGGGATATGCTCAAACGTATGCGTAAGGTAATGGACCAGGTAAAACCCGGCTGTGTCATCGATCTGCATTCCAATACCGGGTTTTCAAAAGGGCCGGCTACGCAATACACGGAGTTTTTTCCGTATATCAATAAATTATGGTTTGGCGAAAGTTTTCAATACAACAAAATGATTCCGGCTAATTGGCTGGTAGAGGTTTCGGGGCTGCCGTTCGGGCTTATGGGTGATATGTTGCATGGTGGCGGTAATCCCTGGCGGGGGATGGTGTATGGGATGACGGTACGGTATCCCTGGTATACAGAAGGCGTAAACTGTGATCCCCGGGATATCTGGAAGGTGTGGGACGGGTTTGGCATTGCGGATGCGAAAATGGAAGGGTACTGGGAGTACGCTCCTGTGATTACAACCGATAATCCACAGGTGTTGGCGACCGCCTATATACGCAACGACCGGTTACTGATCGCCATGGCCAGTTGGGCGGAGGACACGGTGGCTGTAAAGCTGCACGTGAACTGGCAGAAGATCGGCTGGACTCCCCGGAATGATCTTTTAAGAGCGACCGGCATCCGGAACTTTCAGCCGCAGCAGCAGTTTAGCCTGGAGCAGCGTATCCCGGTGGCTCCGCAAAAAGGCTGGCTACTGATTATTGATAAGTAACCGGGTTACTAAATGTAAAAGCCAGCGGGAAATGCGGCAATCGCAGAAACGTTTAATAACCTCATACAACTAAATAAACAGAACCAGGTGAAAAAGTATTTTTTGTTAGCAACGTTTTTCATTTTTCCGTCTGCGGGAGTATCGTGCGCTCAGGAGCAGGTATATGAGATCGATGCATCGCAGGTGGCGGGCCGGGAACCGCAGCTGATCCCCTTCTCCGGCATTAATCCGCAGGGAGTAAAACTTTCGGCCAATAACCGGTTTTTCTTAAAAAATGATCAGCCCTGGTTTCCGCTGATGGGCGAGCTGCATTATAATCGTGTGCCGCCGCAGGATTGGGAATCCGGTATTTTGAAAATGAAAAGCGCCGGGCTCGCTATTATTGCCACCTATGTCTTCTGGAACGAGCATGAAATTGCACCGGGCGTATGGGACTGGAAGGCCAACCGGGATCTGAGAAAGTTTGTGGAGCTCTGCAGTAAACATCATATGTATGTATGGCTGCGTATTGGCCCCTGGGCACACGGTGAGCAGCTCCATGGAGGCCACCCAGATTGGATCGCAACAATGCCCGGGAAACGCAGTAATGACCCCGCATATATTGCAGCTGCTGCAAAATTGTTCAACCAGATAGGAGCGCAGGTAAGAGGACTCTTCTTTAAAGCGGGAGGACCTGTCATCGGTATACAGTTGGAGAATGAATATGCAGGCGGACAGGCAGCACATATTTCCAAACTGAAGGAAATGGCACAGGCGTCCGGTATGCAGCCGGTGTTTTGGTCTGTTACAGCCAATACCGTTTTTGACCAGGATAAAATGGAAGTAATTCCCTTACAGGGCTCTTATTGTTACCGGGGCTGGGAGCCTGGCGGTGGCGGACCTACGGCCGATTTCCTGTATGGAGATGATCAATGGATCATGGGCGATGCGCTGGGGAAACTTTTTTATAACCCGGCATTGTTCCCGCGTGGTCTTTGCGAGCAGGGCGCCGGCAGCCAGATGACCTATCAAAACCGTTTTGTTGTGGAGCCGCAGGTAGAAGCGGCGCACCTGCAAAACCAGGTGGGCCGTGGTATGAACATGATCGGGTACTATATGTTCCACGGGGGCACTCAAACACCGGGTTTAAAAGAACCGGGGCTGCCTGAAAGCTACGACTTTCAGGCGCCCATCGGCGAGTTTGGGATCATCCGTCCTTCATACCAACAGCTGAAAATATTGCACCATTTTATCAATGATTTTGGAAGCATGTTAGCGGCTATGCCACAGGTGGAACCAGGGCACCCTGTACGCGATGTTCGCAATACGAAAGACCTGCGTTTTATAGCAAGGGTGAAGGATAACAGTGGTTTTTTATTTTTAATGAATACCCAGGTACGCATTCCCATGCCGGATAAAAAGGTTGCCGTAAGTGTAAAGCTGGAGCATGAAACCATCCGTTTTCCATCTGTTACGTTAAAAGGACAAACCAGCCTGGTATTGCCGTTTAATTTGCGGGTAGGGAATCTGTTGGTTAAATACGCTACAGCACAGCCATTGGCAAAGATCCATACTGGCAATACAACAACTTTATTCCTGGTAAAGCCGGAAGGTGTCGACCCTGAGATAGTCGTTGCAAAAAGTGACGGCAGCTTGATAAAGGCCCCGTTGCTGGTGAATAAGCCCATTGTATTTGCCGGGGTACTGCATCAGCAGCTCAGGGTGGTGCTGCTCTCCCGGCAGGATGCTGAGAATAGCTGGCGTACCACCATTAATGGAAAGGAAGTGTTGCTGGTTACGGCGGCCGATCTTATCAATGATGGTAAAAGTCTGCAGTTGCAGCAGCTTGCTGATCGTTTATTTAATCTTAAAGTATATCCCAAAGACGCTATAGATCTTAAAAAAAACAATAACATTCATACCGGGGTGTCCGGCATTTATACCTATTATAGCATTTCCGTGGCTGCTTACCGACCTGATGTTTACCCCAGGCTGAAGAAAGATCGGGCCGTTGTTTCATTGCCGGCATCCCTGCCGGAAAGGGTAAATGATCTGCTGCTGAAGATCAGTTACCTCGGTGGCAGTGCTGCAGCAAGCCAGGAGGGGCGATTGCTGACCGACAACCTGTTTAACGGAACCCCCTGGTGGTTCAGCACAGGAAGATATTGCGGAAAAGGGGATCTTCACTTTGATGTGCGAAAATGGCAAGATGAAATTATAGGAGTAGATCTGGATCGCATGCAGAGGGCAAAGGTAAAAGGTGCGGTGATCGAAAAGATAACAGTTATTCCGCAGTATAAAATCAATATCCGGTTATAGTTCAGTGGCAATAAGGCGAGCGGATGTGGGGGTAATGCTTAGCGTTCCTAGGGTTAAAACAAAATCACGATGTGCATAAACCCCGCTGCCAAAAATTACCTGCCACCGGTACGTGATGCGCTGTTTAATGAGGACTATAAAAAAAGCGGATTCGCTTGTGCGGCGGACGCAGGGACCTTTTACCGAATCCTATGCGCCGCTGGGCAACTTTATCTGGTAGGTGGCGCTGGAGTGCAGCAGGGCGCTGGGCCTTCGGCGTGCCATTGCAAAAATAACCTATACCGTAAATGGTACGGTTTACATACGCGAGGTATTTGCTTCATGCCCCGACCAGGTGATCGTGATCCGGCTAACTGCAAAAGGAAAAGATAAGCTCAATTTCACCTGTCGCTTCGATAGTAAAAAAAACCCGTAGTGCCATACAAAACGGACTGCCTGTGGAAATTGAGCGGCTGGTCCTTCCGCCGTTATTTTGTAATCTACATTGGCTTCAATAAAGCTTTGCGCTTCCTTTGTGCGGATGGAATGATTATTGTAGGATGCTTCATGGAACGCTTTAACGAAGATAAATATTTGACAAGTCTAAATTGCCCTGCTGCAAAGTCTGTTTATATAACATCAGGTACGTGAAACTATATGAACGTTGATAAAGCAGATTCATTTCAGAAAATGATACCGGTGAAATGGTTAGCGTATATTCATTTTGTTCTTCACTAAATAAATAAAAATCATGAAGCTCAGTACACTTTTAAGCATTGCCTCCATTTATATGGTTTTAGCCGGGCTTGGATTTATTTTATTTCCGCAGGCATTTGGCCGAGGAGCGGTACCCTCAGATGCTTCCCCGGCTCTGATTGCCTATCTGCGACTCATAGGGAGCCCTATGTTAGGGATCGCAGTTCTCAATTGGATGGCCAGAAAGGAAGGCCCGTCTACAGCCCGTAACGCAATTATAATAGGCAATACGGTAGGCTTCGCAGTGATAGCCGCCCTGGATATTTGGGGGCTGTTTAATGATGCAAGGCCCGCTACTAAAGTGTTTGTGGTTATACATCTGCTCTTCACGCTTGCCTTTCTCATCCTGGGCCGAAAGAACATGTTAAAGGGGTAAGCGAGACAAGAAAAGCATAACGATGTTCCGATGATTTTTAGGGCTTCTTACAGTGGTTATATAAAGCTGGAAACTGAAAGAATATAAAAGTGAAAGGTGCGGTTTTTTGAAAGTCCGAAACTGTGCCATCCATCATCAGCTGGCATTCATTCAATCTGATGATGGATGAGGGCAACGTGTTGCCGGAGGCCGATCGTGGCCGTTACTATGAAAACCAGTTAAAAATGCCAGGGAGGCAGCGGTATATATGGCAGCAAATTATAAAGAGCCATGCGGTCTTACCCTGCCTTGGAAAGACACCAGGTATGATTTCACCTTGCCGAACTGGTTCCTGGACCGTACGTTTGTGAATATTTTAAGTCTCCGGACCGGTGCATCCTTAAAGATTGTGATTGGCGCCTGATATGCGTTGCGGGCACAGCGATCGGTAATATCGAAAAGTACCTGTACCCACGCAGCAGGCGGCCTTGTTATGCGTGCTGTACCGGGTACGCATTTCCCGGGGTAGAAATGCGCCATGGACCCCCCAGGAGCTTTAAAAGATTGCCAGCTTTTTAACTTTCGGTTCATAGATGGATTTGAATATTCAATATTTTCATAAAAAAATATTTTAATTGTCATTTTTACAATTTATCTTTATGCTTCCATAACCTGCCGGGGTGGCTTGCCAGCCTCCGGACAGCTTTATGATTGCTTGATAGTTAAACCATTCAACAATGCAGCAGTTTCGCCATCAACAAAACAGATTGATCCGACAGGCCGGGCTATTGCAGCGGTTGAGGCTGGGACCGCGATCCTGGTTTCAACAGGCGTTCATCGATGCCGGCATAATAACAAAACTGGAGAAGCGCTGTAAAAACCGCGGATTACGAAGCCGGGCCGGCATGGAACAATGGGTGTATATACCGGTTCCAAAGTTTTGACAGGTTGATCTAAATGTGTTTTATGAAAAAAATATGGTCTTTATTTTTTATTGTATCGGCTACTTGCACAGCCGGTAACGCGCAAACAAAAACCTTCCGGGTGGATGTAAGCCGGCCGGTAGCGGCGGTATCGCCCACCATGTATGGCGTCTTTTTTGAAGACATTAATTTTGGGGCCGATGGCGGCATTTATGCCGAGCTGGTAAAGAACCGCTCCTTTGAGTTCTTTAAACCACTAATGGGGTGGAAGGTGGAACAAACTCCGTTTCGTGAAGGAGCTGTTACGGTACTGAACCGGAAAGGGCCAAATCCCCGTTTCCTGAGGGTGGTGCTCAATCCTGCAGCTGACCGCGGGTTTTCCTTAATGAACGAGGGATTCCGTGGTATGGGTATTAAGCAGGGCCTGCGCTATGATGCTTCTTTTATGTATGCAACCTCTGATCCCGGCATCCGCGTTCATTTTGAATTACTGGATACGGCTAATCGGGTCATCGGCTCGGGGTTGGTAACGCCCGCTGCTACAAACGGCGCCTGGAAAAAACAGGAGTTTTCATTTGTAGCCGGCCAAACAGAAGAAAAAGGAAGACTGCGGATCTCCCTGGAGGGATCCGGAACCATCGACCTGGACATGATCTCGCTTTTCCCCTCCGATACCTGGAAGGGCCGTAAAGGCGGCATGCGGGCCGACATGGTGCAGATGCTGGCTGATATGAAGCCGGGCTTTATCCGTTTTCCCGGGGGCTGTATTGTAGAAGGCTTTGATCTTTCGCAGCGGTATCAATGGAAAAAAACGATTGGCCCGGTAGAAGAGCGGCAGTTGCTCATCAACCGCTGGAACTTTGAATTTCCACACCGCGCCGCCCCGGATTATTTCCAAACCTTCGGCCTGGGCTTTTTTGAATACTTCCAGCTGGCGGAAGACGTTGGCGCGGAGCCTCTGCCCATCCTGAATTGTGGTATGGCCTGCCAGTTTAATTCGGCCGAGCTGGTACCGCTTGATGCGCTGGATCCTTATATCCAGGATGCCCTGGATTTGATTGAGTTTGCCAATGGTCCTGTTACTTCCAAATGGGGAAAGATCCGGGCAGATATGGGGCACCCGGAACCGTTTCATTTAAAGATGATGGGAGTTGGCAATGAGAACTGGGGCCCGCAATACCTGGAACGCTTACAGCTGTTTCAAAAAGCCATCAACGCAAAATATTCCAACTTTAAGATCGTGGCCAGTTCGGGCACGGACCCGGATGGCCCGCGTTTTGACCTGCTGAACAAGGCACTCCGCGCATCAAACATTGCATTTATCGATGAACATTATTACCGGCCACCGCAGTGGTTTTTCGGCAATGCGAAGCGGTACGACTCCTATCCCCGTAGCGGTACAAAGGTCTTTGCCGGGGAATATGCATCGCACCCTGCCGGTGTGGCACCCGAAAAAAAGAACAACTGGTTGGCAGCGTTATCGGTGGCTGCCTTCCTCACTGGTGTGGAGCGGAATGCAGCGGTGGTGGAGATGGCCTCCTACGCTCCGCTGTTTGCCCATACCGAGGGATGGCAATGGGCTCCGGACCTGATCTGGGTAAACAACCTGAAAGTGTTTGGGACCCCGGATTATTATGTGCAAAAAATGTATGCATTAAATAAAGGTACCAAAGTGCTTGCTCTTACCATGAACAAAGAGCCTGTAGCCGGGCAGGATAGTTTATATGCTTCCGCTGTAATAGATGCTGATGCCAAAGTGCTTGTGGTCAAAATAGTAAACGCCGCGCCGCGGGAACAGCAGGTGCAGCTGGCCGTTGATGGTGTTAAAAAGCTGGGCAGCTCTGCAAAGCAGATGTTGCTGCGAAGCGATGATCTTAACAGCATCAACTCCCTGGCACAACCGGAAAAGATCGTTCAGAAGGAAACGGATATTGTAATAAAGGGGAAGAGCCCGTTGATAGAGGTTGCGCCCTATTCATTTTACATCCTCCGTATTCCTTATTTATAATGAAAAGATGGATAACGGTTTTAGCGATTGCGTGGATGAGCGCCCCGCTGCAGGTTTGGCCGCAGGCGATAAAGACGGGCATGACGTTCAGTACCCGCCAAACACCGGTTCATGACCCTGTGCTGATAAAGCAGGGCCATACCTATTATCTTTTTGGAACGGGCAGGGGCATCAGTGTTTTTTCGTCAAAGGATCTCCAAACCTGGAAAAAGGAAAAACCGGTTTTTGAACAACCGCCTGCCTGGGCAGCAGCAGCCGTACCCGGATACGAGGGGCATGCCTGGGCGCCGGATATCAGTTATTATAAAGGACTTTATTATTTGTTGTATTCGGTTTCCACCTTTGGGAAAAACAATTCCTGTGTTGGTATGGCGGTAAATACCACCCTGGATCCTACAGATCCCGCGTTTGAATGGGAAGACAAGGGTATGATCATCCGGTCCGTTGCCGGCAGCGACCATTGGAATGCGATCGATCCCAACCTCGTGTTGCACGAAAAGGGAAAACCCTGGCTCTGCTTCGGTTCATTTTGGAATGGCATTCAGCTGGTGGCGTTGGCCTCCGATCTGAAGCCGGCCGGAGGTGTAAAGACCATTGCAAGCCGCTGCACAGGGCAGCCTGGCGCGGATTCAGTGACAGCAGGCGGCGCAATAGAAGCGCCATTTGTATTCCGGAAGAACGGCTATTACTATCTTTTTGTTTCCTGGGATTATTGCTGCAAAGGCCGTGATAGCAATTATAAGGTTGTGGTAGGACGGAGCCGGAAGATTACGGGCCCTTATGTAGATAAAAAAGGGCAGCCCATGGCGCAGAACGGCGGCTCTCTTTTGATCGGGGGAAATGGCAGCGAATGGATGGGCATCGGGCACAACGCTGTTTTTACCGATACCGACGGGACCGATTATTTTGTGGCACATGGATACGATGAAGGGGAGTCTAAACTATGGATCCGGAAACTTCGATGGGCGACAGATGGATGGCCGCTGCTGGAAGGTGTTTCGCTGTAGGGCCGGCCCGGCGCCATTAAAGCGATCTTTAAAGACATGCCAGGCAATGGCTGGCATTATTCGGGCGGTATCATGATAATTGTTGATCAGACATTTTATTTTTTAATTTGGCAGGAGCGCTTCCTGTCCGCAGCAGGAGGGTACAAAAGATAAATATTGAAATCAATGGGAAATCAGCAGATGAAACGATGGTTTTTAGCAATGTTCTGTTTTACAGCCGCGCTTGCTCCGCGGGCACAGGAACTACATGTAAAGGGTCCGGATGGGCGGCTGGATGTGGTGCTTTCCGTGGCAGAGGGCCGGCCGGCTTATGAAGTACGTTACAACGGGAAGGTGTTTCTTGAAAAATCGCCGTTGGGGCTGAACACTACGATAGGCGATTTTAGCTGCGGCCTGAAGCTCATGGATCACCGTATAAAAATGATTACCGAGGATTATACGCTTAACCGGTCCAAACATTCGCAGGTGCATTATGAAGCCAGCGAGCTGGTGGCCACTTTTGCCAATACGGAAAAGCAGGCGATGGATATTATATTCAGGGTAAGCAATCATGATGTGGCATTTTGCTATGCCCTGCCCCGGCAGGGCGGCAGGGCAGCGCTGGCTGTTCAGCAGGAATATACGGGATTCCGGTTCCCTTTGCAGACTACTACGTTCTTAACGCCACAAAGCCGGGCCATGACCGGCTGGAAGCGCACCAAACCTAGTTATGAAGAACCTTATAAAGCAGATATGCCCATGGATGCGCCATCTGCCTATGGTAATGGTTACACTTTTCCCGGTTTATTTCGCATCGGCCGGGAAGGATGGGTATTGGTCAGCGAAACCGGTGTGGATAGCCGTTATTGCGCATCCCGTTTAAGTGAATATCAATCCGGCGGTTTATACCAGATCGCGTTCCCCATGGCGGCAGAAAATGATGGAAATGGCACAGTAGCCCCGGCCTTTGCGTTGCCGGGACGCACACCCTGGCGCACCCTGACGGTGGGTGAAACACTGAAGCCTGTTGTAGAAACCACCGTGCCCTGGGATGTGGTAAAACCCTTGTATGAAACCCGCCACAGGTACCACTGGGGCAGGGGTACCTGGAGCTGGATCCTTTGGCAGGACCAAAGCATCAATTATAACGACCAGGTAGCCTATATCGATCTGGCAGCCGCAATGGGGTATGAGTATGTATTGGTCGATAACTGGTGGGATCAAAACATCGGCCGTCAACGGATGGCTTCGCTGGTAAAATACGCCCAAAGCAGAAAAGTGGATGTCTTTCTTTGGTACAGTTCCAGCGGGTATTGGAACGATATTGAGCAGGGCCCGGTAAACCGTATGGATAATCCCATTGTGCGCAAACGGGAAATGCAGTGGTTGCAAAGCCTGGGCGTAAAGGGAATTAAGGTAGATTTTTTCGGAGGCGATAAACAGGAGACGATGCGCCTGTATGAGGCCATTCTCAGTGATGCGGATGATCATGGGCTAATGGTCATCTTTCATGGAGCAACCTTGCCGCGGGGCTGGGAGCGCATGTATCCCAACTATGCAGGCAGCGAAGCCGTGCTGGCTTCAGAGAACATGGTTTTTACACAGGCTGCCTGCGACCAGGAGGCATTCAATGCCTGTCTCCATCCGTTTATCCGCAACACAGTGGGATGTATGGAGTTTGGCGGCAGCTTCCTGAACAAACGGTTGAACCGTGGCAATAATGGCGGATCCGAACGGCGTAGTTCTGATGCCTTCCAGCTTGCGGTTGCGGTACTGTTTCAAAACCCGGTACAGTTCTTCGCCCTGGCACCCAATAACCTTACTGATGCGGCGCCGGTGAGCCTTGGCTTTATGAAAGAAGTGCCTAGCACCTGGGATGAAACCCGGTATATAGACGGATACCCGGGTAAATATGTGGTGCTGGCCCGCCGGCAGGGCAGTCGCTGGTATATAGCCGGTATCAATGCCCGGCAGCAGGCAGTACAGTTAAAATTGGATCTTTCCCTGCTGGCCGGGCAACGGGTGGAACTGATCACTGATGGTCCGCAAAAGGCGCCGGCAGCTCATCGCACCACGATCAGCAAAAACGGGATTTTTGAAATTACCCTGCAACCGGGGGGAGGATTTGTTATAAGATAAACAAAACAAACAGTATGATCAGGAAGGTTATTACAGGCCTTTTGGCTTTTGCGGTCTTTTCAACTGTGGCAAGGGCGCAGGATACTTCATTGCTGAACTATTTCCGGTTGCAGGAGGTGACGCTGTTGCCGGGTCCGTTCAGGCATGCACAGGACCTCAATAAAAAGTACCTGCTGGAGCTGGATGCAGACCGGTTGCTGGCGCCATTTCGCCGCGAAGCGGGGCTGCCGGTTCAGGTGCAAAGCTATACCAATTGGGAAAATACCGGCTTGGATGGTCATATCGGCGGTCATTACCTCTCCGGGCTGTCGCTAATGTATGCATCCACAGGCGATACCCTTATCGGGAACCGGCTGCAGTATATGCTGCGCGAATTGAAAAAATGCCAGGATGCCAACGGCGATGGCTATATCGGCGGTGTGCCCGGCGGGAAAAAAATCTGGAATGAAATTAACGGCGGCCAGATCAAAGCCGGCGCATTTAGTTTGAATGATAAATGGGTGCCTTTATATAATATTCATAAAACCTATGCCGGTTTAAGAGACGCCTGGTTGCTGACCGGAAACACGGAGGCCCGGGAAATGCTGATCAACATGGCCGATTGGGCGATACGGCTGGTCTCTCGTTTATCGGACGCTCAGATACAGGAGATGCTGCGCAGCGAACACGGTGGATTAAACGAAGTGTTTGCAGACGTGGCGGTGATTACCGGCGATAAAAAATACCTGCAACTGGCCCGCCGGTTCTCACACCGGGCGGTTCTGGATCCCCTCCTGCACCATGAAGATCAGTTAACTGGTATGCATGCCAATACCCAGATACCAAAAGTGCTGGGCTTTAAACGTATTTCCGAGGTTAAAGGAAATGCTTCCTGGGGAGAGGCGGCCCGTTTTTTCTGGGAACGGGTGGTGGAGCATCGTTCCGTTTGTATTGGCGGCAACAGCACATCCGAGCATTTTAATGCGCTGGATGATTTTTCAAAAATGATCCGGGGTGTTGAAGGCCCTGAAACCTGCAACACCTATAATATGCTTCGCCTTACAAAGATGCTGTACCAAAGCTCCGGGGAACAGCAATACATCGATTATTACGAAAAAGCGTTGTACAATCACATGCTTTCTACACAGGATCCCAATACGGGCGGACTGGTGTATTTTACCCCGATGCGGCCGGGGCATTACCGCGTCTATTCCCAACCGCAAACCAGCATGTGGTGTTGCGTAGGCTCGGGGCTCGAAAGTCATTCCAAATACGCCGAAATGATCTATGCCTATAAAAAGAATGACCTCTATCTGAACCTGTTTATCCCTTCGCGCCTGCACTGGAAAGAAAAAGGCGTGACCCTGGTTCAGGAAAATGATTTTCCGGATCATCCGCAAACCCGGCTAACGGTCTACGTAAAGCAAAAGACCCCGTTCACCCTGCAGCTGCGCTACCCCGCATGGGTTGCCTCCGGCACTTTGCAAATTTTGGTGAACGGTAAAAAATATCCGGCAAAGCCGGTTAATGGCTATGTGCCCATCAACCGGGAATGGAAAAATGGCGACCGGCTTACAGTTGAGATGCCCATGCATATGCGCGTAGAATCGTTACCGGGCGCTGAGGGGTATTACGCTTTTTTATATGGCCCGGTAGTACTGGCCGCCAAAACAGATACTCTTGGCCAGTCCGGCCTGTTTGCCGATGATTCAAGGGGTGGTCATATAGCGCGGGGCCCGCAAATTCCGTTGAAAGAAATGCCCGTAATAGTAAGTATGCCCGGCCGTTTGGCCAACCTGCCGCAGCCGGTGAAGACCAAACCATTAACGTTTAAGCTTAAGCATCTCTTTCCCGCCCAATATCCCGGTGGTATGGAACTGATTCCCTTTTTTCGCTTGCATGAATCGCGCTATATCATTTACTGGCCGCAGGCAACGCCTGAAGCTGTAAAGAAAATGCAGGAAAAAATGGCAGTGGCCGAGGAGGAAATGATCAAATGGGATGCCCTGACCATTGACAAAGTAGTTTGCGGCGAGCAGCAGCCCGAGTCGGACCATTTTATACAACAGGAAGATTCATGGACGGGCTTTATAGAAGATGTACACTGGCGGGAAGCGCGGGGCTGGTTCAGTTACCGGTTAAGGAGCCAGGGGCAAACTTCCCGGCGATTGTACCTGAAATATTTTGACCCGGTACGGTTTGATGTGCTGATCAATGGCAAAAAACTGGTTACGCTGAAACCCGGTGATAGCAATGGGCTGCAGACCCGCATCGTCCCCCTGCCTCCGGGATCTTCGGATGAAGCTGTAACGGAAGTAACCATAAAGGCGGCAGATAACTTCACAACAGGGAAAATAGCGGAACTCCGCCTATTGAAGGAATGAAGAATGAAGATTTTAATAAAGAGACGGGTAATATTCCTGAGCTGATTGCGGGCCGGACCTTAAAAATGAGGTGCCCGTGCAAGCGGCCGCTTTTGTAAATAGATGTATGACACGTTAAAAAATAAAATGAAAAGATCCGGTCAATGAAGAATAGAACATTAATTGTAAAAGCAAACAGCAGGAATGCAGTAGTCATCGTTATTTTTTTTATGCTGTCCATGTTTCAAAGCCAGGGGCAGCAAAAACTGCAGCAGAAGGGTTATACAGCCTATCTGTTTACCTATTTTACCGGTAATCAAAAGCAGGAAGAAGCCATCCGTTTTGCCATCAGTGCCGATGGGTATCATTATTGGGCCCTGAATGGGAACCAGCCGGTTCTTGCTTCGGAAGCCATCAGTACCACCGGCGGTGTACGGGATCCGCATATCCTGCGCGGGGCAGATCAAAAAACCTTTTACATGGTGGCAACCGATATGGTGTCGGCCAACGGCTGGAACTCCAACCGCGCCATGGTGCTGATGCGGTCAACGGACCTGATAAACTGGTCGTCTTCGGTAGTAAACATTCCCAAAACCTTTAAGGCTTTTGAAAATGTAAACCGGGTTTGGGCCCCGCAAACCATTTACGACCCTGTAAAGAAAAAATACATGATCTATTGGTCGATGCGGGCGGGCGATGAACCCGATGTGATCTACTATGCATATGCCAATAAAGATTTTACTGCTTTGGAAACGGCACCCCTTGTATTGTTTCATAACCCGCATGGTACGGCCTGCATTGATGGGGATATTGTTTTTAAAGACGGGAAGTATTATCTCTTTTTTAAAACGGAGGGCAGCGGCAACGGGATCAAGATCGCAGTTTCGGACCAGCTTACCACCGGTTATACACTACGCGACCAATATGTACAGCAGACCAGCGATCCTGTTGAAGGGGCAGGCGTATTTAAGCTCAATGATGGCAGCGGCTATATCTTAATGTATGATGTATATACCCGGGGCCGCTACCAGTTTACAAAAACCAGCAACTTTAAAAATTTTAAAGTGGTGGATGCGGACATCTCCATGAACTTTCATCCCCGGCACGGAACGGTATTGCCCATTACCACACAGGAAGCAGAACAACTGGCCGGTAAATGGCTGCAGCCCCGGGATCTGTTCACATCGGTGCAGTCGAAGCAGATCCGGAAGAACAATATCGTGTTCGATACATCCCGTAAAAAGTTGTACCTCCCTGTGCTGCCGGGTACGCCATTGCGGCACTTTGATCCTGGGTTTACAAAACTTCCCGGAGTATCCATTGCACCGGCAGGACCGGCTGATTTTTCAAAGGGCCCTGTACGTTATGCCATTAAGGTTAAGGGCCACCAGGCAGCGGAAGTGGAGGTGCATATTGTGCAGGATCACAACCCCGTTCTCAACGGTTATTATGCGGACCCGGAAATATTGTATGCCGGGAAAACAAAACGATTCTATATCTATCCGACAAGCGATGGATTTACCGGCTGGAGCGGTAATCAATTCAAAGCTTTTTCTTCGCCCGACCTGCTGCATTGGAAAGATGAAGGTGTGATCCTGGACCTGCCCAAACAGGTAAGCTGGGCCGGCCGCAATGCCTGGGCACCCTGTATCATAGAAAAGAAAACCGAAGGGCGGTATCAATATTTTTACTATTTCACTGCAGCGCAAAAAATAGGAGTAGCGGTTGCTGATCATCCCACGGGCCCGTTTACCGACCTGGGCAAACCCCTGGTTGCAGAAAAACCACCCGGCGTAAAGGGTGGGCAGGAAATAGATCCCGATGTATTTACAGATCCGCAAACCAGTAAAAGTTATTTGTATTGGGGTAACGGGTATATGGCGGTGGCCGAGCTGAATGCAGATATGGTTTCGTTAAAGCCGGGAACCACCAGGATTCTTACGCCCGACCGCACATTCCGGGAGGGAACCTATGTATTTTACCGGAAGGGGGTTTATTATTTTATGTGGAGCGAGAATGATACCCGTAGCCCGGACTACAGGGTGCGTTATGGTACGGCAACCACACCGCTCGGTCCCATCCATGTGCCGGAAAATAATGTGGTGCTGCAAAAAAAAGCTGCCGCGGGCATTTATGGTACCGGGCATCATTCGGTATTACAATTGCCGGGCACCGATCGCTGGTACATCGTTTATCACCGGTTTACCTATCCCAATGGTATGGCTATGGGAGAAGCGGCCGGTTATCACCGGGAAGTATGCATCGATACGCTGGAATTTAATGCCGATGGAAACATCCGGGAAGTAAAGCCTTCGCATCTCGGCGTTGGCCCGGTGCATTTAAAATAGGATTGCTTAACCTCTAAAACGGATCTTAAATCATGATAAAACGGATTGTATTCTTACTGGTAATCGTTGCTGTATGCAGCCGCGCTCTGGCAGGTGCTCCCGATTCGGTCTGGCTTTTTGCCTACGCAAAAGTGCAACACGAAGGAAGGGATGGGCTGCATTTTGCCTGGAGCAACGACGGGAAAAGCTGGCATGCCATTGGCCAGGAGTTTGGTTTTGTAAGATCGGACTATGGGCGCTGGGGCAGCGAGAAGCGCATGATTCAACCGGTGCTGTTTCCCGGTACAGGGGGAACCTGGCATTGTGTATGGAACCTTACCGGCGATACCGGACCGGTTGCCTATACGGCTTCGCAGGATCTGGTGCGTTGGATCCCGCAATCTTACTATGCAGACCTGGAAACGGTGCAACCCGTATCTGCACCACAGGTGGAGGATGCCAGGAAGCGGCAAACAGAGGTGTTGGTGCTGGGCGTACCGCGAAAGGGAAGCCGGCTAAAAGTATCCTGGACCCTGGTGGATGGCCTGTTGAAAAAAGAACAGCTTACGGGGTACCGGAACCAGCTATGGGGTGAAACTACCCACGAAGACAGCGCGCGGTTTGCGACCCTGAAGCCGGTAATGGTATCCATCCGCCCGGAAATAGCGCGTTCAAAAAAGATCGGCAATATGTTGATGGGCGTGTTCTTTGAAGATATCAACTATGCTGCAGATGGCGGGCTCTACGCCGAGCTGGTGCAGAACCGGGGATTTGAATATGATCCAGCTGACAAAGAAAACCGCGATCCGGACTGGAATGCAAAAAAAGCCTGGAGTGTTTCCGGGAAGGGGCTGGATTTTGCCATTGCTTCAGTTGATCCCATCCATTCCAACAATAAGCATTATGCAGTACTGCGTACGGATGGTACCGGAGGTGCGCTGGTTAATGAAGGCTTTGACGGCATGGTTATAAAAGCAGGGGAGCGGTACGATCTTTCCCTGTTCGCCCGGTCGCTTTCCGGAAAAAATAACAAACTCGCCGTTCGGCTTAAAACAAAAGATGGTACGGTGGTCGCAGCTTCCGTGATTAACGGGTTAACACCGGTCTGGAAAAAGCAAAGCCTGGTGCTGGTGGCAAAGGAAACCGTAACCGATGCAAGACTGGAACTCATTCCGCAGGCGGAAGGTGCCCTCGCGCTGGATATGATCTCGTTGTTTCCGCGTAACACGTTTAAAGGCCGTAAGAACGGGCTGCGTGCAGATCTGGCGCAGCATATTGCAGACCTGCATCCCCGGTTTATCCGCTTCCCGGGCGGTTGTGTGGCGCATGGCGATGGCATCGAAAATATTTATAACTGGAAAAATACGATCGGTCCGCTGGAGGCCCGCAAGCCACAACGCAATTTATGGGGCTATCATCAAAGCATGGGGCTCGGTTATTTTGAATACTTCCGGTTTTGTGAAGACATCGGTGCGGAGCCGGTTCCCGTAGTGGCGGCTGGCGTGCCCTGCCAGAATTCGGCGCAGCACGGACATCCGTTGGGCGGACAGCAATGCGGCATCCCGTTAAAAGATATGAACCGTTACATACAGGATGTGCTGGACCTGGTGGAATGGGCCAACGGCGATGTGCATACCCAATGGGGGAGGCAGCGTGCCGCAGCTGGTCACCCGGAGCCCTTTCATTTAAAGTATATCGGGATCGGTAATGAAGACCTGATATCGGATGTGTTTACAGAGCGGTTCATCATGATCTATAATGCCGTTAAGAAGAAATATCCGGACGTTACAGTGATTGGAACCGTGGGGCCTTTTTTTGAAGGGTCGGATTATGATGCAGGCTGGAAGCTGGCATCCCGGCTGCAGGTGCCCATGGTGGACGAGCATTACTATGTACCGCCGGGCTGGTTTATTTATAACCAGGATTTTTATGATCAATACGATCGCAACGGGCCTAAAGTATACCTGGGCGAATATGCCGCACATCTGCCGGGCAGGCCCAATAACCTCGAAACTGCATTGGCGGAGGCGCTCCACCTGACTGCACTCGAGCGCAACGGCGATGTGGTGCGGATGGCATCCTACGCGCCCCTGCTTGCGAAAGAAGGCCATACGCAATGGAGCCCGGATCTCATTTATTTCAATAACAGCATGGTAAAACCTACCACCGGCTATTATGTGCAGCAGCTGTTTGGGCAAAATGCGGGCGAGACCTATATTCCGGCCAAGGCTGTTTTTTCAAATAACAATGAAAAAATAAAAGCCCGCGTAGCCTGGTCGATCGTGAAGGATGCAAAAACAGGAGACGTGATCCTGAAGCTGGTGAACCTGTTGCCGGTAGCTGCCCAGGCCAGATTAGACGTCAGTGCTTTGGGCCTGCATGCTGCACCTGTAACGAAAATGGTATTGACCGGGCGGCCCGATGAAAAAAATCTTAAGCCGGTAAAAACAACGGTTTCATTAAATGAACTGGAAAAAACAGAGATGCCTCCTTATTCCATTACTGTATTGCGGGCAGGAGGACCAAAATAAAAGGGGGGATTTCAAATTTTCGCTATCGCTGCGCCGATCCGCGGCGGCGGAAGGCATCTGCTAAAACAGGGAGACTTCTTGATTGCACTCGAAGCGACAGTATAATTGATCTTCTCTACCCGGTGTAATCGGTCATCAGCAAGCCAATAATATGATACGCTTTCGTCACCATGAGCGCAACAAAGTGGAGCCGAAGGGTCTTCGGACGGTCCGGTATCACAGGGATGCTTCGGCTGTGCTCAGCATGACGGAAGTATGATTGATCTTCTGTATCCGGTGTAATCGGTGATCAGCAGGCCAATGATATGATACGCTTTCGTCACCCTGAGCGAAACAAAGTGGAGCCGAAGGGTCTCCTGGCGGTCGGACAGTCCGGTATTACAGGGATGCTTCGGCTTCGCTGCGCTCCGCTCAGCATGACGGAAGTATGATTGATCTTCTCTACCCGGTGTAATTGGTCATCAGCAAGCCAATAATATGATACGCTTTCGTCACCCTGAGCGCAACAAAGTGGAGCCGAAGGGTCTCTTGACCGTCGGACGGTCCGGTATTACAGGGATGCTTCGGCTTCGCTGCGCTCCGCTCAGCATGACGGAAGTATGATTGATCTTCTCTACCCGGTGTAATTGGTCATCAGCAAGCCAATAATATGATACGCTTTCGTCACCCTGAGCGCAACAAAGTGGAGCCGAAGGGTCTCTTGACCGTCGGACGGTCCGGTATCACAGGGATGCTTCGGCTGTGCTCAGCATGACGGTAGCATGATTGATCTTCTCTACCCGGTGTAATCGATGATCAGCAAGCTAATGATATGATACGCTTTCGTCACCCTGAGCGCAACAAAGTGGAGCCGAAGGGTCTCCTGGCGGTCGGACAGTCCGGTATCACAGGGATGCTTCGGCTTCGCTCCGCTCAGCACGACGATAGTATAATTGATCTTCTCTACCCGGTGTAATCGGTCATCAGCAAGCCAATAATATGATACGCTTTCGTCACCCTGAGTTAACCATTAGCGGATCAAAATTATTGGGGTCTATGACGTGGATTATCTTTGATTAAAGCAGGCTACAGCAGTGTAGCAGTAACATCGGTTAGTGTCTAAGTACCTGTCCCTGAGTTTTGCTTCAAAGAACGGTCCATTATTGTTTGGTGATACTGTTGAGGCAGTATTCCCGTTTGGCAGCTTGCCTTTTTTCAGAACCTCTTTGAGCTGTAGCCTGCTATTTTCTAACTTTTAAAGATAATAGTTATGTCAAAGGTAATTGAGTTTGAGCAACAAAATGCAAATGCAGCCGCCATAGATATTGGCTCAAAAAAGATCTTTGTTTGCTGGGATGGGATTACCGTAAAAAGTTATGAGACTTTTACGGGCAGCTATAAGCAATGTATCGATGAGCTTAGGGCTAACGGTGTACAGCGGGTGTGTATGGAGGCCACAGGCATCTACTGGATAGCCCTGCACCAGATGCTGGAAGAAGCGGGCATGGAAGTATGCCTGGTTAATCCCAAAGAAGTAAAGCAGGTAAAGGGTAGAAAGACAGATGTAAAAGATGCCTGTTGGATACAAAAAATGTTTAGTGCCGGTCTGGTGCGCCAGAGTTATATTCCTGCCGGCAAGTTAAAAGAGTTACGAATGATGATTCGGGAGCGGGAAGATATTATTGGTATGGGAAGTACCTATGTGAATAAGATGCAAAAGGCATTGGAGTTAATGAATATTAAACTCACAGAAGTAATCTGTCAAATTAATGGTGCCAGCGGTATACGGATGATAGAGGCGATCATCAATGGAGAGCGTAATAAAGAAAAATTACTGGCACTTTGCCATGTAAGCATCCGGGAAAAGAAGGCAGATGCGGTTTTAAACGCACTTGAAGGGCATTACAATGAAAGTTGGTTATTCCTGCTGGAACAAAATTTAATTCTTTGGAAGGTGCACCAAAAACAACTCCTGCGTATTGATAAGCGTATTGAAGCATTGCTAGGTGATTTGGAGCAGGGTAGACAGTTTGTAGCAAGTGAGTATAAAGCCAAACCGGTACGGCATCATAAACCCATGATAACCGATTTGCACCAGAAATTACTAAATATTTATGGCGTAGATGCCAATTGCATTCCTGGCATCACTGATTATACACTACTAAAGCTACTGGGAGAAGTGGGGGCAGATATGAGCCGGTTTCCAACGGTAAAGCATTTTGTGAGCTGGTGCGGTCTTTGTCCCGGTCATAACCAGAGCGGTTCTAAAAGCAGGAAGTCGAAAATGAAGAATCACTCCAATGCAGGCCAAACCTTCCGCGAAGTAGCTCAGGCCTTGCTTAATAGTAAGTATATAGCTATTGGAGCCTTTATCAGGAAACTAAAGAGTAGAAAAGAGGCGCGCATAGCAATAAAAGCCGGGGCAAGAAAAATAGCTACTGCATTCTATAATTTATTAACAAAAGGAGCTCAATATATAGAGCAAGGCATTCATAAGTATGAACAACAACTCAAAGAAAGAGAACAGAAATATTTACAAAAAATGGCTTTAAAATATGGAATGAAGTTCGTTGAAATACAATCGCTTAAATAATACGTCATTGGCAGCGAAACAAAGTGGAGCCGAAGGGTCTTCGGACGGTCCGGTATCATAGGGATGCTTCGGCTGCGCTGCACTCCGCTCAGCATGACGGTAGTATGATTGATCTTCTCTACCTGGTGTAATCGATGATCAGCAAGCCAATGATATGATACGCTTTCGTCACCTTGAGCGCAACAAAGTGGAGCCGAAGGGTCTCACGGTCTTCGGGCGGTCCGGTATCGCAGGGATGCTTCGGCTGCGCTCAGCATGACGGAAGTATAATTGATGGGTTTCTTTTTCGCTATGCGCTCCATTACTCGCACAGGCATAAAAAAAGAAAGATCATTTTTGCATAAAATACCCGGCAACCGCAGTTCCTGTTATTTCCGGATCAGGTAAAAGTGATCAAAGGCGCAGCGCGCCGGTGCTCCCTGTAGCTGAAAGCAACAAACGACATTCCCAGCCGCAGCGCGGCGGTAATCATGAGTATTCGATTTAGGTTGCCTGCCCTCCGGGAACCGGGTAAAATCAATGTGCGTATAGCATTATATGCTTTCGTCACCCTGAGCGAAACAACGTGGAGCCGAAGAGCGGTCTTCGGGCAGTTCGTTAATTTCCTCTTCCACTTTTTCTTGGCAAAAAGTGGAGCAAAAGCCAAGGTCATCCGCCGCGGCGGACCGCCGTTTGACCGGCCACGCACTGCAGACCCGGATCGAAAAGCAACCGCCTCTTTTCCCCGGAGGAATCAGTTGAAGCGCTTGCTGCCTGCTTGTTGTACAACCCTTACTGCGCTGCTTTTTTACGGGCTGGATTTTTCTTTGGAACGTACATCCGCCACGTAAAAAAGAGGCGCTGTATCACTTGCTGATGGCCGTAGTTGCTATTCCGTTCCAGGGCAATCATAGAAAGAACATATCTTGTGCAGGCCTCCCGGAGTTGTTTATATATACCGGCCGATGTGTCTTTTATAAGTAATCATAAGAATTCTTCTAAAAAAAGCGAGCAGAGGGGGAGACGCATCGCGTCGCGCTCATGTACCAACAACGAACCCGGTTCGTTGTAAAAACCTGTAATGGAGACAGAAGAACCATAGGTTCGGGTCATATGAAGGCTATGGCGGGGAAGGGAGTCAGGGTGTCTGCTATCCATACGACTACAGTGTATTACGGTTTTCCATAAAAATGGTCTTTGGCAACGCAATACATTTGGAGGGAAGAATAAAAGAATATAAACTACCAACGTTTTAGTTATGAATTGGAAATACCGACCAGACTTTCAGGCCTTCCCCGGTGTAAAGCTTTCCTACGGAAAACAAGGCATTAAAACGGACATTATTCCGGCTGTAAGTACCACTGATGAGGATGCCGCCATAAGTAAGGAAAAACTGATGAACCGGCTTTATAAGCCCTACGATCCGCAACATGAAATAAAAAGTGGCGCTACCCATTCGCTCACCTCCGGTAATTTAAAGGAATTTAAAAACTTACTGATAAACGCTTCGGGTGTACGGGAGGAAACGGCTGCTTTATTGAAAGAAAAAGAGCGTGCTTACAGTACTGTATCTGGCAAGCTGAGTAAACTCCAAAAAAGCCTTTTTAAATCTTTTTATAAAAAACGGATTGCCCGTTTTGAAGAAGAGTCGGGTATATTGAATGAACAAAAAGAGGAGTTAGCCGAGCAGCTCCGTTTGTCCGCTATTAACCTGGAGATTGATTCGGAAGATATTTATTTTGACTTGTATCAGAATATAAAGGATGCGTTTCAGCTCCTGAAGCGGTCTAAAAAGAAATGGGATTTTACCAGCTCACGTGCTACTAACAGGGTTGCGGAGCGCACTTCTGCTGCCAATACCATTACAAGATCAGCAATAGAATTAACAGAACGGACATTACCTATATTGAATGCGGATGAGGCGGCTTTTTGTATTCATAACGTAAATGGCGGGGATATTTATTTTTTCCCGGCATTTATGATTGTGTATGAATCCAAAGAAAATTTTGCACTCATTGATTACACGGATATGGCGATTGAATTTTTGATTACCCGGTTTATTGAGGACGAACAGGTGCCGGATGATTCTGAAATTGTGGGTCGCACCTGGTTTAAGGTAAATAAGGATGGCTCTCCTGACAGGCGGTTTGCCAATAACTACCAGATACCGATCGTGGAATATGGCCAGTTGCGTATTCAGTCAACCACGGGCGTTAATGAGCTGTATTGCTTTAGCAACAAGGAATATACTTCCTTGTTTTATAAAGCGGTCTTTGATTATATAGATAGTTTAAAGACGGCAAAGAAGTTATTAGAGAACTTTTAGATAAAGTTTTCTGATAAAGGGATATCTTGATTTATATTTTTGTGTATCGGGTGCATGCCAATACCTTATAGAAGTCTATGTTGACATAAACCTTGGTGCCGATTTTTAGAAATATTTATCTGAGGCATTTGCAAACTATTTGCGGAAATAGTATACTGATCCGTAGGTTATTATTAATACAAATTTTAAAAAACAATCAATTATGAGCAAAGTTGAGGCTATTAAACCAGGGCCAAAACCTAAAAAGGACAACGGTGAATTAGATAAAAGAAGAAGGGTGACGCCTGAAAAAAAACCGAGTTATCCACCGTTGAAACCTCACAAGCATAAGCCTAAGGACTAACACGTGGTTGGGCCTAACAGATAAATTGTAAATACCCCAATAAGGCCGATTAATTTTAATAGAGGCTTTGTTGTTAATATGCAAGAGTGCTGGGTGTACTCCTACTTGCATTAATTAATACAAGGCTACGTATTTTTCTTTCGATTTGAGGTTGCAATTTGTGATCTCAAATCGTTTTCTCTGTGATGCGTTGGGAAATAAAAGGGACATAACATTAGCTGCGATCTAATAGACCTATAGATTTGGTATTATTCCTTTTTGCCTAATTTCTTCATGGCTTTGGCAACGCTCAGTGTAGTCTTATCATATTCTTCGTGCCCGTAACCATGTCGCTCATTCAACTCATAAAATTCCCGATAAATATCAAAGGGATTTTGCGACTCTGCTACCCATTTTATTATAATATCCAGGATCTCATTCATAACAGGCTGATAGGTCATCCTGCCATCTGACTTCCTGATGCCGTTGTTGTCAGACTTTCGCTTACCCAGGTTTAAAAAGATGTTCTTCTCATCATAAATGATGTCGCGTACCTCTTTAAACTCTGCACCTTTGGGTAGATAGTCCATCAACAACTTTCTTATGCCACGATAGTAGATGTTGTATTTTTCTTCTGGGTTTTCGAACTCTTTACCAATAACCTGTTTCAGCTCGTCGATTTCATGAAGTGTTCCCTCTTCAGTATTAATACTCAGTTGTCGGCCTACTTTTTCATTGGCCTTCTGCAGCAGTTCTAATCGTTCAATATCTGCTTCCGAAAGCTCTTCCTGCTTTTTGGTGTTTTTGTTGCTTGCCATAATAATAGGGGTTATTTAATTTCTAAAATTTCTTTAATTCTTTCGCTGGTTACTTTTATGCTTTCCTCGTCCCACGATACAGGGTTTAGCTTTTTCAAAGAATTGCTATAAGCCGGTAAAAATTCTTTAAACGCAGCATGATATTTTTTGCCATATAGCTCATCCTGGTACCAGATGTAAAAGGAATACACGATGGATTCGTGCACTTCATTTTCCCTTGCAAATTTTGAGACCAGGTAAGGGTTGTGAATATACTTTTTGATATACTGAAACTTCTCTTCCGGAAGGAAAAAATCTCTTGCAAATGAGTTGGCTTTCTCTTCAATCAGGAATAAATCATCATCTCCAGTTAAATGAAAACGATTTGTTTCTATAAACTCAAAATCAAACAATACATGGTGCAGTTCATGCAGCAGGGTAAACCAGATTGTGGGATATTTTTTGTTGAAATCTGTTAATACAATACACGGTTTGCCATTAATAATAAATGTACCCCCCCTTACTTGTGTAGTTGACAAATAATCCTGGAAAATCACCGTTACACCCACATTGTATAAGGCCCTGCATACGATAAAGAGCCCATTATCTACGTCCTGCGAATAAGGCTTGATTTTTACGATCAAATCTTTTAGCCGATTTCTATCGTAATCATTAGGATTATTGATCACTTTAAAAGTTTGGTAAGCCGACTTGATCCAAAAGTCTTTCATCTTATCCGAAAAATTTCTTTTGGTACGGCTATACAAAGGCTCTTCCAGTTGCTCTTCAAAATCCTGTATTGAGGAGAAGCCAAAAAAGGTAAGTACTTTTTTAACTAAAGCATCTAAATTATCATTACTTTGAAAAAAGCCAAGCTTGGTCAGTGTTTTTACATCAAAGTTTTTTAGTAAAAAGGTGGTTTTTCGTGCACTATCAATCGATGCTATATTATCTACACTTTGATTGTTGAGTACAACCTTAATAAAACTATTAATATCAATCTCAAGAAATTCGGCCAACTTAACTACATGAATTAAATTCGGCTGTTTTGCGGTGCCGGTAACAATCTCCTCAAAAACATCCTTGTCTATGCTTAATAGCTTTAGCGCCTTAGTTTTGGCAATGCCATATTCCTCCAGCTTGCTATCAAACAACGCCTTTATATTGGGTACAGGTCGGTCTTCAAAAACCGATTTAAGTAAAGAATTTATATTTAGGCTATCCACAAAAAGGGTATTTACCCTCAAAAATATGTATAAATATATTATAAAACAAAAAAAAGAGGGAGATTGCCCTCTTTTTGTATTCTATTTGACTGTCCCTGCTTATTTCCAATAGTGAGCTATTTCATCTATGTAAATTACTCATCTTCTTCATCAAAAAAATCGTCAAACTGATCTCTATGCGCAATCGAAGGAGTTCTATCCTTTCGTTCTTTAGGAAGCCCAAAACAATATGGTCGTATATCAACTACAATTTGATCTTTCCCTTCAATAGATTCAATATTTACATTTCGAATCTTTCCAAAAATGATATAAACTCCTCTATGTAACGTCCGCCACTTTGCAGAGCTTGAACAAAAATACTTTGGATCAACTAGCCATTCGACTACAAATGGTTTTCGTTTGAAATAGAATTTCATAAATTCTGAAGAATCGGTAATTGGATCAGGTAATTTTTTACTATACAACCCTCCAATGTAAAAACAATATTCCCCTACAATACCAGTTTTCAAAGATTTTTTGTTTAGCAAGTGGTCTAAATCAATAAAGTTTAAGTGGTTTAATACGGCCTTAAATATTTCATAGTAGTGATGCTTTAACATTGAAGAACCATAAGATGCGAAAAATATTAATGGAGTTTCGGGGTTTTTATTCACCTCTCTAATTTTATGATCATTTAAAGCTCCACTTTTCAGAATTAGATCATTAGAGTACAATTCATCGCTATATTGTGTGTGGGGGATATTTCCGAATAGTCCTGTACAAAGTTCAAGTATCCGGGGTATGTTCAAAAAGTCGACCTCCGTAATATTACCATTTCTGCAAGCCTTCTCTAAATTTCGCTCATTTACTAGCTTCTCCCATTTCTGTTTAGCTTTGTGAATATTCGATTCTGTAAGCTGTAGGCTTAGCGTTTTGCCTTTTTGGTGAGCCAGATCATGGTCATTAGGGCAAAGAACCGCCAAATTAAAATAACTATTATCTTGACTTATTGAATACTCCTTTATATGGTGGATGATGTAAGAACTACCCTTTGTTCCTTTACAAATACAGCAAGTATAATTTGAATTATATAACAACACTTCAACAGTATCCTTGTTTATAGGTTTCCTTTGGATTAGCTCATTTACTGTGTTGACTTCATTCTCGGATAAGCCATACCTTTCCTTAAGATTCTTTTTAGATGTTTTTTCAAAGGTTGTTTTTGGTAGACCAAGCCTAGCTAATTTTTGCGCCAAATCGCTTGAAATACCATATTGGAGATATGTATCAATCATAGGGTTGAGGATTATTTCATCTTCTCCAAAATCTCCTTCATCAGTTCCACCTTTTCACGCTCGCTGGCAAGCAGGCGTTCAAATAATTCCATCACTTTATCAAGAGGATTGAAGGTACATTGAATATTTTCAGCAGTAGCGTTTGCTATTGATCCTTCATTAAAAGTATTCGCAATAATATTCACCGCCTGTTCCTCATCAAAATTCTGTATCGCCTCCACCGGTATTTTCAGTGCCGCAGAAATCTGTTGGAGCAAGGGCGCATCAATCGTCTCCTTGGCCTCTAACAGGGATATTTTCTTTTGGTTCCAGTCATCGCCCAGTTCATAAGCCAGGGTTTCCTGTTTCATGCCCAGCATTTCGCGGAAACGCTTTACATTCCGGCCTTCGTGTATCTTTTTCTCCATAATTGCTGTATTTATCAATGGTTCAAATTTAGGGCTTTATAAGCAGTCAGCCGCTGGTATAAAGATAGCTAAAATATCCCGCAAAAAAGTATAAAATATCCGGCGGATAACTTTCATATGCCTGCCCGGCGCCGGTACTTTGTGGTGTTCTTATGATTCCAAAACACTAAAACCAGAACCATGAAAAACAACGATCCTTTTTGCATAACGGGCTGGGGCAGGGAAGGCATTACAGACCCCATGGAAGCAGTTGCCGAAATTTTTTCTTATATGGATATGGGCGGCTGGCGAAGGCTCATTACAAAAATGGCAGCGCATGCATTGTCCGGTAAAATATACCACCGGCGGGCACCCGGCGATGTATTGGTGGCTATGAAAGTGGTACGGTCTGCACTGATGGCGGCCTATGCACTGCAGGACGCTGCCGGCAAAGATATCGCCGTTACCAGGCAGGAGCCCTGGCAGTATGGTATGGGCCTGGGCACATGCAACCACTGGGACGATTTCCCGCGTGTGGTATCGTTTAAAGAATACTGCCGGCCCTGCAGTGTATTTAAAAAGCGGTTCAAAAAACGCCCACTAAGCCAGTGGATCAACGATTGGGAGCAACTGGTAGAAGCCGCCCTGAGCCCCTGCAACCTGGACGGGGAACGATGGGTACTGCGCACCCGCACCGGTTTATTAAAACTGCTGGAAGCCGCGCATCTGGTGTGGATGCGGGATGGCGGTGGCGGATCTGCAAAACAAGGTACCACCCATGAACCCGGCGGACAACATAAAACAGCACCCACTTCTTAAGCCTTCTAAAACGACGATTATGGCCATTATTGCAACCATGAAGGGCAGTCCGGCCCTGCCTAAACTGCGCCGGTTAAAAGTGTATGAAAAGATCATCATCTACAATGCCGGGTACATGCGCAACACCATATCCCGCCACCCGGAAATACGATTGATGGGCAAATGGCTGGCGGATAGCGGCTTTACGCCGGGCGATGCAATACGGGTTTCCGTAGCAGCCGGAAAGCTGGTGATTACGCGGGATGCGGGCGGGGAGGAGGGGATAACGGAAGCGCCTGCGGGCTGATCAAAGGTCTCCTGTATTATGCAAGGGGCATTTGCGTAGTAAACAATGATGCGTTGGCATGATATGCTTTCGTCATTCTGGCCATCAGCAAGCGAATGATAGATTATTCTTTCGTCACCCTGAGCGCAACAAAGTGGAGCCGAAGGATCTCCTGATCTTCGGGCGGTCCGTTAATTTCTTTTTCCACTTTTGCTTGACCAAAAGTGGAGCAAAAGTCAAGGTCAAACGAATGCTCCGCCGTTTGACCGGCCACGCACTGCACACCCGGATCGAAAAGCAATAGCCTCTTTTCCCCGAAGAAATCAGTTGAAGCGCTTGCTGCCTGCTTGTTGTACAACCCTTACTGCGCTGCTTTTTTACGGGCTGGATTTTTCTTTTGAACGTACATCCGCCACGTAAAAAAGAGGCGCTGCGTCACTTGCTGATGGCCGTAGTTACGATTCCGTTCCGGAGTAATTATCGAAAGAACCGGCCCGATGAAAGTGAAACAAAAAAGGTGGACGTGTTCTTTCTTAGAAGGCAGTCCGCCGGGCAGTGAAAAGGGAAAACAAGCGGAACGGCGGCGATGGATGGCCCAGGCAGGTGCATAGCCCATCGCCAAAGCCTGCAGCGCCGGTTTCTCTGGTCCCGCCCCCTGGCGAAGAACAGACAGGCGGGATTCACCTCCTGGCGGACGAGATTTTTATTCGCCTGTTCATTATTTTTTTTATGGATCTCATGAGCTCCCTTCGGTCGGTTGCTCCACTTTTCATTCCCGATTTATCGGGAGAAAAGTGGAAAGAAAAGAAACACGACCTTGAAATGTTCTGATTTTTCGAGGGCGCATCTCCGCATTAAGCCTGCTATCAAAAACTCAGCATTACGGCAGCATGATTGATCTCCTATACCTGATGTAATCTGTAAATTTCCTCATCCACTTTTGGTCAAGCAAAAGTGGAAGAGAAAAGAATACAATTGATCAATCACGTTTTTTTGTTTTCCAGTTTTTATCCCGTAAGGATAATCTTCACCTGTTGGAAAGCTGCAGCGCACCGGTAATAGCGTAACGTTTACGCCGCCCAGGCATATCGATTACCGCCGCGCTGCGGCTGGAAATGCCGTTTGTTGCTTCAAGCTATAAGGAGCACCGGCGCGCTGCGCCTTTAGCCATTTTTTAATTGGAGCCGATACCGGGGTGTTTTATGCGGGAATCGTCTTTCTTTTCTTTATGCCTGTGCGATTGGCGGGGAGAAAAAAGCAAAGGAAGAAACCACACTTTAAAATATTCCGTACTTGGCATACCCTCATTGATTTTGTGTTTACAAATGGAAACCTCAGCCGATTATTCTTCGCTACCTGACGTGATCCGTCACGGGCAATTTCGGCATCCGACAAAAAGCTTGTCGGTCAATAGCTGCTGATCCGCCCCGGCGGACCGATCACCCGTTTTAACAAGGCTGATCCCGGTCCGGCAGCATACCCTAACCGATACAGAAAGGATATACGAGCGATACAGCCAGGATACAGCCAGGATATAGAAAGGATACAGAAACGATATACAAAGAGGTCAGAAGGGATCAGAAGGGATCAGAAGCGGTCACAAGTGATCAGAAGGGATCACAAGAGATCAAAAAGATAAACCGGCGCATAAAATGGCCAACTTTATGGCTGCAATATTAGAGGCTGACTTCCCGCTGACCGGGCAGATCCGGTACACCGCAGCTTGATGGTCGGCGAACATCCGAGCAAAAGATCAGCGGAAACCTGGTGGCAGGCAGGTCTGCAGGAAATAGGGATCCTGTTTAAAAATAAGATGATCAGCAGACTGCGTATTTGCCGGTTATCCCAGGCCATCTGCGGCCGGCAAGGATGCGCGTATATGTAGGAACATATAATAATGGCCCGGTTTGAACCAGCCCAGTGCCGGCAGGACGGGCCTTTTTATTCGGTTTTTTATAATTGTCTGTTTTATAACTATTTATAGGTTTTCATCAATGATGTGTCTTCCGTATGCGGCAACAACTGCTGCCGGCTTAGCGGCATGAGCATATATAAAGCATACATATGGCATACATATATCGAACCGGGTATAGTTGTCGTTCTAGTGTTTATATGTTTGTAAATTATTGATAATCAAATATGAAAATTTATTTATAAAAAAAATTTTGTTCCAGAATAAAATAATATGTATCTATGTATGTACAATTGATTTTTTATTTAACCTTGCCGGTCATTTATGAACAAAAACTTACTGAGCTTGCTGAAGAAAAAGTATGTGTATGCCTGTATGCTCCTGCTGCTGGGAAACGCATCCGCGGGGCAGGAGGCCCTCAAAGTCACGGGAAAAGTATCCGATACAAAAGGTCAGGTCATTCCCGGGGCCAACATTACCATTAAGCACACGCAAACGGGAACCGTTACCGCTGCCAATGGTACCTATGCCATTGATATCCGGAACGGGATGGATACCCTGGTGTTTTCCTACGTGGGCTACCTGCCCAGGGAGGAACCCGTAAACGGGCGACCGGTGCTGGACGTGGTATTAACGGAAGATAAGGGCGACCTGGATGATGTGGTGGTGGTGGCCTATGGGCAGCAAAAAAAAGAGAGTATGGTGAGCTCCATTACCGCCATCAATCCGAAAGAACTGAAGGGGCCTACCAGTAACCTTACCACCATGCTGGCCGGCCGCATTTCCGGGCTGATCTCTTACCAGCGCAGCGGTGAACCGGGTGCGGATAACGCCGCCTTTTTTATCCGGGGTATTTCTTCGTTCGGCTCCGGTAAACTGGATCCGCTGATCCTGATCGATGGTATGGAATCCAGCGGCACGGAACTGGCCCGCGTGCAGCCGGATGATATTGCGGGTTTCTCCGTTTTAAAAGATGCGGCCGCGGCATCCCTTTATGGTGCACGGGGGGCCAACGGGGTGATACTGGTTACCACCAAATCGGGTAAAACCGGCGCCACCCGGATGAACATCCGGTTTGAAAACTCCACTTCCTCCAATACCCGCAACTTCCGGATGGCAGATAATATCACCTATATGCAGCTGGCCAATGAAGCGGCGTTGACGCGTAACCCCCTCAACCCCTTGCCGTATGATCAGAACAAGATCGACCATACCATTGCGGGCGATAATCCGTATCTCTACCCCAGCAATAACTGGATCGACGCACTGATAAAAAAATATACCAACAATCAGCGCCTGAACCTGAACCTGACCGGCGGCAGCCAGCGGGCACAGTATTATGTGGGCGCTACCGCCAACCAGGACAACGGTGTATTGAAACGGCAGGCGGGCACAAACGTAAACAATAACATCCAGCTGCGCAGTTACGAGGTACGGTCCAACATCAACCTGAAGTTAACGTCTACTACAGAAGCCATTATCCGTACCTCCGGTAATTTTGATGACTACAACGGTCCCATCGGCGGCGGTGCGGCTATTTTTTCAAGTGCTTTAAATGCCAACCCCGTTCTTTTCCCGGCCATCTTCCCGGCTTCGGACCTGCCCCTGGTAAAGCATCCGCTGTTTGGTAATGCCGCAAGGGGATTAAATGGTGAGGTATATGCCAACCCCTACGCATCCATGGTTTCGGGCTTTCAGCAATACAATACCTCTACCCTGAACGTTCAGGCAGAGGTAAAGCAGGACCTGAAGTTTGTAACACCGGGTTTATCCGCACGGGTAATGATCTATACCAAACGGTATTCTTATTTTAGCCTGAGCCGCCAATACAATCCCTTCTTTTATGCGGCCAGTCCTACGGTGATCGATCCCAATGCTTACCGGCTGACCTTGCTGAATGAAAATACGGCCACCGAATACCTGAACTACAATGCAGGGCCGAAGATCGTAAATACCACAACCTATGCGGAAGCGGCCGTTAACTATAACCGCACGTTTAATAACGTACACAATATTGGCGGATTGCTGATCGGCATCCGCCGCAATTACCTCAATGGCAACGCCGGCGATCTGCAAGCTTCCCTTCCGTTCCGCAACCAGGGTGTATCCGGAAGGTTTACCTACGGGTATGATAACCGCTACCTGTTTGAGGCCAACTTCGGGTATAACGGTTCGGAACGTTTTGCAAAGAACAACCGCTATGGCTTCTTTCCCTCGGTAGGGGTGGCCTGGAATATCAGCAATGAAAAATTCTTTGAAGACCTGGTGTCCGTGGTTTCCAAACTGAAATTACGCGCCACCTACGGGTTGGTGGGGAATGACCAGATCGGCAATGCCAACGACCGCTTCTTTTACCTGTCTAACGTAAACCTGAATGATAACAACCTGCGGTATTATTTTGGTGAAAACTATGCGCAGTCGCGCCCGGGTGTATCCATTTCCCGGTATCCCAATGAAGGCATCACCTGGGAAAAATCAAAGAAAGTAAATATCGGTATGGACCTGGGGTTATGGAATGCGCTCAATGTAACGGTAGATGCCTATAAGGAGCGCCGGAGCAATATCCTGATGGTGCGGTCCTATATTCCCACCACCATGGGCCTGGGGCCGAATGTAAGTGCAAACGTAGGTGTGGCGGAAGGCCTGGGTGTGGATGTGGCCATGGATTATAACAAAACATTCGGCAGATCCTGGTTACAGGCACGGGGTACGTTTACCTATGCGGCCAGCAAGCTGCTGGTAAATGAAGAACCGGAGTACCCGGCAAACATGCAGTACCTATCCCGTGTGGGCCAGTCGCTGGGCCAGGTATACGGGCTGGTTGCCGAGCGGCTGTTTGTAGACGACGAAGATGTAAAAAATTCACCCAAACAGAACTTTGGAGAGGTAAGAGGGGGCGATATCAAATACCGCGATCTGAACGGTGACGGCCAGATCACGAACCTGGACATGATCAACGGCCTGGGATACCCGGTTACGCCTGAAATCATTTATGGGTTTGGTTTCTCCTTTGGCTTCCACAATTTTGATATCAGCACCTTCTTCCAGGGCTCGGCGCGCTCTTCGCTTTTTATTGATCCCGAAGCCATTTCTCCCTTTGTAGCTGATGGCGCTAACCAGCACGGCTTGCTGAAAGTGATCGCCGATGACCATTGGTCTGAGGACAACCGCAACCTGTATGCCTTTTGGCCAAGGCTGGGGCTTACACAAAACAGCAACAACAACCAACCCTCCAACTGGTGGATGCGCAACGGTGCCTTCCTGAGAATGAAAAGCGCGGAGATCGGCTACAACATCGGCAACAAAGGGCTGAAGAAATACCGGATAGCCGGACTGCGGCTCTACGCCAATGGCAGCAACCTGTTCCTGATCAGTGCCTTTAAGCTCTGGGATCCCGAGCAGGGTGGCAACGGATTGGGCTACCCCATTCAGCGCGTATTCAATTTCGGTATCAACGTTCAGCTATAACAGAAAAAACTAAAAATATATGTACGCAATCGATCGTCATTTATCATTTATAAAAAATACCCGCCGGGGGCTATGCCTCCTTAGCCTGTGCGGGGTACTGGCCGTACTGGCCTCCTGCAAAAAAGGCTTCCTGGATCTTGTTCCGGATAATGTGCCCACGCTGGATCACGCATTTTCCAATCGCCTGGAGGCTGAAAAATATTTATATACCTGCTATGCCTATCTGCCGCAGGAAGGGCATCCGGATAAAAACCCGGCCTTCAGTGGCGGAGATGAGGCCTGGACCTATTGGCCCATGATCGAAGATTTTTTTTACCGCGATCCCTATCAGATTGCCCGCGGCGAGCAACGGCAAACCGACCCCTTTATGAATTACTGGGATGGGTATGACGGTAAGTCGCTCTGGCAGGGAATCCGCAACTGCAATATCTTTCTTGAAAGCATCGACCGGGTAGCGGATCTGCAGCCCTATGAAAAAGTACGGTGGATTGCCGAGGCAAAATTCCTGAAGGCCTATTTTCACTGGTACCTGTTCCGCATGTATGGTCCCATTCCGCTGATGGATAAAAACCTGCCCATCACCGCATCGCCCGCCGAAGTAAAAGTGTACCGGCAGCCGGTAGACTCCGTGGTAAATTATATTGCCGCACTAATCGATGATGCTGCCGCGGGGGATAATAATACCGGGTTGCCGTTAACGATTACCAGTACCGCAACCGAACTCGGACGCATTACCAAGGTAGCGGCGCTGGCCATAAAAGCACGGCTGCTGGTAACGGCAGCAAGTCCGCTGTTTAACGGCAATAATGATTTTACTGGCTTTAAAAATAACAACGGCCAGGTGTTGTTCAATCCGCAATATGATGCCGGTAAGTGGACGCGCGCCCGGGAAGCCTGTAAGGCGGCGATTGACGCGGCACAGACCGCCGGCTTAAAACTATACTATTTTAATCCATCCATTATTAATGTTGATCATGCCACCCGTGTTGAAATGAATATCCGCAATGCCGTGTGTGAAAAATGGAACAGTGAGCTGATCTGGGGACTCACCACGGGCGGTGATCCTACCTTTTGGCTGCAAACCTATGCCTGCCCGCAGCTGGACCCCAACCAGTTTAACATTAACCTGAAAGGCAAACTGGCGCCTCCCATGAAAATGGCAGAGCTGTTCTATACCAAAAACGGTGTACCCATAGAAGAAGATAAAACCTGGGACTATGCCAACCGGTTTCATTTGCGGACGGCTACCGGGAAGGATACCGGTATCCAGGAAGGCTATAAGACCGTTGGACTGCATTTTGACCGCGAGCCCCGGTTTTATGCGGATATGGGCTTTGACGGTTCAAAATGGTTTATGCGGAACGGCAACTACAATATACAAAGTAAACTGGGCGAGTACTCCGGTAAAAAACAAAGCCGGATCTATTCGGTAACGGGGTATTTTACCAAGAAGATCGTAAACTGGAACCTGGTTTACAACAACACCTCCTTACAGGTAGAATCCTATCCCTGGCCGGTCATGCGGCTGAGTGATCTGTACCTGCTGTATGCCGAGGCGCTGAATGAATCGGGCAGCCCCGCAGAAGCCTTGTCGTATCTCAACCAGATCCGTGCAAGAGCCGGGTTGCAGTCGGTAGAGCAATCCTGGTCTATGTACTCCAACCGCGCATCCAAATACCAGTCGGCAGAAGGCCTGCGGGACATCATCCGGCAGGAGCGGGGTATCGAGATGGCCTTTGAAGGCAGCCGCTTCTGGGACCTGCGCCGTTGGAAAACCGCTCCGCAAACCTTAAGCAGCGCCATTTATGGATGGGATATCCTGCAAACAACGTATGAAGATTACAATCGCCGGGTGCTGCTGTACAGCCCGCAGTTTATTGCGCCCCGCGATTATTTCTGGCCGGTACGGGAATACAACCTGCAGATCAATCCCAACCTGGTACAAAACCCCGGCTGGTAGCCACAGGAGTATTTAATTACCAACGATGCTTAAATGTATTGAAATGAAAAAATGTATTTGTTATTATAGTCTTTTTTGTTTTTTGCTGGTAACGATGGCCTGCAAACGGGAAGTGGCCGGTCCGGCGGTAAAGGATGATCGCGTACCGGAGCCCCTGCGTGATGTAACAATCGAGAACCTGAACGGTGCTGCCCGCATCAGTTACGAGCTGCCGGAGGATCCGGACCTGCTGTATGTAAAGGCACGGTACACCACCCGGCGGGGTACAGTGCGGGAAACAAAAGTGAGCCGTTATAACCGCAGTATCCTGGTAGACGGGTTTGGAGATACCAGCGACTACAAGGTATCACTCTATGCCGTAGATAAAAGTGAGAACAGCTCCGCGGCTGTGGATGTAACCGTGCGCCCGCTGGAGCCGCCGATCTGGATCGTGCGCCGGCAACTGAAGCTGGCTCCTGATTTCGGAGGCGTGAATGTAAAGTACACCAATCCCGGGGAACAGGACCTGGCCATTGTAGTACTGGCCGATGATTCGCTGGGACGGTTTGCACCGCAGACCACGAAATACACGAACCTGAAAACCGGCGATTTCTCTACCCGCAATATGCCCGATGTGCCTACAAAGTTTGGGGTGTATATAAGGGATCGCTGGGGCAATATTTCAGACACGCTCATTACACAACTGACGCCGCTGTTTGAAGCATTGCTGGATCGTACAAAGATGAAGGGACTTGCGCTGCCCACGGATGCACCGCTGGGGCATGGTGGCAATATTGCCGGGCTTTTTGACGGAAGCACCACCGCCGGGTTTTACCATTCTTCGGATGCTGCACGGATGCCGCAATGGTTTACCTACGACATGGGCGTAACAGCCAAATTAAGCCGCCTGGTATGGTTTATGCGCCCGGGCTTTTACTACACGCTGCACAATCCTAAAGAAGTAGAAATATGGGGATCGAACAACCCCAATCCCGATGGAAGTTTTGATGATAGCTGGACCCTGCTGACCACCGCTACACAAACAAAGCCCTCCGGGCTTCCCGAGGGGCAGCTTTCGCAGGCGGATATTGATGCGGCACTGGCCGGGTATACCGTAGTGTTTCCGCTGAATACGCCCAAGGTGCGGTACATCCGTTTTAAAACCCTGAAGAACTGGTCGAACGGAACCTATGTGAATTTTTATGAGATCATGATGTGGGGCGATACTAAATAATTCATCTGTTAACAAGAAATACGAATACATGAAACGGATCAATAGTGTAATAGTTTTAGGGATGCTGCTGGTGGCCGCTATGCAGTCCTGTACCAAAACCAGCGGCGATGCCTATCGCCGGTACCTGGAAAGCGGCGAGATCACCTACCCGGGACGGCTGGATACGGTGATTGTGCGGCCCGGGCATAACCGCATACAGCTTGCTGTCGTGCTGGGCAATGATCCGCTGGTAACCCGGTTGAGCATCCACTGGAACAACGGCCGCGATTCGATGGAGGTGCCCGTAAAACGCACAAAGGGAAGAGACACCCTTAACATATTGGTACCCGACCTCAGGGAAGGGAACTATAATTTCACCCTTTATACCTACGACAAAGAAAATCATCAATCGGTAGTGGTCAATGCCTTTGGTGTGGCCTACGGTCAGAATTATACGGGGTCACTGGTGAACCGTACCCTGAGATCGGTGGAGCAATCGGAAGACGGAAATAACCTGGTGCTGAACTGGGGCGAACCGGCCGGCGGTGAGCTGGGTGTTGATGTGGATTATACCGGGGCAAACGGAAGCGCCCAAAAGGTGGTGGTAGCGCCAACGGAAACGCGTACTGTACTGCCGGACTACCAGGGCAAATCGGTGCTCAGCTACCGGTCTAAATACAAACCGGATTCCACTGCTTTTGAATTTTTTTACCCCGAAGCTTCCACCGTTACACTGCCGGCATTTGAGCGCCGTTTGCCTAAGTCGGGTTTTAAGGTGCTGGAGCTGCCAACCGATGTAAAAGACGGCGGGTACGGCTGGCTGTTGCCTTATTTATGGGATGAAAAATATGATCCGCCGGGCTTTGCTACACAATCCATCATTCCCTGTTGGTTTACGATCGACTGCGGATCTGCAGCAGCGCTCAGCCGCTTTAAAGTATGGCAGGCCAACGACCGGTTATACCAGCTGGAGAGCGTAAAAACATTCGAATTGTATGGAAGCAATAACCCGGCAGCGGATGGCAGCTGGGCCAGCTGGACGAAGATCGGTTCCTATCAATCCATTAAACCTTCCGGACTCCCGGTAGGGAATAATACGCAGGCGGATATCGATTATGCAAAAGCCGGTGAGGAGTTTTCCGTACCGGAGGGAACCGGGAAGTTCCGGTACTACCGGCTTAAATTGCTGTCGAACTGGGGCGGCAGCCATTTTATGACCCTGGAAGAAATAACCTTTTATACGCATGACCGGTAATCGTTTTTCCCGCAGACTTACGCCGATTTTTTGCGCTGATCTTCGCAGAAAATCAATCCGCGGAAATCAGCGGTGTATGCAATCTGCGCCCATTAGCGGGAAAGCCGAAGGCCTCAATTTTTTTGGAAAAGCTTGAACGACTTAAAATGAAGCGATTTGAATGTTTGGATGTGGTGGTATTTCCCGCAGATCTTCGCAGATTTTTTGCGCTAATCTTCGCAGAAAACCAATCAGCGGAAATCAGCGGTGTATTCAATCTGGCCCATCAGCGGGAAAGCCGAATGCCTCAATTTTTTTGGAAAAGCTTGAACGACTTAAAATGAAGCGATTTGAATGTTTGGATGTGGTGGTATTTCCCGCAAATCTTCGCCGATTTTTTGCGCAAATCTTCGCAGAAAATCAATCCGCAGAAATCAGCGGTGTATGCAATCTGCGCCCATCAGCGGGAAAGCCGAATGCCTCAAAGAATACTTCAATCTTAAAATAAAAAATGCAATTGAAATTTTATAAGAAAACCCCGTTGCTCCTGGTCCCGGTTTTGCTTTGTATGGGATTTCGCAGCAACAGTATAGGTAAGAAAGCTGGTGCAGATCCATTGGCCGATACCATCCGGCAAAAGGGCATTACATTGATTGTCGAGGACCGGTCGGAAGGTATGGACAACCTGCAGAAGCAGGGCCTCATCCGCACTTTTTTTACCAATTATCCCCGCTTCATAAAAACCTTTAACCCAAAGGCTACCCGCACCATCCTTTTTAGAATAGACTCCGGTTATACAGGTGTGGCCTATGCCGATGCAAAACTGGGGATGGTGTGCTATGGCGCCGATTATATGAAAAAACATCCGAAGGATATGGATGTGGTTACGCACGAGGTGATGCATGTGATACAGAACTATCCGTCTGGTCCGGGATGGGTAACCGAAGGTATTGCAGATTATGTACGGCATGTATATGGGGTAAATAATGCGGCTACCGGCTGGGCCCTGCGCAGTCCGCGGCCAGGCGAATCGTATACCAACGGCTATGGTACCGCCGCAAGGCTTTTTGCCTGGATAGAGCGGCGCGTGCAGAAAGGGACCGTTAAGAAACTGAATGCCGCTATGCGCTCCGGAACGTATACCGATAACTTCTGGATAAAAGAAACCGGTAAAAGCATTGAGCAGTTGTGGCAGGATTACATCAATAAGCCGGAACTTTAGCAAACAAAGAACCGGCACATCAAAAATACGTTCATGGTACAAACCGTTACCAGTCCGGATTTTTTGAAACGAAGTAGAATCATGAAGGAAATGAAAGCGTATCTGAGGACCTGCTGCATCAGTTGCATGGCTGCACTGGCAGGCATGGCAGCCGGTGCGCAGCAGCGGCAACCCATCGATTATGTGGATCCGATGATCGGAACCTCCAATTCCCGGTGGATGTTGTTTCCCGGTGCCACCATGCCCAACGGGATGGTAAAGCTGAGCCCCGACAATCAGCGCAATGTATGGCAGGGTGGATATGAATACAGCATCGGAAGCATTCATGGCTTTAGTCATATACATGGATGGACCATGGCCGGCTTGCTTACGATGCCCACCAACGGGGATCTGGCACTGACGCCCGGGCTTCCGGATGATCCCTTCAAGGGTGCGGGTGCCGGTTATCATTCGCGGTTCCGGCATGAGGATGAAAAAGCCACCCCGGGTTATTACGCCGTATACCTGATGGATTCACGTATAAAAGCAGAGCTTACGGCCACGGAGCGTACCGGCGTGCAGCGGTACTCATTTCCCGCCGATCCTTCCAACCGCGTGATGATCCAGCTGAACCTGCCATCGGAATATGGGATGGAATTAAAAGACGCCGTCATTACCCGGGTAAATAACCAGGAAGTGGAGGGCTTTGCACATACGGTTACCGCCGGTTTTAACGACTACCACCTGTATTTTGTCATGCAGTTCAGTAAACCCTTTGCGGCCTTTCACGGATTTACGGGACAAGGCACAACAGACGGCGATACGGCACGGCTGAAGGATGGCATCGGTGCTTATGTAAGCTTTCCGACAACCATGCCGCAGCAGGTAGTCGTTCGCACGGGCATCTCCTTTGTATCGGCTACGCAGGCGAGGCTGAATTTACAGACGGAATTAAAAGATTTCGGGTGGAACTTTGATGCGGTGGTAGCGCACAGTCGTAACACCTGGAGCGCTTTGCTGAATACCATTTCCGTAAATGGCGGATCAGAAGAAAATAAAACAAAATTCTATACCAACCTGTACCGTTGTTTTACAGCTAAAATGATCATGAGCGATGTAAACGGTAAATACCGGGATGCCTGCGAAAAGGAGCAACAGCTGCCCGCAGGGCGGAAAGTGATGATTGGCGGAGATGCCTACTGGAACAGTTTCTGGAACCTGAACCTGTTGTGGACCCTGGCTACACCGGAGCTGGTGGAGCAACTGGTAGATACACAGCTGGAGTTGTTTGAAAAGATGGGCTGGCTTTCTAAAGGACCCGCCGGCATCGAATACTCCGGCATCATGGAAGGATCGCACCAGATGGCATTAATGGCCAGTGCTTACCGGAAAGGCATCGTAAAGAAAGATGTGGAAACGGCCTATGCTGCTATGAAGAAGCATGTTACGGTGGAGCCGCAGCCGCTTTGCGGCGGAAACCCGGGAAACCCGCAAATAAGCGTGTATGCAGAAAAGGGTTTTGTTCCGGTTGAAAAAGGCGTTACTTCCAAAACGCTGGATTATGCCTATGACGACTGGTGCGTGGCGCAGATGGCACAGCTTTTAAATAAAAAAGAAGACTACCGTTTTTTTCTGAAGCGGTCGGCCAGCTGGAAAAATGTATTTGATACGGCCCGGGGCTATGTGGTGCCACGGAAGGCAGACGGTGCCTTTATGGATGGGTTCGACCGGTTCTCGGTCAACCATTTTATTGAAGGCAACTCCTGGCAGTATTCCTTTTATGTGCCGCATGACGTGGAAGGGCTGGTGCGCCTGATGAAGCCGGAGCGCTTTTTGAGCCGGCTTAAGGAGGGGTTTGAAAAGTCGGAATTTTACCGGTTTGCGGCACATGCCCTGGACCGCACCATGGGACAATCGGCGGAGTACTACATCAATCATGGCAATGAAGTGAACATGCAGGCGGCCTATCTTTTCAACTATGCCGGCCGGCCAGATCTTACACAATACTATACCCGCCGGATCCTTGATGTGTTTTATGATGCTTCGCCCTATGTAGGCTGGAACGGAGATGAGGATGAAGGGCAGATGGGCGCCTGGTTTGTGATGAGCGCGCTGGGATTGTTTGAAATGAATGGCGGTACCGATGAAAACCAGCGGGTAGATATCACCAGTCCCTTGTTCAGTGAAGCACGCATCCGGCTGAACAATGCCTATTATAAAGGAAAGGAATTTGTGATTAGGGCATATGACCATACCCCGGGCAATATTTACATCCGGTCTATGAAATTGAATGGCAAAACACTGAAAGAACACTACATTCGTTTTAATGATATTGTAAACGGGGGCTTGCTGGAACTGTATATGACGGCAACACCTCCCCGATAACGCTGACGCATTTTTAAAGATTTAAACAGAAGAATAAATAACATTTATGAAGCGACTATTTTTATTGAACCTTGTTTTTTTACTGGCCGGGGCGCAGGCGCAAACCGGAAAACTGAACCTGTCGTCCTATGCGGGCCGGGTAGCTGCGGGTGGCATCAGCAAAAAGGAGCTGGCCGCTCAAATATTGGCCGATGAGCGGCTGGATACCGTACGGGCCCGTGCCTTGCGCATCCTTACCGGCTTTAATGCCGGCACCGGTTATGGGGAGATCTGGATCCGGGATTTTAATACCTTTATTAAGGGCTCGCTTAAGGCGCGGGATCAAAAAGATGTAAAGGATGCCCTGTTGTTGTTCTTTAAAATACAGGGTGCAGATGGCAATATTCCCGACGGGGCCATTAATAAAAAACAGGCGAATATCGGTTATAAATACAGTTACTCCAACCTGGCGCCGGACTGGGCCGCTCATAAAAATACGGTGGAAACGGACCAGGAATCCTCCCTGGTGCAGGCGGTGAAAAAATACATTGATGTTACCGGGGATAAAAGCATCCTGCAGGAAACCATTGGCGGGCAAACAGTATTGCAGCGGCTGGAAGCGGCATTGAACTATGTAATGACCGAACGCTGGTCAAAAGAATACGGACTGGTAAAAGGGGCTACCACCATCGACTGGGGTGATGTACAACCCGAAAAAGGCTGGGGTGTGGCGCTGAACGAAAAAACAAAATGGGCCATTGATATTTATGACAATGCCATGTTTGTAATGGCCCTTAATGATTTTATCGGGATGACGCCGGAGTCCGGAGCCTTGCATAAAAAATGGCAGATAACGGCCAATACCATCAAGAAGAATATCCGCAAACATCTTTGGGATGCTGCACGAGCAAAATACATCCCGCATATTTATTTAAACGGAAGCCCGTTCTCAAAAAGCTTTGATGAACGCAGTATCCTGTATACCGGGGGTACCACTTGTGCCATCCTGGCCGGCATGCATAGCAGTAAGGAGATCAAAAAGATCAACGATCAGTTTTTGCAGGCGGCAGAGAAAGAAAAATTCGCCACCATCGGTATGACGGTTTACCCGCCCTACCCGGTGGAAGAATTCCCCAATATGGCCGCTTATCATTATCAGAATGCCGGCGACTGGACCTGGTTTGGCGGACGGATGATCCATGCCCTGGCGGCTAACGGAATGGCACAGGAAGCATACGCGGAAATGAGCCCGATGATCGACCGGGTATTAAAGAATAAAGGATTTTACGAATGGTACGATGTGCGCAATAGCAAGGCCTCCGGGTCGGGCGATTTCAGGGGAGAAGCCGGGGTGTTGTATGATGCGATTGAACTATTGAGAGACTGGGCGAGGGGAGTGAAGTAGGGAATGGTGAATGGTTAATAGTGATTGGGGAATAGGCAATGATGAATTAACGTCGTTATGGAAGCTATCGTTGCGCACCTTGCGTGGCCCTGGCGCTCTTTGCGGTAAAATTGAACCGCTATGGACGCAAAGTATTCGCGAAGGTCGCGATGAAAGTTGTGATGGTCCCTGTCCTTGCGCACCTTGCGTAATCCCTTGCGCTCTTTGCGGTAAAATTGAACCGCTATGGACGCAATGCATCCGCGAAGGTCGCGATGAAAGTTGTTAAGGCATATGTCCTTGCGCGCCTTGCGTGATCCTTGCGCTCTTTGCGGTTTAAATCAAATGGTAGCACAAAAGACGGGAATCAACTAATACGTAGTTTAAATATCCATGATCGTATGCATAAACATATTTTGCTGAAAACATGCTTGTCCGTTTATTTAACGGCGGTAACCATCCTTTGCAACAGCCAGGAGCGGGTGATCTGGAGCATTGGAAAAAAAGACAACAGCGCCGCAGAGTTTGCGCTGGCCCCGGGTAGGTACCAGGATTTTCTAAAAGAAGATTTTGGATGGGAAAACCGGCAATACATCATCGGGCGGTCGGATCCAAAGAAAGATTGGCCCTATGTACTGCCCGGCCCTGCCGATGCCTGGGGCGGTACCAGTCCTACAGCAGGTATCCGCACCCAGGTGCTGAACCTGTTGTTTGATCTGAAAACCGTGGATCCGGAGGCCGCCGGTGCCCTCATCGTAGACATCCTGCATACCCATGTTAACTTACCCCCGTATTTAAAAATTACCGTTAATGGACGGTCGTGGAATTTCCGTTTACCCAAGGGGACAAACGAAGCAGCGCTCACCGGTGATAACCGGAACCTGCTGAACCATACCATCACTATCCCGCTGGGTGCCGCCATCCTCAGAACAGGAACAAACGAAGTACAGCTCACCAGTCTCGAAGGCTCCTGGATGGTATTTGATGATTTGCGCATGACGGGCAGTGCAGCAACCGTATTGAACCCGGATTCCGCACCCGTGCTTATCCGCGGTGTAAAAGCGGCTCCCTGGAAACGGGATGCAGCCACACAACCCCTGCTGGTGGATATCGTACATACAGATGGCCGGCCCATGTTAAACGTAAAGCTGGATGGGCGCACCCTTTTTAATAAAAAACTGGAAGCAGGTGCGGCCACACTGGAAGTGCCCATGCCGGCAGTAACAAAAAAAATCCATAGTAAGTATACCATTCTTGCCAATGGAAAGCAGGTGGCTTCCGGCACGGTTACCCGCAGCCCACAGCCGCAGGTACAGCCTTCGGATTATGTGAACACGTTTTTAGGTACCGCGCATTCCCGGTGGATGATTGCACCGGGACCCTGGATGCCTTTTAGCATGGTAAAGCTGAGTCCGGATAACCAGAATGCCGGTTGGCAGGCAGGGTACAATCCAACCTTTGAAAGCATCGGCACCTTTAGTCATGTGCATGAGTGGACCATGGCCGGGCTGGGCATGCTACCGGTGAACGGACCGCTGAAGATAAAAATGGGCGATGAGTCTGCCTTGAAAAAGGATAGCACCGGATACCGGTCGCGGATCAACAAGGCCACGGAAGAAGCCCCCCTTGGTTATTATAAAGCCGACCTGGTGGACTATAACATTAAGGCGGAGCTGACATCCACTACCCGTTGCAGTTTTCAGCGTTATACCTATCCGCAGCAGCAGGACGGACGCGTTATGATCGATTTAAAAATTCCGGCGGAGTACGATTATAAGATCCTCAAAGCCCGGCTCACCCAGGTGGATGCACATACGATTGAGGGGTACAGCGTACAACAATCCAAAAATGTATGGTCGGCCGATGCCGACCAGGATTATACCATCTATTTCCGGATCGAGTTTGACCGGCCCATAAAGAAGATGGGCGGCTGGATCAATGATGTGATCACCGGCGGAGACCAGTTGAATGCGGAGCAACCGGAGCAGATGGGTTGCTATGTGGAATTTGACACGCACCAAACGCCCGTGGTGCAGGTGCGTACAGGCATTTCGTATGTGGATGCTGCGGGTGCCCGGCGCAACCTGCAGGAAGAGGTCAGTACTCCTTTTGGCTGGGATTTTAATGCCGTGCGGCAACACCAGGTAAACGCATGGAATGAGCTCCTGGGCAGGGTTCGTATTACCAGTGACGACAGCCGGGAAAAGATGCGGTTCTATACCAATCTTTACCGCAGCTTTTGCCGGAACACCTTCAGCGATGTGGACGGACGCTGGGTGGATGCGACGGAAAAGATACAGCAATTGAAAACACCGGGAGACCAGGCACTGGGTTGCGATGCCTTCTGGAATACGTTCTGGAACCTGAACCAGGTGTGGAACCTGGTGGCACCGGAATGGTCCGGCAAATGGGTACGCTCACAACTGGCCATGTTTGATGCCAATGGCTGGCTGGCGAAGGGCCCAGCAGGGATGGAATACATACCGGTAATGGTGGGTGAGCACGAAATTCCGTTGCTGGTAAGCGCCTACCAGATGGGCATCCGGGATTATGATACGGGTAGGTTGTTTAAGGCCGTGGTGAAGACCGCTACCTCCAAACCGGAACGCGTGGGCAACGGGTTTGCAGGCAACCGGGATATTGAAGCCTTTCTGAAATACCAATATGTACCGGCAGACAAAGGCCGGTTTTCCAACACGCTGGAATACGCCTATGATAACTGGACGGTGGGCCAGCTGGCAACGGCCATGCGCAGGCCCGAGGCGGCTGTTTTTAATGAACGGGGATCCTGGTGGAAACATGCGATCGATACGGTTTCCGGGTACGCCCGCATGCGATACAGCAACGGGCAATGGGAGCAAAATTTTGATCCGTATAAATCCGGCGCCAATCATCAGTATGTAGAGGGCAATGCCTGGCAGCTTACATATTTTGTACCACAGGATGTACCAGCGCTGATCCACGCGGTTGGCAAAGAGCGCTTCACAGACCGGCTTACAAAAGGATTTAAGGCCAGTGAACCCTGGCGCTATAATGCACCCGGCGACCAGTATTGGGATTTTCCCGTGGTGCAGGGCAATCAGCAATCGATGCATTTTGCCTTCCTGTTCAACTGGGCCGGCCAGCCCTGGCAAACGCAGCAATGGAGCCGTTCCATCCTGGACCGTTATTATGGTTTTGGTACGGCCGATGCCTACCTGGGGGATGAAGACCAGGGACAAATGAGCAGCTGGTTTGTGATGGCCGCACTGGGATTGTTTCAAACGGATGGCGGCTGCAATGTGATACCGGAGTATGAGATCACCAGTCCGCTGTATAAAAAAGCCGTCATTAACCTGGGCAGCCGGTACGGCCGGGGAACGCAATTTATCATCAGTGCGCCTGCAGCATCAAGGGAAAATAAATACATACAGCGTGCCCGGCTCAACGGGCGTGTGCTGAATAGCTTCCGTTTCCCTGCCAGCGAACTGCTCAAAGGTGGCCGGCTGGAGTTGGATATGGGGCCAACGCCCAATAAGGCCTGGGGCAAATGATTTTCTTTGGCGTGACAAGAATCAATGCAGCACCTGTTGATCCGGTTAATTGGATGCCGAAGATTTAATATCAAAAATATTATTGATTGTTAACCAGCGTTTGAATTTTTCAGGATGCTCCGGTGTAAAATGCACAATGCTTTTGTTCTGGAGCATAATTGAAAATATACCCGATGATTCAGCATATTTATACAGCTGTTCCGGGGTGTAATTAAAACCAGGGTATAGAACCGGGTTTAGGGTATGGAATTCCGATGTCATAGGCATTCGTTACAAATTGTGATAATCAGGCATTAAAATCCGGCGCAATTTATACCGGTTTATGCGAACCGCAAATTAACACAGGTTAATTTATTGCCGTTGGTATTTACTAATAGACGACAAACTTCCGGTGACGCCGCTGCGTTGCTCCAGCTATTCTGACGGGCGGTTTTACGGTGTAATCATCCGGGCCCTCCGCAGGTTGTCCGTACCCTGTAGGATCTTGGCTTTTAAATGAGGGTCCACTTGCGGATGGGTCTGCAAAAAACGGCTTACGATCTCATAGGCCGATGCTGACTGGTAGCTGCCAAAGCTGGACTGGATCCAGTTTCCGGGGAAGAAGATATCGCCCGTACGCTGAATCTCGGGTAGTAGTTCCAGGGTCTGCTCAAGGTACTTTTCTGCAGCCGGCTGCCGGAGCGGATGATGCAGGTAGCCCAGCGCGGCGCCTACCGCGGATTCGTTGGACCGGTTTTCGCGTTTTTTTAAGCCGGCGAAAAAAGCATCGCGGACGGCGGCACCCCGCGAAAGCGCTGGCATGATGATGCGGAACCGTTGAATGCGGTCGGGGTCCTTAACACGGCGAAGCTGCTGCTGCAGGATGCTATCACTTTTTTGATCTCTCAACGCAAGGGCAAAAGCAAGATTCGTATAATCTTCTTCTTTTAAAACCACATCGGCCGGTGGGTCCTGGCTGTACCAGATGGCATAGAGCCGCGCCAGGGCCGGTTCTGTTTCAAAAACCGACTGGTAACAACCAAACAGGATCTTTTTATTGTTGGGATTTTTTTGTTGCTGCAGGGCACTCCAGATGCTGTTTTCCAGCCGGCCGGTCCATTGCCGGCGTTGTTGCGGTGGCATAAAATTCCAGTAGATGGAACTGATATATCCGGTAAGCAACCGCATGTTTAGTTCAACCGTTTCTTTATGCAAACCGTCAGCGAAAAGTTGCAGCAGTTGTGCAGGGGTATTGTAGCGGCCGTTGAGCATATTCTCATACAGGGTAATATAGGCCGAGGCGCGGCTTACATAATTTTCAATGGTAAATAAATGAGGCAACATGGCTGTATCAACGGGCCATACACCATAGCCCATACCCGAGGCATTGAACTGGATGAACAGCGGGCGCTTTCGTTCGGTGGCGCGCGGTACTTCCTGCCCGGCCATACTATCGCTAACGGTAATGGTGCGTACCATCCCCTCATAATAAAAGCTGATATCCAGGCGTTGCGGCCAAACCCGGTTCCGGCCAAATTCCGGCTGTTGCGAAAGAGTAAAACCCGTGATCTGGTTTCCCGCGGTATCATAGGAGGCGCGATAATCAAATACCGGCCGGCCGGGTTCATTTACCCAAACGGTATTCCAGGCGTTGAGGTCGGCCGGGGTGCCGGTATCCAGGATCCGGATCAGATCGGGCCAGGAGGCATTCTTAAAGGCATAGGTTTTCAGGTATTGCTGCACCCCTTGCTGGAAGGCCGTGGCACCCATCAGCTCTTCCAGTTGCCGCATCATTACCGGTGATTTATGATAAATGATCCCGCCGTAAAGTGTTCCCGCTTTTTCCAGGTTTTCCAGCGGTTGCCGGATCGGGTTGGCGCCCGTAGTGCGGTCAACGGCATAAGCCGGCGGCAAATGATCGGTAAGGAATTTTAATGAAAAGCCCTGTTCATGCCCGGGAGTAGCCGTGGCCTTGTCTGCCATAAAATTAGCAAAGACCTCCTTCATCCAAACATCGGAGAACCAGCTCATCGTAACCAGGTCGCCGAACCACATATGTGCCGCCTCATGGGCCAGCAACTGCGCACGGCTGTTTAGTTGGCCTTCGGTGGCATCTTTTGTTAAAAACAGGGTGGAGGCCTGCAGCAGGATGGCGCCGGGGTGTTCCATGCCCCCGAACTGGAAATCGGGGATGGCTACCAGGCCATGTTTCTGGAAGGGATAGGGAATGCCCGTCCATTGCTCATAAAATGTGATTACTTTTTTATACTGGTCAAAAACAGCTGTCAGGCTATTGCTGATTTTTTCGGGATCCGTCTCCCTGTACAGGAATTCGATCGTGCCGTTGCGCCATTGTTCGCGGGCTACATGAAACTTCCCGGCAGCAAACGAAAAAAGATAAGTGCTGATCTTATCAGAAGGCGCAAAATGCAAGGTCTTCCGTCCGTTGCGGATAATTGAATCGCGCAACTGGCCGTTGGCAATGGCTGTCCAGTGTTGCGGAATCACCAGGCTAAGATTAAAGACGGCTTTGAGATCCGGTTGATCAAAACAAGGAAAGGCTGTCCGGGCCCGGTCGGGTACGAATAAGGTGTATAAAAAATCATCCCGCCGGTTCAACGCCTGGTCGCCGGCTATAAAATCGATGGCAATCGTATTGTGCCCTTTTTTTAGTAGTCTCCCTTTAATAACGATGTGCTCGTTCCTGTGCTGGAGCAGGGTTTCCGTTCCGTTCACAAGGATCTTTTTTATCTTTTTCGGATCCTCCTTGAAGTCTAGAAACAAAGGAGTAGCGGATGTGCCGGAATACTGAAAGGCCAGCTGTTCCCGCGCAGTAATGGCTGTTTCTTTGCTTTCGGGGATATCGAACGACAAATCATACCGGAGATCGGTAATGGCATGCCTACGGATATTGGCCAACGTATCCGAAACGCCGTTGCTGACGACCACTTCTTTTGACCGTTCCCTGCAGGAGATGATGCCTAACAGGAATAAGATAAAGCAAACCGGTATCCATTTCATAGCTGTAAAGATATTGCGGTTTTATTTGCCGTGTTTAAAGTGTTTGCAAGGGACAATTCACATTTCGCTACCGTCATGCCGACCGAAGTGGAGGCATCTCCTAAAAACAGGACGACTTCTCGATTGCATTCGAAGTGAGATTGAAAGAATAATCATTTTAGGCGGACATCTGAAATGAACCCGCTGTAAAATATATCTGAAAAGAACAAATGAAAGAGTTTGGTTATATTAGCAGCATTTATACGATCGTTTGGCGTTTATGAAGCGAAGAGATTTTATGCAACTGCTGGGCGCAAGCAGTGCCGGCACCGTTTTGAGCACGGCTGCTCCTTTTACTGCTGCCGCAAAGGTTATCGCCAATGAAACGGCGGTGTTGCAGGCCGATGTAGTGATTGCCGGCGGCGGACTGGGCGGTGTAGCAGCTGCCCTTGCCTGTTTGAGAAATGGGTTCACCGTGGTACTGACAGAAGTTACGGATTGGCTGGGCGGACAGCTCACCTCCCAGGGCGTACCACCGGATGAGCATCCATGGATTGAAACGCACGGTGCTCCGCAATCTTACCGGGAGCTCCGCAACCGCATCCGCGATCATTACCGCCAGTATTACCCGCTTACAGAAAAAGCAAGGAATAACCCGCAACTGAACCCAGGCAACGGGGCGGTTTCCCGGCTTTGTCATGAACCGGCTGTTGCGGAAACGGTAATCCGCCAGCTATTGATGCCTTTTTGTTCTAACGGACAGCTGGTAATACTGACGGAGCATAGCGCGGTAAAGGCAACGGTAACCGGTGCGCGTGTAACCTCCGTTACCGTAAAGGATGAAAAGAACAGGAAACAGTGTCTGTTGAAAAGCGACTACTTTATTGACGCAACAGAACTGGGTGATCTGCTGCTATTGACCGGAACCGCTTATATTACAGGTACAGAGTCGCAAAGCCAGACCAATGAACTGCATGCCCCAGTGGTGCCGGACGCCCGCAACAACCAGGCATTTACCATGTGCTTTGCCATGGACTATATTGAGGGCGCGGATCACACCATAGCACGGCCGGCAGATTATGCCTTCTGGCGCAATTACACACCGGCATTGCAACCGGCCTGGCCGGGAAAATTGCTCAGCCTTCAATATGCACAGCCACAAACCCTGCAACCCAAAGACCTGGGCTTTGCACCGGACGGCAGTGCTACCGGGTCTTTATTGAACTTATGGAACTACCGCCGGATCATCGACCGCAAAAATTTTAAAGACGGATTTTATAAAGGCGATATCTCCATTGTTAACTGGCCTCAGAATGACTATATACCCGGAAACATTGTAGATGTAACCCCGCAGGTATTTCGCAAACAGGTAGAACAAGCCAAACAGCTCAGTTTATCCCTTTTTTACTGGCTGCAAACGGAGGCACCGCGGCCCGGCGGCGGCAAAGGATGGCCAGGGTTGCGTTTGCGCAACGATGTAATGGGCACTGCTGATGGGTTGGCGAAGTATCCCTATATCCGCGAATCCCGGAGGATTAAAGCGCAGTTTACAGTTCTCGAAGAACATGTAGGGCGCGAACAGCGGGCATCGGTAACGGGTACAAACAAACAGAAAGCCGCGGATTTTTTTGATTCTGTAGGTGTCGGGTATTATCATATTGATCTGCATCCCAGCAGCCGGGGGAATAATTATATCGATTTTCCGTCCCTGCCGTTCCAGATTCCGCTGGGCGCCTTACTGCCTGTGAAGATGGAAAATATTTTTCCGGCCAATAAGAACATCGGCACTACCCATATTACCAATGGCTGCTACCGCCTGCATCCTGTAGAGTGGAGCATCGGCGAAGCCGTTGGATTATTACTTGTATTTGCAAAGGCGCAGGGCGTATTGCCGGCAACGGTGCGGAAGGACCGGGAACTGCTGAAAAAATTCCAGGAATTTATCCGGAGTCAGGGAGTGGAAACCCATTGGCCGGAGTGACCTAGGTTTGTTTGAGGTTTCAGGTTCAACGTTTCACGCGTGCCCGCCGTGACGGGTTAGATCCGTTTGATATTTGATGCGGAATCGCCGATTGCAAGATAACAGTGATTACTGATGGTTGAAGACTGAACGCTGATTGAAGGCGTTTGTTCACTTTTTGCGCGGGATGCTCTGAAAATCAGCAACATCAGCTAGGCAATGGCCCGCGGATAGCACAGGTCAGGCGCAGAAAAAGTCATCAGCGTAAATCAGCGAAAAAATTTGCGCAGATCAGCGGGAAAGACGATCGTTGTTGCGCGCATTTGCCAGCAAGGGGCAATTGTAACAGCGCATATCCGGCTGATACCGTACCTTTGCAGCTTCTAAAATTGAAAATCCGGTTTGAAAGCAAAAACATTAAAGAAGGACAAGGTAAACATCATTACCCTGGGGTGCAGCAAAAATATGGTAGACAGCGAAGTGCTGAGCGGACAGCTGCGGGCCAATGATATTGAGGTAACCCACGAGAACAAGAAATTTGATCACAATATTGTGGTGGTAAACACCTGCGGTTTTATCGACAAGGCCAAGGAAGAAAGCATCAATACGATTTTAGAACAGGTAGAATATAAGAAGCGCGGCAAGCTGGATAAAGTATATGTGACGGGCTGCCTCAGCGAACGCTATAAAAATAATCTTGAAACCGAGATTCCCGAAGTGGACGCTTTCTTCGGCACTATGGAGCTGCCGCTGATCCTGAAACAATTTGAAGCCGATTACAAAACCGAACTGTTGGGTGAACGACTCCTGGCAACGCCCAAACATTATGCCTACCTGAAGATCTCCGAAGGCTGTAACCGCACCTGTTCGTTTTGTGCCATTCCCCTGATGCGCGGGAAGCATGTGAGTAAAACCATCGAGCAGGTAGTGGCGGAAGCGGAAGGCCTGGTGAAGAAAGGTGTAAAGGAGATCATGCTGATCGCCCAGGAATTAACGTACTACGGGCTGGATATTTATAAGAAACGGATGCTGCCGGACCTGATGAACCGCCTGGCAGACATTCCCGGCCTGGAATGGATCCGCCTGCATTATGCGTATCCTACAAAATTTCCGTTGGAGATCCTGGATGTGATGCGCCAGCGGGATAATATCTGTAACTATCTTGATATGCCCCTGCAACATGCTGCGGATAATATGCTCAACGCGATGAAACGGCAAATCACCCGGGCCGAGATGGAAGACCTGGTAAGCGCCATCCGGGAGAAAGTTCCGGGTATTTGTTTACGCACCACCCTGATCGCAGGTTTTCCGGGTGAAACCCTGGATGATATTGAGGAATTAAAGCAGTTCCTTGCAAAGGAACGCTTCGACCGCGTAGGCATCTTTACCTATTCGCACGAAGAAGACACTACCGCCTACCTGTTGTCTGATACCATTCCCCAGGAAGAAAAGGAGCGCCGCGCCCAGGAAATTATGGAATTCCAGCAGGAGATCTCCTATGAACTGAACCAGGAAAAAGTAGGGAAGACCTTCAAAACCCTGATCGATAAAAAAGAGGCAGGCCGTTATATCGGCCGTACCGAATTCGACAGCGTGGAAGTGGATAATGAAGTAATCATTACCGGCACCGATAAATTGAAGATCGGCGAATTTTACAATGTACAGATCGAAAAGGCCTATGATTACGATCTGGAAGGTATTGTGGTGAAATAACCACCGGTAGTCCCAAGTACAAATCTTCCGTCGTTTCGGCTGCATGAAGGAATCCGTAGCGACTAAAAAAACTCCGTCATTTCGACCGCAGCGGAGCAATCTTTACGTCAACATATAACCAGACAGGATTAAAGACCGCCTGCATGAAAGAAAACATAGAGGCCCCTCCGCAAGGATCGGGGTGACGATGATATTTCTTTCGTGCAAAAAAACTCCGTCATTTCGACCGTAGCGGAGAAATCTTTACGTCAACATATAACCAGACAGGATTAAAGACCGCCTGCATGAAAGAAAACATAGAGGCCCCTCCGCAAGGATCAGGGTGACGATGATATTTCTTTCGTGCAAAAAAACTCCGTCGTTTCGACCGTAGCGGAGCAATCTTTACGTCAACATATAACCAGACCGGATTAAAGACCGCCTGCATGAAAAAAACATAGAGACCCCTCCGCAAGGGTCGGGGTGACGATAGCTTTTTCATTGGCGTTACAAATCATCCGTCGTTTCGACCGTAGCGGAGAAACCTTTACGTTATCATACAAGCAGACAGGATTAAAAGACCACCTGCATGAAGGAACCCATAGAGACCCCTCCACAAGGATCGGGGTGACGATGATATTTCTCTCGTGCAAAAAAACTCCGTCGTTTCGACCGCAGCGGAGAAACCTTTATGTCATCATACAAGCAGGCAGATTAAAAGATCCGCAAAGAGCCGGTAAATGAAATATAATTGGAACTGCCGGCGTATCTTAGTGCGATCAACTATTTCTCCTGCAATGGACCTGTTGAAAGCAATACAGAGCAGGTGAAAGTCCCTGCCGGTGCATAAATGATATAAATAAGCCCAAAACGATGAAAAAAGCCTTTGTTTATTCCATTCTGCTGCAACTGTTGTTTACCGTACACACAATGGCACAGCAGACCGTTACAGCGGCTACGGCGCTGGAGCAGTATCTTTATAACAGGGATACCACCTGTAAATGGGAATTAATAGATTCCGCTGAACTGGAAAGCAGTACGGCGTACCAATTGTTACTGACCTCGCAACAATGGCATGGTTATACCTGGACGCACCAGCTCACCGTGCTCATTCCACGGGAAACCCGGTATGATGGCGCCTTATTGTTTATAACGGGAGGAAGCAATAACAAAGAAACCGGTTTGCCCAACTGGAGCGGTAAGAATGATCGCCTGGTGCAACAAATGGGTACCATTGCTGCCCGGAATGCGGCCATCGTAGCCGTATTGCGGCAGGTACCGCATCAGCCCATTTTTAGCAATCTTACAGAAGACGCTGCTATTTCCTATACGCTGCACCAGTTTAAACAGGATAATGATTATAGCTGGCCGCTGCTATTCCCGATGGTAAAAAGTGCCGTACGGGCGATGGATGCGGTACAGGAGTTTTCAAAACAACGGCAGGCACATAAGGTCAATCGTTTTGTAGTGGCAGGGGCTTCCAAGCGGGGCTGGACCACCTGGCTTACAGGGGCCAATGATCCCCGAGTAACAGCCATCGGCCCAATGGTCATCGATGTACTGAATATGCCGGCAAACCTGCAACACCAGATCGATGCCTATGGCGGGTACAGCGTGGAAATCGAAGACTACGTAAAGCTGGGCATTGTGCAGGGTATGACCAGCCCGCTGGGCCGGGAACTGGTGACCATGATCGATCCGTTCGCTTACCGGAAAAAACTAACCATGCCCAAGATGATCTTTATCGGAACCAATGATCCCTATTGGGTAGTGGATAATGTAAAAAATTACCTGGATTCCATTCCCGGGAACAACCTCTTACATTATACACCCAATGCGGGGCATGATCTCAACCGTGGTGTAACCGCCATGCCTGCACTCAGCGCCTTTTTTGGAATAGCCCTTGCCCGGGAGTCTTACCCTGTGTGTAACTGGAGCACAAAGGTTAAAAAGAAACGAGTTGAACTGAATATAACCGCAACAACCGCGGGGCTGAAAGGCATAACACTGTGGCAGGCCGGTTCTGAAGACCAGGATTTCCGGAATGAAACATGGAAGGGCCGGGAACTGCCGGCAGCCAGCAGATCCTCCATCAGGATCAGGGAGCCATTACCCGCTAAAGGCTATCAGGCATTTTATGCAGAGCTGAAATATGAACGTTCAAATGGGGACCCGTATACGGTTTGTACGCGGGTGTTTGTAACGGATCCGAAGCGGATCTTATAGCCGGTGGAGATGCCTTGTCAATCTACCTGCAACACTGTTTTCAGACAGCGCGGGGTGTCGCCCATGTCTCCCGGTCTCCCTGATTACAGCACTACAGCCTCAATATAATTACCTATTTTTATCCGCAAATCAACCAATATGAAAAAAGTAATCCTGGATCTGGCGGTTACCCTTGATGGATTTATTGAAGGCTCCAATGGTGAAATTGACTGGTGTATTATGGATGATGATATGAACTTTGACGGGTTTCTTTCTGGCATTGATACCATCTTTTACGGGAGGGTTAGCTACGATCAATGGGGTAATTTTCAACCGGATGCAACGGCCGGCGAAGCAGAACAACAATTGTGGAAGGCTGTGCATTCAAAAAAGAAAATTGTTTTCTCTACCCGTCCGCCGGAGGATGGAAGGGCAACATTTATTGCAGAAGATATCGCCGAAAGGGTAGATGCAATTAAAAAGCAGGGCGGCAAAAATATCTGGCTCTATGGAGGCGCCAGCCTGATCAAAACCTTTATCCACGCAGGGCTGATCGATGTATACCGGATCTCCGTACATCCGGTAGTGCTGGGAAGCGGCAAGCCGTTATTCGAAGATCTGAAGGAGCGGATGGAATTGAAACTGGTGGAAACGCATGCCTTCCGGTCGGGCGTGGTGCAGCTGGTTTATGAGTGGAAATCATAAAAGAGGTTATTGCCAGCGGGTCTTGTAGCCTTTATGATTATATTTATAACGGGTAACAAATGAACCACACTTGAAGCAATCCAAAACAGTATGCGGCTATGAATTTCTTTAGAAAACTATTTGGTACCGATAAACCATCAGTGTTGATCAAATGCCCCCGGTGTTTGGGAAAAGGCCGGGTAGATCAGGAGGACATCAGGCGACTGAAACAGGAATTAATATGGTCGCCGGGTTCCTGCGCTTATTGCAACGGAACCGGAACCGTAGATCCCGAAGTGGTGAAAAATGTGCCGCCCAATGCCTGTTTTTTAATAACGAATCTGCCGGAAAAGGAACGTAAAAAAATATTGAATGGCCATCCGGATGCGTTGGAGCGGGGCCGGCGATACGAGGAGGAAATCCGTCAATTTATCGAGCAAATCAGTTACCTGCATTTTAAAAAGGGGCTGAATGCATTGGACATCGCTGGTTTTTTTTTAACAGGGAAGGAGCTGATGGAAACTTACGAGACAGAGAAACAGGAGCTGCTTTTGTTTATTGAGGAAGTGGTTCAAAATGAGAAAAGGGCGGACAAAAACGGCTTTGGCGCCATGGGAGAAAACAGCGATTGGTAAAAAGATTGCTCCGAAATCATATAACAACAATAAAGGATGACCGAATCTGTAAAAAAATATCAGCTGGAAAAAAGTTACTGGGCGGATGAAGATTTTGACCAAATGGGTTGGCATGATAATCATAAACATGCGATCTCTTTTGGTGGACATTTTAGCCTACTTTTTCATATTGATTATATTTTTAAGTGGGTAGTAACAGGGAAGACCTGTCACTTTTTGGTAGCAGCAAAATTCTTTTGAAGCCTAAGTATCTTTTTATAACTTGCTGTTTGAATTTTGCAAACAAGCAGATTTATGAATACGGCTAAACCCACCTCCCTGGAGGCATTTTATGAAGAGGCGGCAACATGGACCGGTAAGGAGGTGACAACGCTGTTACCTCCCGGCATCGGTAAGGAGATCGGTCATTTTAATATTTTTGATATAGCAGCCACCATCGAGGCTGTAAAACGGAAAAAGGAAATGCCCTACAACCGCAGGGCCTATTATAAAATCAGCCTGATACGCGGGAAGAACCGGGCCGAATATGCCGATAAAGTGATTGATATCACGGGTAATGCCCTCTTGTTTGCCACACCCAAAGTGCCGTACCATTGGATACCACAGGATCCGCATCAGTCTGGTCATTTTTGTGTATTTACGGATGCCTTTCTTGTAAAAAATAAAAGTGGCGTGGTGCTTGAAGAGCTTCCGATCTTTCAACCCGGCGGCTATCCTGTTTTTGAAATTACCGGTGAGCAGGCGAAGGAGATCGAATCCGTTTTTTTGAAAATGAAAAAGGAGATCGCTTCCGATTATGCCTTTAAATACGATCTGTTGCGTAATTATGTGCTGGAGCTGATCCATTACGGGCAAAAACTGCAACCGGCTCCTGCAACTGCCGTCACTCAAAATGCAGCGGCCCGTGTTACTGCACTTTTTATCGAGTTGCTGGAACGGCAGTTTCCCATTGAATCGCCACAACAGCAATTGCAGTTGCGCACAGCTAAGGACTATGCCGGCCGGCTGGCGGTGCACGTAAACCACCTCAATAAAGTATTAAAAGAGCATACAGGAAAAACCACTACCGCGATGATCAGCGGCCGCATTTTGCAGGAGGCAAAGATCCTTTTAAAACAAACCGATTGGACCGTTTCTGAAATTGCCTATAGCCTCGGTTTTGAGGAAGTAGCACATTTTTCCAACTTCTTTAAGAAACAGGCAGCCGTTACGCCGGCTGTGTTCCGTTCCTGATGATGATTTGATTTTTGCAAATAATGGATTGATGTTTGCAACGGCAGTCACCGCAGATTGTGGCAACTTTGTGTATCAAAATAATAATGATATGAATGCTAAAAACAAAATAGCGGTGGTAACCGGAGGCAGTCGTGGCCTTGGCAGGAATATGGCCATTGCCCTTGCAAAAAAGGGGATCGATGTAGTGTTAACCTATAACACGAATAAGGAGGCGGCAGATGCAGTGGCTGCGGAGATCCGGGCACTGGGACAAAAGGCGGCAGCCTTTCAGCTGGATACCAGCAATAGCGGGTCTTTTGATGAATTTGCCCCGCAGCTGACGGATTATTTAAAAGCGGAAACCGGCAGCCCCAATATTGATTTCCTGATCAACAATGCCGGTACCGCTTTGTATGCGCCGGCTGTTGATACCACCGAAAAGCAACTGGACGATATTGTAAACATTCACTATAAGGGGGTGTTTTTTCTTACACAAAAGCTACTGCCCTTTATGAATGACGGCGGGGGTATTATAAACATTTCATCCGGGCTGGCCCGTATCACATTTCCGGGATCCTCCGTGTATGGATCGATAAAGGCTGCAGTAGAGGTGTTGACCCGCTACCTGGCCCAGGAATTAGGCCCACGGAAGATACGGGTGAACGTGGTGGCACCGGGTGCCATTGAAACGGATTTTGGCGGCGGCCGTACCAGGGATAATAAAGAGATCAATGCCCGGATTGCAGGCATTACCGCTTTAGGCAGGGTAGGCCTGCCGGACGATATCGGCGGTGTGGTGGCCTTCCTGTGTACAGAAGATGCCCGCTGGATCAACGGACAGCGGATCGAGGTATCGGGCGGACAGGCCTTGTAGAGAAGGATCATTCAGTGCATTGTCTCAAAAGTAAATGATCACCCTACCGGTAAGGCCCGGTTTCTTATCTGTACTTCGTGATCAGCTGCTTTTGAGACAATTGTCCTTGTAAGCCTATTTCATCACCTTCCGGAACAGACTTTTGATGAGCTCGATTTCCTTGGCATGTGTGGTATTTTTCCGGCAGGCGAAATAAAGCGTATTCTTCAACTGCTTATGGCCCTTCCATACCAGCTTTACCTGCCCGCTTTCAATTTCCTTTTGACATAAAAAATCCGGGATCACCGCCAGGCCTTTACCACTGCTCAAACAACGTACAATGGAGTTGAGGTTGGGTACAATATAATTGGGACGAAAATCAGGGGTGTTGCCAAAGTTCAGCTGCCAGAACCGGAAGAGGTGTTCCATGTCGCCGGTGGTTCCATACCACTTCTGTTGCTTCAGCCATGCTTCCGCGGCGGCATATTTTTTCTGTTTTACCAGTTTTTGAAAAGGCAGATCATCCAATTCTTTACCGGCTACCAGCACGATCGTTTCTGATGAGAAAGGTTGGTGTTCTATTTTGAGAGAGCTCCCTTTATGTGGTGTGATAATAAGGTCGAGGATACCCTTGTCCAGGTTGTCCAGCATTTCATGATAGTCGCCAAAGCGAATGATCACGTTAAAGTCCAAACTCGAAATATATTGTTCCAGAGTGATCTGGAAGGTTTCGAAGCACATGCCGATACTGATGGTGGGCGTATGCTTTTCCGTACTGCGCTGAAAACTTTTTTCCGCTTCTTCCAGCGTGGTAAGACTCTCAGCTATTGCATTGTACAGGATCTTGCCGCGTTCTGTAGGCACCATTTTGCGGCCGGCACGCTCAAACAGTTTATAACCCACATAGCTTTCCAGCGAGCTTAAATGCAGGCTTACCCCCGGCTGCGAAATAAACAGGCTTTCGGCGGCACCGGTAAGGGTGCCGCTTTGATAAATGGCCTTGAACGTGCGGTACCATTCTAGGTTGACCATATTTAACTATTATTTTTATAATACAAATCTATAATTTATATTATTTATCTGATAATTATTTGTATAATAATTTTGCCTTGTCAATTAAAAAAAGAGATATGAAAAAGATATTGATCATCAACGCAGGGCAACAATTCGGACATTCCGGCGGCCGGTTTAACCATACCGTAGCGGCAGAAACGGCCGCATTTTTCAGTAACCAGCCGGATGTGGAAGTAAGGCAAACCGTTATTGCCGATGGTTATGATCCTGCAGAAGAGGTAGAAAAATTTGTATGGGCGGATACGATCATCTACCATACACCCATCTGGTGGTTCCAGCTGCCCCATGGCTTTAAGCAATATATTGACAAGGTATTTACAGCCGGGCACGGCAAGGGGATTTATCACAGCGACGGCCGTTCATCGGCAAATCCCCATATCAATTATGGAACAGGGGGCATGCTCCACGGGAAAACCTATATGCTGACGACCAGCTGGAATGCACCTGAGACAGCGTTTACGTTGCCGGGTGAATTTTTTAAACAGCGCAGTGTGGATGATGGCCCCTTATTTGGGTTTCACCGGATGAATGCTTTTGCCGGTATGCAGCCGATAAAAAGTTTTCACTTTCACGATATTGAAAAGAATGCGGATGTGGCGCGGGATATGGAACGGTACAGGGCGCATCTGGAAGACATTTTTAAAACAGTAGCAAAACCACAGATAGCGGCGTAGGAAATATCCCGCAGATAGCGCAGATTAGGCACGGAAAAGAAAAGTCAGCGAAGATTTGCGAAAAGAATCCGCGTATATCAGCGGGAAAATGGCCCGCAGATTATGAGCAGAAAAGAAAAATCAGTGGTAATCTACGAAAAGAATCCGTGTACATCAGCGGGAAAGCAGCCCGCAGATGACGCAAATGAAACGCAGATAAGCGTCATCCGCAAAATCAGCGGAAAAAATCTGCGAGCATCAGCGGGAAAATGGCCCGCAGATTATGAGCAGAAAAGAAAAATCAGTGGTAATCTACGAAAAGAATCCGTGTACATCAGCGGGAAAGCAGCCCGCAAATGACGCAAATGAAACGCAGATAAGCGTCATCTGCAAAATCAGCGGAAAAAATCTGCGAGCGTCAGCGGGAAAACAGCCCGCAGACTATGAGCAGAAAAGAAAAATCAGCGGTAAAGAATCCGTGTACATCAGCGGGAAAGCAGCCCGCAAATGACGCAAATGAAACGCAGATAAGCGTCATCTGCAAAATCAGCGGAAAAAATCTGCGAGCGTCAGCGGGAAAACAGCCCGCAGATTATGAGCAGAAAAAGAAAAATCAGTGGTAATCTACGAAAAGAATCCGTGTACATCAGCGGGAAAGCAGCCCGCAAATGACGCAAATGAAACGCAGATAAGCGTCACCCACAAAATCAGCGGAAAAAATCTGCGAGCATCAGCGGGAAAATATCCCGCAGATGACGCTGAAAGAATAGAAATCAGCGAAGATCCGCGGGATAGTTTTACAATCCGTTAACTTTCCTGAAGATCGATTTTGAAATATCATCAACATTGAAATTAACAAGTAGCCCCAATTTTAATCCGGACAATTTTAAATAGGTGATCACTTGTTTATGATGAACGTTCAGTAGTGTTTCAACAGATTTTACTTCAATGATTACTTTATGCTCCACTAAAAGATCAAGCCGGTATCCGATGTCAAGTTTTAGAGAACCATATACCATCGGTAAGCCCACCTGTTTGGCAAAGCATAATCCGTTTTGATGTAATTCAAATCCCAACGCGGCTTCATATGCCGACTCCAGCAGCCCGGGACCTAAGTTGTTATATACATTGAAGATGCATCCACGGATGCCATAAGACAATTCATTTTCGGTCATGATTCAATAGGTTTCAAATGTTATGAATAAAGTTAATGAAAAAATAAAAATCTCCGCTGATGACGCAGAAAGCGGGCAGAAAGATTTGCATAGATCCAGGGGAAAGCTCAGCGAAAATCAGCGGGAAATAGTCCCGCAGATGACGCAAATGAAACGCAGATAAGAATCATCTGCAAAAATCATCGAAAAAGATCTTCGTAGATCAGCGGGGGAATAATCTGTGCGTATCCGCGGGGGGAAAATAAAAATTTATAAAAATCAAATTATGGAATATAGAAAATTGGGAGACACAAACCTTGAACTATCCGTTATAACCCATGGTGCCTTTGCCATTGGCGGCCATATGTGGGGCGGTAATGAAAAACAGGATTCGATTAACTCCATCCACGCTTCATTGGACCATGGCGTTACTTCAATCGATACGGCACCGTTCTATGGCTTTGGCCTCAGTGAAGCATTGGTAGGCGATGCCATTAAAGGGAAAGATCGTTCCAGGATACAATTGCTGACCAAGTTCGGGCTGGTATGGGACGGCAGCAATAAGGGTAAGGGTGTGTTTTTCTTTGAAGCTACAGACAATGGTAACGCCCTCCCGGTTTATAAATATGCCTCCAGGGAAAATGTGATCAAAGAAACAGAAGCAAGCTTAACGCGCCTGGGGACGGATTATATCGACCTATTGCAGCTGCATTGGCCGGATGCCAGCACGCCCATCAGCGAAACCATGGAAGCCCTGGAGCTCCTGATACAGCAGGGTAAGATACGTGCCGCCGGTGTCAGCAATTACGATATAGCACAATTACAGGAAGCGGCGCAAACCCTGAAACCCGCCAGCAACCAGGTTTCCTACAGCATGCTCAACCGCAGTATCGAAAAAGACCTGGTGCCCTATGCCCTTGAAACACATACCGGCATTATTGCGTATAGCCCGATGGAGCGTGGCTTACTCACCGGGAAATATTTTAAGGAGCATCGTTTAACGAGCGATGATCATCGCAATGGTTATTTTACGCAGTTCGATCTGGAAAAAGTAAAGACCCTGTTGCAATCGATGGAACCCATAGCGAGGAATAAGGGTGCCACACTGGCACAACTGGTGTTGCGCTGGACGACTTTGCAACCGGGCATCAGCGTAGTGCTGGCAGGAGCAAGGAATGCTGCGCAGGCCATTGCAAATGCAGAAGCCATAAACCTGGAACTTAACCCGGAAGAGCTGCAATTGATTCACCAACAGCTTGCCGGTTTGCAACAACATAACACTGATCATTTATAAATACACATACAATAGAAGAGGACACCGCAATAAAGGGCTTTGGTCTTGCTAATCATGCAGGCATCACGGTAAAGGATCCTGGAAGATCAATTCATCATCACTGGTATACTTTTACCCAGTCAACGATCATCTGTACCGGCAGCTGTTGTGGGTTTACCTTACCCACCCAGTTACCACCCAGCTGTTGATCGACGAGGAGATAAAACGGCTGATCATAGGGCCACTGGCTGGCGTCCACCCCGGTAATGCGTGGGTAGGTAAAGGTTTCTTTTCCGTTTACGGTAAATATGATCTTATCGGGGAACCATTTAATGCCAAAGGTGTTAAAGCCATCCCTGTTAAAAGCCGCTGTTCCCGAATGCGGGGGGGTATGGGTTTGTTTAAGATCGAGCGTATAGTAGGAGTGGGTAGTCTGGTAAACCTTATGCTCGAAGTTCGGGTGCTCCATAATATCGATCTCACCATTTTTGGGATAAGCACCGTATTTATTTTGCTCTGCCAGCATCCACATGGCGGGCCAGGCGCCGGTGGCGCACTCCAGCTTTGCTCTTATTTCAATTTTGCCGTATTGAAAGGCAAACTTTCCCTTTGTATAAATACCACCGGTAATGAAGGGGCGGGGATCGGAAGCCGTATCCGGGTTGCGGATACCGCGCAGATAAATATACCCGCTGTCGATCCGAAAGCAATCGTTATGCGTGCTCATATGCTTGTTCCAGTCCGATTTGCCGGGCGGAATCCTTGTCCATTTACCGGTGTCCAGGTAGGGCTTGTTAAAATCATCCTTCCAGACCAGGGTCCATTTTTTTTCGGGCCGGTGTTGGTTTTGAAGATATACATACCCGGCGGAGCGTGTAAAGGGGCGGCTGCATGCCGTAGCCAGCAGGAGGAGTACCAGGGATAAAAGGAAAAACTGTTTTATGGTTGTCAATGACATCGGCAGGTAATTGAATAAAACGCAAGATAGCCACTCAGGCGGAGAAATAGCCCGGATGTGCAAACGGATGCACAGACCTGCTGGAAGCGTGGGGTAACGTTTTATTGATGTTTTTTTTATAAGCCGATGGCCGGCGGTTAAGCATGTGTTCCAGGTTCAATGTTCAACGTTTCAGGCGTGCCCGCCGTGGCGGGTTGGATACGTTTTATACTTGGTGTGGAATCCGTTTTTAGCTGTTTGCTTTCCACACTCAGCGATCAGTTTTCAGTTGATACCGCTGTGGATTCAGTCCCAGCATCAGACAAAATCCCCGTCGCCCAAGTCTTCCTATCTCCTGAAGCACAACTTGGAACATGGAACTTGAAACTAAATCTCTACCGGAACAAAGCTTTCCAACTCCTTGGCTACAGCACTGAGGAAGGTAGCGCCCAGTGCACCATCCACCACGCGGTGATCGTAGCTCATGCTCAGCACCATCATATGGCGGATGGCGATGCTGTCGCCCTGTGGGGTTTCTACCACAACGGGCCGTTTTTTTATGGCGCCTACGGCAAGGATCGCTACCTGCGGCTGGTTAATGATAGGGGTACCGGCAAGGCTGCCGAAGGTACCCACATTGGTGATGGTAAAAGTACCGCCCTGGGTATCTTCTGCCTTTAGCTTGTTGTTACGCGCGGCATCGGCCAGACCGTTCACACGTTTGGCCAGGCCCGTCAGGTTCAGCTGGTCGGCATTTTTGATCACGGGTACAATCAGGTTCCCGCTCGGAAGTGCCGTAGCCATCCCGATATTGATATCTTTTTTAATGATGATCCTGTCGCCGTCGATCGAACTGTTGATCAGTGGAAAACGCTTGATGCAACGGGTAATGGCCTCAATAAACAACGGCATAAAAGTGATCTTGGTGCCTTCCCGTTTTTCGAAATCTTTTTTTACTTTTTCCCGCCACATCACCATATTGGTAACATCGGCTTCGGAGAAGCTGGTTACATGCGGACTGGTCTGTTTGCTGCGCACCATATGTTCTGCGATCAGCTTGCGCATCCGGTCCATTTCAATGATCTCTACATTGCTGCCATGCCGGCTGATATCCAGCGTGCCGGCTTGTTGTGTTTCCCGGGCGCTGGCAGGTGCAACCGTTACAGCCTGGGTTGTAACCGGGGCTGCCGGTTGCTGACGGGAGCGGTTGGCCACATACTCCAGGATATCATTTTTGGTTACGCGGCCTTCCTTGCCGGTACCGGGTATCTGTTCCAGCTCACTCATGGAAATACCTTCGCTGGCGGCTATATTCAATACAAGGGGAGAATAAAATTTTGCGGAAGCCGATCCTGTGGCTGCCGGTTTGATGGTAGAAGAAACGACTTCGGCTTCCTGTGCCGGTTCGGTTACAACCGGCTCCGGCTGCCGGGCAGAAGTGGGTTCGGGTGCAATAGTTTCGCTGGCTGCACCTTCTGTGCGGATACGGGCGATGACCGTACCAATAGGTACCACATCATTTTCATTAAAAAGGATGGCTTCAATAATACCACTGGCTGTGCTGGGTACCTCACTATCTACTTTATCCGTAGCGATCTCCAGAACGGTTTCGTCCATTTCCACGGCATCACCCACCTGCTTCAACCATTTTAAGATGGTTGCTTCCATTATGCTTTCTCCTAATTTGGGCATCACCAGATCCTCTAAAGCCATAGAACAATTGTATTTATTGAATAAATTTAGTTTAAAATGCTCAGCCGCTGCAAAAATAGTGATTTGGTTCCTAACTTTCGTTTGTTAGCGGTTGTAAAAGGCCTGAAGTGAACGGGTTAAAACTTATTTTTCCACATCATGCTTTCGATGGGGCGGTCCGGCTGACTGCTGTATTTGGCGTTTTGCTTCTGGTTGTATTTGACTTCAATTTCACCTTCAACGGGAAAATAGATCAGCTGGCCGATGGGCATGCCTTTATAGATTTTTACCGGTTGTTTTACAGAGATTTCCAGCGTCCAGTGACCGCAAAAGCCCACATCTCCTTTACCGGCAGTGGCATGAATGTCGATGCCCAGGCGGCCGGTAGAAGATTTACCCTCCAGGAAGGGTACATGCGCATGCGCTTCGGTATATTCGAGGGTAACGCCCAGGTAGAAAATATGGGGATAGAGCACAAAACCTTCATCGGGGATTTCAAAATAAGCGATCTCATTGTGTTGCTTTGCATCCAGCTGGTGGTTTTTGTAAGTAGCCAGCCAGGCGCCCAGGTGCACATCATACGAGTTACTGCCCAGGCAACCCCGGTCGTAGGGTTTAATGAGAATAGTGCCCTTCTCCATTTCTTCCAGTATGCGCAGGTCCGATAAGATCATGAGTTGTACTTTGTGAAATCCTTAACTTGCACAAATTAAGTGAATCCGATTATTTATGCCCGTTATTTTTCAAGAAGAAATTAACAATAACACAAGGTTGGGGATCTGGAAGATTGAGGAAGCACCGGACTTCTTCCGGGAAAAGGTGCCGCTGCACCGGGCGGTGACGCATCCGCATAAAATGCTGCAGCACCTGGCCGGCCGTTTTTTATTACAATATTTGTTTCCCGGGTTCCCGTACCACCTGATCCAGATCGCGGAAACGCGGAAGCCCTTCCTGCCGGACGAAGTCTTTCATTTTTCCATTTCGCATTGCGGCGATTATGCAGCAGCGATTGTAAGCCGGGAGCGGCGGGTGGGGATTGATATTGAAATTCCGGTGGAGAAGGTGGTGAGCATCCGGCATAAATTCATTAGCCCCGCAGAAATGGAATTACTGAACCCGCTTTCCATGGAAGAATATACGCAGGTATGGTCGGCCAAAGAAGCGGTGTATAAATGGTATGGATTGGGTAAGGTAGATTTCAGGGAACATATCCGGATTACGGGATATAATGATCTGCGGTCTGCCTTTGATTGCCGTTTTATGCTTACGGATAGTCACTTAAACGTGCACCTGCAGCAGCTTTCAGGCCTTTGTTTGAGTTATGTGGTGTCGGAGTAGCAATACCCGTTTAAAGTTCCCGGTCAGGTATCAGCTATCAGTTATCAGTCTTCAGCTTTCGTTTTTCAGATGATTACGATACGGAATAAAAATCTATACCACGATGGGCAGACCAGGAACATTAAACCTGAAATAACTCCATAGTCCCCCAGTCTACATGTCCCCCCAAAAAGCAAGAACAATAATGAATAGCCGAATACATCATCGAATATGAAACGGATCTAACCCGCCACGGCGGGCACACCTGAGACTTTAAACCTCAAACCTGAAGCAAAATTTACGCCTGTACCATTTCCCTTGCATTTTCTAACGCCGCGGCAGTGGGTTTTTCGCCGCTGAGCATTTTTGCAATGGCCGTGATCCGTTCTTCGGTATCCAGTTGCCGCATGCCGGTACGCACCTGTTGGCCGGATACTTCCTTGTAAACAAAATAATGGGCATCCGCACGCCCGGCAATCTGTGGCTGATGGGTAATGCAGATCACCTGGCGGCTGGTGGCCAGGTCCTTCATGATAATGCCTACCTGTTTGGCGGCTTCACCGGAGATACCGGTATCAATTTCGTCGAAGATGAGGGTAGGGAGGTTCATACGCTGGGCCACCAGGCTTTTGATGCAAAGCATCAGGCGGCTTAATTCACCACCGCTGGCCACTTTATTCACCGGTTTAAACTGTCCGCTTTTGTTGGCATCAAATAAGAAATCCACTGCATCTGCTCCCTGGGCGCCCAGGGATTTTTTCTCAAAAGCAACCCGGAGCGCCGCATTAGGCATGCCTACCTGGGTAAGCAATGCATCCACTTTTTTCTCAAACGGGGCGATCTGTTTTTTACGGGCTTCAGAGATCTTTTGCGCAAGAGCTTCCGCCGACTGGCGACGCTGTTCCGTAGCGGCTTCCAGGGCGGTTATATCTTCCTGGATATGGGCTACTCCCTGCAATTTTTCTTCCAGTTGTTTTTGAAGCGCCAGCAATTCATTGGTAGCATGTACCCCGTGTTTTTTTTGCAATTTATATCCAAGTGAAAGCCGGTCGCTCAACGCCTCTATCTTTTCCGGATCGTAGTGGATGCCGTTGCTGATGTGCTCCAGTTCTGAAGCGATATCCTGCAATTCTACCTGTGCACTGTTTAGCCGGCTTACCAGGTCCGGCAGGTCTTTATGAAAGTTGCTGTAGTTACCCAGCAGGTGTGCGATGCTTTTTAACTGCTGTATCAATGGTTGTTCGCCCTCTTCCAGTTCACTGTATGCCCGGCCCAATGCGCCTTTAATCCCTTCGGAGTTGGAAAGGAGTTTGAGGGAAGCGTCGATCTCTTCCAGTTCGTTTTCCCGGAAGTTGGCCTCTGCCAGTTCATCGTATTGAAACTGGTTATAGTCGCTTTCTTTGTCCAGCTGTGCCTGCTGCTCTTTCAGATGCTCCAGCTTTTTTTTGTGTTGCTGCCATTCAGCAAATGCTAACCGGTAATCGCCGATCAGTTTTGCATTGTTTGCCAGCGCATCCAGCACATGCACCTGGAAGCCGGTATCGCCCAGTTGAAGGGTGTCAAATTGCTGGTGCAGGTCTACCAGCAGGGAGCTTAGTTGCTGCAGCTGCGCCAGGTTTACCGGGGTGTCGTTAATAAAGGCGCGGCTTTTGCCATTGACGCCGATCTCCCGCCGGATCGTAATTTCAGGGGAGGGGTCGAGATCGTTGGCTTCCAGGAATTGCGTGATCTCGCTTACCGTTCCGGGAGTAAATAATCCCTCGATAATGCATTTTTTTTCTTTGTCTACCAGGGCTGCTGTATCAGCTCGTTCCCCGAGTATGAGCGATAATGCACCCAATATAATCGATTTTCCTGCACCGGTTTCGCCGGTCACAATATTCATCCCGTTAGAGAACCGGATCTCCAGGCTATCGATGATTACGTAGTTCCTGATATGTAGTTGTTTCAACATCGGAAGGCAAATTAAGAAAAACAACGCTCAAATCTCCATTCTCCATTCCCAATTTTCTGCGGGCAACCTGTGTTTAAATGCTGTGCAGGATATCGTTACGGGTTTGGCAGAAACAAGCGACTGCAAATATTCCAACGCGGTCAGCAGCCGCCGGCAATGCGGAAAAATAAAAACCCCCATTCTTGCAAATGGGGGAAAATAAAAAAGCCTGTCTGCAGGCAGACAGGAAAAAAGAATTTATTTTACTTCAACGTTGTTGTGCAGTTCTTCATCCACTAGGATGCGGCCGCAATTTTCACAAGCGATGATTTTCTTATGTTGTTTGATTTCGCTTTGCTTTTGAGGAGGGATGGCGTAAAAACATCCGCCGCAGGCATCGCGCACTACCGGTACCACCGCCAGTCCGTTGCGGAAATTACCGCGGATCTTTTCGTAGCTGGCCAACAGTCGGGGTTCTACATTTTCCTTGGCTGCTTCGGAAAGTTTCTGGTATTCTTTCTCTTCTTTTTCGTTGGCAGAGATGATCTTTTCGAGTTCGGTCTTTTTCAGATCCAGCACACCTTCTTTAGCACCCAGGTTCTTTTTGGCTTTTTCCAGTAGTACTACTTTTTCAGAAATTTCTTCATTCGCGTCTTTAATATGCTTTTCAGCCAGTTTGATCTCCAGCTGTTGCATTTCGATCTCTTTGTTGATGGCCTCAAATTCGCGGTTGTTTTTTACATTCTCGCTGTCCTTCTCGTATTTTTTAATCAGCTCCTCCGATTCCTTGATTGCCGCTTTCCGTTCTTCAATGAATTCTGTAACGCCGTTGATCTCTTCTTCAATGCGTGTTTGCCGGGAGTGCAATCCCTGGATCTCATCCTCCAGATCAGCTACTTCCATGGGCAGCTCACCTTTTAAAATTTTGATCTCATCCAACTTGCTGTCAATTTTTTGCAGGTTGATCAGGGAGCCCAGTTTTTCTTCAATTGAAAACTCTTTAATTTGTGGCATATGTTTCTTACTGTTTGAATGTGTTTTAAAAATCAGGCAATTAAAAAATCCGCGTTACAAATAGTGCACGGGATTGGTATTGATTGCTGTTTTAAGGACGGCAAAGTTAGGGATTTTTTCCTGTAAAACGTGTTGGAGCAAATCTATGGTAAACTGCTCGCTTTCGTAATGCCCGATGTCGGCCAGCAGGATTTTCCCATCGGCATCAAAGAATTCATGGTATTTGATATCTGCACTAACGTATGCATCTGATCCTGAATTGATTGCAGCTTTCGTTAAAAAGCTGCCGGCGCCCCCGCAGATGCTTACTTTTTTCACCTTTTTACCCAGCGGCGCCGTATGCCGCACTATTGCAAGATTGAAGACTGTTTTCAGTTTTCGCAGGAAATCGGCTTCATCCAGTGCCTCCTGAAATTGCCCGGTAATACCGGCACCTACTCCCTGATGGAGGTTGTTCAACGAAATGGTTTCATACGCAACTTCTTCATAGGGGTGATTTTCCTTCAGTGCCGCCAGGATCTTATTTTTCAGGTAAAAGGGGTACAGGATCTCTATTTTTAGCTCTTCGGCCTCGTGCCGTACCCCGATTTCCCCGGTAAAAGGTTGGGCATTGTTTCCCGGAAGGAACGTGCCTTTCCCGGTGGCGCTAAAGCTGCATTCGCGGTAGTTACCGATTTCGCCGCCGCCGGCGGCAAAAATGGCGGATCGTACCTTTTCCGCATATTCCGGGGGAACAAAGAAATAAAGCTTTTCGAGTTGCCGTTCCTTTGGCGCCAGCAGCTGCAGGCGGGTCAATCCCAGCTTTTTTGCAATCATCCCGTTTACACCGTGCAACACATTATCCAGGTTTGTATGAATGGCATAGATGGCAATATCCTGTTTGATGGCTTTGATGAGGGTGCGCTCCACATAATTATTGCCATTGATCTTCTTTATTCCGGAAAAGACGATGGGGTGGTGGGCCACTACCAGGTTGCAGTTTTTTTCGACAGCTTCGTCTATTACTGCTTCTACCGCATCCAAACAGCAGAGTACACCGGTGCATTGCCAATCGGGCCGGCCTGTCAGTAAACCGGCATTATCATAACTTTCCTGCAGGGCAGGAGGAGCAAGGGCTTCAAGCGTTTTTATAATGGAACCGATGGTCATATAAAAAGTTTGGCAATAAAGATAAGCCCCGCAGAATTTAAAATGACCAATAAGGAATTTTAAATTTAAAAATAAAACCCCGCTTATTACTGCACCAGTTCTACATTTTATATTCCTTATTTTTTATTTTACAATGTATTTCTGTCCTGGTTCCACATAACGCTCCAGCATCATCAATTTCCCTGTAGTGGTGATGCCTTCAGCTACAATTTTAAACCGTTTGGTGCGGTCGTTATTGTAAAAGGTAACGGGAATGCGCTGATCTTTTCCGGAGATGAATATTTCCGGTTCCCAGTCGAGTGTAAGCCGGTAATCATTATAAGAGTTTTCTGCCGGTTTTGCATAGTCGGGCGCGTAAAACTCCTTCATGATGCTGTAGCCTTCATAATCCACGATCGTGGCGGAAGATTCCATCGCATGGTTGAGTTCGTCGCCGCGCTTGGTATATACCGCCAACACGCCACCGGAACCGCCGCCGGGAGCTCCTACAAAATTGGGGAATACTTTTACCAGCGCAATATCGGAGGGCGGAATGGCTTCGATCATGCCGGCGTCTGTGGGTACTTCATCCATGTACAGCTGCATGGGCTGCCGGGTTCCTGCCTGCCGGTAATAGAGCCGGTAATTCCCGAATTGCCCGCCGCGTTCAATCGTCAAACTAGGAACGCGTCCCTGCAGGTAATCGAAAATGTTCTGGTTGGGAATAAATTCCCGTGTGAGGTCGATGGTACGGGCATTGATACCGCCTGCAAATAAACCACTCATATACCGTTCTTCCAGTTTTTGCAGCCGCGTTTTGGTGCCCAGCACTACCACGCTGTCCAGCATCACACCCTCGCCGCGGGTATAATCAAAATAAGCGGTACTCATTTTGGAGGCAAGGGCATTGCCGGTAGCCTGTAAGGGATCATAAGGAATCGCTAGGGGAGGTAGTGCATACGAACGAGTCAGCGAGTCGGCATTCAGTTTTATCGTAAGAAATTTATTTTTCTTCCCCATCACGTCGCTGAACAATACCCGGGCTTTGTTAAAAAAGATCATCGAGTCCATTTTAAAGCGGCCTTCGGCGTCGGTTTTAACCATTTGAAGACTGCGGCCCGAATCGGTGGCTACCCAAACCAGCAGATCCCGGTCTGAAAAGGATTTACCGGATCCGGCGATGGTAGCTTTGCCGGAAAGACTGATAAAGCCCGGGTCCTTATGTTGTGGCTCCGGCTGGGTGTTGGCAGCCACATCGGTCCACTTAAACCGTCGCCATCCATTGGTCAGCATCAGAAGTTCTGCTGCTTCGGCTGCGCCGGGATCATTACTGAAATAATAGCGCGGTTCATGCACATATCCCGGAATATCACTGGTAAGCAGGAAGCTGCTGTAAATGTTTTGCGGGCGGTAGGCTCCGGACTCGTAACCGGCATCGGTGACCGAAACGGAAAAGTTACCGGTGACGCTATCCGGCAGTATAATGCTGAAATGGTTTTTTTTACGGGGAGCATTATTCAACGTATCGGCCCTGAAGCTTGCCGGCAGTATATATTCTTTGTTATTAATAAAAGTCAGTCGCTCTGCCAGAGGCATACCGTCTTTGTTGAAAAAGGTTACCTGTAACACGCCGGATGGAAGGTTGCCGGTTTGGATAATGCCGCTGATCTTGTTGCCTGTGGCGGCCAGTGCCTGTTTAAACACCACCTGGTGCTGGATCTGGCCAACCATATAAGCGGGGGTTTGCCGGCTGCCGCTGTAATTTAGACTGAAGGTTTTGGCGTTGTTGCCGTTCTTTAGCTGAAGTGCCAGGCCTTCCGGATTACTTTGGGGAAGATTCACCGGAGGCTGCCCGGCAATGAATGCGTGATACTGTATACCTGTCACGGGGGTTAAAATGAATTGTCCCATACCGTCATGCCGGCTGATAAATGTAGTAGTGCGCCGGTTCTGTTCATCCCGGATCTCTCCGGAAACCGGTACCGGCAGCCCGTTGGCATCAACGGCCTTAAAGGCCATGTTATTGGGGAAACCCGAAACCAGGTTGCCGCCTTCCGGGAAAAAACGCAGTGCTACTGCGGAAGCGGCAGCGGAGGGCGCCGTCCGTGGTTTATTGCGTCCGTAAATCTGGATTCGTTGCGAAAACAGGTAGCGCTTGTCAAAATTCAGCATCAGGGGCGTATAGGCCCTTAGCTGGTAGGAGCCGGTCGGCAGGGAATCTGGCAAATCGAACTGGCCGTAAGAAAGTGCCCCGAAAACCGGAACGATCTTTTTAATGACCAGGTCAGACCGGTTGTTTAAGAGTTCTACAAATAACGTGGAATTTGCCGCTGAGGGCAGAAAACCGGACATAAAATAGGCCTTGAACCAAAGGGTTTGTCCCGAAAAATAGGCCTCCCGATCGAGTTGCAGGTAGGTTTTTTCTATGGGATTTTTTTCATTCCATGTGTTCAGCCGGTCTGCGAAATCCTGTCCGGATGCCGGGGCAGTGCTGATAACAAGCAGCAGCACCGCAATGAGTTTAAAAAAGCGCATCATTACCTGATGTTTTATAAGAAAATTACAAAATAATCTGCAAATGGTTTTCAAACTGCAGCTATTTTGAGATGCGCTTTTTACCGCTGTTACACAACGGTTGCCCGGGAAATCAGTTGCCTCCGACCGTTTTTTCGATCATCAGCATCCGGCCATCGTTGGTAACGCCTTCGATCACTACTCTAAAGCGTTTGCTGCGGTCGTTATTGTAAAAAACAACGGGAACCTTCGGATTGATATTGGCCAGGTAAATATCCGGAAGCCATGCCAGGGTTAAACGATCGTCCGGTTTCGATGGATCTACATTTTTAAGATCGTAGTCCGGCGCATAAAATTGTTTGATGATGGAATAGCCCCTGTAGATCACGATATCCGTAGCTGCATCGGTGCTGGCCGCCAGATCGGCTCCTTTTTTCATATAGATGGCCAGGGCGCTACCACCTCCGGCTGTACCCACAAAATTACCCATTACTTTTACGAAGGCGATCTGGTTTACGGGGATGGATTCAATAAAAACCGGGTCCGTTTGCATTTCGTCCAGGTAAAGGGCCATTTTTCCGTTACCCAAACCCCCATCCCGGTAGCGTACAACGTATTGCCCTTCAGCATCCCGGCTTACTGTTACTCCGGGTATCCGCCCCTGGATGTATTCAAAGATATTCATGCTGCCGCCGGGCTCGTTCCGCAGGTCCAGGATCCTGGAATTGATCCCGCCGGAGAACAGCCCGCTGGTGTATTCATCTTCCAGCTTTTCCTTGTCTGATTTCTGACGTCCCTTCACCGTTACGTTTTTCAGGGTCAGGCCTTCTGCTTTCATATAGTCGTTATAAGCCTCCATCATTTTTTCCTCCACCTGTGTATTGAGTGTGTCCCTGAAGGGGATGCGGATCAGCGGTATCTGGAAATTGCGGCGCAGGGAATCGCCTTCCATCTGAACTTTTATGTATTTGCTTTTAGCTCCCTTTGTATCCGCAAAAAGAATCCGCATTTTTTCGTAGAAAATCGTGGAGTCTATGCTGAATCTGCCTGTTGAGTCCGTTGTAATAGGTTTAAAAGGTCCGTTTTTACCCTGCAGTGTATCAACCGGGCGCATCATCATTATCAGGTCTTTATTGGCAAAGGCTTTGCGCGTGCCTTCTATGTTTACTTTTCCGGCCAGGCGGATATAACCCGCATCCCGGTATTGAGGGGCCGGCAGGGTGTTGCTGGCTACCTCGCTCCATTTAAACCGGGTCCAGCCATTGGTCATCATCACCAGGTCCAGCGCATTTTTTACAGAATCTGCATCCGACCGGAAATAATAGGCCGGGTTATGAATATATCCCCTAAGATTACTATTGAGCAGGAAGCCGGAATAAATATTCAGCGGACGATACGCGTCGGTTTCATAATCCGCATCGGTAACGGAAACACTAAAATTGCCGATGATGGTATCTTTTAACTGAAAGCTAAAATGGTTCTTTTGATGAGCGGTGGTGTTGAGGGTGTCTGTTACCAGTTCGCCGGGCAGTATGTATTCTTTATTATTGACAAACGTGAGCCGCTCGGCCAGGGGCATATGATCCTTGTTAAACACGGTAACATGCAGGATACCGGACAGCAGGTTGTTGGTTTGAATAACGCCGCCGAGGAGGTCCTTGCCGGACTGAAGCGGCTGTTTAAAAATTACCTGGTTTTCCATCTGCCCGATCATATAAGCCGCGCGGAATTCCGGTGGCAATCCCTGGGGATGCTCAATTTTGAATTGTTTTCCTTTGGAGGAATTGATAATGCTGAACGTGATCCCTTTGGTAGTTGCTGCCGGTAATGCGTATTGTTTGGATGGCGCCTGGTCCAGTACCACGTAATAGGTTTCATCTGTTTGGGGTACAATGGTGAGCAGGCCCATGCCGTCGTGCCGGGTGGTAACAGCAGCGATGACCTCTCCCTTATTGTTTTTCAGCTGCCCGGATACATTTACCGGAAATCCGTTTTGATCTACCGCTTTAAATGCCACATTGTTCAAAAGAGTATTGACGAGGTTGCCGCCTTCGGGAAAGAACTGGAGGCTGATGGCAGCGGCTGTTTCTGCGTTTTTTGTTTCCTTGTTTGTTGTTCCAAATATTTCAATGCGTTTGTTATACACAAAACCTGGTTGGTTCAGCATCAGGGGGGCGTAGGCACGTAACTGATAAGAACCTGAAGGGAAATTTTCGGGGATCTCCACCTGTCCGAACGAAATGCCCAGATAAGCCGGGAATACCTGCCGCGACACAACGGTTGATTTCTTATCGAGCAGTTCTATATACACAGAAGAATTTTTGGTGCTGGGCATATAATCCGACAAAAAATAGGCCTTAAACCAGATCGATTGTCCTGCTATATACGATTCCCGGTCGAGATGGAGATACAGCTTCTCGATGGTGTTTTTTGTTGCCCAGTTGTCGAGTGTTTCTTCCAGTGTTTGCGCGTTTGCGGCAAAAAAGCAGCAGATGGTGATAACGAAAACGAACAGCTTTTTCAGACTCATTGAGATTAGTGTTATTTTTGGGAATTGAAACTACTGATTTTTTGACTTACAAAAATCATAAAGGCTTAAAACAGAGGCAGTTTTTTTTGAAACCCTTCTTTTTGGGAAAATGTTCCTAAAAATAACCGCCATTTTGTCTCTACATATGTATTGGCAGTATTATTGTCTACATTGGTTTGCCAACTAAAATAAATAAGAAATATGAATGAAAATACGCAACTTCCTGAGGAAGAGAATAATGGTTTGAATATCAATGCTGATGAAAATGTTAGCGGAACGGAACATTTGACAGATCCGTTGGCGGAATCTGACCAGGAGGCACTGGAGGCTGAGCTGCGCGAAAGCAAGGACAAATACATCCGCCTGGCGGCTGAATTTGACAATTTCAGAAAAAGAACGGCAAAAGAGCGGATCGAATTATTTCAGACCGCTGGCCGGGAGGTGATTACGGATCTTTTAGATGTACTGGACGATGCAGACCGCGCCCTGGCGGAACTGGAAAAATCGAATGACAATACAGCCGTTAAAGAAGGGGTAAAGCTGGTTTTTAATAAGCTCCGGAATGTGTTACAGGCAAAGGGATTGAAACCGATGGAAGCGGTTGGAAAGGATTTTAATCCGGATCTTTTTGAAGCCATTACCGAAATTCCTGCTCCCAGCGCAGAGCTGAAGGGTAAGGTAGTGGACGAAGTAACGAAAGGCTACTATCTGAATGATAAAATTATCCGTCACGCAAAAGTTGTAGTAGGTAAATAAAATGTCAAAAAGAGATTATTACGAGGTCCTGGGTGTTTCCAAATCTGCGTCTGCAGACGAAATAAAAAAAGCCTATCGTAAAGTAGCGATGCAGTTTCACCCCGACCGGAATCCGGGTGATAAGGCTGCGGAAGACAAGTTTAAGGAAGCGGCCGAGGCTTATGAAATTCTGAGCGATGCGGATAAGCGGGCTCAGTACGACCGGTTTGGTCATGCCGGTGTAAGTGGCAACGGTCGTGGTTTTGGCGGTGGCATGAATATGGACGATATCTTCAGCCAGTTTGGGGATGTTTTCGGAGAGGATCTGTTCGGCAGCTTTTTTGGTGGCGGGCGCGCCGGCCGGCAGGGACAGCGGGCAAGAGGCGTAAGAGGCAGTAACCTGCGTGTAAAACTGAAACTGAGTTATGAAGAGGTCGCCAAAGGCGTTACTAAAAATATCAAGGTAAAAAAATATGTAAGCTGTACCACCTGCGGCGGCAGCGGTGCCAAGGATAAGGGCAGCGTACAAACCTGCAGTACCTGTCAGGGTTCGGGCCAGGTGCGCCGCGTACAAAATACCTTCCTGGGACAAATGCAGACGGTAACTACCTGTCCGACCTGTAATGGGGAAGGAACCACCATCACCGCAAAATGCGGCAGCTGTAAAGGTGAGGGAAGGGTATACGCGGAAGAAACGATTACCATCGACGTTCCTGCCGGGGTACAGGCCGGGATGCAGTTAAGCGTAAGCGGCAAGGGAAATGCCGGGGAGCGCGGAGGTGCCGCCGGTGATCTGATTGTGCTGATTGAAGAAGAAGCACATAAAGAATTGCACCGTGAAGGGCTGAACGTAGCCTACGACCTGCATATTTCCTTTACCGATGCGGTTTTTGGTACCAGCCTGGAAGTGCCTACTATCGACGGCCGGGCAAAAATCAAAATTCCGCCCGGCACGCAGAGCGGTAAAATATTCCGGTTAAAGGGCAAGGGTTTCCCCAATGTACACGCACATTACGAAAAGGGAGACCAGCTGATTCAGGTAAATGTGTGGACACCGCAGCAACTGACTGATGAAGAAAAGGAGCTGTTGGAAAGACTTTCGGAATCGTCCAACCTGAAACCGCAGCCTGAAAAGGCCGAAAAAGGCTTCTTTGATAAAATAAGGGACCTGTTCAGCTAGGTTCGGAAATCCCGGAAGGCAACTTTATTCCAGCCTTAAACCCGTCTTGGGTTTGAGGCTGTTTTGTTTTAGATTTGCGGCCACTATAAAACACAAAAGATGATCCATATCGTATTTAACCAGGTGGAGGTGGAACTGATGCAGCAGGTGATTGCGCTCGATGAAACCCTGCAGGGACCCGTGGTGCAGATCCGGGATGATTTTGCCGTAGGCCCGCTTGCCGGCCTGGATACAGAGGAGGGGTGGCAGGCCCGGGTGGAATGGTGGCGCGAACTGCTAAAAGGATCGCCTTATCCGGACGAGCTGGCAGGCAGTTTCGACGACCGGAAAACGGTAGCTGCTTTGAAAGCGCAACTGACTGCCGATCCGGAAGAGGTAATCTGGATATGGATGGGACAAAACCAGCACGATGTAAGCGGCTATTACTGGCTCATTCCTCAACTGAAGGAATTCCAGGGGCGCATCCTGGTATTGTATATGAATAACCTACCGTTTATTAATGATAAAGGCCAGATCTTTTACCCCTCCTGGCTGTCGGAGATCCGCCCATCGGAATTTTTAAAGGCCAGAAAGCTGGCGCGGCCGGTAACTTTAAGTGAGTTTGAAATAGACCCCGACGAATGGAATAAACTGGTTCAGGAAAATGCGCTGGTACGGATCCTGGAAGGCGGCAAAAAGATCGCAGGCCGTGATACTTCGTTTTATGACGAAGAAATTTTAAAGAATCTTACCGGGGAATGGCAAAAGGCCACGCGGGTGCTATCCAACACCCTGAACCGGATGAAGATCAAAACCGGCGATGTGTTTATCATGTGGCGGATGAAGGAATTGATCGCCGCCGGGAAAATAACCACAGAAGGAGAAACCGATAAAGACTGGAAAAGCTTTGATGTACGGCTGGCTGGAAAAAAGGAAATAGCAGAAGGGCCCATTACGGATGCCGGATCCTGAACCGGGAAAAATGATGAAAACGCTCCTCACCCTTGAAGAGATTGGAATGGCCGTGCTGGCCATCGCAGGGCTTTACAGCTACCATGCCCCCTGGTGGATATATTTGCTGCTGCTTTTCGGGCCCGATATCAGCATGGTGGGATACCTGATCAGCAACAGGGCAGGGGCCGTTTTGTATAATCTTTTTCATCACAAAACAGTGGCCATTTTGCTTTATCTTGCCGGCATTGCACTGGCCAGCCAGGTATTGATTTTTTTGGGGATCATTCTTTTTGGCCACGCGTCATTAGACCGGATCCTTGGGTACGGACTGAAGTTAAAACAAGGATTTAATTATACGCATTTAGGACTTATTGGAAAGAAAGAACATGAAAGACGATAGCACAACAGCAGAAGGAACATTTGAAGACAATGAGATCACCGGGTTACAGGGCCAGTTTAAAACCTGGTTCCTGGATTACGCTTCCTATGTGATCCTGGAGCGGGCGGTGCCTGCTATAGAAGACGGACTAAAACCGGTACAGCGCCGGATCCTCCATACCATGAAGCAGATGGATGACGGCCGCTTGCATAAAGTGGCAAATATTGTGGGCCGAACCATGTCGTACCACCCGCACGGGGATATGAGCATCCGGGATGCGCTCGTAAATATGGGGCAGAAGGACCTGCTGATCGATACCCAGGGTAACTGGGGAAACGTGGAAACCGGTGATGATGCGGCGGCCTCCAGGTATATTGAGGCGCGCCTGAGCAAGTTTGCCCTGGAAGTGGCCTTTAATGCCAAAACAACTAATTGGCAACTGAGCTACGACGGCAGAGATAATGAGCCCATCACGCTGCCGATGAAGTTCCCGCTGCTGCTGGCACAGGGAGCCGAAGGGATTGCCGTGGGCTTATCAACCAAGATCCTTCCGCACAACTTTATTGAACTGATCGAAGCATCGATCAAATACCTGAAGGGTAAGAAATTTGAATTGTACCCCGATTTTCAGACCGGAGGCATGATTGATGTGGCCGATTATAATAATGGGAAAAGAGGGGGCAAGGTAAAAGTACGGGCGCATATTGAGGAGCTGGATAAAAAAACGCTGCTGATCAAAAGCGTGCCCTACGCAGTAACCACCGATCAGCTGATCGAATCGATCGTAAAGGCGAATGACCAGGGGAAAATAAAGATCAAAAAGGTGACGGATAATACCGCTGCCAATGTGGAGGTACAGGTAGACCTGGCCCCGGGTATTTCGCCCGACATCACCATTGATGCCCTGTATAAATTTACTTCCTGCGAAATTTCCATTTCCCCCAATGCCTGCGTGATCGTGGATAAAAAACCACGGTTTCTCTCGGTTCCGGACCTGCTGAAGATCTCAGCCGATAATACTAAGGATCTGCTGCAAAAGGAGCTGGAAATAAAACTGGCGGAACTAAACGAGAAATGGCATTATACTTCGCTTGAAAAAATCTTCTTTGAAGAAAAGATCTACAAGGAACTGGAGAAAAAATATGAGACCTGGGATAAAGTGATCAATGCGATCGATAAAGCCTTTGTGCCCTTTAAAAAGCAGCTGAAGCGGGATATAACCCGGGAAGACATCCTGAAGCTGACGGAGAAACCCGTTCGCCGGATTTACCGCCTGGATATTGACGAACTGAATGCGCAGATCAAAGGGCTGGAAGCAGAGATCAAACAGGTAAAATACGACCTGGAGCACCTGGTGGATTATGCGGTGGCTTATTTTGAAAACCTGCTGAAAAAATTCAGTAAAGGCAAGGAGCGGAAAACGGAGATCAAGCAGTTTGAGGTGATTGAAGCCCGGAATGTGGTGATCGCTAATACCAAGCTTTATATAGACCGTTCCGGCGGTTTTATTGGTACCGGTTTGAAAAAAGAGGAATTCTTGTTTGACTGTTCCGACCTGGATGATATCATTGTATTTACAAAGCGGGGCATCATGAAGGTGATCAAGGTATCGGACAAAACCTTTGTGGGTAAGGACATTCTGCATGCCGCTGTCTTTTTAAAGAATGATGAGCGCACCACGTATAACATGATCTATGTGGATGGGAAAACCGGGGTTAGTTATGCCAAGCGGTTTAACGTAACCGGTATTACCCGTGATAAGGTATACGATCTTACCAAGGGCGATGAGAAGAGCAAAGTGCATTACTTTACCGTAAATCCCAACGGGGAAGCAGAGGTCGTAAAAATTACGCTGAGTCCGAATTCTTCGGCAAGGGTTAAAGAACTCGAGTTTTATTTTGAAGAACTGGCTATTAAAGGGCGGAGTAGCATGGGAAACCAGGTAACCAAGTACCCGATCAAGTCGGTTAAATTTAAGGAAGCGGGCCGTGCCACTCTTAGCGGAAGGAAACTTTGGTTTGACGATAAGTTTGGGCGGTTGAGCGCCGAAGATAAAGGACAGTACCTGGGTATGTTTGAACCGGACGACCGGATCCTGGTCATCTATTCAGATGGCTATTACGAAATCACCGACCAGGAAATGACGCAGAAATTTGATGCAGAAAAAGTGTTGCTGATTGAGCGTTTTGATCCTGAAAAGATCATTACGGCCGTTTATGTAGATCAGAAATTGTTACAATTTAATGTGAAGCGGTTTAAGATTGAAACTTCTACGCTGAAAAATAAATTTCTGTTTATAAAGGAAGGAGACGGTAATTACCTGGAATGTGCTACCACGATGGAAGAACCGGTACTGATGGTGCAAAGCGGGAAGGGTAGCCAGATCCGGAGCGCCAAGTTCAAACTAGCCAAGATTACCGACGTGATGGGTTGGAAAGCCGTGGGAGCCAAGCTGACGGATTACAACAAATCGGTGGTGATGGAGTGGGTCGAAAATGAAAAACCAACCAACCAGCAGGAGTTGTTTTAATCGTTCTTCGAAACCTTAGGTTCCAAGCACAAAGTTTCGAAGAGCAAACACATGCGATGACAGATATTTTTGAAATAACGGACCTTTACAAGGCATTGCTGGCGTTGCTGGCAGGTTGTATCCTGGGCATGGAACGGGAGCTGAAGGACAAGGCTGCCGGTCTGAAAACGATTTCTGTTATTTGCCTGGGTTCTGCCTTGTTCTCTATTTTGTCGTTAAAGATCACCGGACCCTATGCCGACGGTGCGCGGATCGCGTCCTATGTGGTCAGTGGCATCGGCTTTTTGGGCGCCGGCGTGATCTTTAAAGACGGGATAAATGTATCGGGCCTCACCACGGCCAGCGTAATCTGGATGGCGGCTGCGTTGGGTATGTCTATTGGTTTTGGAAAGATCTATCTTGCTGCTATTTTTTTGGGCAGCAGTCTGCTGATCGTTTATACGGGTCGCTACCTGAACCGGGCTTTTTTTTCCGGAAAGACCAGCCGGACGCTCAAAATGGTGCTGCTGCACAATAATACCATGATCAAAAATGAAATCATCCAACAGCTAAGACCCTATATTTCCCGGAAAGAGCAGGTGAGGCTGGAGTCATTTCCCGAAAAAATGATCGTGTCGTTAAACCTCATGATCCCCACTAAAAAGCTGGCGCAACTGGAGGAGTACCTGGTGAATGAGCGCCGGATCGAAAGTTTTGAATTGTGGGGCTGAACCGGCATTCAGCGTGTTTCGGTTTCCGGTCAGTAAGACACTGATCGGAACTGCGCAGACCCGGGCCACGGAAATGATTTGTGCCGCAGCAATGGTTTGTGTCTTCACAAACCACCACCAGGGAGATTGTACATTTTTGATAGAATTGACCGCGGTTGATCCACAAGTATACCAGTCGCAGATAATAAACTGACATCAAATGACACGGTTTCCGGTAAGGGCAAACCGGGGCTAATGAAAACACTGGCCGGAGCCCTGCAGACCCGGGCATGGCCGTGGCTGCTGCTTTTTGCTTTAGAAATAAATATTCCGGAAACCTAATATTTAAACACTTTTCCACCCGCCATCACCTCCTGCGTTTGTTCATCAAACGTGGCTTTCATGCCGGTGCGGGCGGCGGCGGTGGCCATAATATTTGCAACGGAATGCATATAGCCCGCTTCTACGGGGGCATTGGTTTGCTTACGGCTCCGCACACATTCCATCCAGTTAAGCATATGGCTGCTCGTCAGCGGGTCAGCACCGGTGTTGGCCGAAGTTTCTACTTTTTCCGCTTTTTCGGTAAGGGAAAATTCCGGCAACAGGTTGGGCTGCATACCCATGGGCTTGGCAAATTTTTCTTCCAGTCCGCCTTTGGGTGAAACTTTATTGGTGATCAGGTTCAGCTCACCACCGTTGGAGTAATAGACTTCGGCAGGCCGCTCATCTCCGTTGGTCATGCGGCTCATAAACACCACCTGAAATCCCTTTGCAGGATCATTTTCCGGTCCGTAGTCAAATACCGCCGTGGTCGTATCCCAGTTACGGCGGCCATCCTTCCATTGGTAAATATCCCCGTTTGCAGTAACGCTGCGCGGATGTTTGAGTCCGCTGAACCAATGCACGGTGTCGATCTGATGGCTCATCCACTGACCAAAGGCACCGGAGGAATAGGGCCAAAACAGGCGATACTCCAGGTATTTACGCGGATCCCAGTCTTCAAAAGGCCGGTTCATTAGGAACCGCTTCCAGTCTGTATCTTCTTTTTTCAGTTTGGCTACCAGTTCCGGCCGGCGCCAGCGTCCGGGTTGGTTTACATTCCAGGTAAGTTCCACCATGTTGATATCACCGAATTTACCGGATTTAATAAATTCGTCGGCCGCCTTATAATTGGTGCCGCTGCGTCGTTGGGATCCGATCTGGATGATCTGCCTGGAAGCCTTAATCGCTTTTAAGGCGGCACGGTTATCATCCATCGTTTCGGCAAAGGGTTTTTCCACGTATGCGTCGCAATTGGCGCTTACAGCTTCAATGGCACAAAGCGCATGTTGGAAATCGGCGGTGCTGATGATAACAGCATCTACATCTTTCGCCGCATATAATTCTTCATTATTACGATATCCTTTCACCGGGTGTCCCAGTTTTTCTGAGAGGAAGGCCGTGCCTTGGTCGCGCCGGTAATTCCACAGGTCAGACACTCCGGTAATGTCAAAGTTCAGTTTTTTATAGTGGTTCATAAAAGAGGGAAACAGGGAACTCCGGAACCGGTCGGAGAATCCAACAATACCCACCCGCACCCGGTCATTGGCGCCCAGGATATTTCCATAACTTTTGGCTGAAAAACCCATGGAGGCGAGGTAAGTACCTGTTGTAGCCAGGGAGGCCTGTTTGATAAATGTTCTTCTTGATTGAGACATATGGCTTCGTTTTAAAAGGCAGATCAATAATGCAGGAACACTGCCCGTTAAATTTAGCCAACAATGGGGAATTATGGCACTTAAAAAACGAATATTTTGCTATAACGTTTTCGGGGAGGCAATTTTGTTTCAGGTTCCAGGTTTAATGTCGGTGCGCATGCCGGTTCGGTATTCTCGGTGTTTGGTGGGGGCGTTAGTGAGGAGTAGTTAGGGACACTGCTTCCCTCGGTGAAAGGGCGCCTTCGGGTATCCGTTTCAATGCCGTTATCAATTACAGATAACGAGTTGCTGGAAGCGTTGAAGGTCAAAAATTTCACTCAAAAGGTTCAGAGAATATTACCTTGATGGCATCTGTAAAACCTTTGAGAACTATCGGTGCAAGCGCCCAGGATATCTTCCACGCTCCGGGCTTTTAAATCGGTCAGTACGCTCATACAGAAAGAAGCTGATCCTGTTTCAGCCATCCACATGCCCAACACCTGTTTTAATCTATCGTTTTTCAAACCAATAACCAGGTAAATGCATTTGTTAATATACTTGCCATTCTGCTTTACTTTCAGCACAATACTGTCCATCCAGACTGTATAATACACCACTTCCGGTGGCTGCTGCTGCCATTCTTTGATGTGCTCTATAATGCGGTTGATGACATTAGAAATGGTGCCCCTCACTAACATCCACACCATATACTTGCTTTACTTGTTCAACGATATCGGTGTCATTCCCCGGCTATACATACTGATAGCGGACTCTTCGGTTTATCGCTCATGCGATGACCTTGGGTATCAACTGCGGCTCAAACTCGCTGTTACTTGTTTATAGAAATATGCGTATTATTGCTGGTAATATTATTCTGGTCTATCAATTAACGAAGTTGCAATGAGCCTGAAGCCACTGTCTGGTGAAAAAGAATTGCTGGTACAAATCGCTGCCGGAGACAGGCAGGCTTTTACAGTGTTGTTTAATCATTACCAGAAATTCGTGTTTGGCTTTGGAAAAAAACTGACACATTCTGATGAATTGGCGCTGGACATGGTGCAGGACGTATTTTTAAAGCTGTGGCAGTCCAGGGAGGCCCTGGCTAAGGTAGAAGTTTTCGGGGCTTATCTGAACCGGCTGGTACGAAATCACGCTCTTAATGTATTACGCAACTTGTCGAGGCAAATTCGTCCCGAAGGGGATATAGCCCTGGCCGTTGATAAATCAGATAATACAACCCTCAGGCAAATCGATTATCAAGAGATCGTAAAAGTTGTTGCCGAAGTAGTAAACACGCTGACGCCCCAGCAAAAGCTGGCTTATGAACTTTGTCATCAACAGGGATTAAAATACGAAGAAGCTGCCGAAAAGATGCAGATATCCCCGAAAACCGTTCATGTACACATGAAGCAAGCCCTTGCCCGGATCCGCGAAAATCTGAAAAACCATTCGATCGGCTACCCGGCACTTATTTTTTTGCTGTTAAAAGACATTAACTGACGCCCTAAAAAAATATAAAAATAGACTACCCCGGTTCTCTGAAAATGGTGTCAATATATACAGGCCCCTCGTGGGATTAATGATTGCAACTAATTAAAATGAATAAAAATATTTCCAGGCTCCGGGAATTATTGAGTCGCTACCTGTCTGGTGACGATTTGTCTGAAACAGAAGGGGCTGAACTGTGGGATTATATTGATGATCCGTTGTTTGGCGGGGAGCTGGAAAGTATACTTGAAGAGGCTTTTTACCTGCAAACAGATGAAGCGTCACTTACCCCCAGCCAGCAACAGCAGGTGTTACATCGTGTTTTTGAAATCAGGACAGCAAGTCAAAAAAGGAAAAAACTGGTAAAGCTATGGCCACGCCTGGCCGCTGGAGTGGCAGCTTCCGTTATGATTGTGCTACTGAGTACTTACTGGTTCAGGTCAGTAAATCCCCCGGCTTCCCCCGAAGCAGAACAGGTAGCTGTGGCTGGTAATATCGCACCGGGTAAGGTTGGCGCTACACTAACCCTGGATAATGGTCAAAAAATCAGCCTGACAGATATTAATAAAGGGGAGGTAATTAAAGAAGGAGGTATACGGATTGTAAAGACAGCAGATGGACAACTGGTCTATGAAATCAAACCCGGCAATAACATCGCTGCTGGAATAAATATTTTAAGTACGGCCCCCGGAGAAACCTATTGTGTTACCCTGCCTGATCAATCAAAGGTATGGCTGAATGCAGACTCACGATTAACTTATAATGCTGCACTTTACAACAATGGCAGGCGCCAGCTAAGTCTTGAGGGAGAAGCATATTTTGAAATATTCAAGGACAAAGCGCATCCTTTTATTGTGACCACAGGCGCTCAGCAGGTAGAAGTGTTGGGTACTCATTTTAATATTAGCGCCTACCCCACAGATGTAAGCATTAAAACAACCCTGTTGGAAGGCAGCGTGAAGGTAAAGGGCAACGGTAGCGAGAGGCTGATAAAACCGGGTCAGCAGGCAGCACTTAGCTCAGGCAAGATAGAGGTAAAAACGGTGCAGGCGGAAGATGCGGTTGCCTGGAAAAACGGGTTCTTCGTTTTCGATAATGAAGACCTGCAAGCCGTAATGACAAAGATTGCCAGGTGGTATAATATAACGGTTCAGTTTGAAGACCCTGCGTTAAAAAAGGAAACTTTTTATGGAAGCGTGAGTCGCTTTGAAAACATATCTACCGTGTTGAAATCGCTGGAACGTACAGGTGTAGTAACTTTTAGAATAAAAGATAAGAATGTTATTGTAGCAAAAAAACGTTGAGCCGGCTGCCATACCCGTACTTAGCAAATTTGCCATATTGATTATTAAAACCAACTAAAAAATGAAAAAGACGATTGAGTGCAATTCTCTGAAACGGGTGCTGTAACACTACATAAATAAAGGACTTCGACGGCCATCGAAGCCCTTTACCATCTGTTGTAGAAACCTATTTTTCAAACAGGCTCCTGTGCTGTATCCGTTAAAAATATCAACACCGGAGTCATTAACAGACTTTTCAAATGTATAAAAAAATTGTACAACAATTTTGCGTGCCATGGCATGGCATTAAAAAACTGCTACGGATTATGAAGCTGACAACTGTTTTATTGATCATCACATTTATGGAAGTTAGCGCCGCCTCCCACGGGCAATCACTAACACTGTCAGGCCGTAACGTCAGTTTAAGCAGGCTAATCAGTGAAATAAGGAAGCAGACGGGGTATGGTGTGCTTGTTTCAACTACAAGGGTTAATACCGGTCGCCAGCTTAGCCTGAATTTTAAGAATACTCCTTTGCGTGATGTGTTGAATAAGATTGCCGCAGATTTAGCGCTTTCTTATTCAATGGAAGACCGGACCATAGTTATCTGGCCAAGGACATCTGCCCAGGCTATACCAATAGCAGCTGCCGCATCAGTGATTATTTCCGGTAAGGTTACAGGCGAAGACGGGCAGCCGCTGCAGGGTGTAACTGTAACGGCGCATAGCACCGGGAATGTGATGATAACAGATACAGACGGCAGTTTTAAAATACAGGTTGAGGAGCAAAATGAACTGCTCGTTTTTTCGTATGTAGGGTATCAGACAGTTGAACTGCGTGCAAAAGACGGGGCTCATATGAATGTGGTACTGAAACAGCAAAAGAGCCAGATGGAAGAAGTGCGGATTATTGGTTATGGAGAACAGGCCCGGAAAAAGATATCCACTGCTGTGTCCAGGGCTGACGGAAAATATATTGGTATACAGCCGGTTTCAACCCCGGGCGAAGCGCTGGCAGGTTTAGTGTCCGGTGTACAGGTTCAATCGGGAAGAGGTGGCTATCCGGGGGAAGCCCCAATAATCAGGATACGGGGAATCGGATCTTTGGGCACCAGCAGCGATCCGCTTTTTGTAGTAGATGGCTACCCATTGCAGGAAGCAACACAGTTTAACCTGATCAATCCTGCCGATATTGAATCCATAGATCTTTTAAAAGATGCGGCTTCGGCAGCAATTTACGGTTCGAGAGCCGCAAATGGAGTTGTTATTGTTACCACCAAAAGAGGCAGGGCCGGGAAAACCAGCTTTAATGTATCTGCTTATACCGGCGTACAGTATATAGCAAAAAAAGTAGACCTGCTCAACCGCGATCAGTTTATTGAGTATTCAAAATATGCGGCCCGGATGCGTAACGTCACTTATCCGGCTGTATTTGATACCGATCCCCAAAGCCTCCCGGATGTTGATTGGCAGGATGTGATATTTCGACCAGCACCTATTTCAGATTTTCAGATGTCCGCCAGAGGTGGTACTGATAAGGTGCAGTATTCCGTTTCGGGAGGTTATTTTAACCAGCAGGGGACTATGATTGGTACCAGCTACAAGCGGTATAATATTCGCTTTAACCTGGATGCCCAGTTAAGCCCTAAATTGAAGCTGGGTATATCCATGGCGCCCTCTTACTCACAGCAATACCGGCAACCTGCCGGAGGACAGTTTAGCGAGGCTTCTGCCAGCGAAACATCGGGAGCCAGGGCATTGCCCAGTCCCATCCACTCGGCAGTGCTGATGCCTCCAGTTGTGCCGGTGTACGATGAAAATGGCGATTATGCGCAGGGGTACCGGGGGTTGAAGAATTCGGCAAATGGGGTGTTTTTTCAGGCTGCACTTTTTAATCCTCTCGGAGTGTTAGAGCTTTCTAAAAACAGGCTTCGCGAATACCGGATCCTGGGAAATAATTTTTTGGAATATCAACCTGTTAAGGACCTGAAAATTAAGACATCGATAGGCGCTACACTCAATATGAACGACCAGTACGCCTATATACCGGCTACCCTTGCCAATGGAAGTGCACCGGCTGCCAGCTTGTCGAACCCGGTTATAAACCAGATCTATGCTGCTGAAGCGCAGTCCAGTGTATTAGACTGGGTATGGGAGAATACAGCTTCTTATAAAAAGAGAATTGGCGGGCATAACTTTAATGCCTTGTTATTGTATTCCCTTCAAAAATTCCAGGCAAAATCAACCACGGTAAACGGACGACCGGGTACTTATGTTACCACGCTTTTAGAAAACCCGTTGGCTTCATCAGAAATTCTGGGTTCACTGGCCTACAGTCAAAATGCATTCATGTCGCTGGGTGGGCGGCTTAGCTACGATTATAGGAGCAAGTATATGCTAACAGCGGCATTGCGGCAGGATGGATCATCCCGGTTTGGTCCTAATAACCGGTTTGCGCTATTCCCTTCTGTTTCGGGTGCATGGCGTATTACCGAAGAGCCTTTTATGGCCGCATTACAACCCGTGCTGAGCGAGTTGAAACTGAGAGCCAGTTACGGAGAAACGGGGAATGCTAATATCGGAGATTTTACCTGGGCCAATAATATCATCGATCGTAATTATGTGTTCAATGAGCAAAAGGCTTTTGGCGCTGCACAATCCGGGTTCGCGAATGATAACTTAACCTGGGAAAAGAACCGGCAAACGGATTTCGGTTTGGAAATAGGATTTTTGAATGACAAGTACAGCATTTCCTTTGACTATTATAAGCGACAAACGGATGGAATGCTGTTTCAAAAGGACCTGCCCAGCATCATTGGTTATGCCACTACATACCGTACCAATATGGGAAGCTTAAGTAATCATGGTTTTGAAATAAGCGCCAAAGGGAATTTCAATATAAATGCATTTCGCTTGTTGCTGGATGCTAACATTTCAGCCAATCGTACAAGAGTCAACGACCTGGGTGGCCCAACATCGTTACCTGCACAGTCGGCAATTTTTGGCTGGGATAATGTATTCCAGGTTAGAGTGGGGGAACCGCTGGGGCTGATGCGCGGCTACGAAGTGATGGGTATTTTTAAATATGCCGAAGACCTGGCTAAACACCCGCAGTGGGTTACAGGAAATAAAGTAGGTGACTGGATTATTAAAGACCAGAATAATGATGGAAAGATCAATGAGGAAGATATGACCGTGATTGGCCACGGCTTCCCCGACTTTGTTTACGGTTTAACTGCCAACTTACAGTACAAACAGCTCGACTTATCGCTTATTATGCAAGGTGTACAGGGCGTTAATCTTATTAACGGAAACATACGTCACCAGTTTGGCGTTCACAATGTAAACAGCAGTCCCATCTATTACAATAATATGTTTGACAGCCAGGCTCCAGATCGGGATGTAGAATATCCTGCTCCGCTGGCCTCGGGTGTAACTCCTTTAAATAATCTTACTAATAAGGCGGTGTCTGATGCTTCTTTCTTACGTGTTCGAAATGTAACACTGGGTTATACCCTGCCTACATCGATATTGAAGAAGTTTAAGCTGCAGGCGGTTCGTTTTTATGCGACCGGGCAAAACTTACTCACGTTCACAAAGTATCAATGGTATAATCCTGAAACGAGTGTAACCGGCGATTCGCCGTATCGGCCCGGTGTTGACCAGGGCACTTACCCCGCAAGCAGGGTTTTAATCATCGGGTTTAATGTAGGGTTTTAATACAAATTGTAAAACTGAAAATCATGAGGTATTTCCTTTCAAAAATATACACTTTACTTATTGCACTATACGTGCTGTTGAACGTAGGCTGCGGAAAAAAGTTTGTAAACCTTGTTCCTCAACATGTTATTGATGTGGGGAGTTATTATAAAACTGAGTCAGACATACGTGCCGTGCTTACCGGTACTTATGGTAGCTTGAGGGATATCTATAATAGTTACTGGGTTTATACAGAGCTGCCCTCGGATAACGCCCAGGTCTTTACCGAAAACGAAGGCGGATACGGAGAGTTTGATTGGCTTACCTACCGGGCAACAGGTGGTGTATCCGGGCCCTGGAACCAGGCTTACCGTACCATTGCATCTGCCAACATCATTCTCGATCATATTGGTGGCATTAGCATGTCAGATTCCTTAAGGCAGCAATACATTGGCGAGGCAAAGTTTATCAGGGCGCTTATGTATTTTAACCTGGTAAAGTTTTATGGAGCGGTGCCGCTTGTACTGAAGGAAATAAAAACAGAAGCGGAAGCCTATTCTTATAAGCGCAGCACAGCTGGTGATGTGTATCAACAGATAGAAATAGATTTGAAAGAGGCACAGGGTTTGTTGCCGGCCAAATTTACAGGTGCCAATACAGGACGTGTCACCAGCGGAGCCGCTATGGCGCTCCTGGGAAAAGCTTACCTGCAACAAAGCAGGTGGACAGATGCAGCGCTTATATTAAAACAGGTTATTCCGCTTTATGTATTTGAGCCTGCATTGTCTAAGCTCTTCGGACCAGGCAATGATAAAAATTCAGAAGTTATCTTTTCAGTTCAGTATTTATCCGGAGGCCAGGGACTTGGAAACTCTTTTGCCCATTCTTTTGCTCCGTCCAAATCCGGAACCTCCATTGTAAGCCTGGGCGCGGGGAGTAATAATACCGGGACGCAGGATCTATATGATGCTTTTGAAGCTGGTGACTTACGCAAAACAAGTTATGTGGGTGTATTTAAAGATGGTACTAACCCCAAGATCTATTATTGGGCAAAGAAATTTGTATATAATGTACCGGTTCTTAATGATGGCGATAATGACTGGCCCGTGTTGCGTTATTCCGACGTATTATTGATGTATGCCGAAGCGTTGAACCAAAATGATAAGACAGAAGAAGCGCTTTCTTATATTAATAAAACAAGGGTAAGAGCGGGGTTGTCGCCGCTTACCGGATTGTCTAAAGAAACTACACAATCGGCTGTTGAAAAAGAACGAAGACTTGAGCTTTGTTTTGAAGGGCATCGCTGGCACGATCTGATCCGGTGGGGCAAGGAAGTATCAACCATGCAGGCATTTAAAACCAAATATCAATCGATTGATACAAGGCTCTCCAATATGAGCATTACTCCAGACAGGAAGTTATATCCTGTTCCTTACAGGGAAATTAATCTGAACCCTCTTTTATTACCTCAAAACCCAGGTTATTAACGCAGTCTCAGATTTTAAAAACGTAGTACAAAGACAGCAAGGCAACTTAACCGTATATTAATTCAATAGATCCTGAAACAGCCGTTAATAGCCGTGACAGGCAACCGTATCTGACTTTTATTTAATCTTTCTATATCGTAATCCTGGCCACATTCCTGTTTCCGGCAACCGGAAGAGTGGCGATGGGCATTGCTTTGCTTCTTCAATTAAAAAGATTTTAAAATAAACACATGAACTATTCTGATAAAAAAAACAGACGTCGTTTTATTCGAGCGGCAGCCATCATTATTCCGGGCATATGGGCTTTGCCCGGTAATGGCGCAGCAAATCTTTTTCAAACAACGGGGGGAAGCAATCAAAGCTTTGATATTGTTATTTACGGTGCTACACCGGGAGGCATTACAGCAGCCGTAGCCGCTGCCCGTGAGGGAAGGTCGGTTGCCCTTGTAGAACCGCTGGGTATTGCAGGAGGTATGATGAGTGGCGGCCTGGCTTTCAGCGATTCGAACCAGATGTTCAGGTCAACACTGGGCGGGCTTTTCGAGGAATTTCATAAGCGTGTAGAAAAAGTGTATACGGATCGGGGCATTACACTTAATTACCGGGTAGCAGACAAGGGCACCCAACACTGGACTTATGAGCCGCATGTAGCAGAAAAGGTATTTCACGAACTTTTAAGCGAAGCGGGCGTAAAGCTTTTTTTGAATGAAATGCTGGTGGGAGTGACGAAGCGGCAAAAGGCTATAATGCTGATTAAAACCAATACCGACCGATCATATAAAGGCAAAGTTTTTATTGATGCCAGTTACGAAGGGGACCTGATGGCTGCTGCAAAAGTAGGCTACAAAGTAGGCCGCGAGAGCCGGGATGAACTGGGTGAATCACTGGCGGGTGCAGCTTATCCCAAAAAGCCGGTGCCGGTATCGGCTTTCAATGCTGCGCAGCAACCTTTGCCATTTATTAACGGCGCTGCTATGCTGGCTGAAGGTGCCGGCGATCATCGTATCATGACCTATAGCTTCCGGCTCTGCCTGTCAGAAGATCCTTCCAACCGCATTCCGTTCTCACCACCCGAGGGGTATAATGCTGACCGGTATGAAGTATTTCGACGGTATTACAAAGTAGCGCCCAATAGCGGTATTCCGTTTGACCTTTACCCGCTGCCGGGAAATAAGCTGGACGGTAACAATGGTATCGGTCACCAGCTCTCTACCGGCCTGGTGGGTGAAAATTGGGACTACCCCGAAGCATCGCCGGAACGCAGGCGGGAAATCTGGCAGCAGCACGTTGTTTATACACAGGGGCTATTGTATTTCCTGATGACGGACCCGGCTGTACCTGAAAAAGTAAGAGTGCGTATGAAGAATATGGGCTACGCTAAAGATGAGTTTGTACAATATGGTCATTTCCCTCCTGTACTTTATGTACGGGAAGCCCGGCGAATGGTGGGCTCCTACTTTTTAACGCAAAAGGATATTCTGGAAGATAAAGAAAAGCCGGATGCCATTGGAATGGGATCTTTTCCCATCGATTCACACGACTGCCAGCGGATTGCAAAGCCTGACGGAGGATTTATTAACGAAGGCACTATTTTCCCTGCGAAAACCAGGATCGATGGAAGGGGCATTGCATACCAGATTCCTTACAGATGTATTATACCAAAGGCCAATGAATGTACTAACCTGCTGGTGCCGGTGTGCGCTTCGGCTTCGCATGTAGCTTTTTGCTCGCTGCGGGTAGAACCTGCGTGGATGGTAATGGGGGAGAGTGCCGGCATTGCAGCAGCACTGGCGATAGAAAGTAAAGCTACAGTGCAGCAAGTAGATATCGCGCAACTCGCTACACGGCTGAAGGCAAAGGGACAGGTACTGACTTTTTAACCAAATTATTTACAGGGTTCTTAACTCAAAACATATAAAACGGGAAGCCATGAAACATAGAAATATAATTGCAGTTGTAGTACTGCTGACGGGTTTGACGGCCTGCTTAAAAAAAAGCGCAGAGCTGCCATTAGAAACCGATAACGAAACAGACATAGGAGCGATCAACCAGGTTCCTTCTGCTACCATGGCGCAAATAAGAGCAGGGTTGGTAGATGGTTATCGTGTTGTTTACCTGGATGAAGGAATGCAATCAGGTATTTTCAAATATGATTACAGCGATACTACTACCGTAGATGACAGCGCCATGACCATCGTAAGTGGTCTGAGGAGATATAGACGGGAAACTACCTATGTAACGCTGGAAATGTTTGGTGCCAGGGGTGATTATGACTATGTAACTAAGGCCGGAACCGACGATACAGGACCCATTCAGAAAGCATTGAATTATTGCTCAAAAAAAGGCACCGAGATTAAATTGCTTGCGGGTAAAAAATACCTGACCCATACACTTTATCTATATAAGGACAGCCTTAAGAGTCCAGGGTACCAGGCAAAGCCCGGCCGAATAAAAATAACCGGCCAGGCGGGCGGTATTGCTACCGGAGACCTGGAACCACAGGGTGCAGGCTTTGTTCATGTAAATAATGAGACTGCTAATCTTATTGAATGTATCGGCTCTTTTTCGATCAGTAGTCCTGCAACAATGGGAGGGCAAATTGATTTTGAAAATGTAAATTTTATCGGCGGTAATAAAACCCTCAATGTTATTTATTTTGAATCCTGCCAGGGACAGATCTTACTAAGCAACTATACCGTGCAGATTAATAACCCAGCGGGTAATGGCATTACCGAAGTAACAACATGGGAGACCGAACATCACAATGGTTTAATAAGAGGGCAGGCATCGGGCAGCGGCAGCTGGACGGGCATTGGATTGGATATTAAATCCAATGAATCCACCGGACAAACAAATATGAAGATTTACAGCAACGTTAATGTCTATAAATGCGGTTATGGTATTAGGATTGGAAGGAGGACGGCCAGTGTCGGAACTATCGGGCCGCTTAATTTTATTGGCGGGCAGGTAAGTCTTTCTGATCAGCACAATATGTGGTTGGACGGAGGCGTGTACAATCTTGTTTCAACAGGGCAGCAATTTGAAGGATCCAGGTTAAATGCCATTCTTATTGATTCAGACGGTGCTAACGATTTGCCCCGGAATATCAAGTTTACAAACACCTATTTAACTGGTGGGGGAAGGATAGAAGATGGCAGTAACAATAGTTACGCAATACATATAAAAGACGGTGTTGGGGTAGAATTCGACAGTCCTTTATTTAATAACCTGGGTAACGGTATCGTTTTCAACAAGGCGGCTACGCAGGGGCTTGTGATCCGGCGGCCGGTGGTAAGAACCGTTCGTACATACGGTACTACCAATGGTACTTTTATTCATGCGTATGGAAACACGGTGGCCAGTAACAGGCTTACGTTGGAGGACCCTTTGTTTAACCAGGCTCCTGCTACTTATATTTCCGAACCTGCACTATCAGCCTTTCTTACTACGGCAGCGGGCGGACGCCTGTCAGTAGGAAACAATGCCGCGGTTGTTTCCTGTGGTATGGGGGCAGGAACATTGCAGGCTGCGCAGATACTCAATTTTAATAATTCAGCTCCCACTACTGTTACCAATATCACGGGCGGACAGCTTTTTCGCGAGTTATTACTTACATTTAGTAACGCCCTCACCACCATTGCAAGTAACGAGAATATAAAGCTTTCGGGCAATATAGCATTTAGTGGTAGTACGAGTTCTACCTTAAAACTCATATGGATGGGTACTTACTGGCAGGAAATTTCAAGAAGTGAATAATACATAAATAAATCAGCGATGCTTTCAAAATACAATTTCTTTAGATCATGCCTGACCGCTTGGGCGATATTTTTATCGGTGCTTTGCCAGGGGCAGGAGGCAAAGGTTAAAGATGAGCTCAGGCCTGCGTTGTCCGTAAAACTCACGGGTTTTATAGAGCAACGGCTCCATGCTGCTTATAATAATCGCATACTTACTCAGGATGTGAACCGGTTGGTAGTTCCGTTTCGCAACCGTACGGAAACCCGTTGCTGGCAGTCTGAGTTTTGGGGTAAGTGGTTTACATCTGCAGTGCTGGCTTACCGGTATCGTCCTGATATAGTTCTTAAAAAGAAACTGGATGCTGCTGTAGAGCAACTTATTGCTACTCAAACCAGCGATGGTTATATTGGCAATTACGCTCCGGCGGCCAGGCTTGAACAGTGGGATATATGGGGACGGAAATATTGCCTGCTGGGGCTTCTTGCTTATTACGATCTTCAAAAAGATACCAAAACGCTGGAGGCAGCTAAAAAGCTGGCCGATCATCTTATTCAGGAACTAAAAGATAAGAATACTTTGATAGTCAAAAAAGGCAATCACCGGGGCATGGCTTCATCGTCGGTATTGGAGCCCATTTGTCTTTTGTATAGCCGTACCGGCGAAAAGCGCTACCTCGAATTTGCGAAAGAGATTGTAAAAGAGTGGGAATCTGAAAGTGGCCCCCAACTAATCAGCAGGTCGGCAGTACCGGTTGCGCATCGTTTTCCCAGACCTGCTAACTGGTTTGGCTGGGAACAAGGACAGAAGGCCTATGAAATGATGTCTTGTTATGAGGGATTATTAGAACTATATCGTTTAACGGGTAAGCAGGAATATAAAGAGGTCGTGGAGCATACCTGGAGCAGTATTGAACAAACAGAAATGAATATTACCGGCTCAGGATCTGCTGCTGAATGCTGGTTTGGAGGTAAAGCTTTACAAACACTGCCGGTAAGCCATTACCAGGAAACCTGTGTAACCGCCACATGGATCAAGCTAAATCAGCAATTATTAAAACTAACAGCTGCAGCAAAATATGCCGATGCCATTGAACAGTCGTTTTATAACAGCCTGTTGGGTGCCATGACACCCCTTGGTACTGATTGGGCTAAATACAGTCCGCTTTCAGGGTACAGGCCACGGGGAGAGGAGCAGTGTGGCATGGGATTAAACTGTTGTGTAGCCAGTGGTCCCCGTGGATTATTTACGCTGCCGCTTAGTTCGGTAATGCACCAGGCAAAAGGGATCAGGGTAAATTTTTTTGTGCCGGGTGTTTATGAACTAACCACGCCTGCCCGGCAAAAGGTACTGGTATCGCAGGAGACGAATTATCCGGTAAAGGGTGCTGTTGCACTTAAGCTTCAACTGGAAAAACCTGAAACCTTTTCCATTTCCATCCGTATTCCCTCCTGGAGCGCTCAAACAGTACTAATGATTAACGGGGAGCCCGCCTCTTCTCCAACTGGCGGGCAGTATTTTACTATTACCAGGGGCTGGAAAAACGGTGATCATATTTCTCTTAATCTTGATATGCGCGGACGGTTGGTGTATTCCGGAAACGGCGATCAACATTTTGCGATACAGTATGGCCCCCTGGTATTGGCAAGAGATAGCCGTTTGGGCGGGCCTGATACCGATGATGCCTTAGTTCCGGTTGCTGGTAACAATGGTTACATAAATTTAGAGCCCTGCGAAGTAAAAAATAATACGTTTTGGGTTACTTTCAAAGCTTGGGTTAAAACAGAATCGCATAAAGAAGGCCCTACAGATCCAGTACCCGTATTGTTATGCGATTATGCCTCGGCCGGCAACACGTATTCAGATGCTTCCCGCTTCAGAGTTTGGACGCCGCTTCTTTTTGAGCCGAGATATGCAAAATAATAAGGAAAATAAAATGTTGCAGCAACTTCGAAGGCGATTGGGGTGGTTATTGCGGCCAATACAGGCATTCTCCCGTCAGTGAAGCCAGGGTAGCGGGGGCGGTTGGCAACGGTAACAGAATAATAAGTTCCGGTTATTTTAACAAGGGAAGTACCAATACCATGAAAGAAACCGGTTTTATTCAGGATCTTGCCGGCAGCGGATCTGTAAAGGACTTTACGTATAAAATGTTTTCAATTCAAGAATATTGAAAATGAATAATAATAGTGGATTGGAAAAGAACTTCTAACGCCACTCAGTATAATGCACAAAAAATGATTTCGGAGGGTTTTAAGTTGCTATATGCCGGCGAACTTTCCGGCCCAATTATCGAAATGAGGATTCGTATGGTGTGGGATATTTTGGAAGCTACAGAGGACCTGCAACTGAGCACATAAAGCGCCCAAAAGTTTAGAAATATTGGTATTATACACGTTATCAGCTTTCGGTTTTAGTGCTGTAATCCGTAAAAGCGAAACATTGTATACGCCCAATGCTGATCAATCCCTGCTCCGGAGAATTTGAAATTGGGAATGAGAAATGTTAAATGTGGCAGTTGAAATGCCGTTGCTGATTCGGGCGTTCTCTTCACATCTGTATCTATGTGGCAGGAACCGGGAGCAAAACTGCAACATCGGGTATGAAATGGATTCGACGTGAAACGTTGAACGTTAACCCTGAAACCTTCCTAACTCCCTAATTCACTGTCGAGGATGGCTTCCAGTTGGTCCAGTTTTTCCATGATGCTGCCGGAGTCCATAGATGATGCGGCTTCTGCCTTAAATTCGGTGGCAAACCAGATCAGCACCATCGATACATAGTCCTGCATATCCTTTCCGGGAAATGTTTTCTTAAACTCCATTACCTTGTCATTAATGATCTTGATGGAGTGACGAACGGTTTCTTCATCGGCCGGCTCCACCTTGATACGGAAATGCCGGTCGGCAATCATAATATTGGCAGGGATCAGATTTTCTTCCTGTGACATGATTTTACATTTAGGTTAAACGCTCAGCAACGCAATACACCGGTCGATTTCGCGGAGATAGCCATTGATCCTTTTTTCGAACGCTTTTCGTTCTTCGGGGCTCATAGGGGTATTTCCGTAACGCGCAATATCCAGCTGCTGCTGTGCCGTTTCCATATTGGCAACTGCCATGGCGGCTGCAGCCCGGGTTTCTTCCAGTTCCTGCTTCAGCGCGCTGTTCTCTTTTTCGATAGCGGCGTTTTTCCTGCTCAGCTGGATCAGCTTCTCCTGTATCTGTTTTATTTTTTCTTCGATTGCCTGACTCATCTGTAAACAATTTCATATTTAATGCCCGCCTGACCTCAACGGGCAGACTATGATTATTTCCGGATCTCTACCTGCAAATCTCTTTCCAAACTTTGCATAATCTTTTTCATCCAGCCATCAATTTCTGTATCCGTTAATGTTTTTTCCTCATCGAGGAAGGTAAAACTAACTGCAAGCGACTTTTTACCGGCGCCCAGTTTATCACTAACAAAAACGTCGAAAAGCTGCACAGATTGCAATTTCTTGAGATTTAATTTTCGGATGGTGGTTTCAACTAACCCGTAGGGTAATTCCTGCGGAGCAATCATGGCGATATCCCGCTGTACCGCCGGAAAGCGGGGAATGGATGTAAACTGGGTTTTATGTTTCAGCGCCGCTTTTAAAATAGCCGTCCAGCTCAGGTCGGCATAAAATACAGGTTGCTTGATATCGAACCGCGCCAGCAGGTTTTTATGAACCGCACCCAGCTTACCTAAGCTTACGGTACCCGATTTTACTTCCAGTCCGTATTGAAAATTGCTCTCCTGTACTTCCTCATACTGAAAACCGGTAAGCCCGCATAATGCCAGCGCTTTTTCAACAGTACCCTTTAACGCAAAGAAATCGTACTTGATAGCGGGTTGTTTCCAGCCGGCATTCTGCTGGTTGCCGGTTAGATAAATGCATAAGTGATCGGGTTCTTCAAATTTTCCTTTCTTATTGATACTGTACGTTTTGCCGAATTCAAATAATCTCAAATTTTCGTTCTTCCGGTTCAGGTTCCGTACCAAAATTTCGAGCCCGGTTTCCAGCATATCCGGACGCATGATATTTAACTCGGTGCTGAGACTGTTTTTCATCCTTACAACCGTGCTCAATTCCTGTTCCGAATAATACGCCTTATTAGTGATGGAATTGGTCAGGATCTCATGATGTCCTGAACCTACTAAAAAAGATACGATCTTTTCTTTTACTGATTCACTCTCAACCGTTTCGTCTATTGAAGGGGTTATTTTTATGGAGGTAGGAATTTCTACATTATCTAATCCGTCAATCCGCAGGATCTCTTCCACCACATCGGCTGGCAGTTCGATATCCGGTTTATGATAAGGAACAGAAATCAGCAGGGAGTCAATCGTGTCTTTCTCTACTTCAAAACCCAACGACTGAAGGATCGACTTTACGGCATCCGGATGATAGTTTTTGCCACTGAGCTTTTTAAGATAATGGTATTTGAGTGCGATCTCTTTCCGGGACTGTGGTTCCGGGTAGATATCATAAATATCCGAGCTAAGGGTTCCTCCGCAGATTTCCAGGATCAGCGCAGCGGCACGTTTCAGCACATTTACTGTGGCTGAAATATCCGTTCCTTTTTCAAAACGGGTGGCCGCGTCGGTTCTTAATCCATGCCGGAAAGAAGTTTTGCGGATGGTAACCGGGTCGAAGCAGGCGCTTTCCAGGAAGATACGGGTGGTTTGGTCGGTTACCCCGCTTTCCAGCCCGCCAAATACACCGCCGATACACATACCGCCTTCGGCGTCGCAGATCATCAGGTCTTCGGCGCTCAGTTTACGCTCTTTTTCATCCAGTGTGGTAAAAAGCGTGCCTTCCGGAAGGTTTTTGACAATCACCTGGTTGCCGCGGATCTTATCTGCATCAAAAGCATGCAAAGGCTGACCCGTTTCATGTTGAATGAAATTGGTGATATCTACGATATTGTTTATGGGCCTCAGTCCAATAGCCTTCAGAAAGTGCTGCAGCCATTTAGGTGATTCGCCCACTTTAATACGGTCGATACAGATACCGCTGTACCGGGGACAGGCAGTTTTGTTTTCTACGGTTACCTTCAGGGGAGCCTTACCCTTGGGCGCTTTAAAACTATTGGTTTCCGGGAGCTTTGGCCGCACCGCTTTTTTATCGTGATGGGAAAGATAGGCGCAAACATCTCTTGCTACCCCCCAATGGCTCATGGCATCCATGCGGTTTGGGGTAAGCCCGATTTCAAAAATGGTATCGGAATAGCTTTGAAAATACTCGGAAGCGGGTGTGCCGGGTGTTACATCCGCCGGCAACACCATAATGCCGTCATGGGAGGTTTCCAGGCCGATTTCGTCCTCAGCGCAGATCATTCCCTGGCTTTCTTCGCCACGGATCTTGGCCAGTTTCATGGTAACAGGAGCTCCGTTCAGCGGGTAAATGGTTGTGCCCACTGGCGCTACAACTACTTTTTGACCGGCGGCCACATTGGGAGCGCCGCATACGATGTGCAGCGGAGCATTTTCGCCAATGGATACTTTTGTCAGTTTTAATTTGTCGGCATTCGGGTGTGGCTGGGTTTCCAGCACTTCGCCTACTACCAGGCCTTTTAAACCGCCCTTCAGCTCTTCGTACTCATGAATGGCTTCCACTTCCAGTCCGATGGAAGTTAAAATCTGGCTGAGCCGTTCCACACTTACCGGTTGTCCTGCCTGGTTTACAGGAAGGTATTCATTCAGCCATTTGTAGGATATGATCATCTGCGTTTAAATATTAATAAAATGGACTGCGAATATACAATTTAGCCTTCAGCTATAGACATAAGCAGGGATAAATAAGCGCCGGAAAGTTGAAGCAGAATGGTAATTTCGCCGGTACAGAGCTGTTATATGATGATGAAAAATATCGTTATCCTGGTATGGCTGGCATTGAAAATAGCACCCACCGCCGCCCAGGACGGAGGCGGCTGGAAGCTGTCCCTGGATGCTCTGGTGCCCGATTTTGGTTTCGCTCTTAAAAAGGGGGGCGACTCTGTAAAAATCAGCGATTACAAAGGGAAATTGGTGCTGATTAACTTTTTTGCAACTTGGTGCGGGCCCTGCCGGGCCGAGCTGCCCAGGGTGCAGCAGGAGATCTGGGGCCAGTACAAAAACAATCCCCGGTTTGCGCTATTTGTTTTCGGACGCGAGGAAGACTGGGATAAGCTGAATGCTTTTGTAAAGCAAACGAAGTTTGGGTTTCCGGTGCTGGCGGACCCCGACCGGCGGATTTTTTCGCTTTTTGCGGATAGCTTTATTCCCCGCAATCTTGTTTTAGATGAAACCGGCAAAATTATTTACCAGTCGATTGGGTACGACAAAAAAGAGTTTAAAACGTTGTTGGATCTTTTAGAGAAGCGCCTTTCCAAATTATAGTATAAAGAAAAAAGCCCTGCAATCCAGAGGGATGCAGGGCGCAAATCTGGTGTATTCTCTATGGTAATGCTACGGGTTGAGAAATAGCTCCCATAAACAGTATACTTTTTGAAGTATGTTCACTGATGATGATTCCAAAAGGTCGGTTGCAGATAAACCGGGAGGGAGGGCCCGCCGAAGTAACGTTAATGCCAACGGTGGTTACAGCAGCGGCCTCTGTACCCTCTTCGTCCAGGGCTGCAAAAGTGTTTTGCTTTACAAGGTTGATCTGAACAGCAGCCTTACTTAGTGCATCAAAGCTGGCCCCGGAGCCAAAGGCCTTTTTGATGCCCATGGCTTCCAGGGTTTGGTTGAGTGTAAACTCCTGTTTCAGCTTAAAGCTGGGTATCCCAATCTCCAGCTTTGTAGTGTAAAAAGAATGCTGTAAGGCATCCCATTTTTGTGCGTCCATCTGGTTAAAAAGGTCAGCAACGGCATTTGTTTTGGGCAGAAGAACGGTAAGGGTAAACTGTCCGTTGCCGTATGGTTTTTGAATGGCATCAAAATCGGTGGCAGCAGCATATCTAATGGTGTCTGTACGGTGCATCATATTCACCTGCATCGTAGATCCGTCTGCTTTTGTAAATGTTTCGGGCCGGGTTTGGCTTTTGTCAAATTTAACCCGCCAGTCTCCTTTAAAGTACAGGGCGTTCATCAATAACAGCACCAGGTCCGGATCCAGTTGATCCAGTACTTTGGTGATCTTGCCGTTGGTATGGTCGCTGGCCCATTTGTTGATAACTGGCAGATCCGACGGTTGAAACGATAAACCGGCGGCTCCCGCTTTATAATAATCGTTCAGGGTTTTTAAAAAAGATGCTTCAACCGGAAAGCTGTTCTTGTAAAATACCACATTGGCAAGGCCGAGGGTTACCGCCGGATCGGCTTTAGGCAGCTCTTCCAGAAGGGTAAAACAGGCGGCGTTCAGGGAGTCGGCCGACAGGTCTTTTGCCTGCAGCGCGTCAAGGATCTCGTCACGGGTTTCGCCCGTTGCCCCATTGGCTACCATACTCATGGCCATATGTAAGCTCAGGGGTGAAATGAAAATATTGCTGCCAGACGGTTGCTTTTTTTGAAGCTCCTTAAAAAAAGAGAATGAAAATGCCGACATTGATGCGCTTACCGGGGCTGAAATGGCAATAGGCGTTTGTTTTGAAGACTTGGGATCCGGTTTGCCGGAAATGGCTTTTGAGCAGCTGCCAAGTATGAGTGCTGTCCAACCGCCCAGGAAAAACAATCGCCATTGCTTCATGGTTTGTCTGGTTTAATTAGTTACACCAGGCAAAGACGCGGGAAAAACCGATTTCGCAACAGCAGAACAGTTAATTCCAGGTTTTTTTTTCTTTTCTTACAAGGGCGGGGGCAAAAAGCAGGTAGTAACATACCGTCCACAGGTCCATCAGCAGTACCCATTTCTGCAGATCGGCCTCATTTAGCTTTTTTAGCGAGCGGCCAAAAATCAGCTGCTGAATCACTGATTTTCCAGCCAGGATGCCCAATCCAACCCTCCAGTCGTACCAGATGCTGCAGGCAATAACCAAAAAGTAGAATAAAAAATGAGACAAGCTGTATAATCCTAGCAGGATCTGATGCTTAGGTTTGTAATATTTAGAAGTGCTGAAATGCCTGTTTTTCTGGAACCGCCATTCTTTCCAGGTTTTTTTAGGACTGCTGAGGGTATGTGCTTCGGCGTCAATAACGATGGTGGTGTTTTTTCCGGTAGCCACTTTATTAATAAAAAGATCATCATCACCCCCCGGGAGATGATTGAGGTCGGAAAATCCTTTGTTTTTCAGGAAAAGATTTTTTTTATAACTCAGGTTCCGGCCCACCCCCATATACGGATGCCCGGCCAGGGCATAGGATAAATATTGCAGGGCACTGTGAAAGGTTTCATAGCGGATCACTTTGTTTAAAAAGCCGGGGTGTTTGTGATATGCGCCATAACCCAGCACGATTTCAACGCCGTCTTCATAGGGTTCCTGCATTTTTTGCAGCCAGAACTCCGTGGCCGGTACACAATCGGCATCCGTTAATAGAAGAATTTCGTGTGCAGCTTCCCGGATGCCCATAGAAAGCGGGTATTTTTTACCGGGTATATGCTGGGCTTTTTGCCGGAGGTTTAAAACCGTTAACCCGCCATATCGGGCATTCAGTTCCTGTAAAACATACTGGCTGTCGTCTACCGAATTGTCATTAACAATCAATATCTGGTGGCTGGTCGGATATTCCTGGAACAGCAGCCCTGGAATATTCCGGGCAAAATTGCGGGCCTCGTCTTTGCCGCATACAATCACGCTTACGGGGTGCTGCTGCATGCTGGTCCTGATTTTAGGCTTAAAAAACGCCAGTCGTGCAAAAAAATAAAAATAATAAAACAGGAGAACAGCTGTACAAAGCAGGAGCGCAATAAATATAATATATCCAGGGGTTAGATCCGGCATGCCGCAAATATAGGGTGCTAAATTTTAATTAGCGCATTGAGGAGGAGAATAAGAATACAGATTTCAGACTTCAGGACACGACACTGGATTCCGGAATCTCAAATCTCAAATCTGATTTCTAAATTCTTCCTGTTCCGTTTAAATTTGCCGCCAATTCGGGTAATTTGATGCTGCATCAAAAATAAAAAGGACCTGAAGTCAATTTTTAGGTAGTCTGTATTTTTAAAATAAGCTTATGAGAAAAATCTCTTTTTTACTAACAGGTATCTTAATCGCATTGGTGGGGTTGGGACAAGCGGACACGATATCCAGTCCACTGATCAGGGATGGACTGGTGGGGATCTTTCGCAATGAGGGAGAGAAAAAATCGTTAACCAAACTTCATTTCAGTGATGAAGACTACCTCGATCTGTATTTGCAGACCGGAGATGCGGCGGATGTGAATGCCGCCAAACAAAAAATTAATCATTATTTGAGCGGAGCTGGCCGTTACGGCCAGCCACTTAAAAGCAAAGACCTGAAAAAGCTGTATAAGAGCGTACATGAAGCTTTTTTTCGGCGTTATGTAGATAATCCTTCTTTTGGACAGATTTTTTCAACCGGCGATTATAATTGTGCTACGGCTTCGGCGCTCTATGCATTGCTGCTGCAGCAGCTTTCCGTTTTGTATGATATACGCGAAACGCCCAGCCATATCTATATCGTAGCAGACCCGGCCGCAGCAAATATCGTATTTGAAACCACGGCGCCCGGTATAAAAATTTATCAGGTAACCGATAAATTTAAGACCCAGTATCTAAATTATTTGATCAGCAATAAAATTGTTACAGCATCTGATGTGTCGGGAGGTAACAGGGACGCGGTATTTGAAAAACATTTTTACGGAGATGAAAAGATCGACCGGAAAAAACTGGCAGGCCTGTTATATTACAACATGGGTGTGGATGCGTTAACAAAAGAAGATTACACAAAAGCCTATCAAAATTTCGAAAAAGCCTACCTGCTTTACCCATCCAAGAGAATCGCTTATCTGGCCTCGTTATCGCTGGGCAGCCTGATGGCGGAAAAAGAAAAAGAGGTCAGCGACGATGCATGGCCCTATGGTTTGCGCTATTTGGAGCTCAACAAAACAGACGACGCTAAGGAGTTGTTCCAGGGATATTGTGCCCGTCTGCTCAAACGGTATCTGTTTGAACAACCTGAGCCCGCGAAGGTGCATAGGTTCTATGGTAAAATGCTGCCCTATGTAACGGACACATCCCTTAAACGGCTGCTGCAATACGATTATTATTATGAAACGGCGCACCATTTATATATAAAGAGTAATTATGATTCCAGTTTGGTATACCTCGATGCAGCCTACCAACTGACGCCGCAGAACTTGCTTTTGCAGGAACTAATTGCGCAATCGCTGATCCAGAAAAGCATGCCCATGTCTGGCAAAGTTGCTGATACGGTAATTGTAAGCCGCATGGAACACTATTTTGAGCGCTATCCTTTTTTGAAATCGAGCCCTAAGGTTAGGGGGCTTTATATTATTGGGCTGGCCAGCGCTACTGCAGATCTGTTTCAAAAGAATCAAAAAGCCGCAGGAGACCAGATGCTGAAACGCTTTTTCGGGTTAATGGAAACGGATCTTCCGGCGGTTAAAGACCTGCAACCCTATTGGGCGGTATTGATCAGTGAAGCATATATCTATCATATCCGGCAGAAGCAATATAAGGAGGCCCGCCAGTTTTTGTTAAAGGTAAAGAAATATATTCCTGATAATGAGGAAGTTAATAAACGAATCGGCTATCTGGACGGAGGTATTTATTAACGGAGTGAAGCCATTATTTTTCAAGTAGTTACCGGGTATTTTTTTAAATTTGCCGCCAATTTATGGCACAACTCAGTTTTCAGCTACAACATACCGATACCGGGTCCGCAGCGAGGGCCGGTCTGATCCAAACCGATCACGGTCAGATCGAAACCCCCATCTTTATGCCGGTAGGTACGGCCGGTTCCGTAAAAGCCGTTACCCAGGCGCAGCTGGAAAATGAAGTGCAGGCCCAGATCATTCTCGGGAATACCTATCACCTGTACCTGCGGCCGGGACTGGAGGTGCTGGAAAAAGCGGGCGGATTGCACCGGTTTAACCAATGGCACCGTCCCATTTTGACAGACAGCGGCGGTTTTCAGGTCTTTTCGCTGGCCGGAACCCGGAAGATCAAAGAGGAGGGGGTAACCTTTGCTTCACATATCGACGGAAGCAAGCACCTGTTTACTCCCGAGCGGGTGATGGACATCCAGCGGGTGATTGGTGGCGACATTATTATGGCCTTTGACGAATGCCCGCCGGGTGGCAGTGAATATGGTTATGCCCGTAAAAGCCTCGATCTTACACACCGCTGGCTGAATCGCTGCTGGGAGCGGTTTACCTCCACACCGGATAAATACGGGTATACCCAAAACCTGTTTCCCATTGTGCAGGGGGCCACGTTCAAGGATCTGAGAAAGGAATCCTGCGATTTTGTGGCTCAAAAGGAAGCCACCGGTAATGCCATCGGCGGACTAAGCGTAGGAGAGCCGGAAGATAAAATGTATGAAATCTGCGACTGGTGCTGCCAGCACCTGCCGGTACAAAAACCCCGTTACCTTATGGGAGTGGGCACACCCTGGAACATCCTGGAGTGTATCGGCATGGGCATCGATATGTTTGATTGTGTAATGCCCACCCGCAACGGGCGTAATGCCATGCTGTTTACAACAGAGGGGGTGATCAATATCGACAATAAAAAATGGGAATTTGATTATTCACCCATCGACGCGCAGCTTTCCAACCCCATGAGTAACCTGTATAACAAAGCCTACCTGCGGCACCTGTTTAAAAGCGGCGAGATCCTGGCCCTTACCATTGCCAGTGTGCACAATTTGGCTTTTTACCTTTGGCTGGTAAAGGAAGCCCGCCGCCAGATTATTGCAGGTACCTATCATTTCTGGAAAAACCAAATGATTGTTAAGTTAAAAACGCGCTTGTAGGGCCATATCTTTTTTTCGGTTACTTTTACAGATTATATTTCATGAAGAAGCTGGACTGGTACATATTAAACCGACTGTTGATTTCGTTTGTATTTTGCATGCTGCTTTTTACGGTAATTGCCGTGGCGATTGATACCAGTGAAAAATCAGACGATTTTGTAAAATCGGGTCTTTCTTCCTGGCAGATCTTTACAAAATATTACATGGGCTTCATACCCTATATATGGAGTTTATTGTTTCCCCTTTTTGTGTTTATTGCTGTTATTTTCTTTACCAGTAAAATGGCGCTTCGTTCGGAAGTGATCGCCATTCTCGCCAGCGGTACCCGTTTTACGCGGTTTCTGCGCCCTTATATGATCGGAGGGCTGTTGCTCGCCACCATACTCTTTTTCGGACGGGCCTATTTCATTCCGATGGCCAACAATATCATGAGCAACTTCCGGAAAACCTATATCGATAAAAATGATCCGCTGAAGAACCGGTCGGAGAGTGCCTGTAGTACCTGTTTTTATAAGCGGGTAGACAGTATCACGTATATGGGGGTAAAAAACTTTGATGCCGTTACGCAGAAAAGCGGTGCTTTTTTTATGGACCGGGTCAAAAGAGGGAAACTGGTATACAACCTGCGCGCAGAGTCGGTACGGTGGGACACTACAAAACGGCAACGGAGATGGGTTGCCGAGAATGTGGTGGAGCGCCTTGTGGATAGCCTGGGCGAGCGGGTTACACATTCCAAAGAAAAGGTAGTGCGGCTGAACATGGCACCTGATGAGCTGATAAAAGACGAATACCTTAAGGATAAACTGACCACACCGGGATTGAAGCGGCTGATCAAAAATGAGGAACTAAGGGGTACGGAAGGATTAAATGCTTTAAAAGTAGAATTGTATAAACGCACATCAACACCGTTCACCGTATTGCTGCTCACATTTATCGGCGCCGTCATTGCCAGCCGTAAAACCCGCGGGGGAAGCGGTATGCACCTGGCCCTGGGCATCGTGATCGCTGCAGTATTCATCCTTGCCGACCAGTTTTCTACGGTATTTTCCACCAAGGGCAATTTTCCGCCGCTATTGGCGGCCTGGATCCCCAATCTCTTTTTTACATTCGTCGCATTCCAGCTGTATAAAACCGCGCCTAAATAAACGATCCGTCGTTCTTTCAGAACTGAGAATCCAGGTGCCAGATCCGGGAATACAGAATATGGTATGGGTTATTAACTATAAAATCAGCGCCTGCTGTCACTGTATTTGCTTTTGCCCTGAATTGGACGCACCCCGGTCCGGTAACACCCGTTGTCTTTTAAAATGAGCAGCAGGTCCCTCCGGCAGATCGCGGATACTCCCCCGGGTTTACCGGCCCGTGGTCTCAGATCCCAGATGTCAGATCTGAAATCTCAAACCTCAAATCTGGATCCCGGATGCTCAAATCTGATTAAAACCACCTCATTTTAAACCCTTTTGCTGCTAATTTGTTAAGGAATTATTGCCGTTGAAAAAATACTAAAATATAATTTGTTGTGGCAATTGGCTTTAACTATCTTTAGCGCAAACCATTTTTTTAATAGTTAAGACGAAGAAGCATATATGGAAGAATTTAAAGTGAAGTTTAAAGAGCAGGCGGATAAGCTGGGCGCTGAAATTAAAACGATGCTCCAGGAACACGGGAACACGGTGATTGGAGAAACCACCCTGGCGCAGATTTACCAGGGAATGCGGGGAATGACAGCCCTGGTTACCGAAACTTCTCTTCTTGACGCACAGGACGGCATCCGTTTTAAACGGCGTTCCATTCCTGAGCTGAGAGAACAGCTTCCCAAAGCCAAAGGTGGCTCTGAACCGTTGCCGGAAGCATTGTTTTACCTGATGATGATCGGTGAAATTCCCACGGAAGAAGATGTGGAGAACCTGAGCGCCATCCTGCAACGCCGCAGCCACGTGCCTACCTATGTATTTGATACTATGAAGGCCCTGCCCAAGGATACGCATCCCATGACGCAGTTTGTAGTAGGGGTAATGGCCCTGCAGGCAGAAAGCGTTTTTGCCAAGCGTTATGCCGAAGGATTCTCAAAAAAGGATTACTGGGAGGCTACGCTTGAAGATACACTTAATCTGATTGCACGGCTGCCGCATATCGCGGCCTTTGTTTACCGCAGGAAATACAAGGGCGGCAAAGCGGTACAGCCGGATGGTATGCTGGACTGGGCGGCCAATTTTGCCCATATGCTGGGATACGATAACGAAGAGTTCAAGGAGCTGATGCGGCTGTATATGGTGATCCATGCAGATCATGAAGGCGGCAATGTATCGGCTCATGCCACCCACCTGGTAGGCTCAGCGCTCAGCGATCCGTACCTGAGTTACGCCGCAGGGATGAATGGTTTGGCAGGTCCGTTGCACGGTTTGGCCAACCAGGAAGTGATCAAATGGATCTTTGAAATGCAGAAGGAGCTGAACACCGAAGCACCCACTGCAGAACAAATAGGAGACTATGTGAAAAAGACGCTGAGCGAAGGCAAGGTGGTGCCCGGTTACGGACATGCCGTGCTGCGCCAGACCGATCCCCGCTTTACAGCCCAGATGGAATTTGGCAAAAAACATATGCCCGATGACCCGCTGGTAAATACCGTGTGGCGGATCTATGAAACCGTTCCGGGCATTTTACAATCATTAGGTAAAGTTAAAAATCCCTGGCCTAATGTAGATGCGCACAGTGGTGCCTTGCTGGTACATTATGGGATGAAGGAGTACGAATATTACACGGTTCTTTTTGCGGTAAGCCGTTCACTGGGTGTACTGTCCAGCCTTTGCTGGGACCGCGCCCTCGGAATGCCGCTGGAACGCCCCAAATCAGTTACCACAGCCGCAGTAAAACGGTGGTTGAATAAGGAAGTAGAAAACCTGGGTGACTAAAACATTCGGATTCGGTTTTTTTTTAGTAAATTGGGAATTGCAGAGAACGGAACTTTTGGTACGGTTTTTTAGGGATATTGGTAGCATCTTATTAATAAACTAAAATAAATAAGAAGTTTATGAAAAATAGAGACAAATACATTCTTGGCATTGCCGGGGCTGCACTGGCAGGTATCGCTATCGGGTTGCTGTTTTATACAGAAGAAGGAAAAAAGACCCGTAAGAAAATGAAAAATACGGCCAATGACTGGGCCGATTCGCTCGGCAGTTTGATTGCTTCCGGCAAGGAAAGCCTTTCGGATCTTTCTCATAAAGCCATGAAGAAGGCAAAAAAAAGCTACCAGCGGGTTAAAGGTCAGGCCGAAGAAGGTTATGATGATCTCAAAAGCGCATACAATGATGTAGCGGATGAGTATAGCGCCGGAAAGGTAAGATAGACGTGAACATCCCCATAAACGGGTTGTCTGCAAGGTTTGTTGTTTAGGCCAGAACACTGGTTCATTAAAAACAATATACTTTTGAGGCAACCTTTTTTATTGTAACTATAAAATGCAAACTATGTTCGAACTGAAAGAAAAGCTGGAGAATGTTGCTGATGATGTGGAAGAAATTGCAAAGACCTATTACCGGTTGTCCGTAGTAAATATTGTTGATAAAGGAAGTAAACTGGGATCTTCTTTCCTGATCCTTGCACTGGTTACAGGGCTGGCATTTTTTATCTTTCTCTTTATCGGGTTTGGAGCCAGTTACTGGATCGGGCAGGCATTGGGCAATCCCATGCTGGGCTTTTTTATAGTAGCAGGATTCCTGTTGCTGGTGCTCATCCTGATCCTTGCCTTAAACAAAAAAGTGATTCAACCTGTCATCCGTAACATTATTATCAAGAATCTGTATGACTAAGCCCGTTATTACCACGCATGAGCACCTCATGCAGGAAAAAGCCCGTTTGAAGGCCCGGCTGCGGCAACGCAAAACCGCGATGCGGCAGTCGATCAGTGAGATCAAACAAGAATTAAATCCGATCAGCCAGATTGCGAAAACAACCAAGGATATCTGGAATGCAGATGCTTCCAATCCACTGATCGCCATGGGGGTGACCAAACTCACCGACCTGGTAATCCGCAAGGGGATCCTGCGCAAGGCGGGATGGCTGTCGCGGCTGGTAGCGCCGGTACTGGTGCAAAAAGTAGCTACCTATCTGATTAGCGAAAAAGCCGGGGACCAGATTGCAAGACTATTGCACCGTACCGCCTTTAAGCTCCGTGAAGAAAAAACACCACCGGCAACGTTCGGGGGTGGCAAGGGAATGAAACCCACATCTTAGGTGACCGGCCAGCCCGGTATCTTTAATATTAGCAATCACCTCAGCACCGGAATTGTCTGCCGGCTTAATGATGCAGGTACGAATGAGATCTGCAGAGGGGGTATGAAGGAAGACGATTTTTGGTAATCTCTTTAATAAAAAAGAGCATGCTGTTTACATGCTCCGATTTTATCCGGCAAATAATTTTAAAATATAGTTCAAAAAAAATAGGTCACAAAACAAATTGCAACCTATTGTAAGTATTGTGGAGGATATCGGAGTCGAACCGACGACCTCTTGCATGCCATGCAAGCGCTCTAGCCAGCTGAGCTAATCCCCCTTTAAATATTTCAAGCCAGTTAACCGGCAATCTTCCCGATATGGACGATCGCGCTAAAAGCCGGGCGAATTCCCAAACGGAGCGCAAACATAATGGATTGTTTGATATTGTCCAAGATTTTTTTCAACCTAATTCCTACATCAGTAGGACGCTGTTGGTTCCTGGAGCATTTTTAAAGTATTGTTGCTTCAACGGTCCGGTTTTATGCCGGTACGGCTAACGGTTTCATAAAGCTGTCAACGGTATCGCGAATTCCTATTTAAAAGAACGTATGCTCAGACTTTTGAAAAAATAAACACTTTTATTGGCTTTTAAGCAGCAGGAACTAACTATTTTCTATAACTTGCGTCTCCCCCAAAAACAGCTTCCATCTATGATGCAGGAATACATCGAAATCCGCGGTGCGCGGGAAAATAATCTGAAAAACGTTGACCTCCGCCTGCCCAAGCGGAAGATCAATATTTTTACGGGCGTGTCGGGATCCGGCAAGTCGTCGATCGTTTTTGATACCATTGCCACCGAAGCCCAGCGTCAGTTGTATGAAAATTTCAGCATGTTCATCCGGAGCCTGCTGCCCAAGTTTCCGCAACCCGATGCCGATGCCATTGAAAAACTGGGGATGGCCATAGTGGTTGACCAGAAGCGGCTGGGTGGCGGATCTCATTCTACCATGGGAACGATCACCGACATTTCTCCGGTGTTGCGGGTATTATTCTCCCGGGTGGGAAAGCCCTGGGTGGGGTATGCCAATGCCTTTTCCTTTAACGACCCGCAGGGTATGTGCCCGGAGTGTGGTGGTCGCGGCCGTAAGCTGGGTTTTGATGCTTCAACATTTATCGATCGTTCAAAATCGCTGAAGGAAGGCGCGATACAGGCTCCGGGGCTGGCTTCCTGGGAAAAAGATATGTATGCACACAGCGGCTTTTTTGATGTGGATAAAAAACTGGCCGATTATACGAAGGAAGAGATGGACCTGCTGCTATACAGCGGGCCCCGGAAGTTCAAAATGAAGTTTGGGAACAGCGATATGAATGTGACCTACCTGGGTTTGGTCGAGAAGTTTGAACGGGCCTATATCCGGCGCGATATAAAAACGCTTTCCGAACGGAAACAGAAAACGATCATGCCTTATCTTCAGGAGCAGCGCTGCCCTGCTTGCAAGGGCGCGCGGCTGAATGAAGCGGCGCTTTCCTCGGAGATCAACGGCAAGAACATTGCAGCGTTGTCTGCCATGGAAGTGGAAGAGTTGATCCCTTTTTTAAAAAAGATTGATGATCCTGTGGCAGCACCAATGATCCGTACATTGACCGAACGGCTGCAACACCTGGTGGATATGGGACTGGGGTACCTGAGTCTGAACCGCGAAACGGATACGCTCTCCGGCGGGGAATCGCAACGGGTAAAAATGGTAAAACACCTGGGCAGTAGTTTGATTGATGTGCTCTATATTTTTGATGAACCCAGTGTTGGATTGCACCCGAGGGATGTATACCGGCTAAACGGCTTGTTGCAAAAGCTTCGCGACAAGGGCAATACCGTTATTGTTGTGGAACACGACCCGGACGTGATCCGCATTGCCGATCATATTGTAGATGTGGGGCCGAATGCAGGAACAAAAGGCGGACAGATCATGTACGAGGGCACACTGGAAGGCCTGCTGCACACCAATACACTTACCGGGAAATACCTGAAGCACAGCCTGCCGCTGAAGACGGATAGCAGAACGCCGCGCGGACAATTACCGGTAGTAGGGGCCCGTGTTAATAACCTGCAGGGGGTAAATGTTCACATTCCCGAAGGCGTATTAACCGTTGTAACCGGTGTGGCCGGATCCGGGAAGAGCTCATTGATCCATCATGCATTTCTGAAAGCCTACCCACAGGCGGTGGTGATTGACCAGTCGGCTGTAGGTACGTCAACCCGCTCCAACCCGGCCACGTACACGGGTATGATGGACCTGGTACGGAAAGCCTTTGCAACGGCCAACAAGGTAGATGCCTCCCTGTTTTCCTTCAATTCAAAAGGCGCCTGTGAAAATTGCCAGGGAACAGGTGTGATCTACACGGACCTGGCTTTTCTGGAAGGCGTAAAGACCCGTTGTGAGGTATGCGAGGGCCGGCGTTACAAAGAAGAGGTATTGGCGTACCGGCTAAATGGAAAATCCATTTCCGATGTGCTGGAAATGACCGTGCGTGAGGCCAGCAGCTTTTTTACGGCGAAGGATATCCGTAAAAAACTGGATACAATGATCGAGGTAGGGTTGGAGTACCTGACGCTGGGCCAGCCATTGAGCACCTTATCCGGTGGCGAGTGTCAGCGCATTAAGCTGGCCAGCGAACTGCACAAGAAGGGAAGCATCTATATCATGGACGAGCCTACCACAGGACTGCACCTTTCGGATGTAGCACGTTTGATTGAGCTGATGGAAGGATTGGTCGATAAAGGCAATACGGTTGTTGTGATTGAGCATAACCTGGAGGTGATCAAAAATGCAGACTGGATTATCGATATGGGACCAGAAGGCGGCCATAAGGGCGGGCGGGTAATTTTTGAAGGCAGGCCGGAAGCACTCATCGCTTTTCCGGGATCGCATACCGGCGTTTTCCTGAAGGCCGCAATGGAAGCCTGATTCCTGAAGAACTGTTCTGCTGCAGATAACGAGAAGAAGGAAGCGCAATGCCCCGGGTTGGAGTTGCTCCATTTAAGCATTGAATAATGCTCCCGAATAGAATTGCTCTTGTAGCGTTAACAGCTCCTTTTTTCTTTTTTCAACCAGCTCCTGGTAAGCCGGGTCCCTGTTGGCAAAGAAAGCGGGGTTACTGATCTGGCCGATTAAATGTGACATACCCGTAAAAAACAATACCACCGATTTTGGTATTAACGGGCTATGCCGGTAGCTTTCGATCACTTCTAATAAAAGACGGATACATTTTTCATATTCCTGGTCGTCCCATGCTCTTTCCATCCGGAGCTTATATGAAAATTCATGTTCCGATTCCAGGTATTCGAGGTATTGTTCGAGGATAGGGTTCATATGATTGCTGTTAAAGTAATAAAAAACTGCCACGGGGTGAACGGTCATACCGGGTCATCCGCCGGGTACCGGTTTGTGGCTGGAATCATCCGGTATCGTCAGGGAAGATCAAAAACGCTTGTCGATACCAGGGCATTGTTCTTCCATATCCATAGGGCATGGTAGGCTCCAGAGCCGTCCCCGCCAGCCATAACGATGTAAATATAGTTGCCCTGACCCAGATATACGGCAGAACGATTCAGATCGGGCTGGTACAGACTGCGAAAGGCAGAGGCCGGCAATTTCCATTCCCGGCCGTTCTTATATATGACAATGCAGCGGATTTCTTCAGCCGGTATTCCGCCATCTGTTCCCCAAATATGCCTGTCGTCTATAGCGGATCGTACTTGATTCTTTCTGGTCACGCGGTGCGCCGCCGGTAGGAAGGGCTGCTTACAAATGACCACCTGCAATTGATGGCTCTGGAAAGAGCGGCAACTATCTGTTACTGGTCCGGGTTCTAACGCCGGTAGTGCGTCCAGCATTTTATATTGTGATGCGTGCAGGTATCCTTCGCGCGGTTCCGTCTGGTGCTTCCATAAGGTATCAGAAGCGGGATAAACGTAACCCTGGGTAAGCCAGTTCCAATTGCCTGTAGTGTGGCCGGGTGGAACGCTCGCTTCCTTTATCATATAAACACTGCCTTCGGCAACGCGATCGGTGGTATGCCCGTATTTTTCGGGTTTGCTGCGCAGGTTCGCAAAGCCTTTGCTGCCTTTTATGATAACCAGCTGGGCCCGTGAACACAGGGAGGTCAATATAAGGATAATAGCAATGATAAATGTCCGATGCATCGTATAAGGTGAAATCAGGTTCCTGCAATGTAGTGCGATCATAAGAGGTTTTTATACAAAAGTTAAAGTTCACGCCAGGCCTCCAGCAACCGGTGTTTACCGTAAGATTCAAAACGAACCTTTTCAAACCCCGCCCGGGTAAATCTTTTTTTCAATTCCGTTTCGTTCGCTGCCCATGCCGCACCACAGTCAATGACGCGCAGCCATTTAAGACGGCTCATTGCTGCAACGGTCCCCAGGTCTTCCAGCTTCGGGCATCCGGAAACTTCGAGCTGCTCCAGTTGGGTCAGTTGCTCTAATCCGCGCAGGGATATCAGCGACTTATTCCATTTGATCTCAGCCTCTTTTAGATGGTGGTAACCGGTAAGTCCATCGAAATCTGCGTTTCTAGCTTCCATCCAGGCGGCAAATTCAAGACCGGGAGCGCCGGCCATGTTCAGGTCGGCAACGGAGCCTGCTTTATAAAGAAAAAGATGTTTTAGCTGTGCACACCGGCAAATCTCCGTCAATAAAAGGCGTTTATTACCGGCTGTGATCGTTAGCGTGTTGCGAAGACCGGGAAAGCAGCCGGCATAGAAATCGGAGGCCACCCTGCCCAGATCGAGGGACCGGATCTGGGGCAGGGTAAGGTCTTTATTCCAGGATACCTTAGGTTTTTTCTCGGTTGATACACCAACCTGCAAAACTTCCAGACTGTCCGGGAGATCTGTGGATCGGAGTGTGGCAACGAACCATGAAGGAATGATCAGGGCTTTGAGGTTCGGGAGCCTGGCAACAACCGGCGGTATTTGTGTTGTAGTTTGATCGTCGGGCCACAGCTCCAGCATTTCAATGGCGTCAAGCTGTTCCTGGCCAATGAACCCCCAGGCGAGTCCTTTGTCTTTATATCCTGCAAATTTTTCTCTTCCCGGGGTATGAAGGGTTTGCCCCATCAGCCAGCGGGGTGTACCGGAGGGAATTATCTTATTCAGGTAACTGATCGGCATTTTTTCAGGAAAATTAGGAAATGTATAATTACCAGGCAAACGCTGCCACATTCTCCTAGTAAAGTGTCTTTCGAAACCGGTTGTAAAACGGCCGGCCCCGCTATTTGTAAAGGGAACATCCATACCTCCCCAATGAGCGTGCGGGATGAAAAAGGCAATGGACCCGGCTATGGATCCAGCGGGTCTGAAGCATCCGTTTGCAGGCAGTCTTTATTGGGATAATAAGAGGTTTGTTCTGCGGCAATGGGCTGCATGTTATCGTAAGGAAGATATCCTAAATCGCGGAGCGCGGTCTTGCTCATATTACTCCGGATATACCGCGTCTGGTTGGCATCTGTAGCAATCAATACCGGTTTGTTGACCGGTATCTTAAACCGGTAGATCATCCGGTTGGTATTACGGATATTAGTGGTGGTATGCCGGGCATGGGGCTCAATAAAAACGGCCATTTCCGGTATGCCCATAACCTGAGTAAGATACCGTTTCATTTCCACCGCTTCGTTATAGGGCGTTAAAAAAGGATGCACATTGCCGCCGGAAACAACAATAAACGGCGCCAGCCCTTTTTTATACAGTTCAGCTGCATCATGGCAACGACGGGCACCGCCCGAATCCAGGGTTACCGCCGGGTCTTCAGGGCCAAGTCCCGGCACCAGGATCAGGCTGTAGGCATAGCGGCTCCAATTGGTTTTTTTCAATTGCCGGAACGGCGCCTGGTTCAAACCTTCCTGCAGGGGTTCAAAGCGGGCCGCTTCATAGCGCCCGTTAAGCTCCAGCACCCGGAGGGCAGCATGGAAGGGGGTGGCCGGTAATGCCGCATTACCGGCCACCTGTACCAGGTAATCTTTCAGAGTTTTTGGATATACCTTATCCTTTATGCCAAACCGGATGGAATCAATTTTCGGATACCGGGGTGCATCCCCCTTTATATAAATATTAAAGATCCGGTTGATATTGCCGGCTTCGTTTTCCCAAACCTGGCGCAGGTAAGCCGTATCCTTTAATGCATGCAGCCGGTAGTAAGTTTCGTTTTTCCGGAGCCCGGCAACAATGGCCTTCAAACGTGCATTGCGGGCGTATTCTTTAACCCAGGCATCGCCCGCTTGCCGGATGAGTTCAGGTGACAGGCTGCATGCAGCTGCAAGGCATGCCCGATCTGTACAGTTCCGGGCGGCCTGTTGCAGTTGTGCCGCATAGCCCTGGGTGAGCGGCTGTATACTGGTCTGAAAGGCCCGGGTTGTCTGCAGGGTTCCCAGCTGTCCGGTAAGCGGAAAAATTTTCTGCGCCAGCATCGTGCTGAGCGCCGGGCCGGTACTAAATGCTGCTGCGTAAAGCGATTGATAGCAGGATTTATAATCGGCTACATTGGATGCATGGCTTTCATACAAAAAAGGGCCGTCGTAATGTACCCGGTCCAGTGCCTGCAGGATGGCCACCCAGTTGTTTTCGCCTTTACCGTTACAGGGAAAATAATGGTTTTCCTCACGACCGGTGCCATCCGCCACGTGCAGGGTTTTTAAACGGCTGCCCATCGCCAGGATCAGCTTTTCGGGGTATTTGATATGGTTCAGATCAATGGCCGAATACACATCGCGGGGAAGCAGGTTCATTACTTCAACCGCTTCTTCCACCGTGCGTAGCAACGGACGCTCCCGTACCGGCCCGTGCTGCAGTTCCGGTCCCAGCATGTTTTCAATAACCATTATCGAGCCCTGTTGCTTTACCAGGGGATTTAGCGCCTTTACGGATTGCACGAGTTGCTTTTTGCGCAGCGGACGTTCACCCCGGTTTAAATACCAGCTGGGATGAAAAAGAATGATATGCGGTTTTAAAACGGCTACATATCTTAACACACGTGTATGCATCTCCACAACGGCTTTCCGTTCAGCTTCATCGCCCAACGACAGGTCGATGTTTTTCCCGTAAGGCATATGAACCGACCAGATCTGTATACCGGCTTCATTTGCCGCTTTCCGGGCGCGCTGTGCTATTTCAAAAACGGCTGCATCTGGTTTTAAAAAGTTGCGGGCCGTATCCACAATGCCACCCATGCCAATTTCGATGCAATCGATACCCGCAGCTTTCGCGGCCTTCATGCCCTCCACCGTTACCTTATCCATCCCGATATTGAAACCCAGCCGCAGTGGTTTGGGGAAACCCGTTTGAGCCAAGGCGGCCTGGCAGAAAAACACCAGAAGAATAACGATTCCTTTTTGAAATGTGATTGTCAGTTTCATATAAATTACATGATAGTAGCGATGGAGGGCTAAAAATAGAACATCCTGTGCAGAAATCCATTTTAAAGAACCGGTAAACCGGACCGGCGGTAAAAATCGTTGCGTCTGCATCAAAAACTTATGCAAAGTTGTTCAGTAAAGATGAAAATTATCAGAACCAGGAGTATGCCTTTTTGTATTTTTTGTAAGATGCAATTACCGGAAACGATGAGCGGCAAACCAAAAATAAGCTCTACATTTGAGCAGCTTCAAAGGATGGTATTTATGAACTGTTTGATTGTTGATGATAACAAAATTGCACGCACCACATTGAAACAACTGGCAGCCCAGGTGAGCGATCTCAATGTGGTGGGTGAGGCGTCCGGTGCACTGGAGGCCAGTAACCGGTTACGGCAGCAGCCCGTGGATTTGTTATTGCTGGATATTGAAATGGAAGAAATGACCGGGCTGGAGCTGGCACGGCTCCTGGGAGATAACCGGCCGGTGATCATTTTTATATCCGCAAAAAAAGAATACGCGATCGAAGCGTTTGAGCTGAATGTAGCAGACTATATTACCAAGCCCGTGCAGCCGGTACGTTTTCTGCAGGCCATTGACCGCGCAAGAGAAATTATTGCCAGCAACCGGCAGCAACTGGATGTGCAAACAGATGCCTTTCTTTTTATACGCGATTCTAATGTGGTAAAACGGCTGGGCTTCGATGAGATCCTGTATGCAGAAGCCATGGGCGATTATGTAAAATTACATACTGGTAAGAAATTTTATGCCGTACACTGTCCGCTGAAAACGGTGGAAGAGCGGTTGCCGGCCCGGCAGTTCATCCGGGTGCACCGTTCCTATATTGTTGCAGTGGATAAGATCGACAGTGTGGAACAGGGAACGCTCATCATCGGCGGCAAACCCGTGCCCGTTGCTGATGCTTACCGAAGCGCGCTCAATAAACGGCTAAATGTGCTTTAAAGGATTTGTACCAGGTTTAACGTTCAGAGTTCCAGGTTGGATCGCGTTTAATGCATGGTGATTTCTCATCACTTCTCCATTCTGAATGCTCACCACTGAATGCTGCATGCTCCATTCTGCAATCTCGATTCCCGCTTCCGGATTCTGAATTCACGACGGCGTTAGCTGAAAACGGATAGCTGACGGCTTGATGGCTAAAAGCTGAGGTGCTTACCCCCAACGACCCTTTTTGCCCATTCGGCGATTGCATCCGTAATGCCGGCCGCCGGGGCTGTAATTTTATGCTAAGATAAAAACCAGCATCGTGAATACCTGGAAAATCATATACATGACGCTTTCGGCACTGTTGCTGATCGGTTTTGTATATGGCCTGCTGTATGAATTATATGTACTCCGGAACCGGCTGGTCATGTTTCTGTTCCTGGCCCTTATTGTGGCCGATCTTATTGTTTTTATAAAACTATTCTGGAACATTACCGCCAGCCGTCGCGACGATGCCTGATAATTAAACTATATTTGACGGGAATTGCCGGTTATGAAATCTTCTTTTCGGTACATACTTGTTGTTACGTTTTTAGTGGCCGTTATCGTCATTGTGTTCCTGCAGTTCAACTCCAGTCAAAGCATCAACCAGCTCATCAACGGCAACGAAGACCTGATGAATGTATTAAAGCTGAAAATGGAATTACAGCAAGTCCAGGAAAATGTAACACAGCTGGAAACCGAAACCAAAAGTATTGTAATACGGGGCCATGATTTGCGGGATGGACGGTTTGAGCAACAGGCCCGGAAGGTTAGCCAATCCTTTCAAACACTGGACTCTTTTGAAATCAACCCGGTTGTGGGCGCGGGCATCCTGCAACTGAAACGCCAGGTAAATAAAAAGATTGAACTGAACCGGGAAGTGCTGCGCACTTTTGCCGGCGACGGAAAAGATGCGGCCGAAGCATTGATCAACGACCAGGAAGAAACCCGGCTTACGGATTCCATTAACAGCCTCGCACACCGGATCGACCGGCAATACCAGGTAAGTGTTACGCAATTGATCCGGAGTGCAGACCGGAACGGAAGAAATGCCAAAACCTTTGGAACCATCCTGGCCGTAATTGCAGCCGTGGCCTCCCTGCTGGCTTTTGGATATATCTCGTATAAAATGGGAGAGCAGCAACGGTTGATCCATCAGCTGAACGTTTCCGAACAACGGGCGCGGCGGTCGGCAGAGGCTAAGGAAAACTTCCTGGCCAATATGAGCCATGAGATCCGCACGCCCCTGAATGCGATCCTGGGTTTTACCGGGTTGTTACAAAAAAAGCCGGCCGATCCGGAAACCGGCCGTTATACTGAACTCATCCATAAAGCGGGTGAAAACCTGTTGCAGATTGTAAATAATATTCTCGATATCTCAAAGATCGAAGCGGGAATGATGCCGGTAGAAGCAACTGCCTTTAACCTCCGGGAAACGGTGGCTACGATTGAGCATCTTTACCGGCAGCGCTGCCAGGAAAAAAGATTGGATTTTTTTGTTCAGGTTGCAGATGATGTTCCGGAAATGATTGAAGGGGATAAAGTACGGCTGACCCAGATTATTGTAAACCTCGTCAGCAATGCCATTAAGTTTACCGACAAAGGGACGGTAACAGTAGCCGTTGACCGGAAACAGGCTACCGGCGATAAAGTGATAGTAGGCTTTGTGGTATCGGATACGGGTATTGGCATGGATGCTGCAGAACGCACTGCCGTGTTTACCCGTTTCCGCCAGGGCGATGAAAGCATTACGCGCAGGTATGGCGGCACCGGCTTGGGATTAACCATTGTAAAAGACCTGGTGCAGCTGCTCAATGGAAACATAGCCGTTACCGGCGAAAAAGGTGTTGGCACGGTATTTACAGTGCTGCTGCCGTTCCGGCCGGTAAACGGTGTTCCTGAAGATGACTGGACAGACCCGCCGGCAAAAGTATCGCAAACAGAATGGGCACACAAGAAAATACTGGTTGTTGAAGATAATGAAATGAACCGGTTGTTGCTGGCGCAACTGCTAAAGAGCTGGCAGGTTGGTTTTGAGATGGCATTTAATGGCAGCGAGGCGATCCGGCTGTTGAAGGAGCAGCAATACAGCCTGGTATTGATGGATATCCAGATGCCGGAAATGGATGGCTTTACCACCACCGCGGTGATCCGGAATGAGCTGCATCTTACCCTGCCGGTCATTGCCATGACGGCTAACGCCCTCACCAGTCAGAAAGAGCAATGCCTGAACGCGGGCATGGATGCGTATATCTCAAAGCCGCTCGATGAAGCCCAGCTGCATCACCTCCTGGTGCGGTGGCTGGATGAGCCCCGTACGCAAACCACTGTTGCGGCAGCACCGGTTGAACCGCGGGTAAACAACGGATTGCAGTATCTGCAGCTCGGCTACCTGTTTATGGTAAGCAGGGGCAACAGGAACTATGAAAAAGAAATCATCACACAGTTTTGCGAAATGGTGCCGGAAGAGTTGAGCCGGATACAAACCGCCTGGGAGCAGGGTAACACTGATCGTGTACGGAGAACGGCACATAGTATGAAAACTACCGTGGCGGCATTAGGACTTACTGATCGTACGGAACCCTATCTGTCGGTACTGGAGCATATTGAACCGGCCGATCCATCCTTTTCACAGGTGTTTCGGGGCCTGGAAGAAATTTGCCGGCATGCCCTGGATGAAGCAGCGGCCTACGAAGCTGCCCACTATGGGGTTGATACGGATCCTGAGGCCCGGCGATAACTCGGTATAGGCTTCCTTCTTACAAACGTTCCCATACTGCCGCTGATCAGCGGGAAAACGGACGCGTTGTACGTGTTTTAGCGTTGCCGATCTGCAAAATGATGCCTGATAAACCAGGGTGCATGATAAATAAACCGGTTTTTGTGCATGATGCTGAAATGAAAGATTGGATTATTATCCAGGGCGCGTTTGATTTGCTGATAAAATGATTTTTAAGTTTAATTACACATAATTTTTGTGATCTTAATCTAGGTTAAGATTGAATGCATTTGGCTGCACTACTTTAGCTGAAGAATTACGACAAGGACTACTTAGCATTAACAATCATACTTTAAAATTAAAAAAAATGAGCACGCTAAAATTAAAAGATGGAACAGAGGTTTTTTACAAGGACCAGGGAGACGGCCCGGTATTGATGTTTCATCATGGATGGCCATTATCTTCAGACGACTGGGATGCACAGGTGATTTTCTTTTTACAAAAAGGCTATCGCGTCATTGCGCATGACAGAAGAGGTCACGGTCGTTCCAGCCAGAATATTTATAATCACACTATCGAGCAATACGCTTCTGATGTAGCTGAACTGGTTGCGTTTTTAGATTTAAAAGACGTGGTACACATCGGTCACTCCACAGGGGGCGGTGAAGTAATCCGTTATGTGAACAAGTACGCTAACGGCAGAGCGAAGAAAGCTGTTTTAATCAGTGCAGTTCCACCTGTTATGGTAAAAAGCGAATCTAATCCGGATGGGGTTCCCATGGAGGTGTTTGACAATATCAGGGAACAGACGTTAAATAATAGAAGCCAGTTTTACATTGACTTAACTTTTCCTTTCTATGGCTATAACAGGGGAGGTGCAGATATAAAGGAAGGCGTACAGAGAAATTGGTGGAGGCAAGGAATGATGGGGGGTATCGTTGCCCATTATGATGGGATTAAAGCTTTTTCAGAAACTGATTTTACGGAAGATTTAAAGGCGGTTGATATTCCGGTCTTGGTGTTGCACGGAGAAGACGACCAAATCGTACCAATAGAGAATTCAGCTATAAAATCTGCAAAGTTGCTGAAAAACGGGAAGCTGATTACTTACCCGGGTTTCTCGCACGGAATGCCTACCATAGAGCATCAGACGATCAATAAAGACCTTTTGGAGTTTATCCAGTCTTAATTAAACATAATCATCTGGCGACGATTGGATCCAATTGAAAACGATTGTAAAGTTCATCGTTTCGAAATGCTGGATGCTATTTAATTTTCATGCCCAGGCCAGAAGCGGCGCTCTTTTGCGACTGCTTCTGGCATATTGGGAAAAACGTTTCGCTTTTGAATGCTGCAAGTATCCAATACGATTGCAAATGTTGCCGATATAATGAACCCTGTTTAATTAAAAGCCCCTGCCGTTAGGGAACAGCTGCAAACAATCAGCTTTAGACGGTATATAGCCGAGGTTGCAGAGAAGCTGATTGTTTTTTATTACGCAATTGATATTAAATTGTTAAGATAAAGTAAATAAACGCTGTGGCCGGACTCCCGGTCTTGTTCTGTTTTTGTTTCAACGACTGTTTTTGCCTTTTCGTCTATTGAACGGGAAAGGCCGCTGATATCGGATGTATCTTTAAGGCATAAATATAAAAACGAAAAAAATGAAAAAGCTTTTTATCGCCCTGCTTGCGCTGATTACATTTAATCTGTCGCAGGCACAAACGGCCCCGGCCCAGGCAAAACCGGCCAAACCGCAAGCAGCAAAAACACAGGCAGCAAAACCGGCTCCTAAAGCCGCAGAGAAAAAAGCCACTGCCGAAACGAAGGCGGCACCACCGGCTGCAGCGCATGTAAAAAAGGATGGTACACCGGATAAACGGTATAAGGAAAATCAGCATTTAAAAAAAGATGGTACGCCAGATAAACGCTATAAAGAAAATAAGAAGTAAATACGTTTTGAGTTCTTGATTGTTAAGGTGCCCTCCGTGTGAACGGGGGGCTTTTTTGGTTACTGGACGCTGTGTGCTAAATGCGACACTGAACGCTAAAAGCTGACAGCTATCAGCTTACAGCAGGTGGATATATTCCAGTTAGAGTCGTACATATGCTGGATGTAGAACCACAAATCCCAAACTCCAAATCTCAATCTCAAATCTGAAAACAGAGCGTACGCTTCCCCGTTTTCGCCGATCCGTTTTGCCGATCCGTCTATTGTAGGTTTAAAAGACAGTAACCGGGCGGTAATTTTAACTCGGAAAAACAATATTTGATCATCATTAAAAGTGTAACAATGAAAAAGATCTTGGTAGCCGCGATGATTCTATTAACCACAGGAGTGGCCGTAAACGCAACAGGCATGCATGTGCCGAACAAAACGGCAAAAACAGAAATGAGCAAACCGCACAAAAAAGGGAAAGCTGGTAAAAAACACCATGCACACATGAAGAAAGAGGCAGCAAAAAAGGAGATGAAGACGAAGTGACGCCATTTTGCTTCTTAAATGTGGATACAGGTAAATGCCTGGATATTTGAGACAACCTCACCTGGTGAGGTTGTTTTTTTAAGTCTTAATTTTACATATGCATTTTTTAAACCAATACGCTTTCTATCGGAGAAGCCCCTTCTTTGTTACCCTTGCCACTGTATTCCTGTTTGTAAAAACGGAAGCGCAAACCGGGTCAGCCCTCCGGCTGAGTGCAGAAGACCTGTATAGTACACATGGCACGCATTTCCCCGGAGTTAGTATTTCCTATAACCGCTTTTTGGGAAGCAAATGGGAGTTGGGGGCAGGTTTAGCGTATTCAGGTACTTCCTTTCATGACGACAACGGCTGGAACCTGTATGCACTTCGTTTTGCTCCGGTTTACCTGAGCGAATATTATTACATCGGTTACTTTAACGCATGGGCGCCTTATATACATCTTCAGGAAGGGATCAGCTTCGCCCGGTACGATAAAGAATTTCAGGATCATCCCGGTACCCGTTATCCAATTAAAGAAAGCGGGTTCTATGGTTACGGGGGAGCCGGCACCCGTTATACCGTGTCGCGTAGATCCGGTTTTTTCATCGAAGCAGGCATGAAAGCCTTTCATCTTTCTTTTAACAATTTAGATGTAAATCCGCATGGTTTTGCATTAAAATTAGGTTATGTTTACCGGCTCAAATAACTGAACCAAACGGATTATGAAAGAGCGGATATTAAAGCAATTCCGGAAATTTTCGCCCAAGACTTATTGGAAAGAAATCCTGGCGGTGCTCGTCATCCTGCTGGCCTTCGTGTTTTTCAGAAGTGAACGAAAGGAACTGCAATCTATTTTGCCACAGCTGCGGGCTGCCGATGGAAGCTGGATCCTTGCCGGACTGGCAGTAGCAGTGCTTTATGTATTGCTGCAGGCGCTGATGTATATTTACAGTTTCCGGGCGATGGGCATGCAGCTGAAGTTGCCGGATGCCGTGGAACTGTTTCTGAAGCGGAATTTTTTAAGTGTATTTCTCCCGGCCGGTGGCATCAGTTCGCTGGCGTATACCACATCGCAGCTGCGCAGGCGGAACCTGAATGCCACAAAGATCCACCAGGCCAGCGCTATTTATGGATATGTAGGGTTACTGACGGTATTCCTGATCGGGGTACCGGTGATTCTTTATACTATCGGCAAACAACGGCATGCGGGGGCTGCCGGGCTTTCGTTGCTGTTACTGGGGCTGCTGCTGGGAGCTGTATTCCTGCTCGTATACGCGTTCCGAACGAAGGGTGTATTATACCAGTGGGTCAGCCGGAAATTTCCTTCGGTGATCAATAACATTGATGCGGTCTTTTCCGGAACCATCAACAAGCGGCAGTTGTGGCTGACCATTGCCGCATCGCTGGCAATTGAGTGCTGCGGCATTGCGCATGTTTACATCAGCATTTATGCGCTGGGCGCTGCGCCCTCCTTCCAGGTAGCGGCGGTGGGGTATACCCTTTCTGTAGTATTGATGATCCTGTCGCCTTTTTTACGGGGCCTGGGTGCGGTAGAGTTTACCATGTTATACATTTTTATGGGGTATGGCTACCGCCATGATGAAGGCCTGGGCATTACCCTGCTGTACCGGGTGTTTGAATTCTGGATTCCCCTGGTACTGGGGCTGTTTGCGTTTATATGGAGGGGGCGGCAACTGGTAGCGCGTATTATGCCGGCGATCGCCATCTTTTTCCTGGGGATCGTTAATATTATTTCCGTAGCCACACCGCCGCTGGCCGAACGGATGCGGCTGGACCGGTATTATCTTCCTGTTGAAGCCATTCATGCCTCCAAGCTAATGGTGCTGGTGCTGGGGATTTCGTTGCTGGTAACTTCGGCATACCTGATCAAGGGACTGCGGGCCGCCTGGATTGCAGCGTTGATATTTACCGCGCTTTCCATTTTGGGTAATATTGCGAAAGCACTCGATTACGAAGAAAGCATGCTGGCCGGATTTATCCTGGTACTGTTGATCACTAACAGTAAACAATACCGGATCCGGGAAAATCCCCGGTGGATCCGCATTGGCTTTGCCACTTTTTTTATCACGTTGTTTTCGGTTTGTCTTTTTGATTTTCTGAGCTTTTATTTTATCGACAAGCGGCATTTTGGTATCGATTTTAACTGGCGCCAATCTCTGTATTACACACTCCGGAGTTTCCTGTTGTTTTCAGATGACGAGCTTACGCCTAAAACGCATTTCGGACGCGACTTTGTGAATATAACCCGGTTCCTGGGCGTCTGTTCCTGGTTGCTGCTGATCTATTCCCTGTTGCGCCCCAGGATTTTTGAAGAACCTGTTCCGGATGCCAAAACAGCATCGCAAATGGCAGTGGAGATCCTGGAAGAACATGGCCGGTCGGCCGTTGATTATTTTAAAATAATGCCCGATAAGCAGTTGTTTTTTTCCGGTATCGCCAGCGGGTTTACCGCCTACCGGGTAGCCAACGATTTTGCCGTGGTGCTGGAAGAACCGGTTTGTGCAGCAGAAGACAAGGTAGAAGTGCTGATGGAATTCGAAGCTTTTTGTAAACAGGAAGGGCTGAAGACCGTGTATTACCGGGTGGATGAAAGCAGCTTGCTGTATTTTGAAGACCTGAAGAAGATGAAGATCTTTGTAGGGCAGGAGGCTATTATGGAAGTGGAACAATTTACACTGGAGGGAAAAGACCGCAAATCGCTGCGTAACGGACTGAATAGTTTGCAGAAGAAAGGATATGAAACAGTACTGGTGTCTGCACCCCACAGCGATGAACTGTTGCGGGAACTGGAGTCCGTATCGGAAGAGTGGCTGGACAAATTTGAAAAGAAGGAAATGGTGTTTTCGCAAGGGATGTTTAACCTGGAAGAAATGCGGCAAACGGATCTGATCCTTGTAAAAGATGCAGCGGGCGCTGTGCAAGCCTTCCTGAACATTATCAGGGATTATACTCCGGAGGAATGTACTTATGACCTGATTCGCAAGCGGCTGGAAGCGCCCGGGGGGTGTATGGACGCGATGATTGTGAAGTTAACGGAATACGCAAAGTCTAAACAATATAAATACCTCAACCTGGGAATGATTCCGCTGAATGGCATGAATGCGCCGGATAATCCCGCTGAACGTATCATTAAATATGCTTCGCAACGCATGGGCAGTTTACGGCATTATAAAACCCTGCGCGATTTTAAAGAAAAGTATGCCACCATCTGGGAAAACAAATACATGATCTTTGGCAATGACTTCGATCTGCTGCAGATCCCGGGTGCGCTCAGAAAAGTAATGAAACCCTTATCAGATACAAATTAAGAAATGAAAACGATCTGTTTTTTTTGCGGAATCTTATGGTCTTTACATACCATTGCCACCGGCGCTGCCACGCTGCCGCTGAAGAACTGGCAGGGCAACGATAAAATGCCCCTGGTGCTTTACATCAGCGGAGACGGGGGGCTGAACAGCTTTACCAATGATTTTTGCAAAGGAATCAACCAGTCGGGCTATACCGTTACGGCTATTAATTCCAAATCGTATTTCTGGAATAAAAAAACACCGGAGCAGGTGGCGGCGGAATTGACCAGCTATCTTAATGGAGTGCTTAAGGGAAGGGCCAATCAGCAGTTGTTGATCGTTGGGTATTCCTTTGGTGCAGATGTAACACCATTTATCCTGAACCGTTTGGGTAATGCGGTAAAGAGCCATTTACTGCGTACCGTGCTGATGGCACCATCGCCAACCACAGACTTTGTGATCCGCGTGGCCGATATGTGGGGTACACCCAAAAAAAGGAGTATGGACGTGGTGGCCGAAATCAACCGGGCGGCCGGTCAGCGGATCGTGGCGATCCTGCCTGGAGATGATAATGATTTTCCGGCGCAGGCGGTTAAACTTCCCGGTTTTAAGGCTACGGTTTTAAAAGGCGGCCATCATTTCGGCGGGGATACGGCCGATCTTGTAAAAATAGTCATGGGGCATTTCTAATGAAAACGGTTTACAGGTACCTGGCAATATGCGGTTTGCTGGCGATACAGCATGCCGCGCAGGCGCAGACAAAAAGAGATACGGCCTATATTGGTGAATTCGACCGGCAAAATACCATTGAAGTATACCCGGGGTATTATACAACCCGCTTCAATTTTGCAGGCTTTGGAAAAAAGCCGTCGCAGTTCCGGCTTACAGCAAATACCAATGCCTATGCCGGCTTTTATCTCAATTATAAATGGTTGGCGTTCCAATATGCCTGGGGTATACCGGGTACAGAACTGGCAAAAGGGATCCGGCTGAAACATATTTCATTCTCATTCCGGTATAACCGGCCCCGGTTCAGCATCTATCCTTTTTTTGACGGATACGACGGCTTGCTGCTGCAAACAGCCCGGCCCCATCCGCGGTTTGACTCATTCCGGGGAATGCAATTGTTTCGTGCCGGCACCCGGATGTATTATTTTACCAATACAAACCGGTATGCTTACCGGGCAGGGCTTTCTTTTTCCGAACGGCAACTGCAGTCTGCCGGCGGCGTTGTTTTTGGTGCTACTCCGCTATGGCAAAAGATTAACTGGAAAACGCCTTCACGGGCATTGATCCGGGATTCTGTTACGTACCAGCTGCTGGCTTCTGATCCCCAGTGGCTGAGTATGGTAGTTGGTGCCGGCTATAACTATAACTGGGTGTTCCGGAACGGCAAATGGATCATCTCTCCGGCCTTGATCGGGGGTGTTGGCGGTATCAAGGAACTCAATAACGCGCGCTCCGTACAGCCTGTATTGAACCTGCAGGCCTGGATAAATGCGGGTTACAGCGGGCCGGTCTTTTATGCATATATCAATGGGAGCCTGCAGGCAACACAAACGCATCTCATTGTCAGAAAACTGAATACCCGGGATGATGAGGTGTATCTTACCCTGGGATACCGGTTTAAAAGTCATCCGAAAAAGTTAATGGGAGTATTGTAAGGAGGAAGATTCCAGATTCCAGAATTCAGCTTTTAGCCCTCAGCCTTTAGCGTTCAGCAGTCAGCTGACAACTGATATCTGAAGCCTGGCCCTTCAAAAATAAAGCAGGAATGCTGTTCCTTCTCCTTCTTTACTTTTCATCTGGATGCTGCCTTTATGCAGGATCATAATTTGTTTGCAGAGACTCAAGCCAATGCCGTTCCCGTTTTTCCGGGTGCTGAAGAAAGGGATGAAGACCTGTTCGGCAATTTCATTGGGAATGCCCACGCCGTTGTCTGCAATTTTGATATAGGGCCGGTCCTCGTTGCTGAAAGCCGAAAGGACGATTTGGGGTGCCGGCTGCATCTTCACCGCTTCAATGGCATTGGTCATCAGGTTGATCAATACCTGGTCGATTAAATTTACATCTGCCTGTATGCTTAAAAAAGGATCTTTTAAGATGACATCCAATTGAATCTTCTTTTGATCCAGTGTAGGTTGCATCAGGTTTTGCAGGTTTTCAAATACATCGCTGACCAGCACTTTTTTAAAAACCGGTTTTGTGATCTTATTAAGATTCCGGTACGTTATGGCAAAGCGCTGCAGTCCTTCGCTTCTTTTTTTAATGGTTTCCAGACCCAGTCTCAGGTCTTCGGGGTCAATCAATGCGGTGCCTGCATCCGGTTCCTTTGGCTCCAGCTGGTTTTTCAGCGTATCGGCCAGCGAGGAGATCGGCGCTACAGAATTCATGATCTCGTGGGTCATTACATTCAGCAGTTTTTGCCAGGCAACGGACTCGGTTTCATCGAGGGTGCCTTTAATGCTTTGCAGGGAAATCAGTTTATCGGTTTGGCCGTTGGTTGAAAAAAGCGTGGCGCCCACCAGGAGCTTTTCATCCAGCATTCCTTTCTTAAAGGTGAAGATCGTGGTTTGCCCGGTTTCGATTTCAAATAGAAGCTTCAGGAATTCCGGGTTCCGTTTTTCAAGCGCGTGTATGTTCCTGAAATAGGGGATATCGGTCATTTTTTTAAATGCTTCGTTCATCCAGCTGATTTCGCCGGTTGCATTGTTAAATGAAAGGATCCCGATCCCCGTCAGCTCCAGTATGGTTTGCAGATAAATGTTCTCCGCTTTCCGTTCTTTATTCACCGCTTTAAACCGGTCATTGATGGAATTAAGGCCTGTGAGCAGTTTTTTCATATCCCCGGTGGCAGCAGCCGAATTGTAGTTTTTACCAAAATCGTTGTATTTAACGGCTTCTACAAACTCCAGGATGATCTTGTCCGTCTTCTCCGCTGTTTGAATGATCCGGCTCAGTGTATAGACCCAGAAAGGCAGGCAGGCAACGGCCCACCACCAATCCCCCCGCAGACCGCACCAAGCGATTACGGCCGTTAACAGCAGCAGCAACAGGATCGCTGCAATCAGTCCGATTCTTTTTTTATTCAATGTCATATTTATTCAGCCTGCGGTAAAGTGCGGTACGCGTCAGCCCCAGCTCTTTTGCAGCTTTTGTAATGTTGCCATTGTTTTTTTCAATTGCAAGCAGGATGGCGTTGCGTTCCAGCACATTCAGGTTGATGGATTCGGGGGCCTTTGCCAGTTCCACGTCGCGGCTTTCGATGGGTGAAAATACAATATCTCCGGGCAACAGTTCTTCGCCGTCGCTCATGATCACTGCACGTTCAATGGCATATTGCAGTTCGCGCACATTGCCCGGGAAATGATAGTGATTGAGTTTGTCGATTGTTTTTTTATCCAGCTCCAGGTTGGGCTTAAAATATTTTTCCTTGTATTGTTTTACAAAATGCCGCGCCAGCAGTTCAATGTCGCCCGTCCTTTTTCTTAACGGGGGCAATATGATTTCCACGGTATTGATCCGGTAGATAAGATCTTTGCGAAACCGTTTTTCATTGGCCAGTTCCTCCAGCGGTACATTGGTGGCGCAAACGAGCCGGATATCGATCGGAATGGGTTGATGAGATCCCAGTTTGGTAACCTGCCGGTTTTGCAGTACGGTCAATAGCCGGGCCTGCTGGTGCAGGGTGATATTGCCGATCTCATCCAGGAACAGCGTTCCGCTATTGGCGGCTTCAAAGCGCCCGGTACGTTCCTCCCGTGCATCGGTAAACGCGCCCTTGGTATGACCGAACAATTCACTTTCAAAAAGACTTTCGGTGAGTGAGCCTACATCTGTTTTTATGAACGGGCGTTGTGCTCGGAGGGATTGCTGGTGGATGGCATGCGCTACCAGGTCTTTACCGGTGCCGTTTTCGCCCAGCACCAGGATATTGGCGTCGGTAGGCGCGATCTTTTCGATTTTCTTAAGCACATCCTGCATGGCTTCCGAGTGCCCCAGTAACCCGCTGCCGCCCCGGGTTGCATCCGTTGCCACAGCGGCCGGTTTACCGGTTCTTTTTTTGAGCAGTTCTTTTATGTTCTGAATGAGCTGGTCGTTTTGCCAGGGCTTCAGCATAAAATCGGAAGCTCCTTCTTTCAGCGAACGTACGGCCAGGTCTATGTCGCCATAGGCTGTAATCATAATGATGGATGCCCTGGAGCCCAGCTCCCGGATCTTCCGCAGCCAGTATAACCCTTCATTACCGGTATTGATACTGCTGTTGAAGTTCATATCCATCAGGATCAGGTCGAAGTCTTTCTTTGAAAAAACCGACCGGAGTTGCTCGGGGTTTTTTTCTGTGGTTACTTCCTTTACCTGTGATTTTAATAGGAGACGTGCGGCGGTGAGCACATCCGGATCATCATCAACAATTAATATAGAAGCATCTTTTAATAACATACGGATCACAAAAATCAGCATAGAAAGCCGGATAACAAATATTCTGCGCTTAAATTTTAACCACTGTATCAAAAACAGACGGTAGGTGTTCGCTTTTGCGGGCTTTTAAAAAAGATAAGAAATGCAATGTGTTGATAATTAATTAATTGCTATTGTGGCACGTTGTTTCAAGGGATGATACAGGAAAAGCAGATTATTAAAACTTTTAAAACATAAAAAATGAAAAGGATCGTATGTATGGTAGCCGCCTTCTTTGTATTAAGCGCAGGCGCCGTTAATGAAAACCCGGTTGTAAATGAAAAGGTATTAAAAACATTTGACATGCTGTTTGGAAAAGCAGAAAATGTTACCTGGAGCACCACCGCAGCGAACAATGAAGCAAGCTTTGATCTGAATGATATAAAAGTGCGGGCCGTAATTGATCATAACGGACAGCTGATCCGTACCATCCGTTATTACCGGGAAAATCATTTGCCGGCAGCCATCCGCTACAGTCTGAAAAAGAAATTTGAAAATAAAGAAATCCGCAGTGTTTCTGAATTGAGTGCTAATGATGAAGTAACATATCATGTAACGCTGATGGACGAAAAATACCTAGTGAATGCAGTGGTAAACAGCACCGGCCAGGTAATCGAGTCGAAAAGATACATCCGGGCAGACCGGTAAGTACGTCACATTTCTCATGTATATATACGGAGTGGGTAGTCTTATCTGCTCCTTTTTTTAAGAAGTTCGTATTGAGATACGGGATTTCGGATTTGTATCAGAATGATTTGAAGACTGTCCGATCCTGGGAGACAGGTTCAGTCTAAATAAGCAATGGTCATAAGAAATAAATGCCGGGTTGTGAGCAGGTGTCCGCATCCCGATCCTTAGGCTTTTAGCTCCCAAAACTCAAATCTCAAAACTCAATTGTATCAAAACCGGACAGTATTTGTGCGATAGCGAACAAAAAAATAAAATTTAAACGGGTAATCGATTTGCTATCAATAGTTTGTTAAATTGGCATATTGTTGAAGGCCGGATAAAAGACTGAACCGTTCCTTTGTACAGGATTGCAATAGTTGGTATATAACAAGGGCGCCGGTAAAATCATCTCACAAAAAAAAGCAACAGTGGATAGAGTTATAGAAAAAAAATTTTGGAACAGGAAGCGGATATGGACCATTGCGGGTATTACGGCCCTGGCGTTGCTCATCATTTTCAGTATCGTGATGGCGGGTGGTAAAAGTAAGCTGAATGTAGACCTGGAACGGATCACTGTAAGTGAAGTAAAGAAAGCTGCGTTTAAAGAATACATTCCTGTAAACGGGGTGGTGCTGCCCATTAGTACCATCTACCTGGACGCTATGGAAGGGGGAAGGGTTGAAGAAAAATTTGTAGAAGACGGAGCCATGATGAAAAAAGGGGAGCCGATATTGCGGCTTAGCAATACAGACCTTGAGCTGAACCTGATCGGTCAGCAATCGGCGGTATATACCACGCTGGCACAGGTACAGCTGGCTAAATCAACGGCCCAGCAGAATACCGTAAACAACCTGAACCAGATGACCGATGCCGAAAGCCAGCTAAAGGAAGCAGAACGTTTATATAACCTGAATAAATATCTTTATGAAAACAAAGCAATCGGCGAGCAGGAATTCCGCAAATCGGAGATCGACTATAATTATAAACTCAAAAAAAGAGACCTTGCAGAACGCATCACCAAACAGGATGCTGAATCCAACCAGCTGCAAACCCGACAGGCCGGTCAGTCCTTTAGTAATTCTCAAAAAGCACTAGGACTGTACAGCAGGAAAGTAGGGGATCTCGTGTTGCGTGCGCCGGTAGACGGGCAACTGACCTCGCTGGATGCGGAGATCGGACAATCTAAAAACAAGGGCGAACGGCTGGGACAGATCGATGTGCTGACCGGTTATAAAGTGCGGGTAGATATTGACGAGCATTATATTGCCCGGGTTTTTAACGGCCTTACGGGAGATGTAACCGTGGCCGGAAAGAATTATCAGCTGCGGGTCAAAAAAGTATATACCCAGGTAACCAATGGACGTTTCCAGGTTGACATGGAATTTGTGGGCGATGTGCCCAAAGATATCCGCCGTGGCCAAACCCTGCAGATCAGCCTGGCGCTGAGCGATGAAACAACCGCTGTATTGCTGGCCAAGGGCGGCTTTTATCAGCAAACCGGCGGCAACTGGGTATTTAAGCTGAGCGATGACGGTAAAACCGCCTACAAAGCAGAAGTACAGCTGGGCCGCCAGAACCCGGATTACTATGAAGTGCTGAAAGGACTGAAACCGGGCGATAAGGTAGTGACCAGCAGTTACGAGAATTATGGAGATATGCAGGAATTGGTGTTGAAGCAGTAGTGTGAGCATTGAGATACGAGATTCCAGATTTGAGATACGAGATTAGAGAACCGGGATTCCGTAAACCAGGCCGGGAACCATCGCTCTGATATAGTTTCCAACCTGAAATTTTAAATCCGGGTTATGTCTCAAATCTGGATCTGTCTCCTGAATCATAGTTTCTTTGAATAGGCATGGATCATTTTCCTGACTTCAATAACTCTTAAGGAAAAGAGGCAAAGTCGTCGATGGAAATAAATCCGATGTCTTTTGATAATAAAAGCTGGTATTCCAATTCGAAAACGGACCCGGTGGCGATGGTTAGAAACCGTTTGAAATCTGGTTTTGTTGAGCGCCCGGAACCTTCTGCTATATTAGCGGGAATGGAAGCGGCCGCGGCGCATTTGTGAAATAAGGCCAAACAATTCGTCCTTAGGAAAGGATGAAGTTAGTTTATAAACGTCCAATGTGAGCATATGCGCTTTTTGCCACAAAATCGGGTGCTGGTAGTTTAACATAGTAATTGTTTTAATAGGTGAAATATAAATATACGGTAAATATTTGTTCAGCAATCATCCAGGTAACTGACCCGGTCTCAACCCCGGATCTCAAACTGAAATCTGAAGTCTCAAATCTCAAATCCCGAATCTGAAATCTCAAAACTCAATTCTATCAATGATCAAAATAACCAATCTCGAAAAAATCTATCGCACGGAAGAAGTGGAAACCGTTGCGCTGAACGACCTCTCATTCGAAGTAAAGGAGGGTGAGTTTGTAGCAGTGATGGGGCCTTCCGGCTGCGGTAAGTCTACACTGCTGAATATACTCGGGTTACTGGATGACCCCGATGCCGGAAGTTTTTTGTTTAATGGTGTTGAAGTGGCCAAATTCAACGAGCGGAAGCGTGCCGATATGCGGAAAAAAAATATCGGGTTTGTGTTCCAGAGTTTTAACCTGATTGATGAACTGACCGTGTTTGAAAATGTAGAACTGCCGTTGATGTATGCGGGTGTAAAAAAATCGGACCGCAAGGCCCGTGTAGATGAAGTGCTGGAGAAAGTACAGATCATGCACCGCCGCAATCACTTTCCGCAACAGCTTTCGGGCGGGCAGCAGCAGCGTGTGGCCGTTGCTAGAGCCGTTGTGAATAAACCCAAATTGATCCTGGCCGATGAGCCAACCGGTAACCTGGACAGCAGTAACGGAAATGAAGTCATGCAGATGCTTACCGACCTGAACGAAGCCGGCACCACCATTGTTATGGTAACACACAGTGAACATGATGCCCGCTATAGTCATCGTATTATCCGGATGCTGGACGGGCATACGGTTACCGAGAATATTCTGGTATAGCGATGGGGTAATAGGTAATGGTGAGTAGTGAATGGTCGATAGCGACGGAGACCGGCAATGAGAAGGAGCCTGGCGTTCCGGAGCGGTTCTGGTCTGAAATTATTGTAAAACCTGCAGGAATAAAGCAAAACGTGTAACATTTTTCAGCTTTATGGTACTATTAATAAATAGTAGTCCACTTTTAAAATGACATCATGATCAAAGGTTCCTGTACTTTCTTTCTGAGTTGCTTGCTCACCTGTTTTAACCTGACGGTTCATTTTCCGGGGAATGCACAAATCGCAAATACGATTTCTGCTGCCGATAAGGTTTATGGTTTGTCGAAGTTCTGGCAGGAGGTGAATTATAATTTTGTTTATCTCGATAAGATTGACCGCAAGGCATGGGATAGCACCTATAAAGCATTGATTCCCCAGGTTCAGGAAACGAAAAATGATTATGAGTATTACCGGTTGCTGGAAAAATTCTGCGCTATGCTCAATGACGGGCATACTAATATTTTCCGCCCGCAGATAAAGGGATTACAGATCATGCAGAATGCATTCGGCGATCACCTGGTGGTGGTAAAACAGGTTGCAGGTAAGCCGGTCATTGTGCGCTCATGGAAAAAGGATCAATTGATACTGCCAGTGGGAAGCGAAATTGTGGAAGTAAACGGAAGTTCCGCTGAACAGCATATAAGGGAGCAGTTGCTGCCCTATATTTCCAGTTCTACCGAATACGTAAAATGGAAAGGGGCCACCCACTGGATGCTTGCGGGTGCACCCGGTTCTGCCTTCCGTATCAGAATAAAGAAGCCCGATGGGAAAGCGTCGGTTGTAAACCTGGTACATGCAAAGGTAACCGACAGCATTTATTTTCCAGAACTGGGCGCCTATTATGATGAGCAGAAACGGGAATTACTGGAATTTAAAATGCTGGAAGGCGGCGTAGCGTATCTTGGATTGAATGGTTTTTCGAACCGGAAAATCGATACCCTGTTTGATGCTATCCTGCCGCAGCTCTACCAGGCTAAGGGTCTAATTGTGGACCTTCGTTTCAATGGTGGAGGAAGCACCGATATCGGCACGTACATCCTGAAATATCTGATTGCTGATACGGTTTTGGCAGGGGCAAGATATACTACCCGGGAGCACCTGCCGGCGTTTAAGGCCTGGGGAGGCTTTGTTACGGAAAAAGATACGGTTGGCAACGCATGGAATAAAAAGTGCCTGGAGGTCTTCAAAGGCGTATACACCTATAATTTTCCGTATGCACCAGATACATTCACGCTCCATAAGCCCCGTATTGTGGTTCCTACAGTGATCCTTACGGGAAATAATACCGCTTCTGCCGCGGAAGATTTCCTGATTGCAGCAGATGCTCAAAAGCATATGGTTCGTATGGGGGAGCCTAGTTTCGGGAGCACCGGCCAGCCGATGGTTTTTGATATGCCTGGCGGAGGTTCGGCAAGGGTGTGTACAAAAAAAGATACCTATCCCGATGGCCGGGAGTTTGTGGGGTACGGTATACAACCCCATATAACCGTAATCCCCACTGTTCAGGACTACCTGGCGGGCAAAGATGTGGTGAAGGATGCGGCACTGGGTTATCTGCTTAAAAAGATAAAATAGTCTTATACGGGCGGATCTTTTTGAAGCAGAACGGTAATTGCATACGTAAATCATGAATTGTATATAAATCAAACAACGTATCAGGGAATGCGAATGCCTCAAATCAGAACCCATGTTCAAAAATTATTTTAAAACCGCATGGCGGAGCCTTTGGGCAAATAAGTTTTACAGCTTGTTGAATGTAAGCGGACTTGCTGTTGGGTTGGCCGCAGGGATCCTGCTGCTGATCTGGGTGCAGCATGAGTTTGGTTACGACAAATTCCACAGCAGATCCCAGAATATCTACCGGATCAATGTGGAGATTCCTTCGGCTGATAAGCCACTGTTCTGGTCGGCAACACCTGGTTCGCTGGCAGTTATTGCCAAAAAGATACCCGAGGTTCAATCCCTTGTAAGAATATCGGGAGCAGGGCAGGTGCTGTCTGATGAATCCAATAAAAAAATACTAACCGGGAATGTGCTGGCCTGTGTAGACAGCAACTTTTTTTCCGTGTTTGATTTCGGAATATTAAAAGGGAATCTTCAAACCGTGCTTCCCGGGGTGCAGTCGATAGCGCTTACGCGTTCAACCGCCCAGAAATTGTTTGGTACGGAAGATGCACTGGGAAAAACCGTCCGGCATCATGAAACTGATTTTACGGTTTCGGCCATTCTCAAAGATGTTCCCGAAAATTCCACGCTTCGTTTCGACGCGTTGTTCCCGATGGCGCTTTATGCGCAGAACTTTACCCGGAACGGAGGTAACGGCAGCTGGAAAACGATTGATGAGGACATGGGGAATTATAGTTTCGAATCCTACGTATTACTACATCCCAATGCTCATATCCCGCACGTGGAGCAGGCATTTACCGGGTTGTACCAGCAGGCAAGAAACGACGATAATAAAAGCAAATTCCATCTGCAGCGTCTGCAGGACCTGCACCTGGTTGGTAATGATGGCAGTACTGCTGCCTTGCTGATTGTACAGGTGATCTTTGCGGTGGCCCTGCTGCTGCTGGTAATTGCCAGCATCAATTATGTAAATCTGTCTACAGCCCGGGCGCTCACGCGTGTAAAAGAGGTCAGCGTTCGAAAAATTGTAGGAGCCGGGCGGATCCAGCTTTTTTTTCAGTTTGTGACTGAAACCATTTTGTTGTTCTGTTTGGCCTTAATGCTGGCTGCCGGACTTATTGTGCTGCTGATGCCCTTATACAATACGATAGCCGGGAAAGAACTGGTGTTTCATCCGGGAGATGACGGCATCTGGAAGGCGGTTGGCTTGGCCGGGCTGATCACGCTTGTTTTGTCGAGTATTTATCCTGCCCTCTTGTTATCGTCTTTTAAACCCGTTCGCTCGTTAAAAGGAGCATTACCATCCGGTATCGGGATTGCTGCACTGAGAAAGGGGTTAGTGGTTTTCCAGTTTTTTGTGTCGATCGTGTTACTGATCGGCACGGTGGCCATGGGCCGGCAAATGCAATATATAAAAGACAAAAACCTGGGCTTCGATAAAAGCTATGTATTTACAGCGGATTTTCCTACAAACGATGCAAAGCACCTGGATGCCATCAAAACGGAATTGGGTAAAGAGCCGGCGATTCTTTCCGTTGGAAATTCTTCGGAACCGGATATTATGAATGTGACCAGCGGATCGGGTGATCTGGAATGGAAGGGAAAAACGCCGGATATGCAACTAATGATCAGCGAAGTGGCGACAGAGAAAAATTTTCTGCCCACCTTAAAACTGCCCTTCGTTGAAGGCGGCGATTTCTCGGGAACACCTGCAGACAGCAACAAGTATATAGTAAATGAAACGGCCGTAAAACAAATGGGATTAAAGCCGCCCTATGTAGGACAGCCGCTTACGTCTCACGGACGCCAGGGGCTGATAACCGGGGTATTAAAGGATTTCAATTTTCAGCCGCTTACAAAGGCGATAGGGCCGATCTTGTTTCATACATTCTGGAAGGGGAATATATTTTATATACGTACCACCGGTAACGGTGCGCAGGCCGCCATACAGGCGGTGGAGCGGGAGTATAAAAAATATGCGGATGGCCTGCCCTTCCATTATGAATTTTTGGATAAAAAATTTGACGCGCAATACCGGGCGGAGCAGCGTACCGGCATGCTGTTTAATGTGTTTGCGGGCATCGCGATCTTTATTTCATGTTTGGGCCTGTTTGGGCTGGCTACATATACGGCACAGCGGAAAGTAAAAGAGATTGGGATCCGGAAGGTATTGGGAGCCAGTGTGCCGGGTATTGTGGGACTGATTTCCACCGGTTTTTTAAAATTGATATTGGTTGCCGTTGTGCTGGCGATGCCGGTTGCATATATCGGAACCCATCGTTGGCTGCAAAATTTTGCTTACCACGCAAGCCTCCCATGGTTCCTGTTTGCGTTGGCGGCGGTCTTTGTTTTGTTGATCGCTTTTGCAACCATGTGCCTGCAGGCCGTGAGAGCCGCAATGGCTAACCCGGTTAACGCATTGCGAAGCGAATAAACGATGGTATAAAGTGAATGGTATATTAGAGGGCAGGATCAGCAGGAACGCTTACTGCTGGTATCCGGATGCCCGACTCTTAAATCTGGAAAATGATAAAAAACTATTTTAAAACCGCATGGCGGAACCTGGTCCGGAATAAAGCCTATTCCCTGATCAATATCCTGGGCTTAAGTATTGGCATGGCCGCCTGTATGCTTATTATTTTGTGGGTTCAGAACCAGGTCAGTCATGACCAGTTTCATAAAAACCTGGACCGGATTTATGTGGTGAATAACCGCGATATGAACGATGGGGTAAAGTTTGCCTGGGCCTGGACGCCGAATATTATGGGGCCTACATTGAAGAAAGATTATCCGGAAGTGGCCGATGCAGTACGGTACTCGGAGGGCCAGCGGTTCCTTTTCACGGTAGGCGAGAAGAAAATGGTGCCTTCCGGGGCATTTGCCGACCCGGGCTTCTTTTCCGTTTTCTCGTTCCCCTTATTGAGAGGGGAGGCCAAGAATGCTTTAAAGGAAGTGTATAATATCGTGCTGACTGAAAAGCTGGCCAGGAGCCTGTTTGGAACGGATGACCCCATGGGTAAGATTGTGAAACTGGATAGTACGGATCATTTCAGAGTAACGGGCGTTCTGAAAAATCTGCCGGATAATACTGCATTCGATTTTGCCTACCTGCTTCCGTGGGCGTATAAGGATAAATTGGGATGGACAGATAGCTCCTGGGGCAATAATGGACTGAATACCTACGTACTGTTGAAGCCGGGTGCGTCGCAGGCAGTCTTTGATCAGAAAATAAACAAGATCACCACCAACCATTTATCAGAGAACCCCCTGTACAAAAACAGGGAGGTATTTACGCAGCCGTTCAAAGACCAGTGGCTGTACTCCAAACAGGAAAACGGCCGGTACACCGGCGGACGTATTGATATGGTACGGATGTTTACCGCCATTGCTACGCTGATCCTGATCATTGCCTGTATCAATTTTATGAACCTGAGCACCGCGCGGAGCGAAAAACGGGCAAAGGAGGTGGGCATCCGCAAGGTAGTAGGGGCGCAGAAAAAAGGACTAGTTGCGCAGTTTATCGGCGAAAGTGTATTGCTGTCGGGTATTGCCTTTTTGTTTGCTTTAACCATCGTAATCATCAGTCTTCCCGGATTCAGCGCATTGGTGGATCAGCCGTTGCACCTGCCGTTTACGAACCCGTTATTTTGGGCTGCAGCGCTTGCCTTTATCTTCTTCAGCGGTCTGCTGGCCGGCAGTTATCCGGCCTTCTACTTATCTTCTTTTAACCCCGTAAAAGTATTAAAGGGCTTTTTTAAATCGTCTACAGCCGCAGTAAATCCCCGGAAGATCCTCGTGGTCATCCAGTTTACCTTTGCCGTGCTGCTCATCATCTCTACATTTATCGTGATGCAGCAGATCCGGCATGCGCAGGCGCGGGATAACGGGTATGATGCGCGCAACCTGGTTTTTGTGACGATGAATGGTGCTGTGGAGCGAAACTATAAACTTATCCGCAACGAATTGATCAGCCGCGGGGCCGCTGTTTCGGTTACCAAATCCATGAGCCCGATAACCGAACGTTACAGCGATAGCTGGAACTTTACCTGGACAGGAGGCACGGAGGAAGATAAAAAGGTCGATTTTGTAAGAATGGCCTCCGATGCCGATTTTGTAAAAACCCTGGGAACAAGACTGGTAATGGGGCGGGATATTGATATTTATAAATACCCCGGCGACTCTACTGCCATTTTACTGAATGAAACTGCGGCCAAAGTGATGCACCTGAAAGATCCGCTGACGGCGACGCTAAAGGCGGATGATATTGAATGGCGGGTGGTAGGCGTCGTAAAAGATTTTATATACCAGTCGCCCTACGAAAAAGTACAACAGCTGATCGTTTTCGGACCTAAATCCTGGTTCAATACCCTTCATTTTAAACTCAACCCGGCCAACAGCACTCAGAAGAACCTGGATATTGCAGCGGGCATTTTCAAACAGTTTAATCCTGAGTATCCTTTTGATTACAAATTTGTGGATGCAGAATATGCCCGCAAATTTAAGGAGGAGCAGAAAACCGGAACGATGGCGGCATTGTTTGCAGGATTAACAATTTTTATTTCCTGCCTGGGGCTTTTTGCACTGTCTACCTATATGGCTGAAACAAGGATCAAAGAGATCGGTGTTCGTAAAGTACTGGGTGCTTCGGTTTTTCATATTACTTCCCTGCTATCCGCGTCCTTTTTAAAGCTGGTGATCATTTCCTGTGTGGTAGCATCGCCCATCGCCTGGTTTGTGATGAGTAACTGGCTTAAAAATTATCAATACCGCATTTCGATCGGGTGGCCGGTATTTGCAGGGACCGCCTTGCTGGTAATGGTTATTGCACTGGCTACGATCAGCTTCCAGTCGGTAAGGGCAGCCCTGGCCAACCCGGTAAAGGCGCTGCGATCAGAGTAAGGGAGATTTCAGGTTTGAGGTTTACGGTTTCAGGTTGGATCCGTTCTACGTTTGGCGCAGCTGCGCCACTCCCGGTCTCTGCAACATCCTGATCGAAGGAAAGGTCATGAAGCCGCAACCGCATCCCTGCTTTTATATTTAATGTTTTACATTCCTTATTTAAAATCCCGAAAGGGTGCTTGATGCAAAAAACAGGCCGCCAATGACCAGACAAACAGCAGATAGCTAATAACTAAAAACTATAAATCTCAACACGATGATCCGAATGTATTTCAAAACAATGTTCCGGAGCCTTTGGAAGAATAAAACCTTTTCCTTCATTAACATCATGGGGCTTGCCGTGGGTCTTACCAGTTGTTTGCTCATTGCGTTGTATATAAAACAGCAGCTGGATTTTGATGCGTTCGAGGATAAGGGTGACCGGATCGCCCGGGTGCTCATGGAATATAGTTTTGAGGGGAGTGCTGTATCCAATAAAGGCAATTATACAAGTGTAAGGGTGCCGCTGGTACTTAAGCATAATTTTCCCGAGGTGGAAGATGCCGTGATCCTGACTCAGACCAGGCGGATCGTTCAAACCGGTACAAACCTGATTACCGAGAACCGGTTTATGTATGCCGGCGCCTCGTTCTTTAAGTTGTTCAGCTTTAAAATGCTGAAAGGAAATGCCAGTTCGGCACTGGCGGCCCCATTCCAGGTATTATTGACGGCCTCAACCGCAAAAAAATATTTTGGCAATGCGGATCCGATGGGGAAAACCCTGCGACTTACCGGAGACAGCAATCTATACCGCGTTACCGGTGTGCTGGCCGATTGCCCTGCCGCCTCCCAGATTCAGTTTGACTTTCTGGCCTCGTTTTCATCACTGGGCATCAGCAAGGAACATGAAGAAAGCTATTGGGACGCCAACTATACCACGTATATCCTGCTGCGGAACGGACAGGACTTAAAGGGATTGCAGGCCAGGCTACCTGCATTCATGAAAAAAGAAATGGAAGGCGCGCATGCAACGGTGAATTTTTACCTGGAACCGTTTCGAAATGTTCATCTGTACTCCGAATATGATGCGTTTGTACCCAATGTACCCATCCGTTATATCTATATACTGGCGGGTGTAGCCGCATTGATCTTGGTGATCGCCTGTTTTACTTATATCAATTTAAGCACCGCGCGGTCTGCTGAGCGTGCTAAGGAAGTGGGCATACGGAAAGTGGCGGGTGCCGATAAAGGCCAGCTCTTCTGGCAGTTTATTGGAGAATCGGCGCTCCTGTGTTTTATGGCGGTGTTTATTGGCCTCACCGCCGGCGCGGTATTGCTTCCGGCGTTCAGCCGGCTGACCGGTCAGTCCCTTACCCTTGCTTCCTTGTTTTCCTTGCCCATATTGGGTATTGCTGCGGGTATGATCATCCTTGTAAGCTTTACCGCCGGCTGTTATCCGGCCCTGGTGTTGTCTGCCTTTAAGCCTGTTACGGTTTTAAAGGGCGCATTTAAGAATGCAGGACAGGGGCAGTTGCTCCGCAGGTCTTTGATCGTTTTCCAGTTTGTGATTTCGGTCTTTCTGATTGTGTCCACCTTTGTCATCCAGCAGCAGTTATATTATATCCGGCATAAAAAACTGGGCTTTGACCGGGCGCATGTTTTAAAACTGCCGATTCCTTTTACTGCCGAAAATACAGACCTGATCAGATCAGAATTTAAGCAGGATGCAGCCGTATTGCATGTTGCCCGTACCAATAATACACCGGTAAATATGGTGAGCGGGTACAATATGCGCACACCGGATATGCCGCAAAACGCCCAGATAGCAGTAACAGCCAATCCGATCGATCATGAGGTGCTGCCAACAATCGGGTTACAGCTGGTGGCTGGTACCAATCTTACTGAGCAGGATATAAGAGATGTCAGCAACAATGAAACGGAAGGTGAACGGCGCTATCATTTTATCCTGAACGAGTCGGCCGCAAGACAACTGGGATGGAGTCCCCAGGAAGCGATCGGTAAAAAAATGTTCCTGGATGAATCCCGTCCCGGTTATGTGCGGGGAGTGGCAAAAGACTTTAATTTTCAATCGCTGCGCAATCCTATAAAGCCCATTGTACTTTTTTCGGGAGCATTTGGCGGAACTTTATTGATCAAGATAAGCGGAGCGCATATGTCCGAAACCCTTGCCTTTTTGCAATCGAAATGGAAGCAACTGATGCCCGAGCGGCCTTTTGAATACCGTTTCCTGGATGATGAGTACAACGAGCTTTATGAAAACGAACTGCGGTTTGGAAAGCTAATGAATGTCTTTGCCGCAATTGCTATTTTTCTGGCCTGTGCCGGATTATTTGGCCTGTCTGTTTACGCTGCTCAGCAGCGGGTTAAGGAGGTGGGGGTGCGCAAGGTATTGGGGGCGGCAACGGGTAGTATCATCTTCCTGTTGTCAAAAGACTTTATTAAGCTGGCGCTTATTGCGTCGCTAATCGCCTTTCCTTTTGCATGGTGGTTTATGCGCAGCTGGCTGCAACATTACGAATACCGTATTGACATGAAGTGGTGGGTGTTTGCTGCTGCCGCGTTGATAACCCTGGTCATTGCACTGGTAACGGTAAGCGTTCAGGCCGCCAGGGCGGCCCTGGCCAACCCGGTCAAAGCACTCCGGTCGGAGTAAGTGGTTTCGGGTTTAAGGTTCCATATTGGCCTCCTTTTGACGCATGATGTTGGCAGTCAGATCTCCGATCACCAGGGGGCTATGGCTGAAATCTGATAGTTGAAATCTGAAACTCAAATCTCAGCTCTATACTGTAACATTTCTTTGCTGCCTGCGATTATCTATTATAAACCGTGCTTTGAAGGACCGGTGTAATAAACGAACCTACGATTCTTACGGAAACAAAAAAGTTAGTATGAAAAAGAATTTTTTATTATTACTGCTGCTGGTGGGCGTGTGCTGCTCCCATGCGCAACGGTACTCCGGTGTTGCACCGTATCTTACAAAAAATTTCAGTGCGGCTGCTGTAAAAGAGATAAGGGCCGAAACCTCGGGCGGGTCTATATCCGTTGAAGGGGGTAAAACCTCCGGACTGGTGGAAGTGTATGTGGAACCCTCCAACGGCGGTCTGCGAAGAAAAATGTCGGATAACGATATTAAAACCATACTGGACCGGTATTACGACCTTGAAGTAAGCACTTCCGGTAATGTGGTGGTGGCGAAAGCTTCCCGGAGGGACCGTGGCTGGAGCGATCAAACGGGCCTGTCGATTTCGTTTAAGATCTATACGGGAACGAACGTCAACACGAACTTAAAGACCAGCGGCGGAAGCATTCACCTGAGGAGCCTGAAGGGCGATCAGTTTTTTAAAACCAGTGGCGGCAGTTTGCTGGTAAAAGAGGTGGCCGGAAAAATTTCCGGGAAAACCTCCGGTGGCAGTATCGATGTGTCGGATTCCCGGGATGAAATTGATCTGGTGACCAGTGGCGGTTCTATTAAGGCGGATCATCTGGAGGGCCGGATCCGGCTGAAGACTTCAGGCGGATCCCTGAATCTGTCGGACCTTTCCGGCAATATTGAAGCGCGTACGAGTGGCGGATCGGTTACTGCATCGGATATCAAAGGCGATCTGTTTACCAGTACCTCCGGCGGCAGCGTTACCTTAAGAGGGATTAACGGCAACCTGGATGCCAGCACCTCCGGAGGCCGGATCCGGGCGGAGCTTGTAGGTACAAAAGATTTTATAAAGCTGCATACCTCTGCAGGCGGCGTGGATATCGATATGCCGCGTACCACAAATGCACAATTCAATCTCAGGGGAAGTAAAGTAAATATCAGCCGTCTTGGTGATTTTAACGGTTCCATTGAAAAAGACCAGGTAAAAGGCGTAATTGGTGCCGGTAAATTACTGGTGGAGGTTTCAGCTTCCAGTGGCGTCGTTGATGTGAATATGTAATACAGACAGCTTCGGATAAAGCGGCTGCATCGTTGCCGTACATAAGCGTCATTCTGTTCCACCGGAATGACGCTTGCTGTTTTGAAGGCAACACATCGGTTCATGTACAGGATGCCAGAGGCTTTGTAAACCATTTTAGCGGTATACATGCATCGCTATTATAAGCCGTAGACGCCGGGCGATGCTGTTTAAAGGTGTACCAAAACCGGACAGTTTTTTGTTTTAAAAGCGGACATTTCAATCTTTGTTTCTTTGTTAATATATTGATTAGTAGTTTTTTAAATTTACGGCATTATCGTTGGTTCCATTTGTTTGTGGCACACAACAGATGTTAAATATGTTTTAAACAACCAGCCATGTTTAGAAACGATCTTAAAATTACCTGGAGGCAGCTAAAAAAACAGAAGATGTATGCGGCGGTCAAGATTGGCGGTTTCGCGTTGAGTATTGCAGCCTGTTTGCTGATTGCTCTTTATATCCGGGACGAACTAAGCTACGACCGCAGTTACCTGGATGTAGATCGTATATACCGGCTAATTGAACAATACCAAGACAATAGAAAGGTAGAAAAGGGCTGGTCGTTTCCTGCTCCTCTGGCAAAGATCATACGGGAAGATTTTCCGGAAGTAGAAAACACCGCGCGTCTGATGCCTAGTGCGCTTTTTGACGGAGCCGGCAGTAACCAGATACGGTCAACAGCCGTTTTAGAAAATGCCTATGAGGATAAATTCGCATATGCAGATCAAAGCCTGCTGGATATTTTAAAAATACCCATGATATATGGGAGCCGGGCTGCAGCCCTGGCCGAACCGAAAACGATGGTACTTACCAAAACAATGGCTGATAAATATTTCCCCCATCAGAACCCGGTTGGCAAAACGATGATCCTGAATGAAAATAAAGAACGGATCTATAAGATAGGAGGCGTGATTGCAGATTTTCCGGCCACATCGCACTTCCCGTTCCACTTTCTGCTGACACTTACAGGCCATGAGCTTTGGCCGGGCGAACAGGTGGAATGGAGGGCCAACAATTACAGTATATACACCCTTTTGAAAAAAGGGACCGATCCTGCGGTCTTACAACGCAAATTCAAACGGATACTGACCCAATATTATTTGCCGGCTTTAAAGAGCTCCGGGGCAAAGGACCCCGAGGTAATGATACGCGATATGCATATGCTATTACAGCCGTTAACAGATGTGCATTTGAAATCGGTAGACATTGATGACTGGCAATCAAAAGGGGATATCCGTTTTGTATGGCTGTTTGGCGCGGTAGCCGGCTTTATTCTGATCATTGCCTGTATCAATTTTATCAATCTTTCAACAGCCCGGTCGGCCAACAGGGCAAAGGAAGTAGGGCTGCGTAAAGTAGTTGGATCACGCCGGAGCGGGTTGATACGGCAATTTCTTACGGAATCCATCTTGTACAGTTTTGCTTCATTTTTGTTGGGCATGCTGGTGGCCGTTATCCTGCTGCCGTATTTTAATCACATGGCGGCAAAGACGCTGATCATTCCGTGGAGCAGCTGGTGGTTATTGCCATTGCTGGTTTTAGGAACTGTGATCATCGGTATTGTAGCGGGACTTTATCCGGCGTTTTACTTATCCTCCTTTAAACCCGTAAAAGTATTAAAGGGAACATTGGCAGGAGGAAGCAAAAGTTCCTTTTTACGAAACGGGCTCGTTGTTTTTCAGTTTGCCACATCCGTTACCCTGATCGTTTGTACCCTGGTGGTGTACCGGCAAACACAATACCTGCTGAACCGGAATGCGGGTTTCAACAAAGACCAAATACTGCTCCTGCAGGGTACGGGTACCCTGGATGCTAAAAATACATTGCCTCGCCTGAAAAGTGAATTATTGAATATAGCGCAGGTAAAACAGGTGTCCGTCAGTGATTATCTGCCGGTGTCCGGCACCAAACGCGACAGGAACCCCTTTTTTAAGGAAGGCAAAACAAAAGAAGAAACCGCGGTAGGCGGTCAAAAATGGTATGTAGATGTGGATTACATAAAAACAATGGGCATGCAACTGGCTGCCGGCCGCGATTTTTCGAAGGCCCTGGTTTCAGATTCCGCAGCGGCCATTATCAATGAGGCCATGGTAAAAGCACTGGCATTGAAAGGGCCGGCCGTGGGCCAACGCATTACGAATGCTTGGGAAACATTTACCATTGTCGGTGTTGTAAAGGACTTTAATTTTGAAACTATGCGTCAGCAGGTAGAGCCTTTATGCCTGGCCCTGGGCCGGTTCAATCCCTCATCCATAGTAGCGGTAAAACTATCGCCGGAGCAACTAAAGCATACGATTGCCTCCATTACTGCCGTCTGGCAAAAGTTTGCGCCCAATCAACCGATACGATATACTTTTCTTGATGAACATTTTGCCCGTATGTACGCAGATGTACAACGCATGGGAACGATCTTCAGCAGTTTTGCCGTACTGGCCATCCTGATTGCCTGCCTGGGGCTTTTTGCGTTGTCGGCATTTATGGCGGAACAGCGCACCAAAGAAATTGGTGTCCGGAAGGTATTGGGCGCAGGTATAGGGAACCTTATGATACTGCTGTCAAAGGACTTTGTAAAACTGGTATTGATCGCCCTCCTGATTGCCACTCCTTTTGCCTGGTGGATCATGGGGCAATGGTTGCAGGATTTTGCATACCGTATTTCCATCAGCAGTTGGATGTTTCTGTTGGCGGGCATATTGGTCATAGCGGTAGCGCTCATCACCATCAGTTTTCAATCGGCTAAAGCGGCGTTGGCCAACCCTGTAAAAAGCCTTCGAACAGAATAAGTAACGAAATACTTCCGGTAAAAGAACATATATGCTGAAAAACTATTTTAAAACGGCTTGGAGGAATATCAAAAGATCGCCCGGTTACAGCGGTCTGAATGTGCTGGGACTGGCTACCGGTATGGCCGTGGCGCTAATGATTGGCCTTTGGGTACAGGAGCAATACAGCTACGACCGGTTCCTGCCGGATAATGACCGGTTGTACCGGGTGCAGCGGAATTTCGATAGCAATGGCGATACCCTTACTTTCCAGACCACTTCTTTGAAACTGGCAGATGCGCTCCGCAACCAGGTACCGGAAATCGAGTATGTAGCGGAAAGCGACTGGATGGGACCGCATGGATTAATGGCGGGTGATAAAAAACTGTACCTCGACGGCGGGCTTACCGGTACTGATTTTCTGAAAATGTTCCGGTACCCGCTATTGCAGGGAAGCGCGGGCACGGTATTCCGCGATGCATATTCCATTGTACTCACCGAGTCTACGGCAAAAGCCCTCTTTGGCAATGACAACCCGATGGGTAAAACGGTACGCTTCGATAACCTGCACGATCTGAAGGTAACCGGCGTGTTAAAGGACCTCCCGCGGCAGTCGACCGTCCGGTTTAATTACCTGGTGCCCTTTAGCTACCTGGAGCAAACCCATCAGGAGGTACAGCAGCGCAAAACGGGCAGTTTCGCAGCCAACGGCTACCAGATCTTTGTGAAGCTGAAACCGGGTATTTCCTATGAAGCAGTATATCCCAAAATAAGAACCATAGAACACACCGAAAAGGACAATGTAAATGCTATGAGCTCTTATATTACCCTGCAGCCGCTGCGTAACTGGCACCTGTATTCCAACTATGTAAATGGCCAGGATACTGCTGGTTTCCTGGTGTATGTGCGGATGTTCAGTATCATCGGTGTGCTGGTATTGCTGATCGCCTGCATCAATTTTATCAACCTTACCACCGCAAGGTCGGAAAAAAGAGCCCGGGAAGTAGGTGTAAGAAAAGCCGTTGGCTCCAGGCGTAAGGACCTGATATTGCAGTTCCTTACAGAATCGTTGGTACTAACACTACTGGCTCTTGTGCTGGCATTGATAATGGTATGGATCTTACAAAATCCGTTTAACGCACTTACCGGCGGGAATGTTTCCATTCCTTTTTTAAGTGGTTATTTCTGGATGATGATGTTGGGAGGCGTATTGGTGACCGCTGTATTAGCTGGTAGCCGGCCGGCATTTTATCTTTCCGGTTTCCAGGCTGTGAAGGTATTAAAGGGCTCGGTCCGGACCGGCAACGCCGCTTCCGTTTCCCGGAAAGTGCTGGTGGTGCTGCAGTTCAGCTGTTCCATCGCGCTGATCATCAGCACCATTGTTATTTACAGACAGGTACAGCACGCAAAAGATCGGCCCAGCGGTTACCAGCTGAACCGGTTAATGTCCACGAACAGCAATACCGATCTTGATCGCAACTTCACCGCTCTGAAAAATGAATTGCTGCAAAAGGGTATTGTGCAGGGTATGACCAGCGCCAGCAGCCCGGCCACCAATGTATACTGGCATACAGATCTCGATCATTGGCCCGGAAAGCAGGCGGGTGAAACCGTGGAAATGGGCATGATCATTACCGGAGAAGACTATTTTAAAACCCTGGGTATGTCGATCGGGGCAGGACGCGATTTTGCAAATGCCAATGATACAACCAGCGTTGTGTTTAATGAGGCCGCCGTTAAACGGCTTGGTTTAAAAGACCCGGTAGGCCAAACGATAAAGTGGAATGACAATACTTACCGGGTTGTTGGGGTAGTAAAGGATGCGCTCATGTTGTCGCCCTTTGCTCCGCCGGATCCTACCATGTTTGCCATCAGCCCGCGGCCCAATGATGTGCTGTTGTATAAGCTGGCACCGGGCATCGGAACAACAAAGGCCATTGAACAATTGAATACGATATTCAGCAGGTACAGCCCCGCATTTCCTTACGAGTACCAGTTTGAAGACGAAAACTATGCCGGGAAGTTCCGGATAGAATTGCTGATTGGCAAGTTATCCGGCATCTTTGCCGCGCTTGCCATCTTTATTTCATGTCTTGGTTTGTTTGGCCTCGCGGCATATATAGCCGAGTTGCGTACCAAAGAGGTGGGTATCCGTAAGGTACTTGGAGCTTCCGTTTTGCAGATATGGGTGTTACTGTCGCGGGATTTTATCGTGTTGGTCCTGATCAGTTGTTTACTGGCTGCCCCTGTAGCCTATTATTTCCTGAACGGGTGGCTGCAGAAATATCAATACCGGGTCAATATCGGGTTGTGGATCTTCCTGGTGGCGGCGATGCTAGCGGTGGTAATTACAGTAATAACGATCAGTGCCCAGGCGATGAAAGCCGCAATTGCAAATCCGGTGAAGGCACTTCGGTCGGAATAGGCAATAATCAATAGGCAGCGGAGGATCGTAAATAAAAAGTTACACCATAGATTTCTCATTATAAACAGCTCACTTTGATACTCAAAAAAAATGATTAAAAACTATATACGAACCGCCTGGAGGAATCTTGTAAAAAGCAAGGTGTTCGCGGTTACCAATATTATGGGACTTTCCATAGGCATGGCTGTGAGCATGCTGATTGCCGTATGGATCTGGAATGAGCTATCCTATAACAAGCAGATAAATAACTATCAGCGCATTGCGCGGGTGATGCAGCATAAAACCAACAAAGGCGTGATTCAAACGGGTATACAAACACCCTACCCGCTAGGCGATGCCCTCCGGCAGGAATACGGTGACCTGTTTCAGCAAGTGGTGGTGGGTACGGGCATATATGGGCACCCGGTTAAGGCCGGTGAAAAGCAGCTGGACCTCAGCGGAGGTTTTTTTGAACCGGGAGCAGGTGCGTTGTTGGGATTGAAGATGATTGATGGGGTTCAAAACGGACTTGAAGATGTGAATAGCATTATGTTGTCGGCATCTTCGGCCCGTTCTGTTTTTGGCACCACTGCTGCTGTTGGGAAAGCAATTACGCTGGATAAAGACCTGGTAGTGAAAGTAACCGGTGTGTATGAGGACCTTTCGAAAAATTCCGATTTCGGAGCATTGCTGTTCATTGCTCCCTGGCAATTATTCCTGCGTCATACGGACTGGATCCGCACCGCAGAGGATCCCTGGCGCCCCAATGCGTTTGTAACGTATGTGCTGCTGAATAAGGGGCAGGACATACAGAAAGTGTCCCGGCAGATAAAAGACGTTCGGCTAAAGCATGTAAACGCCCGGTTGGCAATTCAGAAACCGGAACTGTTTTTACATCCTATGGAGCGCTGGTACCTCTACGATTCATTTAAAAACGGCGTTAATACCGGTGGGCGTATTCAATATGTGTGGATGTTTGGGATCATTGGTGTGTTTGTGTTATTGCTGGCCTGTATCAATTTTATGAACCTGAGCACAGCACGCAGTATAAAACGGGCGCGTGAAGTGGGGATCCGTAAAACGATCGGATCATTCCGCAAACAACTGATTGTACAGTTTTTTTGCGAGTCGCTGTTGTATGCGGTGCTGGCATTTGGAATAAGCCTGGTATTGGTGGCGCTCGCCATGCCGCTGTTTAACGCGATTGCTGGAAAGCAGCTGCCCCCGGTTTGGAAGGAGCCGCTGTTCTGGGCCGGTGGTGTCTTTTTCTGCCTGCTTACGGGAATGCTGGCAGGTATTTACCCGGCCTTCTACCTGTCGTCTTTCCGGCCGGTTAAAGTGTTGAAAGGAACTTTCAAAGCAGGACGTTCCTCCGCTATGCAACGCCAGGTACTGGTAGTGGTTCAGTTTACGATTTCTATTATGTTGATCATCGGAACCATTGTTGTGTTCAATCAGATCCGGTATACAAAAGACCGGCCGATCGGGTACGACCGGAACGGGCTGGTGATCATAGATGTAAATACTTCCGGGATTCATGACCATCTAGACGTGATCAAAAGACAATTGCAGCAACAAGGAAATATTGTATCGGTGGCGGAAACCAACGGATCGGTTAGCGGCGACTTTTCTACAACGACCGGCATCGACTGGCCCGGAAAGGAGGATGGCACCAGTGCGGAGTTCCCGTTTCTGGGTGTAGGCTATGATTTTGGCAAAACCATCAATTGGCAGGTGGTGGCGGGGCGTGACTTTTCGAGGGATTTTCCTTCCGACTCAGCTGGAGTCATCCTGAATGAGGCCGCTGTTAAATATATGGGCCTCAAGCAACCGATCGGAACGGTAATTTACGCAGATAAAGCACCCATAACCATTATTGGCGTCGTAAAGAATATGATTATGGAATCACCGTTTGCATCCGAACGGCCGGCTCTTTTTTATTTTGACAAAAATGCCGGTGGTTATCTGATGGCGCGGATCAACCCGGCGGCAAGCGCTTCGGCGGCGATTGCACAACTGCAGTCGGTATTTAAAACCTATGTGCCCGACCAGCCTTTTCATTATCAATTTGTAGACGACGCATTTAACCAGAAATTTGGAGATGAGGAACGTTTGGGGACGCTTGGCGGGGGCTTTGCTTTGCTGGCCATCTTTATCAGTTGCCTGGGCTTATTTGGAATGGCTTCTTTTATGGCGGAACAACGGGTAAAGGAGATTGGTGTACGTAAGGTACTGGGGGCTTCAGTACCCGGTTTGTGGAGATTATTGTCACAGGATTTTATACGCCTGGTTTTCCTGGCCTTGGTCATTGCTATCCCGGCGGGGTGGTATTGCATGCATAACTGGCTGCAACACTATAGTTACCGGGTTTCAATTTCCTGGGAGGTTTTTGTGATAGCTGCCTCCGGTGCGGTTTTAATTGCCTTGATCACGGTGAGTTTTCAGGCAATAAAAGCGGCGGTGGCCAACCCGGTGCGGGCGCTTAGGTCGGAGTAGGGAGTTGGCAATAGTGAATGGCGAACAGGCAATAGCGATAGGGAATGGAAGATTATAGATAGTACTTCTCACCCGGATACTCAAACAAAAAAAACAATGATCAAAAATTATATAAAGACGGCCTGGAGAGGGCTTGTGCGCAACAAGGCTTTTTCACTGATTAATGTGCTGGGGCTTTCGGTGGGGATGACGGCCTGCTTTATTATCTATATGTATGTTGGTTTTGAGCGCAGTTATGATACCTTCCATACCAGGGCTGACCGTATTTACAAGGTTGTTGCCGATGTAAAAACACCCACGGAAACGATCACCACCCAGGGGGTTACATCAGCGCCCGTTGCCATAAACCTGAAACAGGACTTTCCGGAAGTAGAAGAAGCCGTACGGTTTGCAGGCGACGGATTCCTGCTGCGCAAAGGAGATGTGTTTTTCCAGGAAAAAAAATCAGTGCTTGCAGACTCTGCGCTATTCGATGTATTTGATTTCCCATTGGTGTCTGGCAATAAAAAGACGGCGTTGAAGGAGCCGATGAGCATCGTCCTCTCGCAAACAACAGCAAAAAAATATTTTGGAAATACAAACCCTCTTGGGCAACAGGTATTGCTGACCGGCGCGGCCATTAATGCCACGATCACGGGAGTAATGAAAGATATTCCCGAAAACTCACAGATACAGGCGGATTTGTTTGTGTCCATGTCCTCCTATCGCCAGATCTATGGTGTTCCAACGGCCGACAGCGAGTGGACCAACCATGGATTTTACACATATATACTGCTGAAACCAGGTGCGGATGCAAAAAAACTTGCCTCAAAATTTCCGGCATTTATGGAGTATCATCATGGAAGGCAGGCCAGGGAGCTGCAAATGCAGGATTATTTAAGTCTTGAACCGTTGCGCGATGTCTACCTCAGGTCAAAGCGAGATGGCTTTGTATCGGGAAGTATCAATAATGTATATATTTTTTCAGTTATCGCTGTTTTTATCCTGCTGATCGCCTGCGTTAATTTTATAAATCTGACTACAGCTCGTAGCGCAGAACGTGCAAAAGAAGTAGGCGTGCGTAAAGTAATAGGAGCAGCGCGCTTTCAGCTGGCCGGTCAGTTTATTGGTGAGTCTGTTATGATTGCCCTGATGGCCTTTGTGGTTTCTGTGTTTTTGTCGTTCATGCTGATCCCTCTGTTCAATCAGCTTGCCGGCAAAATTATCACTCCTGGTATCTTCCACAACCCGCTGCATGTGTTGGAGTTGTTTGTGCTATCTCTTGTCATTGGTGTTATCGCCGGTATCTATCCGTCGTTCGTTTTGTCGTCCTTTAAGCCGGTAAATGTACTGAGAGGACACCTGGTGACGGGAACCCAACGACTCCTGTTAAGAAAAGGATTGGTGGTTTTTCAATTTGCAATATCCATTGTGTTAATGGTGGGTACCATCGTGGTAGCGGCGCAGCTAAAGTATATGCGTAGCCGGGACCTGGGGTTTAACAAAGCGCATACCCTGTTTATAAATACCAATTTTGACAAAAATAAAGACCGGTTTAAACAATCACTTTCGGGTATCCCCGGGGTGTTGTCCTCCTGTTATTCTGCATTTATTCCGGGGGGAGGAAATACCGCTGCCTATTCTGAACTGGAAAATAAGAATGGCGAAATGCAGAAAACCAATATGGATCTCTATTTTGTTGATTTTGATTATATTCATCAATACCAGCTGCAACTGGTGGCCGGGCGTGGATTTTCACCGGCCTTTAAAACCGACAGTACGCAGGCGATGGTGATCAATGAAACGGCCGTCCGTTCTCTGGGTTATGCCAATCCCAAAGATGCCGTTGGCAAAAACTATAGTCAATGGGGGAGCAAAGGGAAAATAATCGGTGTGGTTAAAGATTTTCATTTTCAATCATTGTTACAGCCCGTAAAACCGTTAACAATGCGCTACGATCCCGGTACGTTTACGATGATCTCCATAAAACTTTCTTCAAAAAATCTTCCCGAAACGATAAAGAATATTGAACAACACTGGAGGCAGATTGTTCCCAACCGGCCATTTGAATATGCCTTTTTAGATACGTTTTTTGATGAACAATATCATGCAGAAGACCGGTTCAGTAATTTGTTTTTCAATTTTGCAATACTTGCCATTTTTATTTCATGCCTGGGTTTGTTAGGACTTTCACTATACAGCACCCTTCAGCGTACAAAAGAAATAGGTGTTCGAAAAGTTTTAGGCGCCCGGGCTACCAATATAGTGATGCTGTTATCGTCGGGATTCTTAAAGCTGGTATTGATTGCTTTTCTTATCGCGTTACCCGTGGCGTGGTTGGGTATGAATAAATGGCTGGATGGCTTCGCATATCATATTCATATAACCTGGTGGATGTTTGCTGTGGCGGGGTTAACGGCAGTGCTGGTTGCGTTTCTCACAATCAGTATACAAGGGCTGAAAGCAGCCCTGGCCAATCCCGTGCGGGCGCTGAGGTCGGAGTAAACAATTGTGAATGGTGAATAGTGAATAGCGGGTGGGAGGTCGTACATAACATTTTTCTCTATAAACGTTTCACCCGAGAGTTCAAAAAATAAAAAAATGATCAGAAATTACATCAAAACAGCATGGCGCAACTTATCCCGGAATAAGGGGTTTATGTTAGTTAATTTATTGGGACTTTCCATCGGGATTTCTGCTACCCTGCTGATCCTGCTTTGGGTGAAGGATGAACTTACGTATGACCGGTTTCAGAAGCATTATGACGACATTCATATGGTGGTAGCCAATCGTGATTTTAAGAACCGCGTATTTACCGACTATAATATGGTACTACCTATGGCCCGGGAATTGCAGCAGGCTGATCCCCTCATCAGGAACGCTACGGTTACGACTCAGAACTATGATCTGCTGCTCCATGTAAAGGAGACCAAGCTCCGGAAGGGAGGCCTGACCGTAGGGGATCATTTTTTTGATATTTTTTCCTGGAAATTCCTGAAGGGTAGTCCCGCACATGCACTCAGCGATCCTTCGTCGATTGTGCTGACCGCATCCGCGGCCAAGGCATTATTTGGGAATGAAGACCCGGTAAACAAAACGATCCGGATTGTTGAAGAGAAACGGGATGCCAGGGTTACAGCCATCCTTGCAGATCCTCCGGGCAATTCAGCGTTCCGGTTTGATTTCCTGACGCCGTTTAATTATAATGATCCGGCGACAAAGCAAATGATGGAGAACTGGGTAGGATCAAGCTGGCGGGTGTACGTACAAACGGCCCCCGGTGCAGATATAAAAAGGGTGGACGCGGTTATCAACCGTGTAAAAAAACAGCATGACCCGGGCGATAAGATTAGTACCTATTTTACTTTTCCGATGAAGCGCTGGCATCTTTATGACGAATTTAAAGAGGGTAAAAACGTGGGCGGCATGATTGAATACGTGCGCATGTTCATTATTGTTGCAATCATCATCCTGCTGATTGCCTGTGTGAATTTTATGAATCTTTCCACGGCGCGCTCGGAAAAGCGGTCAAAAGAGGTAGGCATCCGCAAAACCCTCGGATCCGGCAAGTTGAGACTGGTATTGCAGTTCTTTTCAGAGTCGATGATGTTGGTACTGATCGCATTTGTGGTTTCCATAGGAATCGTATTGCTGTTGCTGCCTTCTTTCAATCAGCTGGTAAATAAAAAACTGGAACTCGAGTTCGGGCAACCGGTATTCTGGCTGGGAAGCTTGGCCATCATCATTATAACCGGTATCCTTGCAGGCAGTTACCCGGCTCTATACCTGTCTTCATTCCGCCCGGTGAAAGTGCTGAAAGGTGTTTTTGTATCCAGCGGTAAAACCGCATTGCCCCGCCATATACTGGTGGTATTCCAGTTTATGATCTCCATCCTGCTGATCTCCGCCACGATTATTGTATACCAGCAAATACAGCATATAAAGGACCGCAAGACGGGGTATGACGCCCACAACCTGCTGATGATTACCGGAACGGAGGAAACCGAAAAGAACTTTGCAGTTATCAAGCAGGAGTTATTGCAAAGCAGGACCGTTACCGCCGTTACGCGTTCCAGTTCGCCCATTACGCAGGTATGGTGGAAGTCTGGTGCACCGGACTGGAACGGGAAGCCGGCTGATCTGAATGTGATCATTTCGGGCATACGGACGGATCTCGATTTTACAAAAACAATGGGCATCCGGTTACTTCAGGGCCATGATTTTACCGGTAATCCCGCTGATTCCGCTTCCATACTGATCAACAAAGCAGCTGTAGAAGCTATGGGCCTGGAACATCCGGTTGGAATGGAAATGCGGTTTGGTGATGAAAAATACCAGGTGATCGGTGTTACCGGAAATGTGGTGATGGAATCGCCGTTTCAGCCGGTGGATCCCATGTTGACCTTCTACAAACCCAACGCCACCGGCGTGATCAGTTTGCGTATTGCCGATGAAATACCCGTGAAAAAAGCGCTGACTTCGATTGAAGCGGTATTTAAAAAATATAACCCGGCTTATCCTTTCGAATATCAGTTTGCAGATAACGAGTTCGGACAGAAATTTATAAGCGAAGAACTGATTAGCCGGATCACTAATATTTTTGCGGGGCTGGCCATTTTTATCTGCTGCATAGGACTGGGTGGACTGGCCGCGTATACAGTAGAGCGGCGGTTCCGGGAAATAGGCATCCGCAAAGTGCTGGGGGCAACCATCAGCCAGGTATTATTGCTGATCGGGCGCGAGTTCCTGAAACTGGTGATGATCGCATTTGTAATTGCAGTACCCCTTACCTGGTGGCTGATGTATCACTGGCTTCAAAAGTACACGTATCACATTCATATCAGCATACTGGTATTTGCGGCTGTAGGCGTATTGGTTTTGTTACTGGCGTTATTGGTGGTAGGATTGAATACGTTCCGTGCGGCTATGGCCAACCCGGTGCGTTCGTTGCGAACAGAGTAGCCTGGCTGAATGGGAGTAATGGGTGCGCCGGTAGGGGATGGTCAACCTGGGCCTGCGGTCAAAACAAGTACCCTTTACCACTTGTCACCGGTTCCCGGCCATGAAGTATTAAGACACATTGAAGCATGTTTAAGAACGACATAAAAATAGCACTCCGTAATAGCTGGCGCGACCGGTTCTACTCCGGTTTAAACCTCCTGGGGCTGGCCGTTGCCATCGCTACTTTTTTGCTGATCATAAATTATGTGCGTTTTGAACGCAGCTATGAAGCTTTTCATAAGAATGCCGCAAATATGTACCGGGTTACGGTGGATATGTACAAAGGCAGCGAATACGTTGGTACGGATTGTGAAACCTATCCTCCGCTTGGACCGATGCTGGTGCAAACCATGCCGGAAGTGATCGGCTACGTACGCCTGCAGGATCTGGGAACGGTTGAAGTGCAACACAGAGACAGGGCCGTGTTAATCAGTAAGGCCTATGCTGCAGATGCTTCCGTATTTTCTGTTTTTAGTTACAGTCTTTTACGGAAAAAGCAGGGCGTATTGTCCTCACCGGACCAGTTGGTGATCACGGCCGCCGTGGCTCAAAAACTTTTCGGTACGATTGAAGTATTGGATAAAACGGTACGGGTAAAGGACCGGTTGTTTACCATTGCCGGCGTAGCGGAAGACATTCCGGCTAACACGCATCTGAAGTTTGAAATGCTGTTGCCCTTTGACTACATCAAAACCTTGGGATTTGATCCCGGTAACTGGAACGGGAATAATAATTTTACGTACCTGTTGATGAAGCCCGGTACCGGGCTCAACCGCTTTAATGAAAAACTGCGTCAATTTTCCCATGCCCGGTTAAAACACGAAGTGTTAAAAGCAGAACCGGTAAAAGATATTCATCTCTATTCCAATAAATCCTTTGAACCGGAAGCAAACGGCAGCCATCTTGTTGTGGATTTTCTGATGATGATTGCACTGCTGATTTTGTTTATTGGAGTAGCGAATTATATAAATATAACCACGGCCCGTCTTGTAGAGCGTTCAAAGAATGTGAGCGTTCGGAAAGTGCTCGGGTCATCCCGCTGGTCCCTGGTAAAGCTGTTTTTTACAGAATCGCTGATCATGAGCTCGGTCGCCTTCGTTTTGGCGTTATTGCTGGTGCAGGTATCTATGCCTGCTTATCGCGCCATTACGGGAGTCGGTTCCGGCGGATGGTTATGGCGTAGTGCTGGTTTTTGGATGTTTTCGGGGGTACTGTTTGTGTTGATTTGCCTGCTGGCGGGGCTATACCCTGCATTGCTGGCATCCGCGGTAAAAATAACTGCGGTTACCAGGCGAACATTCACGGGCCTCGGAAAAGGAACCAGGCTGCGTAAGGTGCTGGTGTTGGGACAGTTTACTGCTGCCCTGGCCGTGAGCATGTGTGCGGCTGTAATTTATCAGCAGATCCGGTTTGTAAGAAGCCGTAACCTGGGCATGAATATGGAACAGGTACTGGTGATAAAAGGTCCCCTGATGCCGGCAAGTGATTCCCTGCAGCGGGTTTCAGGTCAGCGGTTCAAGAATGACCTGCGCCGGATCCCGGGTATAAGGATGGTGGCGTTTTCTTCTTCGCTTCCGGGTGCAGATGATAACACCCTGAATACCCAGACCGACGTGCGGCGACTGGCTGCATCTCAAACCACCGGGTATAATTATTATCTCTACGGTGTGGATGAAGACTTTCTGCCCGTACTGAATAACGGCTTGATTGCCGGACGTAACTTCTTTGAAGCACCCGTACAGCACAACGAGGTTATTATCAACGAAGAGGCCTGCCGCCTGTTGGGGTTTGAGACGCCGGCTGCGGCTATTGGTGCAAAAATAAAAGTCAATTCCGGACCTGTTAACGTGGCTACCGTTATCGGAGTGAACCGGAATTACCGTCAACAGTCGTTGAAGCAGGCGCAGCACCCGCTCATCCTCTGGCATGAACAGGGAATCTATGGATATTTTACCGTAAAATTGGTTACGGGTGAAGTGCATCAGGTGCTGCAGACGATTGCCGGCAAATGGAAAGAAGATTTTCCGGGCCATACCATGGATTATTTTTTTATGGATGAAATGTATAACCGGCAGTACCAGCAGGATATCAGGTTCGGAAAACTGGTCAATGTCTTCTCCGTGATTACCCTGTTTATCGCCTGTTTAAGCCTGCTGGGGTTATCGGTATTGAATACGTCCATGAAGACAAAAGAAATTGGAATACGGAAAGTGATGGGGGCCGGTTTTAGTGAGATACTCGCGCTGCTCTCCGTGGATTTCTTAAAGCTGGTGGTGCTGGCAGTGCTGCTGTCCGTTCCGGTTACCTTGCTGGCCATGCACGCTTGGCTACAGAACTTTTCCGACCGGATCAGTATACAGTGGTGGTTATTTCCGTTGATGGGTGCGTTCGTGTTGGGAATTGCCCTGGTCACCATCCTGCTGCAGGCATTCCGGACGATTAAAAAGAACCCGGTGGAAGCCCTGCGAACGGAATAACACCAACGGATCAGAATAAAATTCCTCTTTTTAAAAAAAGATAACAAATGTTCAAAAATTACTTCAAGATTGCCTGGCGGAATATTGTACAGAAAAAAATGTTTTCGCTGATCAATATTACGGGGCTGGCCATTGGTATGGCGGCGGCCTTACTGCTCTTTATTGTGGTGCGCTATGAGCTGAGCTATGATCGTAAGCAGCCGCAATACAACCAACTGTACCGGGTAGTTACCCGCGACCAGTTTTCAGACGGCATTACCTATAATCCGGGAGTACCCGTTCCGGCCCTGGAGCATTTAAGGACGCAGTTCCCCGGCCTGACCTTTGGCGCCATAAATGCTACCTATCAGAGTGCCGTTAATATTATAGATGAAAAGGGTGGCGAGAAGGCGTTTATTGAAAATACCGGCATCTTTTTTTGCGAGCCGCAGTTTTTTAACCTGTTCGAGACCGGTTGGGTCAACGGAAATGCAGCGGTACTGGATGCGCCGAATACCGTAGTGCTGAGCCGTTCCGTAGCAAAAAAGTACTTTGGGAATGAAGAAAACGGCCTGGGGAAAATGCTGAAGCTGGATCATAATATTCTTTTAAAGGTAGCGGGCATCATCGAAGATCCTGTGGCCAATACAGATTTTCCGCTGCAGGTGCTGATCTCCATGAAAACGATTAAACAGAATGCCGGGTTATATTACTATAATGAAAACTGCTGGGGATGCGTATCCAGTAATTTCCAGGTATATGTTCAAATCCCTCCAGGTGTTTCAGCAGCAACAGTAAATCAGCAACTGGAACGTTTCAGCAAAGAACAGTACAGCCGGGAAAACCGGGGCGGTTCCTCCATCAAGATGAACCTGCTGCAACCCCTTTCGGATCTGCATTTCAATTTGCAGTATGAAACCTTCGGTGATCATCGTATCTCCCGGGTTACGCTCGTTACCCTGTCACTCATCGCTGTGTTTATTTTGCTGATGGCCGGAATCAATTTCGTAAACCTCGCCACGGTGCAGGGCATTACAAGAGCCAAGGAGATGGGAGTTCGAAAGGTGCTGGGCGGCAACCGTAAACAGATCTTCTGGCAGATGATGGGCGAAACTGCGCTGCTGGTATTGATTGCCGTGGTTGCTGCGTTTTTACTGGCTTGGGCGGCCTTACCGCATATCCGGCATATTGCATCCATACAGGAACCGTTAACGTTGTTAAACGGTACCAACCTGGGCTTGCTGCTGTCAATAGGGCTGCTGGTAGCCTGTTTGTCCGGCCTGTATCCCGCGTTGATTCTTTCCGGCTTCAAACCCGCAGCCATATTTAATCAAAAAATAATAACATTAAAATCCGGGGGCGTTTCCGTAAGAAAAGTACTGGTCGTATTCCAGTTTGCCATTACACAGGTACTGATGGTAGGAACGATTGTTGCGGTTACACAGATGAACTTTGTACGGAAGGCTGATCTGGGCTTTAATAAGGAGGCCATCCTGTTGTTAAACGGCAGTACCGACAGCATCAGCCTGGCACGACAGGAGGCCTTTGCAGAAGCGTTAAGGAAACTGCCTGGCGTGCAGCAGTTTTCCTTTCAATCGGATGCTCCAACATCAGAAAATAATTCATCTACCAACTTTGCTTTTGACCATCGGCCAGATGAAAAGTTTCAGGTGCACCTGAAGTTTGCCGATACCGGTTATCTGAAAACCTATCAGATGTTGCTCCTGGCGGGCCGGAATTACAGCGCCAGCGATACCATTAAAGAAGGACTGATCAATGAAACACTGGCGAAGATGCTGGGAATAAGGGATGTGAAAGATGCAGTTGGTAAAACATTAAAAATTAGTGGTAATTGGCACCTGATTACCGGGGTGGTAAAAGATTTTAAAGCGAATTCATTAAAACGGGAAGTACAGCCCATGTTTATTTCCACCCAGAAAAGCCTTTACGGCCAGATAGGCATTAAGCTGCGCGCATCGGATCTGCAGGCTGCAAAAACACAGGTAGCGGAGGTCTGGAAACAGTATTACCCGGAATACGCGTATAATGCCGGTTTTCTGGACGAAAGCATTGAGCGGTTCTACCAGCAGGATGCCCAGCTGTCGCTGTTATATAAGATTTTTTCGGGTTTAGCGATTTTTATCGCCTGTCTGGGTCTCTATGGTCTGGTTTCTTTCATGGTGGTACAAAAAACAAAAGAAGTGGGCATTCGCAAGGTGTTGGGCGCTTCCGTTACGGGCCTTGTATTTATGCTTTCCAGGGAGTTCCTGCTGTTGATCGGTATTTCATTTTTACTGGCAGTTCCTGTCGCCTGGTATATGATGCAGGGCTGGTTAAACGATTTTGTGTACCGCATCCCGCTACATGCCGGCTTCTTTATCGCCGGGGCAGCCCTGGCGTTGGTCATTGCATTTTTGTCAGTAGCTTATAAGGCCTTCCGCGCAGCAATGGCCAGTCCTGTCAAAAGCCTGAGAACGGAATAAAAGTAGTGCTTACCGGTGAGTAGTAAGTGGCAGATCGCGGAGAACAACTAAGAACTGGTAACTGATCGCGGCTCGCTGACAACTGACAATTAATAACAAAACGTAAACCTGATACGATGCTTAAGAATTATTTAAAAACCGCATTACGGAATATACTGGGCAATAAATTTTATGCCGCCCTTAATGTAGGAGGGCTGACAATTGGTCTTGTGGTAGGCCTCCTTTTATTATTATGGGTACGGGATGAGTTAAGCTTCGATCGATTTCATAAAAATGAAAAGCAGATTTACCGGATAGGAATAGAAGGGGGCACCGGTATCAGTAAGCGGGTTTTTACCAGCATCATTCCACCGGTCGCTTTTTTTGCGAAGAAAGAATTGCCGGAAGTAGAGGACGGCGTAAGGATAATGAGTATCGGTGATGCGCCTTTTAAATATAAGGACAAGGTATTCATTGAAAGCAATTTTGCGTTTACGGATCCTTCCTATTTTTCGGTATTTGATTTCAACCTGATTCGTGGTGACCAGAGGAATCCTTTCCCTGATATCAATTCACTGGTGATCACCGAATCAACCGCCAGGCGTTATTTTGGAAATGAGGACCCCATCGGGAAGGTGGTTACAATGGGGCTGGATGAGCAATGTAAGGTAACGGGCGTGATCCGCGATTACCCGGCCAATTCATCGTTCCAGTACCATGTACTGTTGCCGATGAACCGGTTTAACGAGCTGAGCTATGTTAGGAAACAAACCTCCTACGACGGGAAAACAGTAGTGCCCTCAATGAATGCGGACTGGTCTTATTTTGGCTTTGCTACCTATTTGTTGCTGCGGCCCGGTGCCAGTGCTGCAGCACTCGAAAAAAAGCTGCAGGCGATCCACGAGCGCAATAAACCAGAGGACAAACCGGTTCCGTATGTTACGCAGCCTCTTGGTAAAATGCACTTGTACCAGATGGATGGTAATGACGGCGGCATTGATGCCGTTCGGATATTTGCAATTGTGGCAATCATGATCCTGGCAGTGGCATGCATGAATTATGTCAATTTATCAACTGCCCGCTCGATGTTGCGGGCAAAAGAAGTGGGGATGCGTAAGATCGTTGGCGCGGGGAGGGGACAATTATTGATGCAATTCGTCATTGAAACCCTGTTACTGTTTGCAATCGCAACCACCCTGGCACTGCTGCTGATATCCCTGCTGCTGCCTTATTTTAACCAGCTTTCAGGCAAACAGGTGGCATTCCGTTTGTCAGATCCTGGTATGGCATTCTGGATACTGATGGTGTTACTGGGCACTCTTGCGGCAGCCAGCATATATCCCGCATTGCTGCTTTCCTCTTTTAAACCCTTGCATGTGCTTAGAGGAAAAATTACCGCAACTATTGGAAAAAGCACCTTTAGAAGAGTATTGGTTGTGGTACAATTTTCCGTATCGATCGTTCTGATCATCGGTACCATGATCATTGGAAAGCAGCTTAGCTATATCCGGAACAAAAACCTGGGTTATGATAAGGCACATATCTTTTCGTTTGGTATGAGGCCGGATATGCAGCAGCACGCGGAGGCTGTTAAGCATGAACTGCTGAAGCAGAAAGCAATATTGGCAGTGGCGGGTGTAGGCAGAGATATGGTGGATGGTGGTTCTGCTACAGGCGATAACGACTGGGATGGGAAGCCGGCGAATTCAAATACCTGGTTCAGCCAGATATTTGCCGATGAACATACCATTGATTTTTTTAAAATGAAAGTCGTCGCTGGTAAGAATTTCACGGGTGCAGTTGCAGACAGTACGCATTTCCTGATCAACGAAACGGCGATGCGGGAAATGGGATTGAAGAATGCTATCGGAAAGCGGCTGCGCATTCAAACGGTTAACGGAACAATCATAGGAGTGGTAAAGGATTTTCATTTTTCGTCGGTGCATGCAAAGATAGAACCCGCCGTTTTTCAGTTTAAGCCGGCAAACTGTTGGAAACTGTATATAAAAACAACCGGCGCCGATGCCGCAAAAGCAATTGCTGCGGCACAAGCCGTTTGGAAGCAGTATAATAATGATATCCCCTTTCGGTATGCGTTTTTAGACGAAAGCTATAATAAACTTTATTTGAAAGAAGAGCAGCAGGAAATGATCTTTACATTGTTTGCCGCCGTTGCGGTGTTTATTTCCTGTCTTGGATTATTAGGCCTGGCAGCTTATACCGCACAGGTAAAAACCAAGGAGATCGGCATCCGGAAGGTATTGGGGGCCGGCGCCGTTGAAATTGTAAGATTGCTGGCAACAGAATTTGTGCTCCTGGTAATGGCTGCTAATATTATTGCAATACCGGTTGCCTGGTATGTGATGCGTGAATGGTTAAACGGTTTTGCCTATAGAACGGTAATGCCGTCCGGCGTTTTTGTTTTTGCCGGTGTATGTGCGGCGCTGGTGGCGATGGCAACCATCAGTTATCATGCATTAAAATCGGCAGTGTCCAATCCTGTAAAAGCGCTGCGAACAGAGTAATATTGGCAGCCGGAATAAACGGCCAAAGGGAATATCCATACTGCTGCAGGACCAACACCGATGACTTATAAATAAGAAACGATGCTCAGGAATTATATGACAACCGCCTGGCGGAATCTGACAAGAAATAAACTTTATTCAATCCTGAATATTTCCGGCCTGGCGATAGGTATGGCTGTTGCCATGCTGATCAGCTTTTGGGTGTGGGATGAGTTGCATTTTAACAGGTATCATCATAACCATGCAAAACTGGCACAGTTGATGCGTACCTATCGTGGTAACGACGGGGCGTTAACTACAGAGCAGGCCTCCTGCATACCGGTTGCAGCGGTTCTGCGCAATCAATACCGAGGTGATTTTAAAAATGTGGCTGCTGCTTCCTGGAATTTTGGTCATGTGCTCGCAGTGGCGGATAAAAGAATAGGCGCTTCAGGCCTTTGGGCAGAGGCGTCTTTTCCAGAGATGTTTTCTTTTAAAATGCGCGCCGGAAATATCAACGCGTTGAACGATCCTTCCGCTGTATTGCTCAGTGCCTCCCTGGCACAAAGCCTGTTTGGTAATGAAACGGCCATCGGGAAAACGATCCGGTTCGATAACAAGGATGATTTCAGGGTGGCGGGTGTATATGAAGACCTCCCCCGTAATACAACCTTTTATGAAACCAGGCTATTGCTGCCCTGGAAGAAATACATCACAACATCTGAATGGATCCGGAAGGCGGTTGCAGATTGGGACGAACAATCGTTCCAGGTGTTTGCAGAATTGGTTGAAGGGGCCGACATGAATGCCGTTTCCCGTAAAATAGAACAGGTGGTGATGGCGCACAAAGCTATTAAGAAGGAACAGGAACAGGCGGGGTTGTTTCCCATGGATCGCTGGCATTTGTACAGCGAATTTGAAAACGGAAGATCGGTTGGCGGCGCGATCCGGTTTGTGTATCTTTTTTCAGTGATTGGCGTCTTTGTGCTATTATTGGCGGGCATTAATTTTATGAATCTTTCCACGGCGCGCAGCGAGCAGCGCGCAAAAGAAGTAGGAGTCCGTAAAACGATTGGCTCCGGCAGGGTGCAGTTGATCCGCCAGTTTTTGGCAGAGTCTGTGCTGACGACTTTTTTTTCCTTCCTGCTTGCTGTTTTGCTGGTACTTTTGGCCATGCCCTTGTTTAATGCGCTGGCCGATAAGCAGCTCTTGTTTCCCCGGCATTCTATAGGGTTTTGGGTGGCTGCCGTGGGTTTTATGATGATTACGGGACTGGTGTCGGGGACGTATCCTGCGTTTTATCTGTCAAGGTTCCGACCCGTAAAAGTATTAAAGGGCCGGTTCATGGAGGGAAAGGCGGCCTCATTGCCACGCAAAGTGCTCGTTGTGCTTCAGTTCTCATTCTCCATAGCGCTGATCATTGGCAGTATGATCGTGTTTAAACAGATCCGGTATGCAAAGGACCGGCCCGTCAACTACCGGAAGGAGGGACTGATAACCGTACAGATGAACACCCCCGATCTTTACGGGCATTACGATGCATTGCGGAATGAATTACTGGCTACGGGCGCTGTGGCCAATATGGCCGCGTCTTCCAGTCCTACAATCGATGTGTTTAGTTTCAGCAACCGGTTTGAATGGAGCGGAAAAGCCCCGGATCTTTTGCCCACCTTTGGTATCATCGGGGTAACCGCTGATTTCGGAAGTACCATCGGCTGGAGCATAAAAGAGGGCCGGAATTTTTTTGGAAACGTTCCTGCCGATACCTTGTCGGTCATTCTTAATGAAGCCGCGGTAAAACAAATAGGCGGAACGGAACAGATGGTTGGCCGGGAGCTTCGTCATAATGACCGGGTATACACTGTCGTCGGAGTAGTTAAAGACATGGTGATGACATCGCCTTACGCACCGCCGGTACCTACTGTTTTTATGAACAACCCTGATTGGGCCAATGTGATTACTGTTGCCATAAAACAGGGTGCACCCTTGCACACGGCATTGGGTAAGATTGAAGCGGTCTTTAAGAAGTATAACCCTCATGCACCCTTCGATTATGCGTTTAATGACGAAATCTATGCCAGAAAGTTTGCGGTTGAACGGCGCATCGGACGGCTGTCTGCATTGTTTACCGCCCTGGCGGTATTTATTTCCTGCCTTGGGGTATTTGGACTGGCGGCTTTTACGGCAGAACAGCGCAAAAAAGAAGTGAGTCTGCGAAAAGTGATGGGCGCAAGTGTATACCAGCTTTGGCGCCTGTTGTCGGCAGAATTTTTCCTGCTGGTGCTTATTGCCTGTTTTATAGCCATTCCCTTTGCGTGGTATTACCTCCATCAGTGGTTGCAGCAGTACGCTTACCGGACTAATTTGCCTTTTTGGATATTTCTTTTGTCCGGTGCAGGAGCATTGTTGTTAACCATTTTTACGGTGAGTTTCCAGGCAATTAAAACAGCGCTGACGAGTCCGGCGAAAGCATTGCGGTCGGAGTAAAGGGCTGTCGATAGGCAATAGTGGATGGTGAATGGCGAATAGGGAATAGGATCCAAAACTTAAATGGCGATTAATGATAAAGAATTATTTTAAAACCGCCTGGCGGAATTTATGGCGCAACAAAGTGTTTACGGCCATTAATATTATTGGCCTTGCACTGGGTATCGGAGTAAGCCTTGTCATCATTCTTTTTGTGATGTATGAGCAAAGCTTTGATGATTTTCATACCCGGAATCTTTACCGGCTGAATGAAGTACAGAAACAGGAGGGGCTGGCTGCGTCCCAGAAAGTGCCTATATCGATGTTCCCGATGGCTTCCACGATGAAACAGGAGTTTCCGGAGATCGTTAATTTCACCCGGGTACGCCGGGCGGAAAAATACCAGGCTACCTATGGCGAAAAGCGCATGGACCTTCCAAGGGCATTTTTTGTGGATAGCGCTTTTCTTGACATGTTCAATTTTAAACTGCTCAGCGGCGACCGGCAACATGCTTTGCAACAGCCCCTAAGCGCTGTTATTACAGCATCTGCCGCCCGGAAGCTCTTCGGTTCTGAAAACCCCGTTGGGAAAAGGATCATGCATTATGGGGGCGACACGGCCAGCCTGATGGTTACCGGTGTGCTCCGGGATATACCCCGGAATTCGCATATGCAATTTGATCTGCTGATTTCTTTTGCTACAGACTACAAACAGCGGATGATGCGCAACTGGGGCGGCAACGGTTGGGTAACCTATTTTGAGCTGGCTCCACACACAGATATCCGGGCACTGGAACGTAAGTTTCCGGGGTATCTTAAAAAATATCTGGCAATGGAAGACCAATGGAAAAATTATGAACTCTTCCTCCTGCCGATAAAAGACATTCATGCCAGGACGGGAGATATCGTACTAGATTTGGTGAACTACCGGAAGTTTGACAAAAAATATACCGACCTGTTTTTTGTGATCGCACTGGTCATACTGGTTATCGCCTGCATCAATTTTATGAATCTTTCAACGGCGCGGTCTGCAGAGCGCGCGCGGGAAGTGGGGGTGCGTAAAACAGCGGGTGCCCGGCGCCTTCAGCTGGGATTGCAGTTTGTAGCCGAATCGGTATTGCTTTGCATGCTGGCGCTGCTGATTGCTGCAGCAGGAGTTGTGTTATTCCTGCCAAAGATCAACTTGCTGATTGACCGCGATCTTAGTCTACAGTTGTTGAATGGCTACACCTGGCTGGCACTTTTATCGGGAGCACTGCTGATTGGGATTATATCCGGATTGTATCCTGCCTTCTACTTATCATCCTTTGCACCGGTAAAAGTGCTCAAGGGATCGGTACAAACGGGAAGGAATAAACCGGCATTAAGGAATGTACTGGTGGTGATACAGTTTTCCAGCGCAGTTTTCCTTATTGTTACAACGATCTTTGCCGTGCGCCAGCTCAACTATATGCAGGAACGGGATCCGGGCTTCAACCGGGAACAGGTGCTTACTATTCGCCTGAATGGAATCACGTATAAAAAATACGATATACTGAAGGAAGAACTGCTGCGCAACAGCAATATCACCGGCGTTACGGGAGCCCAGGACCAGCTGGGAGGGCACCTGGATCAGTCGGGCGTTGGCTTTACCGCCCCCGGGGCGCCTGTGCGGACGATTTCTGCCACAAGACTGATTGTAGACCACGACTACCTGAATCTTTATAAGATTCCCCTGGTTGCCGGAACCAACTTTTCACCGGATCCCTCTTTAAGGGGAAGCGAATATATCATTAATGAAACGCTTGCCCGGGAGTTGATGAAAGAACTTCCACACGCGAAAATAAGTGATCTGCTGGGTAGTAAATTCGGATTCGATTCCCTGGGCAGGATTGTGGGAATCGCCCGGGATTTCAATTTTAATTCCCTGCATCATAAAATTGAAACCCTGTTTCTGTTCAATCAAAAAGATTTTGGTTTTAGTACGCTTTCAGTGAAGCTAAACGGCCGCCAGGCCCGGTCGGTAATGCCTTTCATTAAGTCGGTTTGGGAAAAGTATTGTCCGGATCAGACATTGGAGTACCAGTTCCTGGACGACCATTTTGCAGATTTATACCGGTCCGATAAACAGGTGAGTACGATCATTGCCATATTGGCAGCGCTTGCCATTGTCATTTCCTGCTTGGGATTGTTCGGCCTCGCCTTGTATGCGGCGGAAAGGCGAACAAAGGAAATCGGCATCCGGAAAGTGCTGGGCGCTTCCGTACGGGGCGTTGTAGCATTACTTTCTGCGGGATTTTTGAAGTATGTAGTAATCGCAATCCTGATTGCCTGTCCGCTGGCCTGGATCAGTGTACACAAATGGCTGGAAGGGTATGCCTACCGGATCGATATGGTCTGGTGGGTGTTTTTGCTGGCCGGGCTGCTGGCAGCAGGCATCGCGCTGATCACGATCGGTTTCCAGGTACTGCGCGCTGCAAAGGCCAACCCGGTGAAGGCATTGCGGTCGGAGTAGGGATGTCAATGGCGAATACTTAATAGGGAATGGGGCAATGAATGAAGGTATTATTTGAAACGTTAATAGTTGAACAATGATCAAAAGTTATTTCAAAACGGCCTGGCGCAGTATCCTGAAGCATAAGACTTTTTCAGGCATCAATGTACTGGGGCTGGCTATTGGCATCAGTGCTTCCCTGGTGATCTTTATGATCGTTTCCTATGAATTCGGATTCGATCGTTTTCAAAAGGACCGGGATCGCATTTACAGGGTTGTGTTGGGTGCAACATTTGGTGGCGGAACACAAGGTTTCAGTGCCGGTGTGCCGGCACCTCTTGGTAGTGCCATCGCAGAAGAAATGACCGGAGTGGAGCAGACGGTTCCCGTGTTTCAGTTCCAGGGCGATGCTTCCGCAGATGTGATGATCGGTAAAGACAAAGACGAGAAACTGCAGGTTTTTAAGAAGCAAAAAAATGTTGTTTTTACGAATAGTGATTATATGGGCCTGCTGGGATATCAGTGGATTGCCGGAAATGCTAAAGAGGCATTAAAAGATCCGTATGCCGTAGTGCTAACGGAAAGCAGGGGACGGCTGTACTTTCCCGGCATACCCGCACATTTGCTTGTTGGAAGACAGTTGCAATACAACGAGATCACGGCAACTGTAACGGGTATTGTAAAAGATCTGGATCAGTCTACGGATTTCAAGGCTAAAGAATTTATATCCCTACCAACTGTTGCGGTTACCGGTCTCAGGGACGACTTTATGATGAACGTTTGGGATGACTGGATGGCTTATTCACAGTTGTATATAAAGCTATCAAAGGGATATACAAAGGAGCAGGCCGCAGCCGCTGTGAATGCACTATTTAAGCGACACTATGACCCGGTGAAAAAGCCAGGGAGTACCATAACGCTGATGCTGCAGCCCCTGGCTGATATACACTTCAACAGCCAGTTTCAAAGCTTTGATTCCCGGTTGGCAAGCAAAACAACGCTTTACGGACTGTTGGCGGTTGCCGGGTTTCTGTTGATGATTGGGTGTATTAATTTTATAAATCTTTCTACTGCCCAGTCCTCGCAACGTGCGCGGGAAATTGGAATCCGTAAAACAATCGGTAGTTCCAGAATGCAGTTGGTTATGCAAGTGCTCAGCGAAATATTTTTGGTAACATTAATGGCTACGCTATTATCAGTGCTTTTAACGCCCTGGATCCTGAAACTGTTTGCGACGTACACGCCTGAGGGATTAACAACAGACTTTTTATACCATTGGCCGGTGATGCTTTTTTTGCTGGCACTAACCCTATTCATCAGCCTGGCTTCGGGCATTTACCCCGCACTGATCCTATGTAGCTATAAACCGGTATTGGTTTTAAAGAATTCGGTTGCTGTTGCGGCTCAGTCTAGACATGTTTGGATAAGAAAAATGCTTACCGTGGGGCAGTTTGTAATTGCTCAGTTTTTTGTGATCGCAACCCTGATGGTGGGGAAGCAGATCCGGTATTCGACACATGTCGACATGGGCTTCAATAAAGATGCGATTCTAACGTTTAATATCCCGCGGGATAGCCTGAATGCACACAGGGCTGTATTGATCCATCGGATAAAAGAGGTCCCCGGTGTGCAGTCGGTAAGTTCGGGCTTTTTCTCACCTGCGGATGCGGGTGCTGCTTTTGTAAATGTTTCCTATAACAACGGTAAGGAGACGGTCCATCCTCAGGCCCAGATCCGGTGGGGCGACACCGCCTATTTAAAAATATATGACCTGAAACTGGCTGCAGGAAGAAATGTTTCTGCAAATGACTCTGTAAATGAGTTTCTGGTAAATGAAACATTTACCCGGGAGATGGGTTTTCAACGTCCGGAACAGGCACTTGGCACTTACCTGAGATGGAATGATAAAGAATCGGTACCGGTTGTAGGCGTTATAAGAGATTTTCATGATATGTCGTTGAAATCTCGGATCAGTCCGATGGTATTTAAAAACGGAACTGGTTCCACTTTTCATGTGCGGCTTGAGCCGGCAAATGTGGGAATGCCGTGGGCTGCGACTGTTTCGAAGATACGGGGGGTATACAGGCAGCTATACCCTGAGGAACCTTTTAAATATTCGTTTGTGGATGATATGGTTGCCGGTTTTTATAAAAATGAGCGGGCTACGGAAGGGTTGTTGAAATGGGCTACGGCCCTCACTATAGCAATCAGTTGTCTGGGTTTGTTGGGACTGGTTATTTATACTACGAATAGCCGTACCAAAGAGATCGGGGTGCGTAAGGTATTGGGAGCGCCGGTAAAACAGATCGTAACGCTTTTGTCTAAGGAATTCATAGTACTGGTGGCGCTGGCTTTTTTAATTGCGGCGCCAATTGCTTGGTGGGCGGCTTATAAATGGCTGCAGAACTACGCATACAAAACAACGATGAGTTGGTGGGTATTTGCGTTGAGCGGGTTGCTGATGTTGATACTGGCAGCGGTAACACTCAGTATACGAACAGTACGCGCTGCAAGGGCCAACCCGGTGAAGGCATTGCGTTCGGAGTAGGGATGTCAATAGCGAATAGGCGATGGCGAATACTTAATAGGGAATGGGGCAATGAATGAAGGTATTATTTGAAACGTTAATAGTTGAACAATGATCAAAAGTTATTTCAAAACGGCCTGGCGCAACATCTGGAGAAACAAAATGCATGCGCTCATCCACATCAGCGGACTGGCCATCAGTGTTACCGTTTTAGGTCTTATCACCCTGTATGTGCTGGATGAATACAGCTACGACCGGTTTTACGCAAATGCAGACCGTATTGTACGGGTAATACAGCATACGAAATGGAATGGTAACGATCTGCACCAGGCCACAACCCCGGCTCCGTTTGCACCGCAGCTGCAAAAAAACTTTCCCGAGGTAGAAGCGGCAGTGCGGATCGATCTGGAGGGAGGAGGTGTGATTTCCTATAAAGAAAAAAAGTTTAAACAGGAGGATATTATTTTTGCGGATCCGTCCCTTACGAAGATTTTCTCCTATCATTTTTTATACGGGGACCCGGAGAAGGCGCTTTCAGATCCGCGTTCGATCGTGATATCGGCATCGCTCGCTGAGAAGCTTTTTGGTACGGCCTCCGGGGCAATGATGCAAACAATTTACTTTAACGACCAGCAGCCAGCGCGGGTTACCGGCGTTATCAGGGATATTCCCGCAAATACGCATTTACGCTTTAGCGCCGTGCGTCCGTTTCCCGGCCCTGTAACGGATGGATGGCAGAATTTTCATTTTTATACGTATCTGTTGCTAAGAAGGGGCGTACAGGTTGCAGACCTGGAAAAGAAGCTTCCGGGTTTTGCCGCAGCTACTATGCAGCAGCGCATGCGGGTGAATGATTACAAAATGGCTTTGCAGCCGCTTTCATCCATTCATTTACATTCGCATCTTGATTATGAACTGAGTCAGAACAGTGATGCAGGAAGGGTGTATATGCTTATCGTAATTGCTGTATTGGTACTAGCCATCGCTGTCATCAATTACCTCAATCTTACGATAGCGGGCGCAGCCATTCGTACGAGGGAGATTGCCGTGCGTAAGGTGGTCGGGTCTGGAAGAGGCGGGATCATTGGCCTGTTTATGGCAGAGTCTGTATTGATTACGGGCATTGCCGTGTTGCTGGCGGTTCTGCTGGTGCAGCTGTTGCTTCCGGGTTTTGGCCGTTTTGTAGAGCGGGAGTTGTATATCGGACCATCCGGATGGCTGACCGTATGCGGAGCGATGATCATTGTTACGGCAATTGTCGGCTGTTTGAGCGGCCTGTACCCGTCGTTGTTATTATTGACCCTGAAAACCGCACCGGCGCTTAAGGGAAACGTAACCGTTAAGGAGCGCCTTGGGCTGAGAAAAATCTTTGTCATTTTTCAATTTACCATTGCCGCAGCATTGATACCGGCATCGGTGATCATTTTTCGCCAGCTGCAGTATATGTTGCAGGCAGACCTGGGCTTTAATAAAGAACAGGTGCTTACCTTCCATATCGACAACGTAAAGGTTCGCAACCAGGTACCGGCACTTAAAAATCAATTGCTCCGGAATCCGGCGATTGAGGCAGTGGCCGTAGCTGGCAATCCCATTGGAAACAATGACCTTGGCGGGTTGAGCTATCGCTTTGAAACGCCCGGAGGGGGCTTTTCCAGGGCAACAACCGCTGCCCAGGAACTGATGGTTGATGCGGATTACCTCCCGGCAATGGACATCCGGTTACAGAGCGGCAGAAACTTTTCAGACAGTATCCGTACAGACCAGTATGGCGCTGCACTGATTAATGAATCCCTGATGCGCAAGCTTGGGTGGCAGGAGGCTGTGGGCAGGAAACTGCAGTTCGGCATCGACGATTCAGGACATACCGCTGAGCGTACGATTATTGGAGTGGTACACGATTTTCATACCTATTCCCTGCAGCACCGGGTAGCGTCGCTGGTGATGGTAATGCCCCCGGTTCCGGCAATGCAGGATAACCTTTATGTACGGGTGGCAAAAGGAAAAAGTCGCGAAGCTCTCGCATATATTGCCCAGATCTACCGGCAGTTTGATCCAACGAATGTTACCACGTATCATTTCCTGGGAGACAATTTCAGGCGCCAGTATGCCGCTGAGCAGAAACAGGAAAAAATGTCCCTGATTTTTACAGCAATAGCAGTGCTTATAGCGGGTATGGGATTATTTGGCCTGGTGAGTATTATGGCCGTTCAGCGTACCCGTGAAATCGGCATCCGGAAAGTACTGGGTGCTGGTGTAACGCGTATTGTCCGGTTGTTTTCTATCGGTTTTTTAAAGCTGATCCTGATAGCGACCGTCATTGCTATTCCGCCAACCTGGTGGTTCATGAACCGGTGGCTGGAAACATTCGCATACCGGACACCCGTTCCCTGGTGGCTGTTTATATGTACCGGGGCCTTGATGCTTGTGATTGCGCTGGTCATTGTGAGCGTTCGGGCAATCGGAGCTGCAAGGGCCAATCCGGTGAAGGCATTGCGGTCGGAGTAGCCAATGCTGAGGAATGAATAGTCAATGGGAAAAGAGGGGAGCTGGTGATATTGACTGCGGCTACATAAATAAGGTATTCAATACTCAAATCGACGTGGATAGCGATTAGAGCTATCTAAAGATCGAATAGAGAAATATTGCCGAACACCGTATCCCTGGCCCTTGCCCGGATTTTTAATTGACACAATGTTCCGGAATAGCTGTATCAAAACCGGACAGTTCCTGTTTTAAAAGCGCACAGCCTGCTACTTGTCTCTTTATGTAGTATATTTATTACCAGTTATTTATGTTCGTGGCACCAAGGTTGAAACCCTAGGTTGGATGGAGCTGTTTAAAACCGCTCCGGATTGTTAAAGAAAGCAGGCATGATCAGAAATTATATAAAAATAGCATGGCGGAATATCCGGAAGCATGGATTGTACAGTACCGTAAATATCATCGGGCTGTTTGCCGGCATCCTGTTTTTCTTTTTGATCGGCGCTTATGTGTGGAGCGAGTTGCAGGTGAACCGGCATTTAAAAAATGCGCCACAGCAGTATATCCTTACAAGTGAATGGAAGGATCCTAATATGGGATATGATCTGGCTACCCTGGGACCGCTTGCCAGCCGCCTGAAAAATGATTATCCCAACCTGATTAAAAATTACTACCGGTACGATGGGATCACTGCCATCGTTTCCAGGGGAGAAAAACTGTTAAAGCAGAATGTTCAGATGGGGGATAGCACGCTGCTGAATATGTACGGGTTTAAGGTGTTGTACGGAGATCCCGTAACAGCGCTTTACCAGCCTTTTACAGCTGTCATCACCCGGGAAATAGCATTACTGTATTTTAATCGTACAGATGTGGTGGGTGAAACGCTGGCCATTCGTAGTTTTAAGGATACGGTTCACGATTTTAAAATCACAGCTGTTCTGGATAACCTGCAGGAGAATAGCGTGACGGGGTTAACGCCAACTTATCCAGGCAAGGTCTTTGTTTCCATTACCAACGCAGGTTATTTTGGCCGTGCCGACTTGGACGCATGGCAGAATATCCAGGTTGCCTCATATATCGAATTGCAAAAAGGTGTAAAAGTATCGGATCTGACCGGACCAATCCGGCAGCTGCTTCAACAAAATACATCCGCTGCGATACAGGAAAACCTACGGGTAAACCCGGTATTACTTACCGATTACCACCTGCACCGGAATAACAACGCGGTATTGCGCACCATTTATACGTTAACACTGGCAGGCCTGTTCATTCTCTTAATGGCGGTCGTGAACTTTGTTAATGTAAGCGTTAGCAGCGCCGGTACGCGGATGCGGGAGATTGGAGTAAGAAAGGTGATCGGGGGACGGCGCCGGCAGCTGCTCTTCCAGTTTCTTTCAGAATCTATTATATTGGTGGCCATTGCTACCCTTATGGCCGTTGCTGCCTATCCTGTTGCCAGTGTTTTTTTTGAAGGAGCCGTGGGTAAGCCATTGCCGCCATTGCCATCCTTCCCCTTGTACTTTATTGGCATACCGGTATTGTTTATCCTCTTTACCGGTGTGGCTTCCGGGTTATACCCGGCGTTCCGGCTGTCTGCTGTAAATATGATCCATGCAATGAAAGGAACCTTGCGGTCGGTAGGCGAAAACAAGTTGCTGCACAAGGGGCTTATGGGCTTTCAGTTTGCGGTGGCGCTGATGGTATTGGTGGCTGCTTTTATAATCACCCGGCAGGTGGCATATTTTTTTGGCAAAGACCTCGGTTATAACAAAGCGTTTTTGGTATCGGCACAGGTGCCGCGCAATTGGTCGAAGCCGGGTGTAGACAGGATGATTGCTATCAGGGACCAGTTTGCAAAATTGCCTGAAGTTGCTGCAGTTTCATTATCATATGAAATTCCAAACGGAAACAATGGCGGCCAGGTTCCGGTATATAAGTCCGGAGCGGATTCAGCAACGGCGCTTACCCTTCAGCTACTGTCTACAGATGAACATTATTTGAATGCCTATCAGGTGCCCCTGCGTGCCGGTCGTTTTTTTGATGGATATCACCGCGATTCAGGGCAGGTGGTGCTTAACAAAACTGCGGCAGCGGCATTGGGATACCCGTTGGCTGCTGCAGCTATCGGAAAGCAACTGCGGGTTCCGGGTGACCCTACCATATTTACGATAAAGGGCGTTACAGACGATTTTCATTTTGGGGCCATGTCTGGCAAAATACCGCCACTGCTAATGTTCCATGTTGACTTTAACCCGATCTACCGTTTCCTTTCTTTTAAATTAAAACCCGGAAATATACCGGCTTCTTTGGCAGCGCTTCAAAAGACATGGACTGCATTGATTCCGGAGGCTTCTTTCGAGTACCGTTTTATGGATGAAGACCTGCGCATTTTGTATGCGAAAGAACTACAGTTGAAAAAAGCGGCTTATGTAGCCGGCATACTAACCCTGGTCATTGTATTGCTGGGTGTGTTCAGCATGGTTTCCTTAAGTATCCAAAAGCGGATTAAAGAGATTGGTATACGTAAGGTGCTTGGAGCATCTGCCTCCGGTATCGTTCAGCTTCTTGCCCGGGAGTTTGTGGTGATATTGCTGATTGCTGTGCTGGTTGCGGTGCCCCTGGGTTATTGGTTGATGAGTAGCTGGCTGCAGCACTATGCCTATCATATAAACCTTTCACCGGAAATATTTTTTATGGCCTTTTTGTTCATCGCACTTGTTACTTTTTTGCTCATTGTGGTGCAAACGGCAAAAGCGGCAAGAGCCAATCCGGTAAAGTCGTTGCGTTCAGAATAACCGGGTATCTAATAAAGCATATTTTAACAGATGGCGAATGATTGGTTGAACATGTTTTTAAGTAGTATAAATAGTGATAGGGGTAATATCATTGCAGCATTCCGTTGCTCCATACCTATTGCTTTATGTGTTGAACAAGTAGCCGCCTATATTACCTGCCGGGATCATCAAACCCGGTGGGTAGTTGCAGCGGAAGACGGAGCGTTGCTGATTGGCGATGGGTGGATTCCTGCTTCAGCCTGGCCGGCTACGGAAAGGAAGGGACTGCCCTTCGGAATATTTAATGCCTGCAACGTATGATCAGAAATTATTTTAAAACAGCCTGGCGGAACCTGCTAAGAGGTAAAATGTTTTCCGTTATCAATATTGTCGGATTGGCGGCAGGACTGGCTGTTTGCATATTGATCACATTATTTGTAAAGGATGAACTGAGTTATGACCGGTATAACAAAAAAATAGATCGCATTTACCGCGTGAACACGGATATTCAACTAAATGGAAGCCGGTTTCATGATAATACGACACCGGCGCCGATGGCTATAGCACTAAAAAATGATTTTCCCCAGATCGAGCAGGCTACCCGGCTAAGAAACGCAAGCGGGCTGTTGCTGAAAAAAGGAACGGAGACGCTTGCCGAGCAGCATGCTTTTGGTGCAGATGCAAACCTGTTTGATGTGTTTACATTACCCATGTTAAAAGGAGATCCGCATACGGCACTGCTGGAGCCGCATACCATGGTGTTGTCTGAATCTGCGGCAGAAAAATACTTTAATACTACGGATATTATTGGAAAAACCATTCTAACCAACAACACTACGCCCTATAGGATTACCGGAGTTATCAAGAATACCCCCGCTGCCGCTCATCTACATTTTGATGTGGTATTTTCTTTGGCAGGTGATGAGAACCTGCGGCAGGATACCTGGCTGAGCAATAATTATAATACATATGTACTGGTTAAAAAAGGTGTAACTCCGGAGACCATGAATGCTTATCTGCAGGCCACTGCCCGTAAATACGCCGAACCGCAAATTCAGCAGGTGCTGCACAGCAGCTTTAAGGACTTTGAAGGGAAAGGAGATTATTTCCGCTATTATAGTATTCCACTGGACCGGATTCATTTGTATTCAACACTGAATACTGAAATTGAACCGCAGGGAAATATTCAATATGTATACGTTTTTTCCATTATTGGGATATTTATCCTGATCATCGCCTGTGTAAACTTTATGAACCTCGCCACTGCCCGCTCTTCCAGGCGTGCCCGGGAAGTGGGCGTGCGAAAAGTGTTGGGATCCAACAGGCGGGGGTTGATATTGCAGTTTTTATCCGAATCGATCCTTACCTGCTTTATCTCCCTGGTGCTGGCGGTTATGATCGCCGTCTTATCGCTGCATTATTTTAACGGTATTACCGGCAAGGCCATACCAGCATCCGGTGTGTTGTCCGTTTGGTTAATACCGGTATATTTACTGATCGTCCTGGTGATCGGGTTACTGGCGGGTATTTACCCGGCATTTTACCTCTCCGGTTTCAATCCCGTTCGTGTTTTAAAAGGACGGGTAGGGCTTAAAGGCAGCTGGCTCCGGAATGGGTTGGTTGTGTTCCAGTTTTCTATCGCCGTTTTTCTTATTATTGGGGTGCTCGTTATTTATGCGCAGTTGAACTATATTCGCGAAAAGGATACCGGGTATAACCGGGAACAGGTGTTGGTACTTAAAAATGCGTATGCATTGGGCGATCACGCCATTGCATTTAAAAATGAAGTACTGAAAATACCGGGTGTAACAGCGGCAACCCGTTCATCGGCGGTGCCCACGTTGCAGCTGGGCGATTGGAACAGGAATGCTTATTCAAGGGACGCATCGTTCTCTGCTGTTCAGTCGGTAACCCTGGGCGACTGGCAGGTGGATGCTGATTTTCTCCATACAATGGGAATGCGGCTGGTAGCTGGCCGGAACTTTGCACCGGAGTTTGCCAGTGATTCCGGCGCGGTATTGCTAAATGAAACAGCGGCTCGTATGCTTGGTTACAGCGACCCGGTAAAGGAAGCCATTTATGATATTGGAGACGACAGTACCATTACCCGTCATCCCATCATCGGGGTGGTAAAAGACTTTAGTACCGGCTCTATGCGCTATAAAACAGAACCGGTTATTCTTCGGTTGTCCCGGTATGGCGACCGGTTTTCTTTCAGGATAAAAAGTGGCGATATCCGGGGTGTTGTGAATCAGATTAAACAGAAATATCAGGCTATGGATAAAATGGCCGGGCAACCGTTCCTGTATTCATTTATGGACGATGATTTCAATGCCCTCTACAAATCGGAGCAGCGTACGGGAACGATTTTTATAGCCTTTGCGATCTTTGCCATTGGAATTGCCTGTATGGGATTGTTTGGGTTGGTATCCTATGCAACGGAACAGCGGATGCGTGAACTGGGTATCCGGAAAGTATTGGGTGCGGGGCTTTTTAATATCGTTGGTTTGCTTTCGGGCGACTTTTTAAAGCTGATTGCAGCCTCGCTTTTTATTGCATTTCCGTTGGGAGGATTTTTGATGCACCAATGGTTACGTGATTTTGCATACCGGACAAGGATCGGGTGGTGGTTTTTTGCAGCGTCGGGACTGGTAGCGCTGCTTGTTGCGGGAGGTACCATTGCCACCCAGGTGATCAGAGCAGCGCGCATGAATCCGGTAAAATCGTTGCGAAGTGAGTAATGAATGTGGAAATGTGAGCATATGAAAATGGGCACAACAGTGAGTGATCATAGCATATAAAGCGGCTTCATCGGGAACACATCGGTAGGGAATAGATAACAGTTAATAGGAAGTTATGAATAAAGATCGTAGAGTAGTAAACAGGATTAGCATGAATGGAAATGGCTGACGCCTCAAATCTTAAATTTGAAATCTCAATTCTAAAATATGTTATTACAACTAAGAGGAATTTACAAATGGGTGAACACGGGTATTAACAGAACGTTTTTGCTGAAAGATATCAACCTGGATATTGATGAGGGCGAATTTGTTTCAGTAATGGGGCCATCCGGCTCCGGCAAATCGACCCTGCTGAATGTGATCGGGATGCTGGATGATTTCGATGAGGGCACCTACCATTTTATGGGAGAAGCGGTACAACAGTTAAAAGAAAAGCAACGTACGGCTTTGTATAAACAGTATATTGGTTTTGTGTTTCAGGCCTACCACCTCATCGATGAGCTTACGGTATACGAGAATATCGAAACGCCGCTCTTATATAAGGGTATCAAAACTTCCGAACGGAAGGCCCTGGTTGCCGATATGCTGGACCGTTTTCAGATCGTGGGAAAGAAGGACCTGTTCCCGACCCAACTTTCCGGTGGTCAGCAGCAGTTGGTGGGTATAGCAAGGGCATTGATCGGCAACCCGAAACTGCTGCTGGCAGATGAACCTACCGGGAACCTGAACTCCAAACAGGGGGAAGAGATTATGGAATTGTTTAAGCAGCTGAATCAGGAGGGGGTAACCATTATCCAGGTAACGCACTCTGAGAAAAATGCGGAATATGGTTCCCGCATCATTCACCTGCTGGATGGACATGTGGAGCGGAAGGGCAATAATTAATAGTCAATGGTTAATGGGTGATCGTCAGCAGGAAAGGTTATAGCAATGGTTGCGGAAAATAAAAACCTTCGGCTGATCGCCAACAACTGATCGCTGACGACTGATAACTCAATTCAGAATTCTCAATTCTCAAACTCATGAAGTTTTTTTTTGTTGGATTTTTTTTATCTATGGTTCCGCTGAGCCTCCTGTCGCAGCCGGTCAATTATAGCCTGGAACAATGCATCGACATCGCTCTTAAAAACAACCTGCAGGTAACCCAGGCCGCCAACCAGGCCGGGCGTGATGTGGTGGCACATAACCAGGCCCGCTTAAATATGCTGCCCAACCTCAATGCTTCCGCCGGCCACGGCTGGTCTTTTGGACGGAGTATTGACAATACCACCAACGCATTCGTTGACAATAATATTTATTCGGGAGATTATAATATTTCCGGTGGTGTAACGCTCTTCCGGGGAATGAACCTGCAAAATACCGCCCGGCAGGCTGCCATGACGGCCGCAGCTTCGGGTATGAGCTGGCAACAGCAAAAGGATAATATTACGCTCAACGTAATTCTGGCTTATCTGCAGATGATGAGCGCACAGGATATGCTTGCGCAAACGAAGGAGCAGGCCCTGCTTTCAGAAAAACAGGTACAACGCCTGAAAGATATGAATGCAAAAGGAGCAGTAGCACCTTCGGATCTTTTCGATATGCAGGGGCAATATGCGAATGATGAAGCCATTATCATCAACGCCAAACGCGATGTGGAAACGGCTAAGATCAATATCTGCGCCCTTATGAATATACCCTACGACAGCAGCGTGGTTTTTGAGCGAATGGCGGTTAAGGAGATCCTGGAAAAAAACAGCACCAATGCTGCGGATGCCTATCATACGGCTTTAGACCGCTTTGCCCAGGTTAAAGCGGCAGACTATTCGGTAAAAAGCGCCGTTTACGGATTAAAGGCGGCCCGTTCAAAGCTATTCCCAACCCTGGATTTTGGTTACGGCATGAACAGCCGCTATGCACAATCTTCTGCTGCCAGTATCATGGATCAGTTAAAAAACAACAACAGCAAGAACCTGGGCTTTACCCTGTCTGTACCGATTTTCAACAACCTCCAGGCTCGGAATAATATAAAGCTGGCACGGTTAAACCTGAAAGATGCGGTGCAAAACGACAAGGCCGTGAAAACGCAGCTTCAGCAAAATGTAGAAGGTGCCGCCGTTAATATGAATGCGGCCTTTGACCGCTATAAAAAACTGCAGGATCGCGTAAATGCCCTGCAGCAATCTTACCAGGCAGCGGAGGCCCGTTTTAATGTGGGTCAATGGAACTCGGTGGAATACCTTACTGTAAAAAATAACCTCGACCGCGCCAACATTGACCTGATCGGGGGAAAATATGAGTACCTGCTCCGGGTGAAGATTTATAATTATTACCAGGGGATCAGCGGGGAGTAGCGATTGGAATGTGAAAATGAAGATACTCTTACTGCTCCATGATCTTCCTCCGGCTGATATGCTATAGACCTTAGACGATAACTATCTGACATCTCGTATCTGACGTCTAATAGCCAACATCGTGCATCAAGCATAAAACCGGATCCAACTGCGCTTTAGATAATGTCCTCACTGCCGGCCAGGAAAGCGATAAACGCTGAACTTAATCAACATTCTGGGACGCAGATCACCCATCTGGAAACCGATAGCTGATAGTTGAAGGCTGACCGTTGCCAACAAAGCTCACTTCCCGCCATTAGCTTTCAGATCTGCGAGGCATCCCGCATCCAGCGAAGGTGCGGCGTTCCGCGACAGGAACCCGAATACATCTGTGGTTTCAGAAGCATAATACATCAAGCACTGATCGTTGCTGCAATGGCTGCCATGCTGTGTATCTTTATGAGACGATTGCATGGGAGCGCCCAGGTCTACCAGTCCTAAAAGATGGCCCACTTCATGTTCCAGAACGGTTGCCTCCAGTTTGGTACGGCTTACCTGGCCGAAACCTCCGGAATTTTCGTGAATCTTTTTGCCCATCAGGGCGGCCGAAGTATTCCGGTAGGCGATGCCTAAAGTACTGGCATCTGTAAAGTCACTGTTGCTATAAAGAACATATATGCTTAACCGGGTATCTGTGTTAAAAAGTGTACGGTTATTATTTTCAATTTCCCGGATCTGGTTCAATGAAAGGGTTGCTTCGCCCGGGTTTGGAACTACCTTGGTTGTGATGGTGATGCCGCCGGGCTTATTGAGCCGGGCATTTAAAAATTGCTGCAGCTGGTCCAGTGCGGCGGCATCAGGAGCATAGCCGGTTACATATTGGATTTCCACCGCCAGGGACGTAAAATGATTGCTGGTAAGAAAATCCCTGGAGGAGGCCCCCACCGGCTTATTATAAGCCGTGCCGTCTTTACCGGGGCTATTGATAAAAGAAGCGTCTTTTTTTGAACAGGTAGCGCTGGTAAACACTACAATGCCCAGCGCTATCGCGGTAATAACTCGTTTCATGTGGATGGATTAAAACTTGATGCTAAAAGTACGGGTTTTGCACCACTGTTGAAAGCTCAGGCTCTCTACCGCCGCATATCTGAAACGGGTACGCCGCGTTTTTTCAGCAGGTCTGCTGCAATCTTATCGATCGGAAGCGTCATTACTTCGGCTGAAAAATGTGCCCAGTCTACAAAACGGAAGTTTTCCGTGATGGTGGCCGGGTAAACCGGGGTGCCATTATTTACGGGAAAGGGCAAGGGCTTCAGCGGTTGCACAATATAATAGATGGAGATGAGCTGATGCGCTTCATTAAATGCCGATTGCTGAAAAAAGTCGGTGGTATAGAGGTGATCCACTACGGCTACGTCTGCATTCATTTCTTCTTTGCATTCGCGGATAATACACTCCCTGGTGCCTTCACCCAGCTCCAGCCCACCCCCAGGAAATTTGGTAACCTCCCGGTTATTAAAATAAATACGCTCGTCGCTTACCAGCACCTGTTTTCGTTCGTTTACCAGGATGCCGTAAACGCGGATGTTGAAGGATGTTAATGTCATTCCAGTATTTTTTTTCTAAATGCGAGTACACCCAGTACTACTGCCAGCAGCAGCGAAAGTACGGCCACAATGTAAAAGGCATAAGGGGAATGTTCAAAGCCGCTGGGCACATTCATCCCAAAGATACTGGCGATCAGTACCGGGAAGCTCAGCACAATGGTAGCAATAGCCAGCCGCTTCAATACCTGGTTTTGATTGTTGGCTATAATGCTGGCAAATGTATCCATGGTACTGCTGAGGATATTGGTATAAATATTGGCCATCTCCAGAGCCTGCGAATTGTCTACCATCAGATCTTCCAGCAGTTCCGCTTCGTTTTCGGTGAGCTGGAGAAACCTGGTACGCTGTATTTTTGCGAGCAGCAGCTCGTTAGAGCGGAGCGCGGTCACAAAATACACCAGGCTTTTCTGGATCTTCATCAGTTCCAGCAGGTGCTCGTTTTTGTTGGCGTCATACAATTTCTGCTCAATCACATTCCGTTTCTGATTGATCTCTTTCAGGTACTCCATAAAGTTCTGAATGATCTTTTCGATAATCTTGATCACCATCATATTCTTCTTATCCGGCTGACGGTTCTGAAAGGTATTCAGGAACTTTTTAATAGCGGGATTCTCAAAAGAATTTACCGTAACAATATGGTTGTGGGTGAGGATGACAATGATGGGAATAGTGATGTAAAAGGCATCACTCTCATTGAAAGAATTATTTTCGGTGGGGGTTTTAATGACAATAAGCTTTACATTGTCGTCTTCATCATAACGGCTGCGTTCATCGATATCCAGCGAGTCGGTCAGAAAATCGATCGGGATCTCCAGCTGGTCTGATAGTTCGTCAAACTCCTCCTGTTTCAACGGGGGAACAACATTTACCCAGCTGTCGTTTTCCGGCTCGGATATTTCAACAGTGTGATGATCGATATTTTTAAAGTATTTGATCATAACACTTCAGTGCTTATCTGACCTTCAAAAACCTTTATAGCAGGCCCTTTCAGCCAAATATTGTTAAAGCTTCCATCCGTTTCCCGCCGGTACCGGACTGTAAGTTTCCCACCCAGGGTTTCGATGTTCACCGCGTTGAACCCGTTATCGTTGTGATGAAAGACCAGGGCAGCAGCTGTAACGCCGGTACCACAGGAATAGGTTTCATCTTCCACGCCCCGCTCATAGGTGCGTACAATGAGGTGATCTGGCTCTTTTACTTCAACGAAATTTACATTAATACCCTCTTCTGCAAAATCCTTGCTGTATCTTATTTTTTTTCCTTCTTTAAAAACATCCAGCTGCATTACATCCGGATCGAGCTGCACATAATGCGGTGAACCGGTATTCAGGATCGAATCGGTTTTGTATGCACGGATGCCTTCCACATCTTTCATCTTTAAAGCAATTTCCCCATCCTCGATGGTGGCATCGTGCGGCCCGTCGGCGGCAATAAAATGATAAGTAGTTTTCCGGATACCCTGGTCATGGGCAAACTGTACTATGCAGCGGCCTCCGTTTCCACACATGGAGCCTTCACGCCCGTCTGCATTAAAGTATACCATTTCAAAATCATAGCCTTCTTTTTCATTGAGTAGCATAAAACCATCAGCCCCGATGCCAAACCGCCGGTTGCAGAGGTTTTTGATTTGTGATTCCGTTAATCCGGAGTATGCACCGTTGCGGTTATCTACCAATATAAAGTCATTGCCGGTACCCTGATATTTATAGAATGTCATATTTGTTGTTTTATCGTTCGTTGTTCCTGATGCGTCCTGTGCTGAGTTGTTGAGCCTGCCTGAAATTCCTGTTGCCCTGTGACCGGAACGATCAACTGAGCGTGCAAGATGGTTGGGCCTTGTACTGCAGCGGCTAAAAATTATTTTTAAATGTCTCTAAAAATTTTACAATCAGTCGTTCTACTGCCGCCTTCCCGTCCCGGGTAAATTCTTTTACGATCCGGTTGGCTACAATGGCGTTTAGCGCCAGGCAATGGTGACCGAGCAGTTTTCCCAATCCGAATATGGCAGAAGTTTCCATCTCAAAGTTGGTGATCCGGTGCTGGCCAAAACTGAAATCGGTCAACCGGTCGATTAGCTGCGGATTGCGTACTCCCAAGCGCAGCACTCTTCCCTGCGGGCCGTAAAAGCCCGGGCAGGTAACGGTAATGCCCTGGTGAAAATCAGTTACAAAATGTTTGAGGAGGGAAGGGGAGGCGCCGGTGATATACGGTGTGCTCAATCCCTGCATCTGCACATGGGTAACAAAAGAATGCAGCAATTGGGTTTCCTCGTCGGTTTCCTCCGGGCGGTAAAAATTCAGCAGGTTGTCCAGGCCCAAACCATGGGTGGAGGCCACAAAGCTGTCTACCGGGATATCGGCCTGTAAGGATCCGGAAGTACCCACGCGGATGATATTGAGGGCCTTCAGGTTGGGGCGGATTTCCCGTGTTTCGAAATCAATATTGACCAGTGCATCCAGCTCATTCATCACAATGTCGATATTGTCTGGCCCGATACCCGACGATAGTACCGTAAGCCGTTTGCCGCCTACCACTCCGGTGTGGCTCACAAACTCGCGGTGCTGGCGTTTGACCTCGATGGTATCAAAATATTTGCTAAACTCAGCCACGCGGTCAGGATCACCTACCGTAACCACTGTATCTGCCAGTTCCTCGGGGCGAAGATCCAGATGGTACACCGCACCCCTGTTATTGATAATCAATTCCGATTCTGCGATCCTGCTCATAAAAAAAGGTCTTTAATCTTTGCAAATATTTACCAAAAATATCCTATTTTTGCCAGCCTTCAAAGATTAAATGGCAGGATGGAAATGTTGTATTACCGGTGCCGGCGTTGAAGGATCAAGAATGGTCTCGTGGCCGAGTGGCTAGGCAGAGCTCTGCAAAAGCTCGTACAGCGGTTCGAATCCGCTCGAGACCTCTGGTTAAAAAAGTGAAACCCGCTCTGGCAGCGGGTTTTTGCATGTAATAGCGTTCCATGGCGGGTTGTGCCCTATGGTTAAATCGGATATTTGCTTGTTATTTGATAAGGGTTAAGTGAAAACGGGCCCCGGCGCGACCCGGGAAAACAATGTCAATACGAAGCTTGTTTACAATCTTCACGTGCTAGCTCCCGCAGGAGATGGCCGGGTTAACAGCGTATAATTGTTATAAAGTAAAGATCATTTCCTTCATGATTTATAGAAACTCCTCCGCTGCGGTTGGAGTGACGATGATTTTCTTTTGTAACGGAAGAAAGATCATCAATCTTCCCGTGGCGTCTCCCGCTGGGGACGCCCGGGTTTCAGCGTATGAATATTATAATGTGCAGATCATTTTCAGGGTCCCTTTCAGAAGACCCTGAAATGAAGTGGTGGGTTTGCTGCAGTGTTATCCGAAAGGTTGTTTTTTGTACCGGTTCTTCCCGTGACGTCTCCCGCAGGGGACGCCCAGGTTTCAGCGTATGATTATTATAATGTGCAGATCATTTTCAGGGTCCCTTTCAGGAGACCCTGAAAATAAATAGTAGTCTATAAATTTGGTGGACTAAAAAAATGCTGTTAATCTTGCAACTTATTATGAACTCCCCGGCTTTCAGCAACAGGATGAATCAAAAATCATTGATGTGGAACACAGGCTGCATGTTAAGTGCTTTTGTCTGTTGTTGCAGCTGTTAATCTGATGCCTTCTTTAAAGCCGTTCCCTTTTTAATTTTTTCTTTTTACTTAACCGATTTTTCGTAATGGACGACTCATAAAAATCACACAAAAATGCCGGGCCTGTTGGCGCAGAAACCCGGCTGCATCATAACGTGTTTCCTGTTAAAAGATCCGGTATGCATAGCATACAGGCCACCTTATTGTTTAATGCAAATCAAATGTAATGAAAAAAAAGTTTACGGTTTTTTTATTGCTAACCTCATTGTTGACACTGCTGCAAAAAAACGTTTCTTCACAGGAGCCGCACACGGTTATCAATACGCAGTTTAGCGGCCATGTATACGACTCACTGTCAAAACTCCCGCTTGATGGGGCTACTGTATTGATTAAGGGTACCACTAATCAGTCGCGGGCAGATGAGAAAGGCCAGTTCAAATTGAGAACGGGACAGACGCTGCCGTTTACCATCATTGTATCTTTTGTGGGATATGAAACCCGGGAAATTTATGTTACCGAGCCTGTGGTTACCGTTCCGTTGGAGCGGCGTAAAAATGATCTGGGCGAAGTGGTGGTAGTGGGGTATGGTACCCAGAAGCGCAGCAGTATTACCGGTTCCGTGGCTTCAGTGTCAAAAACAGGGTTATCGCAGCCGGCAGTGGCCTTGGATAACCTGCTGCAGGGTTCTGTTTCGGGTGTTGCAGTAACACAGTCATCCGGTCAGCCGGGCAGTACTGCCACCATACGGATCCGGGGCGGGAATTCTATTAATTTCGGGAACGATCCGCTCTATGTGATCGATGGCTTTATTGTTTACAATAATAATAATCTTACCAATACGGGGGCATCCAGCGGAGGCGGGATCAATGCACTGTCTACCATCAATCCGTCAGACATAGAATCGATCGATGTCCTGAAAGATGCGGCGGCTACTGCAATCTATGGTTCCAGGGGCGCGAACGGCGTGGTAATCATTACTACCAAGAAGGGGCGTAAGGGGCGAACCGAACTGAATTACAGCGGGTATTTCGGCAAGCAGGAGGCGGCCAAAACGCATCAACTGCTGAACGGTGGGCAATGGGCAGCGCTGATTAATGATATCAACAAGAGCGATAACCAGGCCGTAACCTTTACACCGGCGCAGATCCAGGCATTCGGCGAAGGCTACGACTGGCAGCAGGCGGCATTGCGGCGCACTTCAATGCAGAACCACGAGTTGTCCATATCCGGCGGAGATGAAAAATCGCGATTCCTGATTTCCGGTAATTATTTTGACCAGGATGGGGTGATTCTCCATACGGGGTTTCGGCGTTATTCCGGGCGCATTAATTATGAGCGGGAACTGAACAGTAAATTTACCGTAGCAGCCAATGTATACCTGAGCCGGGCAAGTCAGGATAAACTTACGGGTGCTAATTTTGGAAGCATCGGTTTTAATGGTGCCTTCCCTACATTGGTGCTCACACCTTCCATCGTAAAGATCTGGAACGAAGATGGCAGTTACAACAACCAGAATCCATATATTGCTACTCCAACAAATGCCCTCCGCGATATTGAAGCCACCAAAAACGAAACCCTGATCGCCCGCAGCCTGGCGAACGCTTTTGTGGAATACCGGATCATAGAGGGGCTGGTCCTCAAGTCTTCCTTTGGGATGGACCAGCTAACGACCAAACAAAATTATTATGCCCCTTCCTATACTTCGGCGGGTTATTCCGCAGGTGGCATCGCCGCCGTAGGAACCGTACAGGGAAGTTCCTGGCTGAACGAAAATACCCTGACCTATTCGAAAAACATCCGCGACCGGCATGCGTTGAATGGCTTGTTGGGTTACACTACTCAGTATTCAGAAGATGAGAGTGCAGTGGCGGGAGCACAGAAATTTGCGTCGGACCTTACGGGATATAACAACCTTTCCCTGGGAGGGACGGCGGTGCTGCCGGCTTCAGACGCACATGCGGCTGCGCTGAACTCGTTCCTCGGCCGGATCAATTACACCTTTGATGATAAATACTCGATATCCCTGACCCAGCGTGCGGATGGCTCCTCCCGGCTGGGAAAAAATAATAAATGGGGATTCTTTCCTTCCGTGGGCGTATCCTGGAATGCCGTAAAGGAACGTTTCCTGGAACAAAGCCATGCCATCTCCAATCTGAAGTTGCGGGCATCGTACGGACAAACCGGGAATTCTGAAGTACCGCCCTACAGTTCCCTTTCTGTGCTGGCCGCCAGTAATTATTTTTTTAACGGATCGCTGGTTACGGGCGTAGCTCCCGCACAGCTGGCCAATGAGAACCTGAAGTGGGAAACCACTACGCAATGGAACCTGGGTGTTGATGCGGGTTTTTTTAAGAACCGGATTAGCATATCCGCAGATGTGTACGGGAAAAAGACAAGCGACCTGTTGCTGTTTGTTCCTTTTCCTTTGTATACCGGATATAATACGGTATTGAAAAATGCCGGGAGTGTTTCCAACAGGGGTATCGAATTTTCCATCAACACCGATAATATCAGGGGCCGCCGCTTTAGCTGGAAATCTTCAATTGTTTTTGCGGCAAACAAGAACAAGGTGCTAAACCTGGGAGATGGGGTAGATTATTATTACCCCGTGGCACCCACGGGGTTCGTGTCACCGGTCATTGTGAAGGTGGGGCTTCCCGTGTCTACATTCTGGGGATACCGCACGGATGGATTGCTGACGGCTGCTGATCTTGAGGCACATGTACCCAAACTGGCGGGTGTGTCACAGCTGGAAGGCGACCGTAAATACGTAGATGCGAATCACGACGGCGTGATCACCACTGCGGATAAAGTGAACCTGGGAAATGCGCAGCCGAAGTTTACATTTGGGGTTACCAATAACCTGGCCGCATATGGGTTTGACCTTTCGGTTTTGCTCCAGGGCACCTACGGCAATAAGGTATTTAATTTCATCCGGCAAAAGCTGGAAATCCCAACCCTTTCATTGAATGCTTCGGCATCATTGCTGGACCGGTGGAGCCCGGAGCATCCAGAAGGCAAAGAGCCTCGGGCAACGAATTCTCCGGTGCCGCAGGTAATCGACCGGTATATCGAAGACGCTTCATTCTTCCGGATAAAGAATATCACCCTGGGATATACATTGCCCGCCAATCTGCTTACCCGCTATAAGATCACAAAATTGCGATTCTATATTACCGGGCAAAACCTGATCACGGTGACGCCTTACAGTGGTCTTGACCCTGAAGCCAACCTGTATGATGTGGACAATACCAAACAAGGAATTGATTATGGCATCTATCCTGCTACAAAAACCGTTCTTGTCGGATTAAATATCACTATTTGATCATTTAAACAATATACCTGTTATGAATTCCATATTGAAAGTAATCTTCCGGTCTGTTTATTTCATCGCTGCAATAGGAATGACCGGCTGCAATAAACTAAAAGAACTCCCCGAATCGGTGATCACCGAAGATCAGTATTATAAAACCGCAACCGATGCGGTCAGTGCGGTCAATGCGGCATATGGCAGTTTGAATGGCGATCCGGCCGGCGATTTTCCCATCTATGGCCGCAACCTGAACATCCTGATCAGCAACGGATCGGATGAACAGATCTTTAGTCCCTCCAATACGAACCCGGATGTGCGGGCCATTGGAACGATCACCTATGTGGCCGAGAATGACCGGGTGCGGAAAATATGGCAGCAACATTACTACGGGATCAACCGGGCTAATGTGGCTGTTGACAAGATCCCTGGTATTGAAATGGACGAAACGACCAGGAGCCGGCTCATCAATGAAGCCCGCTTTATAAGAGGCCTGTTGTATTTTAACCTGGTGCGCCTGTTTGGAGGCGTGCCGCTGGTGCTGCACAATCCATCATCTACGGATATTGAGGATGTAATGGTAAAACGCGCAACGCCAGAGGAAGTATATGCACAGGTGATAGCGGATTTCACCGCAGCAACGGCCTTACCGGCATCTTATTCCGGAGCAGACAAAGGCCGCGCCACATCCGGCGCTGCCTGGGGCTTACTGGCGAAAGTATATGTTACAAAAAAGAACTGGGAACTGGCAAGGACCACGCTGGAAAAAGTTCTTACAGCAGGCACTTTTACTGCAGCAAGGGGCACCTATGGTTACGATCTGTTTCCCGTTTTCAAAGATGCGTTTCAGAAACCCACGAAGAATGGAAAGGAACACCTGTTCTCCGTGCAATATGAATCGAACCTGGGGGCACGCAATGTGCAGAACTTTCTGAGCGGGTCCAATTTCAATTCTTTCAACCCTAAATCCTTTCCGGGTGATGTGCCGGATGAAAACCTTCCTAAGATCTTCGATGATGCTGATACCCGTAAGGCGGCCAGTTTTTTTACAAAGATGCTGAACCCGGTCACCGGTCAGGAAGTGGATTTTTCACCGGTAACCCGTTATGCCAAATTTATTGATTTCAGTCTGAACCCCATTACCAACCAGGCCCAGAGCGGGATCAATTACCCGGTATTGCGGTATGCCGACGTGCTGCTGTTGTATGCCGAAGTGTTGAACGAACTGCAGGGCCCCGTGGCAGAGGCCTATAAAGCGTTGAATATCGTAAGGGCGCGTGCTTATGGTTTTTATACCGGCAATGGAAGTTACACGGATCACAGCCGGGATCTTTCGGAGCTGGATCAGGCCGGTTTCCGGGAAGCAGTTTTCCTGGAGCGCCGGAAAGAACTGGTACAGGAAGGGAACCGGTGGTTCGACCTGGTGCGCAAAGGCTCGTTGGTTGAGGAACTGAAAAAAATACCGGCAAAAGCGAATAACGTGTCGGAGAAACATTATCTGTTCCCGATACCCCAAGTGGAAATTGATTTAAACAATCTGCTGATACAAAACCCGGGCTGGAGCCGATAGCCCGTAGATTTTTTAACATAAACAGCTTTAAAAAATGAAATTATGAAAATCAGGATTATTGCAGTTTTTACACTGCTGCTCATGACAACCATTTATGCAAGCGGCCAGCAAAGGCCACCGTTTCAAGGCCGGATCGGTAAAACACTGGCCGGCTCCGAAGAGTGGTGGCCGGAACCCGTAACGCCGCCGGCACAGGCGCCCAATGTGGTGTGGATCTTACTGGATGATGTGGGATACGGCGCCTCCAGTAGTTTTGGCGGACTGATTCAAACACCCACTTTTGATTCATTAGCCAATAACGGGCTGCGGTATACCAATTTTCACACTGCGGCGATCTGTGCGCCTACCCGCGCGGCATTGCTTACCGGCCGCAACTCGCATTATGTGGGCGTGGGCGGATTTTCACATGTGGCTATGTCGGCTGGTTTTCCCGGTTGGAGCGGCCGCATTCCCAACGATAAAGGCACCATTGCACAGATCCTGCAATCTAACGGCTACAATACCTTTGCTGTAGGAAAATATGGGTTGACTCCGGATGAAGAAGCCACCGATGCCGGCCCTTTCGACCGCTGGCCAGGCGGGAAAGGGTTTGAACAGTTTTTCGGCTTCCTGGGTTCCCAGACCGATCAGTACGATCCGGACCTGGTGGAGAACAATGCGCATATCAAAACCGATGGCCGGCACCTGAATGATCAGATCACCGATAAAGCCATCGGGTATATTCAAAAACAGCAACAGGCTGCTCCGGGAAAGCCTTTCTTTCTTTATTATGCACCCGGCGCTGTGCATGCACCGCATCAGGTGGCCCCGGAGTTTAGCAGCCGGTATAAGGGCGTGTTTGATGAGGGATGGGACCGGTATCGTGAAAAGGTACTGGCCAACCAGATCCGGCTGGGCGTAGTGCCAAAGAACGCCCAACTGCCCGAGCGCAATAAAGAGATACAGGCCTGGGATCAATTGCCCGCGGAAAAGAAAAAACTATATGCCCGGTTTATGGAAACCTATGCCGGCTATCTTACCTACACCGATTACTGCGTAGGCCGGCTGATCAGTTATCTTAAAGAAGCAAACCTGTTGGAAAATACCGTGGTTGTGGTCATGATCGGGGATAACGGTGCCAGTAAGGAAGGCACGTTCCAGGGAACCTTACAACCGCGGAACCAGATTGGCACACAAACGGAGGAAGATCAGTTCCGGTATAATCTTTCGCGCATTGATGATATCGGCCTGCCCCAGGGTAAGAATACCAATTACCCGTTGGGCTGGGCGCAGGCTACCAACACGCCATTCCGCCAGTGGAAGCAGGACGCCAACGCAGAAGGTGGTACGCATAATCCACTCATAATTTTTTACCCGAAAGGTATCCAAGAAAAGGGGGGCATCCGCACGCAGTACAGCCATGTGATCGATATCCTGCCTACCACATTGGATCTTGTAGGTATAAAAGCACCTGCCGCCATACGAAATGTTCCGCAGGATACTATACAGGGATATTCATTACTGAAAACACTGAATGATGCTGGTGCGACCGCAGATCATAAGATACAGCATTATTATATTTTTGGGGCGCGATCCATTTATGCCAACGGATGGAAAGCTGCTGCCGCCCATCATCCCAATGCCATTGATTATGTAAAAACGAGAACCACCGGCTGGAAGAATGATCCCGGCCGCTGGGAAAAGGACGAATGGGAATTATACAACCTGAATGAAGATTTTAATGAACGGGTGAACCTGGCTAAGAAATATCCGGAAAAATTAGAAGCATTAAAAAAACTGTTTGATCAACAGGCAGAAAAGAACCACCTGTATCCGCTTATCGACTGGGAGGATGTATATGAAAAACGGATTCATAGAAATTATAAACCGGCGGTGTACGGAACAGCTACAGCTACTGCCGGCAAATAAAATAAAAGTGTTATGAACGATCTGAATATACTCGCAAAAAAAATCATCATCAGCATCGGCATAGTATTGATACCACTGGCTTTTATAGCCGGTGGTCTATACCTGCTGCAATTGCTGCTGACACTTTAAATGATATTATATGCATTATAAAATTGAAAATCCCCGGAAACTCACCAGGGATATCCTGATAAGCGCTGGATTGTACCTGCTGCCTGTTGCACTGATGTTGCTCTATTTTTATGCATTGCATGAAAAACCCTGGCATCATAGTACCGCCGAAAACCTGCGGATCATGCAGGAGCATATTCCTGCCTGGCTGCAATCAACATTTACTCATCTCCGCAAATGGGGACTGATTGTTCTGGCGATTGAAGTGGGCATTATTGAAGTGGCTGCGGGGCTTTATGAAAACCGCCGCTGGACGCACAACGAGAAGATCCTGGATCTGGTTTGCTTTGTGGCGCCCAAACTGCTGTTTATTCCGGTGCTTACGTTCTTCAGCCTGAAATTGCTGCCCCTGGTGTTGCCGGCCGCCAAAGATGTTTTTGTGTGGGTACCGTTCTGGTGGGGCGCGCTGATCATTGCAGTGGCCGATGATCTTACCCAGTACTGGTACCACCGGCTGCATCACCAGGTGCCTTTTCTTTGGCGGTTTCACCGGACGCACCATTCAGCTCCCTATATGGGCATGTCGATGGCCAGCCGGCAGAATATTATTTATACGATTTTCTTTTCGCAGATCTATCTCATAGCGATCCTGACCTATCTCGGGCTGGGCTTGCCGGCGTTGTTTGTCGGAGGTGTAAAATCGCTGATCACGCTTTCTGCGCATAGCAGTATCAAATGGGACAAACCTTTTTACACGTACCGGTGGCTGCATCCCATTGGATGGGTGTTGGAACGGCTGATCTCCACACCCGCTACGCACCATGCGCATCATGCCGACTCAACGGATGATGGCATTGGTCATTATAAGGGCAATTTTGGAAATATGTTCTTCATATGGGATATTATTTTTGGTACCGGTATCATTACCCGGAAATACCCGGAAACCTATGGCATTAAATCGTACCAGGAAGAAGAGTGGTATGCGCAGTTCCTCTGGCCGGTGTTTAAATCCAAAAAGCAGGGAAGTGAGTTGGCTAAAGGAGGACCGGTGGTTGCAGAGGAGCCACAGTCCTGAGCATACGACAACGATCCGTTTAACCTTCCCGTGGCGTCTCCCGTAGGGGACGCCCGGGTTTGCAGGAATAACAGGTATCGATAATTTGCAGGGTCCCTTTCTGGAGACCCTGCAAAGAAGCTGGTCGTTTGTTTGGTTGCTGATCTTCCCGTGGCGTCTCCCGTAGGGGACGCCCGGGTTTGCAGGAATAACAGGTATCGATAATTTGCAGGGTCCCTTTCTGGAGACCCTGCAAAGAAGCTGGTCGTTTGTTTGGTTGCTGATCTTCCCGGGTGTCTCCCGCAGGGGACGCCCGTGTTTAAAAACCTATGGTATTTAGTCGCTTATCCACCAGGATGCCATCCACCGGTTTGAGCTCAAAATCCAGCTTGCGTTTTGCTTTCAGTTTGATGATGAACAGGTCCTGTGTGCCCTCCAGCCCGGATTGATCGCCAATGTTTACAAACGTGGGATACAAGGCTTTTTTACCATTACTATGCAGCCGGTCGTTGGTCATGTTTTCCAACTCCTTTATGTTTAACGGAGTGATACCGGCAAACTCGTAGTCCTGTGCATTGTAAGGCAGCGCAAAACTTAATCCGTTTACGGCTTTCAGGTTGATTCCCTTTACAAGAATTTCAATGATCTCGTCTTTATTGTATGTCTTTTTCGATGTGGCGATTTCGATCTTCCCCTGAAGCGTATCAACGGTGGTCATATCGGCACCGCCTTCAAGGCGTGTGGCCACATTGGAAATATCATAGGCATCGATCAGGCCGTTTTTATTAATATCTCCATTGCTGATATAACCTTCAAAGTCGCCGTCGCCGCTTCTTAACCCGGTATAGTTAATATAGGAGGTCAGATCATTGTTATCGATGATATGATCGTTATTGATATCGCCGGGGATATAACTTTCGGATCCAGGTACTTTAAATACGTATAGCTCGCGTCCGGAACCAAAATCACCCACTGCTTCTGTTACGGAAATTTTGATGTACCGGGCGGTTGGATGGTTACTGAAAGGGAAGGTTTTGGTATCTCCGTTCTTTGCCCATTCAAAACTGCCGGCATTGGTCCATTCTGATTTGTTGGTGCTGTACGAAATACTTCCTTTAAGCCATATTCCATTGCCCCGTGTGCGCGGTAGGTATTGTATCTTGTCGAGCTGGTTTACGGATCTTAAGTCGAGTACAATATCAAAAGGAACCGCTTTTGTGCCCCATTTGGTATGCCAGGTATTGCCTTCATCAAAATCAACCAGCTGTGCGATTTCACTGCCTTCCTGATCCGCAGCTGACCCGGTGGCTGTAATATCCTTAATGGCAAATTCAAGCGGGTTCACTTTTGTTTTTGCAGAGAAGGTGGTCCAGGGCGACTGCCCATCTTTATTTACCGCCCGGATCCGGAACTGGTAGGGCGTTTCAGGGGTTAGCCCGTCAAACAGCAGGCTGGTATCCCGGATGGTGGTGTATCGCTGACCGTTGAAATCGATCTCATAAAAATCGGCATTGACCTGCTTTTTCCAGCTGGGCGTCAGGGTATAGGCCTGGCGGTTGCTGTCGATGACCTGGGCCTGCAACGGAGCGGCCAGTCTGCCATGCTGTTTACGCAAAGGATCTACGGGTGTAAAGAAAAATCCATTTACCGTAAGTGTAATCGCATGAGCGGTAATATCGGTGGCTGCCAGCTTTACCAGCAGCTGGGGATTTTTAGTAATAGTGGTCTGAGCAAAAGGACTGCCTGCTGTAGCGAAGCGGTTCAGGTTGGGCGCCACATCATAATAGTAAACGTTTACCTGCTCTCGGAACGCTTCCAGGGACGAAGCCGCTTTAAGCTTCACCATTGCGGCACCTGTTTTTGCAACAATAGCAGCAGGCTTCCGGGTTACATTGATCCGGAACTCCGTAGTTTTATTTTTTACAAAACCGTCGTAACTGCCTTTGGTGGGCAGCACCGTGATGGTGGCGGTATTTTTTTGAACGGCCGACCGGATCTGCGTGGTGGTGCCGGCGCCGGATTTGTAGGCTTCTGTAAAACCGTCATCGTCATACTCGGTAAAGGAACTGCTGCCTGCGGGGTATAGTTCGTAAATACGGGCGGTGCGGTCTATCTGAGTAACATTATTATTAGGGTTGGTCATAGGAATAATGGCACCGGCTTTTACAAATACCGGCAGTTTCCAGATCGGGGCTTCGAAATTGTTCAGCACCCGGTTGCCCTCATAAACGTCGCCGGTAAAATAGTCGATCCAGGTTCCGGCGGGCAGGTAAATATTATTACGGATATCATTGCCTTTTTCATCGGCCTTTGTTTCCTGGTAAATGGGTGCAACCAGGAACCAGGGACCATACAGGTACTGGTACTGGGTGGCCTTGCCATAGGTAAAGGTATTGGGATATTCCAGGAACATTGCCCGGATGATGGGTAAATCGGTTACGGCCTGTTTGGCAATGCTGTAGGTATAGGGCAGCAGCTCTGATTTCAATTTCAGGTAGGTGCGGTTGATGGATGTAACCGGCTCGCCCAGCGCATAAGGGTATTTCTCATTAGCGCCCCAACCATCCATATTCAGCTGCATAGGAGTGAAGGCCTTCCACTGGAAGTCGCGGGTATTTACCTTAATGTTTTTGCCACCGAAGATACCATCCATATCGGAAGTGATATTGGGTTGTCCGGACAGTCCGGACCCCAGGTAGGTAGGAATGTGAAAACGGATGTATTCCCATACACCACCGGTCTGATCGCCGCTCCAGATACCGGCATAACGCTGGGTGCCGGCCCATCCGTCTAAGGAAATAATAAAGGGCCGGGCATTGTTTCCATATTTAGGCATGATCTGCCCTACGTCCGACACGCCATTTAAGCCGAATGAATAGCCGGGCCCAACCCAGGCTACATCGGTTTTCAACACCCGTACACCGGCAATGCCTACTTCTTTGATGATATCGCGCTGCAGCAATGCGGGAATACTGTCCTTGGGATGAAGATCCGATTGTGTCCAGAGCCCGATCTGTACGCCATTTCTCCGGGCGTAATCACCAAAAGCTTTCAGGTTCCGGATATTGCTGTCGAGTGTACTCGTTTGCCCGTAGCCCGCGCCGTATCCGTCGTTGGGGAGGATCCAGCCCAGCGGCAGGTCATGGGCCTTATAACGGTCGATCACGCCTCTTGCGGAAAACGGATAATTGTTTTTTTCACCGTTGAGTGATTCTTTAATGCCTCCGTTGTCCTTCTGGCTTTCTTTATAGCGCTTGCCATCTTCAAAAAGTACTCCGACTGTATCCGCCTTCCAGTAGTCGCGGTTATATGCATTCAGATGCCCTTCGTAAAACCCAAATTTGGGCAGCAGTACCGGGGTGCCGGTCAGCTGGTAAAAATCGTTCAGCAGGGCTACCGGCTCCCGGTCGATCATAAAGAATACATCGAGGTAGTTGGTTTCATGTGAAAGGGTGATTGTGTTTTTTTCTTTTGCACCGAAATCGTATTTGCCTTTTTTAAACGTATACCACATAAAGCCATACCCGTTGGTCGACCAGTAAAAGGGGGTAGGAGAGGCCACGCCGCCATCCGTCCAGCTGTTCTGGTTCTCGATGGAAATAAGTTTGCCTTTATGGGAAAACCGGCCGTTTTGCACACCGCCTCCATAGAAGTATTCAGATGGATTTTCTTTCAGCTTCAGACTGGTCGTTTTTTTATCAAATAACACCGGCGTTAATGTTTGCAATACGGTTTGTTTGCTTTTGATATTGGTTATTTTAAGCAATGCCGTTGCCTTGGTGAATTCGAGGGCTACCGCGTTGGTGGAAATTATTACATGCCCCGCATTATCTTTTACATCCAGCCTTGAAACCGTCTTGCGCGGATGATCTGTAAGGATCGATGCCGGTGGCGTGGCCTCAGGTGCGCGAAGGGCTCCGCCCGAAGGGTCTGTAAACATGCGGAAGATGTTTTCACCATAGAAATCCAGCAGTAATTCCTGCCGGTTGCTCAACCGGATCTTTACGGTGGTTGCATCCACCTTCGCGGCACCGGTAATGGCAACGGTGTCGGCTGCCGGTTTTATGGCAGCGGGTGCGGGAGATTTTACCTGTGCGGTAACTGTAAAGAGCGCGACTGTAGCAATTAGCATCGTAACAGCGCCTTTTTTAAAAAAGGCCATTCCAGACTTCAGGTTCATGATCGCTGAATTATATTAAAAATGATCCGGTAAAAGTAACAAAGCCCCGCCGTAAAAAACGGGTTTATGGAAACGATTGCGCAAGGTACATTGCTGGTACAGGCATCAAGAACAAACGATTGCATTAAGCGATAATCGATCCTGCAGGTGTTTTGGAAAGCTGCTTGTTCCGTTAGCAGGCGGAATTGTATACCGGTATTCCCTGCTTGTTGTAAACCTTGCAGTAAGTATCGATCATATGCTTATAATACCGGAATTTAACAGGAGGGGAGCGGCTCCGGCTTGTGTTTCCCGGGGCAGGGTGGTGTACCGGCATGAGTGAAACGGGATAATATAATGGCAAGCGGACGAATGACTTACACCCGGATCCTACCAGCGCCGATGCAGTGCATGCTGTATTACGCACCGGTTAAACCAGATACCAGCAGTTTATTTACGATCACCCCGATTACGATGGCAATCCCAAAACTCAAGAGGGTGCCAATGAGAATGTATTCGGTCAGTTTGCGGTCCTGCCCGACTTTCAGGTCGCTGAAACGAAAAACGGATTTAGCGGTTACCAGGAATCCGATGGCAACCCATTGCAAGTTCAGGATAAAAATAAGCACCAGTATGCGCTCAATATAGCCGATCATCATGCCGGCATGCTGCAATGATTTTGTTTCAATTACATCAGTCCGGATCTCCGTTGCCGGCGCCCACTTGGATAAGATCAGTTTGATGATTACCGAAACCGGAGTGGTCAGCAATACCAGGCCCGTTGTGGTGATCAGCAGTGCGTTCGTTTGCGCGGCCGTCAGGTGCCATGCAAAAGGTTCCATCCACCAGGCGGCGCATATGATCACAGCGAGGTGCAATACCTGGTCCAGGATAAAAAATGCTTTCCTGTTTTTAGCGGTTTGGAACTGGAGTTTTGCAAGATCGATCAGCAGATGGCTGCCGGCAATAAAGGCCGCCAGCGGCAGGTAGCGGGTATCCATGGTGATGAGCAGGATCAGCGCAAAATGAAGAAGTATGTGCAGGTACAGCTTGGGGCTTTTGTATTTTTTGCGTTCTTTTTCTTCCACCCAGCGGGATGGCTGCAAAACAAAATCGCCCAGTAAATGCGCCAGCAACAATTTTATGAGTAGTATCATGTGTTAAGGCCGGTTATCGTTGTTTGATAAAATGTATTAAAATCCATCAGGAGGTCAAAATGTGCCCGTTTGCGGCTCTGGCTTACGGCAGACTGGTTGATCTTTAATTTTTCCGCGATCTGTTGCTGGTTCCAGTCGGGCTTTTCCAGGAACAGCTGCACGATTTCTGCTGCTGCCAGGCTCCAGTTGTCCATGACCAGCGATGCAAACCGGGCCATAAGGTTCAGCGTGGCATCGGTGTACTCATGACCGGTGGCCAGGGCCAGGGTGGTTTTTTCTTCCTTCATGCCGTCAAATTTGCGGCCCGATCTTACAAAGGCTGTCCCATTCGATTCGGTGATCTTTTCTGTTTGAAAAGATGCGTCTCCCAAACCAATGCTGAGCCGCACATCCAGATCGGGTTTTTGTTTGATCATACTTTTTAACAGCATGCATTTAAAGAGGGCTTCTGCAGGCTGTACCCGGAGCTGAAAGGCATCACCCCGGTAAATTTCCCAGTCGACCGGGGTTTGGCCCTGCTTTTTTAAAAAGCTTTTTAAAATCGGCATCCACTCCTTCGGGTCCGTACTTTCCGAGCGAATAATATCTCCGGTAATGATCGCTATCATACTTCAAATATAAGCAAATAGACTTATAATTTAAATTATAAGCTTAAACGCTTATAAAATTAATTATTAGGGAAAGAGCTTATACTTAAAAAACAATAGTTTGCATAAAAATACTAAAATTATTAGTATTTTGAAAATTTTATTTCCTGTTTCCGGCAGCGGTTTATTTATTGAAAAAGCCCGATCATTCAATATAATATACCATTTCCTCCTCTTTTTTATCATTTATATGGTAAATTAGCCGCGCCATTTTAATTTTAGCGTATATATTCAATTATGTTTCAACTCATCAATAAGACCGCTGTCATAACAGGAGGTGGAAGTGGTATAGGAAAAGCTGTGGCTGTTCTGTTTGCAAAGGCAGGTGCCCGGGTAATAGTGGCGGATTTTAACAAAGAAGCCGGACTACAAACAATCGAAGAAATCAGAGCTTCCGGGGGGAATGCCGAGCCGATGTTCCTGGATGTATCCAGCCAGCAGGAAGTAGCAACAGCTTTCGGTCTGCTGGAAGCGATCGACATCCTGGTGAACAGCGCCGGGATCTCTCATATCGGAAAGGCCGACACTACCGGGGAAGCCGATTTCGACCGCGTTTATAACGTGAATGTAAAGGGGGTTTACAATACCCTGCATGCGGCCATACCCAAGATGAAAGCGCAGGGTAGCGGTGTGATCATCAATATGGCTTCTATCGCTTCCAGCGTGGGGTTGCCCGACCGGTTTGCGTATTCAATGAGCAAGGGTGCCGTGCTGGCCATGACCTTATCGGTTGCCAAAGATTATATCAACGATGGCATTCGCTGTAATTGTGTTTCTCCTGCAAGGGTGCATACGCCGTTTGTGGATGGCTTCCTTGCCAAAACCTATCCGGGCCGGGAAAAAGAAATGTTTGATAAATTATCCAAAACACAGCCCATCGGCCGTATGGCAAAACCGGAAGAGATTGCGGCACTGATCCTGTACCTCTGCAGCGATGAGGCTTCCTTTATTACGGGCTGCGATTATCCCATCGACGGGGGATTCATTAAGCTGAACAATTAAAAGGATTGGTGGTTTTTGGTTGATTATGTAACCTTAAGCAATAAACAATGAATAATAAACAATAAATTGAGCATATGAAATTAATCAGGTACGGACAACCGGGAAAGGAAAAACCAGGCGTGCTTATCGATGATGTACGTTACGATACATCTGCATTTGGAGAAGATTATAACGAAGCTTTTTTTGCAAATAACGGCCTGGAGCGATTGAAGCAGTTTGTGACTGAACAGGCTTCCAGTTTGCCAAAAGTGGAGGCACAGGAACGCTGGGGAAGTTGTGTGGCCCGTCCTTCCAAAATTATTTGCATCGGTCTGAACTATGCCCTGCATGCGAAAGAAACCAATGCGCCGATCCCAAAGGAACCGGTGGTGTTTTTTAAATCCACCACAGCATTGTGCGGCCCTTTTGATGATGTAATCATTCCAAAGAATTCGGTTAAAACAGATTGGGAAGTAGAACTGGCGGTAGTAATCGGGAAAAAAGCTTCCTACGTGGAAGAAGCCGAGGCCTTGGATTATGTAGCGGGTTATGCGCTGCACAATGATTACAGCGAACGCGAATTCCAGATCGAACGCGGCGGTCAATGGGTAAAGGGAAAGAGCTGTGACACTTTTGCACCACTGGGGCCCTTTATGGCTACTTCGGATGAAATTGCAAACCCGAATAACCTCAACCTCTGGCTGAAGGTAAACGGAACCATGATGCAAAATTCCACAACTTCAGATTTTATTTTTAATATCCAGCAGGTGATCAGTCATCTGAGCCAGTTTATGACCCTGCTTCCGGGTGATGTGATTTCTACCGGAACACCGGCAGGCGTGGGGCTGGGACAAAAACCCGAACCCTGGTACCTGAAGCCCGGCGATGTGGTAGAGCTGGGAATTGAGGGGCTGGGCACCTCAAAGCAAACAGCAGTGGCTTATCAGAAGCACTAGAGTTCAATTGTTACATACATAGCTGTATCAAAAGGTTGTTGAAATAGGGGCTTTTCCTAATACAATAAGACTTTTGATACAGCTTTTTTAGGTCTATAACGGCATCGCCGTGCTTGTTCCTGCCGTTTCCCCGGGGGCGGGCGCAGTTCATTCCCTACACCAGCGCCGTCGCTGTTTGAGCCTTCTTCTTTTCCTGCCGGATCTGCTTATCGCCCCACTGCTTCAAATGACTAATAAACGGGATCAGCTCTTTCCCGGTTGCTGTTAGTGCGTATTCTACACGCGGGGGCACTTCATGATAAACATGCCTGCTTATCAGGTGATCCTCTTCCAGCTCCCGTAAGGTTTGCGTAAGCATCTTGGGCGTAATGTTTTGCAAAAGGCGTTTCAGTTCGCCATAGCGCAGCACATTTTTATGTGCGTGAATGTACCATAAAATGCGTCCCTTGTACTTGCCTCCAACCCTTCGGAACGCATAATCCAGGGAGCAGACATAGTCTGTAGAAATTATTTTTGCCATTTATGCTCTTTTTAATCGCTGATAATCAACAATAGTATACTTTTAGTAGATAGGTTACTAAAAAGTGCATACTTGTTTTAAAGATACTATAAAAATAGATTTGCATGCTAAAATGATCAATCAATGAAAGCAATTTTATTACAAGAGGCCGGAGGAGTGGAGCAGCTGCAACTGACAGATCTGCCAGAACCGGTTGTAAAAAAGAACGAGGTGCTGATAAAAACAAAGGCCATCAGCATAAACCCGGTTGATGTAAAAGCAAGGGCAAACAGCAATACGATTAACTGGCTTTTTGGTGCACAGCGTCCCGTCATCCTGGGATGGGATATTTCGGGAGAAGTGGCGGCCACCGGCATTGATGTAACGAAATTCAAAAAGGGAGATGCGGTGTTTGGAATGGTGAATTTTCCGGGAAGTGGTAATGGCTACGCCGAATATGTAGCAGCCCCGGAAGACCAGCTGGCATTGAAGCCATCCGGCTGCACGCATGAAGTGGCCGCCGCAGCTACGCTGGCGGCTTTAACCGCATGGCAGGCCCTGGTACCGGCTAACCCTGTTGGCAAGGGAGATAAAGTGCTCATTCATGCAGGTGCCGGTGGGGTGGGGCATTTCGCGATACAGATTGCAAAATTGCTGGGGGCTTATGTGGTAGCAACTTCTTCTGCAACGAACCGGGATTTCATCCTGTCATTGGGCGCCGATGCACATATTGATTACACAAAAGATAAATTCGACGAGGTGCTGAAGGATATGGATTTTGTGCTGGACACTATGGGCGGCGACATATTGGTACGGTCGGTTGCTGTAACCAGACCTGGCGGAGGCATCATTACCTTGCCTACTCCGAATTTTTCTGCGGAAGCAAAGGCCGCCGCTGCAGCAAGAGAGGTTGACCTCCGGCAGATTATGGTACAATCAAGCGGACGGGATATGCAGTCTATTGCCGCACTGCTTGAGGAAGGAAAACTAAAAGCCCGGGTGGCTGCCGTTTATCCCTTCGGAGAAATGGCAAAGGCCCATCTGCAGGTGGAAACCGGAAGAACGGTTGGCAAGGTGATTGTTGCCTTGTAACGCGGCTAAACCCGGCAGTTGCAACCGGCAAAATAAAAAAGGAGTGGAGGCATCACAAGATGCCTCCACTCCTTTTTTATCGGAACGGCGGGAAATACGATTGTCCGCCATTGAGCTGCTGAATTACTGCATCGATTCCAATACCGCTTCCGTAACACCCGTAAAACTGAACCCTCCATCGTGGAAAAGGTTTTGCATGGTTACATAGCGGGTAAGATCGCTGAACATAACGGAAATATAATTGGCGCAGTCTTCTGCAGGAGCGTTACCTAGGGGGCTCATTTTCTCTGCATAGCTGATAAAATTATCAAACCCTTTTACGCCACTGCCTGCAGTGGTTTTGGTAGGCGACTGTGAAATGGTGTTGATCCGTACTTTTTTCTTAACACCATAGTAATAGCCAAATGTGCGGGTAATGCTCTCGAGCAGGGCTTTGGCATCTGCCATCTCACTATAGTCGGGAAATACACGTTGTGCTGCAATATAGGTCAGCGCAATTACGCTGGCGTGTTCATTTAAAGCGTCCAGATCCCATGCTGTCTTTAAGATGCGGTGCAGGCTCATGGACGAGATGTCAAATGTTTTATGGTTCCAGTCGTAATTTAAATCGGTATATCCTTTCCCCTTCCGCACATTTAAACCCATACCTACAGAGTGCAGGATAAAATCGATTTTTCCTCCAAAATGTGCTGTTGATTGTTCAAACAGGGATTTCAGGTCATCCATGCTGGTAACATCGGCGCCGATCACCGGGGCGTTACCGCACGCTTCGGCCAGCTTGTTGATTTCGCCCATGCGTAGCGCTACCGGAGCATTGGTCAGCACCAGTTCTGCTCCTTCGCGATAGCATTGCTGTGCCGTTTTCCATGCAATGGATTTTTCATCCAATGCACCAAAGATGATTCCTTTTTTCCCTTTTAAAAGATTATATGCCATACAGTTGAATTATGAGCGGTAAAAATAAGAATATAATTCATCTTTTAAGATTTTTATCCGGATGGCAACCGGAATCCCGTTACTCCTGTCTTACTTCTCATTTCTGGTGTCTGCCTTCTCATTTTTTAACGATTGAAGATCCTGGTAATGCCGGATGCCTTCCATAACACCTGCGGCCTGTTGCTCCCTGGCGAAGTATACGTGCCGGCTCTTTTTTAACGACTCCAGTTCGGGGCTGTGATTCGAAACGACGATGCCCCTGGTTTGACCGCGCAGCATATCGATATCATTGCCCCCGTTGCCGGCAGTTATGAAATGATCCAGCGGCAGCTGCCACTTATAGCTCAGGTAGCGGACGGCGTTGCCTTTACCCGCTCTTACTGGTAGAATGTCCAGGTACCGGTTGTCTGTCAGCAATATTTTTGCTCTCAGTTTGCGGTCATCCAGAAATTTGTAAAGATTTGCAAGATCGCCCTCCTTAAAGCGCTCATCCACGTAGTAGCTGAGTTTGTATTCCCACTGGGCATCGGGTTCCTGCAGGTGTAAACCCGGATAGTTTTCGAGCGCTGCTACCAACTCTTTCCGTTTCCATTGATGATTGATGTGGCTTTCCCATCCGGGGTCGGGGAGAAAATTGCGGGTATAGTAAATTTCCGTTCCGGCAGAACAAATGAGGATATCGGGCTCCGGAAACCGGAACTGCTGAAGTGCAGCACGCGTAAGTTCTTTATTGCGGCCGGAAGCGATCCCGAAAATCACTTTATTCTTATGATCATCTACCCATTGTTTTATTTGATCCAGGCCCGAATCATCATCGCCTTCCACAAGCGTTCCATCAAGATCAGAGATAAAGAACAGATCGGCCTTCATCAGCTTTTTACCAAAAGGCAGTTCCTGTGTTTCTTTTAGCTGAGCGGTTGGTTGATATATATCATCAATAGCATTGAGATAGTTTTTTACATGGGCTTCCCAGGAATAATCTTCCTGTCCGGCCCGTATCCCGTTAGCAGAATATCGTTCCCAGAGCGTGGTATCGGCAATGATTTTCTTTAAAGCGTCCGCCACCTCTCTGGTGTCCTGAACATTTACCAGCATACCGTTGCGGGCATTTCCGATAATCTCTTTCGGCCCCCCCGTGGGTGAAGCCACGATCGGCAAACCACAGGCTGCAGCTTCTACAATGGTTAGTCCGAAATTTTCACCAGGGGTGGCATTTACAAATACGCCCTTGCGCTGGGCTGCCAGGCGGTATATTTCGGGCACTTCCAGTGAAGGATCATTTTTTTTTGGTAATGCCATCTTACCATACAGGTCGTATTTGTCCATTAGCAGCAGCAGCCGGGTCAGAATTTCCTGCTCATCTTCCGGCATCTGTGTAATGTCTTTCCGCACCCCCGCAAAAATGGCCAGGTTGGCCATGCTTTGTAATTCTTTGTCCTGGCCGAAACAATCAATGAGGGTATCAAAATTTTTACGTTTGTCGGCGCGCCCGATCGAAAGAATAAGGGGTTTCCCCGGGGCGAAGAGAAAGCGCTCGATCTCTGAGTTTACCCGGTACATGGCCTGTTCCTGTTCCAGGGGCACCGTAAAAGAAGGGAGCCCGATGCGGTAAAAAGGATAAAACACATCGGTATTGATGCCCGGAGGAATGATCCGGAACCGGGCCTGGCCTTTGTTCCGGTAAGCGCTATATTGTGTATCGATTTCGTGTTGGGTGCTCGCAATAATGAGGTTGGCCTGCCGCAGGGTCTTTTCCTCTTCACTGACTCTGCGGACCATATTGAATTTCTGGTTGATCGTTTCTTCCGAAAGCCCGTCCTTTAAAAGGATACTTTTTTTGTTCAGCCCCAATGAATGGCCCGTAGCAATAAAGGGAATCTCGAAGATCTTGCTGATTTCACCCGCGATGTAATTGCCGTCTGCATAATGCCCGTGTACCACATCGGGGTAGTCATCCTGCTTCTCTATAAAACGGATTACCTTGTCTACAAATTCATCAAGGTTATCCCATAAACTTTCTTTAGGTTTGTATAGTTGACCGCCACAGGCGATGCGCACAATACGGGCCTTGGAGGATATGGTTTCTATCTCGTGATTGTATGTTTCTGATACCCGTTTATCTGCAATCCGCCTTGTGAAAAGATCCACCTTCCGGACCTGCGGATGATGAGACAGGGCCTCTAGTAATTCCAGTACATACTTTACCTGTCCGCCCGTGTCTTTATCTCTTCCGATTTCAGGTTGATGATAACGGATCAATCCATGCGGACTAAAGAGTTGTATATAATATTCCTGCATTGTGTATTATTTTAAAAGGGAAGGAGTCCGTACAGTTCCCGGAGGGCGGAAAGCACCGGTGTTCATCCAGGAGGAGGGCGTACTTAATAACTCCCAACCGCTACAGTGCGGTAATCAGACTTAAAACGGTTGAAATATAGTTAATTTTTTAAAAAATGGAGCGGATAACCGATAATTTATATTCAGGGTCAGGATTTAGCGAATGGGAGATCGGAGATGTAACCATGATCCTGCACAAAGATGTATACCATCTTTTTCACCTGATCATTCCCAATCATGACTATATCGCGCATGCGGTTTCAAAAGATGGTATTACCTGGCGAAGAGTAAAGAACGCACTGTTCGTAGGCGATCCGGGAGACTGGGATGATGATATGCTCTGGACCATGCAGGTATATGCGTCCAATAACCGCTTCGAAATGTATTATACAGGATTGCAGCGCAAAGACCGTGGGGTGGTATCCAAAATCGGACTGGCTGTTTCAGATAATTTGTTCGACTGGGAGAAGGTAAACGACGAAGTGTTTCCTTTTGGACCAAGAGCCCCTTATTATGAAACTTATGAGAATAATCCCCGGCTTTGGATGAGCTTCAGGGATCCGTTCCGGTACGACTATGAGGGAAAGACTTTCTTCCTCGTTTGTACACGGTCGGCTACAGGACCGGTTTCGCGGCGGGGGTGTGTAGGTTTGGTACAATTAATGGAAAAGGAGCTGATCTTCCATCCGCCGCTGCACTACCCGCGCATGTATGATGACGTGGAATGCCCCTGCGTATTTGAACTCAACGGAAGGCATTATTTGCTGGGCTCGATCCGCGAAGATATAAAAGTACGTTACTGGTTTGCACCCGACTTTATGGGCGAATATCATTGCTTTCATAACAATGTACTGCTGCCGCAGGGTAATTATGCCGCCCGTATTCAAAAGGACGGTGATTATTTGCTGATCTACAACTTTTTTTATGCAAATGGCAACGTCAATGCCCTGCGTATTTTTCCGCCGCCCAAGCAGCTGGAAACAGACGAACGGGGAAGGCTGGTGCTTAAGAGTTATTACCGCTGGGACCAGATGGTGATTCATACGCTTCTCCAGCGTGAGATGGGGTCCATCATTACGCTGTTCCAAAATCCTACTGCATCTTTTGAACAGGCACATGATAAGTGGACCTGCGGTTCCCGCAGCGGATACGAAGTGTTTGTGATCCAAAAGTCTGCGCCTAGTTTTATCTGGGAAGGAATACTGGCTGTGGAAGGTATGGGAAAATTAGGATTGGTAACCGATATCGATGAGGAAGGATCGGGGTATTATTATAGCTTTGACGTAATCAATAGTGTTGTACATCTGCAAAGCTGGGGTTTTAACGCGGCTAATACCCGGTCGAATTTTGTGTATAATGTTCTCCAGGATAATATTTTTCATTTAAAGGAAGAAAAGGAATTCCACTTCCGGCTAATCCGTTATGGCAATTACATTGAACTGGCCATCGACGGCATTGTAAAGCTGTCCCTGATCGATTATACATATTTTGGAAACGGCATTGGTTTGTATTCGGCTTCCTCGACGATTTCCCTCAGGAGTTCAACACTGAAAAACCTGCCGGTACCAGAGAGCGAATACAGCAGTAATCATTGATCCCTGGAACCTTCAACCGGCACCGGTCCGGGAGTGCATATTGCGGCTCTGGATAACGATTGTTTTGTGTGCTATGTTGTATTATTAAACAATTTTGCATTTAACCAGGCACCCCCAATCAGCAACTTGTGCCCGCTGGCTGATTGCTTTTTAATATGAAGGTTAGGTTTTGGAGCGGGGTTGTTTGCTTTCCAGGTCCGTCAACCGGGCCAGGTATTCTTCCTGGTTGGTGAGCAACTGGTCCAGCTTTTCATGAAGGATGCGCACTTCCAGTTCGGACTTCAGGTTTACCATATAATCCATTTTTGAGCGGACGCGGTCTTTTTCTTCCTGCCGGTTCTGGCTCATCATAATGATCGGCGCCTGGAGCGCTGCCAGGCAGGAAAGAATCAGGTTGAGGAGGATAAAAGGGTAGGGGTCGAAGCCCTTGTTATGCATCCAATATATATTGACAAAGATCCACGCCAGCAGGAAAATGATAAAAGCAATAATAAAGGTCCAGCTGCCGCCAAAACCAGATACGCGGTCGGCCAGCCGTTGTCCCATCGTTAATTGGTTACTGTCGTCTTCATCAATCATATCGGATATGATCGTTTGATTGGTCATGGATGAGATCACACTATCTTCCAGTTCTGAAAGCTGATGGATATCCCTCAGCAGGTATTTGGAGATATATTGCAGTTTGTATTCATTAAGTTCGTTGTAAGGAATACTGTCCGAGCGCTTAAGATCCGGGCGCTCCAGTTTGATGTATTCAAACAATGCTGGGCGCAGCTGCCTGCAAGGGATTTTTTCATTTTCCTTGCTTTGACTGGTTGATGAACCGGCGAATACAGAATCGTTCATACCTGTAGTTTTGATAAAGCTAAGCTTTTGACCGCGGATTTTAAAGTCTTTTAAAGCAGCTTCAGCAGTTGCACGCCATAATAGTTGCCGGAAACGGCGGGTACAAAGAAAATGGCATTGGCCCTGTCTGATCGCTCCTGTTTTTTAAATTTTTTATAGACCCAATAAGCCGTTGTGGTGGCGGCAATCCCAATTCCGGCGCCGGTTCCGGCATCTGCCAGCCAATGCTTGTTTTTGGTCACCCGCAAGGCTGCGGTTGCCGTAGCAGCGCTGTAACCGGCTATCGTATACCATGCCGAACGGTGTCCGTATTCCCTACGCAGGAACTCGGCGGTGGCAAAAGCAAGGGCAGTATGCCCGGAGGGAAAGGAGTGTGCATCGCTTTTGTCGGGTCGTACGACCCGGGTATTATTTTTCAAAGGGTAAACAAGGGATGAAGAAATTCCGGCCGATAAGGCCAGCAGCAGTGCCTGCTCCTGCGGTTTGTGGATTCCTTTTACGCCCATGACCTGCAGGCCAAATACAGCGGCAGCCGGCGCAAAGGCTGTATAATTTTCAGGTTCGAGGAGGGCGCTGGTTTCTTTTAAGGAGATGCGGGGTTCATCCACAAATCGTTCCGTTTTTTGTACGCGTGCAATTGTAGCAATGGTGCCATAGGCTACCAGGGCTGCCGGAAGTATGTAGGAACGCCCCGTAATTTTACGGGAATGGAAACATTGTGGTTTTAAGGCATAGCCGCGGCGCAGGGTGCTGTCTGCCGGCTTTTGCGCCAGGCAGCTGCCGGTGATCAGCAACAGGAAAAGGAGCTGAAAACGCGTCTTTAGATGAAGGTGATTCAATACCGTGATATTTAAACAGGTTTACAAGGATCAGAATATTCTGTGCAAAATACAGTGTTGCTGGTATAAACCGGCAGCTTTTTTCATTAATCTAGATTAAGTGCAACTCCGGGGAAGCCTGTTAAATTTGTATCTAAAACAAGAAATATGGAACTCGGTATCAGTATGTTTGGCGACCTTCATTTTGATCCTGAAACCAATTCGGTTCAGGCGCCGGGTGAACGGTTAAAGGAGATCATCGAAGAAATAAAATTAATGGATGAGGTAGGTCTCGATTACTTTGGTATTGGCGAGCATCACCGTCCGGATTACGCGGTGCCCAGTCCGGAAATTGTATTGGCAGCGGCTTCAACGGTTACAAAAAATATCAAACTGGGGAGTGCCGTATCGGTGGTCAGTTCCTCCGATCCGGTGAAATTGTATCAGAACTTCGCAATGGTAGACCTGCTTTCCGATGGCCGGGCAGAGCTGATGGCGGGCCGGGGGAGTTTTATTGAATCCTTCCCGTTGTTTGGATATGATCTTCGCAATTATGATGCGTTGTTTGAGGAGAAACTGGACCTGCTGTTAAAAATAAACAAGGAACCGGTGATCACATGGCAGGGAAAGCATCGGGCATCATTACAGGAACAGATGGTGTTGCCTCGAGCTACCAACAACCACTTGCCGGTTTGGATTGCTGTTGGAGGCACGCCCTCCTCTGTAGAGCGGGCGGGCCGTTTGGGCTTGCCGTTAATGATTGCCATTATTGGTGGATCGCCGGCCCAGTTTCAGCCCTTTTTTGAACTATATAAAGAAACCTATCAGCAATACGGGCATCCCATGGCGCAATACCAGGTGGGTATTCATGTGCATGGGTTTTACGGAGAAGATAGCGCGGCGCTTAGTGAAATGTATTACCCGCTGTATGCTGCCCAGATGGACCGCGTCGGACGTACAAGAGGATGGCCCCCCTACCACAGAAATCAGTTTGATTTTGGTAAAACCAGGAACGGAGCGCTGGTGATCGGGGATGCCAATGAGGCCATTGATAAAATTTTGTACCTGCAGGAACTGTTTGGTCTTACCCGTTTTGCCACACATATGGATACCGGGGCACCTCAGCATAAGGATATTATGAAATCCATCGAAATTTATGGAACCAAAATAGCACCCAAAGTGCGTGAAGCTTTACGGAAATAACGGGTGATGCCCCCTGATTCCTTACAGCAGATTTATTTGCCTGGTTGGCCCGTGGTATATCAACCTGAACCTGTCTCGTTTTTGCTGAACCTGATTCTGCATCTGCAGTGCTTCCCCGGACGCTGAAATAACGTGAGCTTTCAGGGCAGGGCGAGCAGCATAAAAAGGGAGTTTGATATTACGCAGAAAACGCATAACTGGCAGCGGGCATTTCCAGGTTGGGTTTGTAGTACTTGTTTCGATATTCAATAGGAGTAAGACCGGTTACCTTTTTGAATACATCGCGGAAAGCCTTGGTGTCCGTATAACCTACATCATACATCACCTCGTTTATATTCAGGCGTTTGGTTTCAAATTTTCGTTTAGCGGCTTCAATGCGCACGCGCTGAATATATTCCAGTACGGTGTTGTTGGTTGCCTGCTTAAACCGGCGTTCAAAACTTCTCCGGCTCACAGCGATCAGGGCTGCCAGCTGGTCGATGCTGATGCGTTCTCCAATGTTCTTTTCAATAAAATCCTGCGCTTTTATAATGTCTTCGTCATTATGGTTTTTTTGGCCCTTAAAGATGGAAAAAGCATTCTGGCTATTCCGGTCGATATCAATGGCAAAATATTTGGCGAGAAGAATGGCTGTTTCGCGGTTGGTATATTTTTCAACCAGATAAAGCAACAGGTTCCATATAGAATTGGCTCCGCCGCTCGAATACACTCCGGCTTCATCGGTAATAACCGTGCCATCGGTGACTTCAACATTGGGATATAGTTGCATAAACTCATCGTAATAAGCCCAGTGTGTGGAACATTTTTTATGATCAAGGATACCGGTGGCTGCCAGCAGGAAGGCGCCCAAACAAAGGGAGGCCACTTCTGTGCCCCGGGCATGGATAGCTGTAATAAGGGGTAACGCCGGCTCATTTAATGCCACGGCCTGGCTCATGTCTCCATCAATCAAAGCAGGGATGATCAGGAGGTCCGCTTCGGTTACATCCTTGAGTAAACGGTCTGTAGTTACCGTGTATAGTCCATTGGAAAGGGGAATCGTTTTTTTTAAGCCCACCAGTTCTACTTTGAATTTTGCAGAATAACCGTTGGCTGTAAGAAATTCATTGGCGGTCTGAAAAATTCTTGCCGCCGGTGTAATGGCTTCAATAACCCCGTTGACAGGGACGTAAATACAGATCCGTTTCATTTTGAAAAATTTTCGTAAAGATAAATAATGTATCTGTCGCTAACAACCCCTGTCAATGGCGTATATGCCACCAGTATAAACGCCCCGGTTTCTTGAATTTTGTAGTTGAAAGAATCGCCTGTGATCCGCATAAAATCATATTTAACATTTAACGGGAATTGCCGTGAGGCCATGCTTTTTTATAAAAAATGCCTGGGCGGGGAGTTGCATTTTCAAACACTGGGCGAATCGGTTGGCGCCGAACAGCTGCCCAAAGCGCTGGAAGCCTACATTTTACAGGCATCCTTGCGAAGCACCTATGCTGAAATTGTAGCAACCGATCTGGTACCGGACGAAGGCCTGCACCAGGGTAACAATATTGCCCTGTTGCTGGAATGCCGGAGTTTGAATGAGTTGATGCTCGTATATCAGCGTTTAGCTAAGGGCGGCACTGCCACGCAGCGGGTGATCCCCACAAAATCAGGCAGTTACTATGCATCACTGACTGACCGCTTCGGCATCCGGTGGATGCTGAATTTTACTCCGGAAGGTGCTACCGGACCGTAACGTGAAAGCAGCTGACATAATACTCCTTTATAAAAAGGATTTTTCCTCTGGCCTGGTAATTGGCCAACACCGCATGCAACGCACGTTCCAGCCTTTTGTTGGGCCCTTTGCGGCCATTGAAGCGGATATAAGAAATGTCGAAAGAACTACCATAGTTATGCGAACTCAGGCCGGAAGTGGCATTCCCGTTTACCCGCCGCAGCCGGCTTTGCGAATGCACGGTTCTTGTAAGCGAGGTAACCGTAAATGTACTTTTCGTTTGGGCATTGAAGGAACGGGCGATCTGGTTGAGCACCGCTTTTGCCCTTGGTGTGAGATAAGGGCTGCTATAATCCAGCTTTTGGACCCGGTATCCTTTCCCCGAATTGACCTTTGCCAGCTTTTTTTTGCCTACATAATTCTTAACCTGTGCGCTGCTTTTTAGCAAGGGTACACCATGCTGACGTGCCACATTCAGGTGCGCTTTGTAGCGGGCGCTCTGGGCAAAAATCGGGTACTGCGCAAACAGTCCCCAACACAATATGACCATGCAAATGATGCCGGGCTTCATAAATCGAGGATGTAAACCGCGGCAAAGATAGGGGAAAGCCGGTGCCGGATGTTTATAGGATATCTGCAAAAGTCCTTTGCGGAAGATTTTTAAATACTTTGTGAGGCAGGTTTGTGTTTGGGTTGATAATGGACCAGGCTGTAAGGAAGAGGATCCAGAAATCGACCTGGAGGCTTTTATTCCGGTTATACCACATTTCCAGCTCGCCTTTATAGGGGGCAATCACCCGTTCATAATACTCAACCCGGTCCATCTTGGTGTTAGTGAGTAATTGTTCTTCGTCACGGAAAATGATCGACCCGATACCGGTGATCCCCGGCACGGAGTCATACACCCTGTTCCGGATATCTTCGGGATATGCATTGAATGTTTTGTCAACCAGGGGCCGGGGACCGACAAGACTCATGTCTCCTTTAATGACATTGATGATCTGCGGAAGTTCATTAATCTTCGTCATTCTTAAAAAGCCCCCGATGGGAAGCAGTCTGGGGTCATTTCGAACAGTGATCAGCCCGGTACCCATATTCGGACTGTTTTTAAGCATGGTAGCAAACTTAATAATATTAAAGTATTTGTTTTTATATCCGATCCTTTTTTGCAGATAAAAAATGTAATGCTCCCCTGTCAACAGGAGGATGATGATGATCGGTATCATAAACGGCAGGATAATGACAAATAAGGTTACAGAAACAATAAGATCAAAGAGGCGCTTGAAAAAGGAATACATTGTTTAAAGATTGAAATCTAAAATAGGTTACCATACAGGAGCAAAGGCTCAAATGGCTAATGATTACATTTTTTGATCAAGGTTTATTCCTGTTTCAATATGTTCGAAACCAGGGATCATGGAGTTCAGCGCGGAGACGATATCTTTCTTCTCTGCTTTTGTATCTTCAAATACCTGTCTTAAAGTATATATGATTTTGTCCAGGTCTGCGATTTTTCTTCGTTTCGCATTTTTTACAATGCCGAACGATTGGAAGGAAGTGGCGTCCAGTTCTTCTTCGTCCGTATAAAACTCTTCATATAACTTTTCTCCACTCGTGTTACTCGGGAAAAAATAAACGGGGTAGTAACCATTCCTGATCTGATCGATGGCATTTTTTGCTTCTTCTTCCGATTGGCAGCCCTTCATTTGAAATCCCATTTCCGCCAGGAAAGCAGGAACTACATCGGCAAAATTTACCATACTGGAATCCTCCAGTTTCGGGAAGAAGATTTCTCCCGAATGTCCGAGGATACAGGCGCACAGGCAGATTTGCCCGGATTCATCTGGTGAAACAAAGAAGCGTTTTACATCTGAAGGGCAGGATAGGGGTTGTTGTTTCAGCACACGTTCTATAAAACCAGCCAGTAAACTGCCGTTTGAAAAGGCAACGTTCGCAAACCGTGCGGTGGTGATCTTCATCTTTTCGGAGTAGGCCAGAATAATTTCTTCCATTAGCTTTTTGCTGGCACCCATCACATTAACAGGGTTTGCAGCCTTGTCGGTTGAAACGCAGAAGAAATGCTTGGGAGGGTGCTCCGTCAGCAGTTCAAGCAGGTCTTTTGCCCGTGTTACATTATTTTCAACCATGGCTTCAATAGAAAAAATATCTTTTTCGGAGCGTACATGCTTGTGCGCAGCGAAATTTGCAACAATGTCAAAAGGGCCTTCATGCTCGAAAATTTTCCTGAAGGCCTTGTCGCTGAAGTTTACCGGGTAGGTTTTGAAATTGTCGGGCAATTTTAACCCCGGCCGGCTCCGGCAATCCCGCACCAGTTCGGTAAGCCCGTTTTCATTAATGTCTACGACGATTAATTTTCCGGGATGGTACTGAACCAGGGATCTGATGAAAGAAGATCCGATCGTACCGGCACCGCCGATTACCAGTACGTTTTTGTCCTTTATTTCCGTATGCAATTTTGTGGCATGGGCTTCCATGTCGGAGAGAAACAGGCTTTGAGAACGGCGGGTAATATGTTCTCCAATAAATTGCTCAATGTTGAAGTTTAGAGGCATGTTTTAACCGGTTATTTATATTTTAAATTCGGATGAGGGATATCAGGTACAAACTTACTTAAAAGAAACCTGCTTTGATCTATTACCTTAAATCTGATAATTTTTTAGAACATCAGTAGGTGTCCATCCCAAAGTTTGTTTTGCTTTTTCATTACTAAATGTTAGTGATCCTGTTATTTTTTTTAGTTTCCTGGAATTAATAGGGGCTCCCGCACCTAACAGGTTCCCAGCCATTGCCATTAATCGGGCGATCCAGAGGGGAATGGATGTAGGAGGTTTTTTACCCAGCTGTTTCGATGTCAGCAGCTCAAGCTGGCGGAATGAAGGATGGGTATCATCACAAATATTATAAATTCCGCCCTTATCTGCTACCAATGGAATAAGATGGGCGATATCCTCGACCATTAGAATACTTTTTCGTGCTTTTCCTCCTGCAATACTGAGATATTTTCCGGATCTTATACCCTGTACCATTGCTCCTAGGTTACCTGGAGCATCCGGGCCGGCAATCAACGATGGTCGCAGGATCGTTAATATGACCCCGTGCTCCTTGCACCAGCCTGTTAGAAATTCTTCGGCCTTTCGTTTGCTAAGCGCATAAGGGGATCCTCCGTTCAGGGAATGCTGCTCCGTAATATTTGTTCCTTCATCTAGCCCATATACCGCAACAGTGCTTATAAAAATAAATTGCTCGGGAATTCCGGCTTTTTCCAGGCTGCTGCAAAGGTTTTTAGTACCATTGAGGTTGACATCAAAAAAAAGCTGCTTTTCCTGATCGTTTTTCGGCGTAGTATGAGCCTTGCCTGCAGCATGGATTATAATATTGAATTTTTCAGAAAGAGCAGGTACTTCTGAAGTAATATCAGCGATGAAATCGTTCGATGGACCGCGCCCCAAACTCTTCACGTTATAATGCTTTGCGAGAATAGGCCTAATGTTCTTCCCTAAAAAACCTGAAGCTCCGGTAAGTAACAGATTCATTTCTCAGTGTTTATATTAGATGGAATTCATGATCTTTTTAAGGATCACTTCTTCGGAATAATTTTTTAGCGCGTAATCCCTTGCATTTTGCCCCATCTTTTTTAATTCCAACAACCGGCCCGAATCACATTTGTTAAAAAAATCTAACAGGCCGGGCGTATCGGAATGTTCAAAAGAATATCCGATTGCTGCTTCTTTGATCAGTAATCCAATTTCACTTTCTTTTTCTCCGATAAACAAGATCGGCTTACCAGCCATAAGTACATTGTAGGTTTTTGAAGGAACACCTAATCCATACATACCTTTTGCTAAAGTGATAATGGCGATATCAGAACTATTCAGAATTGTATTTTGATCATCTCTGCTGTAGGCATCCCCAAATTGGACGTTTGCTAATTGATGTTGATTTACATAACGGATCATGGCCGGTTTCATAGCGCCCGTTCCAATAAACTGGAACGCGAGATGGTCATTTTTTATTTTTCTAATGACTTCAAGAAGTTCCATCAATCCCTGGACCCGACCAAGGTTTCCGGCGTATTGAAATACTATTTTTCTCAATATTGGGCTATCTGCCCCGATCACCTCTTCTTTATTTCTGGGATGTATATTGGCTGCATCTCCCCAATTTTCAATAACCAGTAACTGTGGCTGATGTTTGTAAGGCGATACCTTTTCCTGTACTACCTGAAGCATATCTCGTCCCAATACGATCAATTTGTCGGCGCCGGCGTAAGCTCGGTCGAAAAGCCGTTTTAAGATCCTGTAATATAACGTTTCGGGGGAGCGGATCATTCCTGCAGGAATTGTGTTTTCGGGGAATACATCGTGGATCAGAATGATGAGCTTGAATTTTTTAATCTTTCTCAACAGTGCAACTAACAAAATAAAAGGTGCGGGATTGGTTACTGTAAATACGATGTCTCCTTTTTTTGTTTTTATCAGCGTGGTAATAAAAAAACGGAAGCTCAGTAAGATAAATCTAAGCATACGGAAAAAAGGCCGGTCCTTATTACCTTTAAAGCTACTTAACCGGTTTACCTGTATTTTGTTGTCAAGATAAAAATTTTTGTTGGATGGTGATTTTTTTTTGTCATAGACGGGCTCTCCGCAGATCACTTCTACCGAGTATTTTTCTGCGAGTTTGTTTGCAATTTTTGTGAGAATAAAGGATGTAGAAGTTTCCTCTGGAAAAAATAATTCAGAAATGATCCATAATTTTTTCATATCATGTTATTTGTTCCACACAACCCGATTGACATAGTCTGTATAGCTTATGATAATGCGCACTACTTTCTCTGATACGTTGGGCATGGAGTAGTCTGCTACATTTCTGAAATTTCTGTATGCTCCGGTATGTTGAGTCTGAAGCTGTGTTAAGCCCTGCATTACCCGCTCCGGCCGAAGCCCAACCATCATAACGGAGGCTTCTTCCATGGCCTCGGGCCGCTCGTGTGCCTCACGAATGTTAAGCGCCCTGAAATTCAAGATGGAAGATTCTTCAGAAATCGTGCCGGAATCCGATAATACCGCAAAGGAGTACTTTTGTAAAGCATTATAATCGTGGAACCCCAGGGGTTTTAGAAACTGTATTTCCGGCGCTACGGATAGTTGTTTTTTTTCGATCATATTGCGGGTTCTTGGATGGGTAGAAACAATAATCGGATACTTGTATTCTTTAGCGATGGTATTGAGGGATTCAATAAGCAAGACAAAGTTTTTTTCTGAATTTATATTTTCTTCGCGATGGGCAGATACAACGAAATATTGTTCCTGCTTAAGGTTTAAACGATGCAGGACGTCGGATTTTTCTATTGAGGCATGATAGTGATTTAAAACTTCGAACATCGGGGAACCAGTCTTGATGATTCGATCAGGGGACAAGCCCTCCCGCAGCAGGTATTCTCTCGCAATATCACTGTACGTTAGGTTTATATCTGAAATATGATCTACAATTTTCCGGTTTGTTTCCTCGGGTACGCGCTGATCAAAGCAACGGTTGCCGGCCTCCATATGAAAGATAGGGATCTGTCTTTTTTTTGCCGGGATGGCGCATAAACAACTGTTGGTGTCGCCCAGTACTAAAAATGCATCAGGTTTGAGTGATTCCAGGAGCGGGTCTATTTTGATCAGGATATTGCCAACGGTTTCCGCGGCATTACTCCCCGCCGCATTTAGAAAATGATCGGGCTTACGTATACCCAGGTCATTAAAGAATATTTCATTAAGTTCATAGTCGTAATTCTGACCGGTATGGACAATGACATGGTCAATTGCGCTGGATGCATCCAGTGCAGCCAACACCCGGGAAAGCCGGATGATTTCCGGCCGAGTACCCACTACGGTCATCACTTTTAATCGATTCATTGGGTTGCTATATTTTGAATAATTCGAGGTATTGCAAATTTACACGTTTTCGAAAAAGGTATCTGGATCTTCAGCATTATAAAATTCATTGATCCAAAAGACGGTATATAAATCATCGTTCCCGGTATTTTTTATATTATGCGCATACCAGACAGGCATATCCACATACCCCGGCTTGTCTCCCGAAAGAGTGAATTCGAGGGTTTCCTGCGTGCCGATTTTCCGGAGCCGGATCAATGCATTGCCTTTGATCACGGCAAAGCGCTCGATCTTCCGCGTGTGAAAATGATTTCCCCTTGTAACACCCGGCGCTGTAGTGGAAAATGAAATTTGTCCACCTGTGTTTAGCCGCATGAGTTCGACAAATGTTCCCCGGGGATCTGTATGAAGGGAATAGTCTACCGGAAAATGATTGCCAATGTCCATATAACAACGATACGTGTTAAATAAATTTAGCTCGAATTTGGTTTTGAGCTCAGGAATGATGCCCTTTTCCTGGTATTCGGTTTTGAAGCCTTGAACCAGCTGCAGGATTCCCGACACTTTCATTTCAGCTGTATGTGGCAGAATGTAGTCGGGTTCAAAAGCTCCGGTTCTTATTTTTTCTATTATTGCCTCAGCCAGCTCTCCGACGTAAATCAATTTTAAATCTCCATCTACAAGAATTTGGGGCGTTTCGCCTTTTGAAACCTGATGACAAAATGTTGCAATAACAGAATTGTAGAACGGCTTTCCAAAGGGGCCAAATACGTTGGGAATAATCATTCCTGTAAGAGATGCGTTATTGCGCTCAGCCCATTGCGTTAATAATTGCCGCCCGTCCTTTTTTGATTGCCCGTATCGATTTTCCTTTTCTTCCTGGGAAGAAGAAGAAAATAGTACATGCGGTTTTGAACCGGTTCGTTCAAGTGCGTCAATTAATAAATCTACGAGTTTTACATTTGTTTCATAGATGTGTTCAGGATTGTCGTGTCGGTTCATAGCCGCCAAATGCACAATGGCGTCGCATTGCGAAACAAATGCATCCAGCAACATGGCATCGTCAAAATAGTTCCTGTAAAACGGGATGACTTCAAATTCTTCCTTGTAGAGGTTGAGCGTATTGTATAGGTGTTTGCCTATAAAGCCCTCCTGTCCGGTAATGCCTATTTTTTTCATTTAATTGATATCTGGTAGGAAAATTTACAACATTTAAACGGGATAGTGAACCACATTCTGTTCGCCGAGAATGTCTTCTCTGATCACGGGAAGCTTTTTCAAAAGCTCTTTCATTCCTTCTACATCCAGTCTTCGTGTATTGTGTGAGTGATATTCTTCTATTGCGGATTCCTTGGTGTTCCCTTCCGAAAAATATTGCTCATAGTTCAGGTCCCGGGTATCAGCAGGAATGCGGTAGTAATCTCCCATATCTTCGGCTTTTAGCATGTCTTCCCGGTTTACCAGGGTCTCATACACCTTTTCTCCATGGCGGGTACCGATAACCTTTAGGTCACTGTTGGACTGGTACATTTCCAGCAGGGCTTTTGCGAGTGTTTCAATGGTTGCGCCCGGAGCCTTTTGTACAAAGAGATCGCCCTGTTTGCCATTTTCAAAAGCATAAAGCACCAGATCCACAGCGTCCTCCAGCGTCATCATAAATCGGGTCATTCCGGGATCTGTTATGGTCAACGGTTTCCCGGCCTTGATCTGGTCGATGAACAAGGGAATAACCGATCCTCTCGATGCCATCACATTGCCATACCGGGTAGCACAAAAAATCGTTTTGTTGTCGTCCAGGTTCCGGGACCGGGCAACGGTTACTTTCTCCATCAATGCCTTGCTCATGCCCATAGCGTTAATCGGATAGGCTGCTTTGTCGGTGCTCAGTACTACCACCTTTTTTACCTGGTATTTTTCTGCTGCATTTAAAACGTTGTCTGTACCCAGTACATTGGTTTTTACAGCTTCCAGGGGAAAAAACTCACAGGAAGGTACTTGCTTGAGGGCCGCGGCGTGGAAGATGTAATCAACACCGTTTACCACTGTTTCAACACTGGAATAGTCGCGCACATCGCCTAAGTAGAACTTGATTTTAGGATGGTTGTAACGTTTCCGCATATCATCCTGTTTTTTTTCATCGCGACTGAAAATGCGGATCTCTTTAAAGTGATCCGTATGTAAAAAGCGGTTCATTACCGCGTTGCCAAAAGAACCGGTACCGCCGGTAATCAAGAGGGTTTTGTTTTTTAATAACGACATATTCTATGTATTATTTATAATGCTCCAAAACAATAGGAGCGGTTTACATTATTGTTTTACAAGCCGGTTAGTTTTTGATATAAGTCCAGATATTCCTTGTTTTTTTCATTTTTGTTATAGAAGGTCTCGGCGCGGTTCCGGCATACAGCGGACCTGTTGTCGGTGCTGTTTTTAATTATGTTTATTATATTTCTTAATGAACCGAGGTTGCCCTTTTCAACTACATATCCTGTTTCTTCAGTAAGTGTTTCGGGACTTCCTCCGGTATTGTATGTAATGACCGGGGTACCGCAGGCCAATGACTCCAGATTGGTTGTAGGAAAATTGTCTTCATAGGTCAGGTTTAAGTATACATCTGCCAAACTATAAAGCCCCGAAAGCTCCTCAATGCTATCAGTTCGTGTTAATCCAACGATGTTTGAGGGAAGTTCTTTCAACTGTGTTCTGGTTAATCCTACCATAATCAGCATCTCGTTCTTTGAAAGCTGATGGCTAAGTTTAATAAAGTCACTAAGACCTTTCCTGTCGTCCCATCCCGAAGCAACACCTAACATGATAAAGACTCCGGCAGGAATCCGGTATTTGGTTTTTAGTTGCTGGATGTCCCGTTTTTTGAAGATATTCAGATCGATACCATTGTTGATCACCTTGGCCGGATATATGTTTAGAAAACTTTCTGCTACCTGATCTTTCAGCCATTGAGAAGGTGTGACCAGTGTAAGTGAATCTAGGGAAGTAAACAGCGCCTTTTTTTTGATATAATTTTTTTTAGAGTGGTCTGTATAGCTTTTGGGATAGGCGGAATGCAGCGGGCAGTTGAAACACTGGGTTTGCCATTTGTTGCAATTGACCGCCATGTAATGCGAACAATGACCGGTAAATGCCCAGCAATCGTGTAGGGTCCACACCACGGGGATTGCTGATGATGCAAGGAACGTGAATAATATTTCGACGTTGATATAATATCCATGAATATTATGGAGGTGGATGATGTCGGGTTGTATTTTGCGGATCTGGTCAACCAGGGTTTTAGTGGCTTTCTTAGATGCAAAACCATGGTTGTCGAATAAACGGGTTTGCATGCCATGATATATCAGATCCCACTTTGTACCGATTTTTATTTTGTTAGATACACTGGGTCGATCATCGCGACCGTATGCAATATAACTTTGCCAGCCATGTTCGGCGGCAAGTCCACCAATGTTTTCTGCAATTCGGCCCGTAGAGCCTGAATTGATGACAGAATTGATTTGTAACAGCTTGGGCATGATCTACGCGTAAAATGGGATGATATTCAATGAAACATTAGAACCTGATCCGGTTTAGCAGCGTCGCTTTGAGCTGGTTATATCTTGCTAGGTTCAATTGATTGGGTGTGCCATAAATACTTCTTGTTTTATCGGCATTAACCGAAAATATTCCCGATGCCTTTGTTTTATTGGTTATTGAAACGAGATTGGTTTTAATCTTCGAAACTCCATTAGATATGGTATTGTTGTATAAAATCAAGGAGTCGATTTCAGAAGCGCCATTTGTTACAATAAACAAACCGGATTTGGACTCAGGGATGCCAGATGATTTGGTGGACTTCGCCCCGTTATTCAATAGTCTGTTGGCGGAAATAATACAAAGAGTAGCATTGTCCACACTAATGCCGGAGCTGTAATTTTGTTCGCAGGTGTTGCTGTCTATCAGTACGTTGGCACAGCGGCTAATCGTTATTCCCATATCACCTCCGTCTTTTATAGAGTTGTTTTTGATGTGTAAAAAGTTGACTCCAAAACAGGAGATTTGGTCATATGTGCCGCCCGCATGTGCTTGGGCGGCATTGCCTACAAATGAATTTCCTTCTATTATGACATAGGAGTGCCGCTTGTCTGTTACATTCTTAAAGTCAAAATGCAGAGGATATGCATTCTTCATTTCGCTAAATCTGTTATTAGCGATCTTTACAAATGAACAGCTATCCACAAAAGTGACTCCTCCGGTAGCATTGAATGTGTTGTCTGTTAATTTTAACTCAGAGGATGCAAATATTGTAAGAATGGCTCCCATGGGGGACCGGGTATTGTTAAATCTGCAGTTTTGAATTGTTACATCCTTACAGTTTCTTAAAATAAGAGGTGTTTTAATGTTGAAGGTGCAATTTGTGAATCTGATCTTAGCTTTATAGAAGGTAGCAATGTTGCTTATTTGAACTGATTGGTCATTTTGTGTGATTTGTAAATCATTGATTTCGGCTGCAATGTCGGGTGTGGCATTGTAGAACAGGTTGTTTTTTACCTGGTCCCCGGTTAGGATGGTGGCTCCTTCTTCTCCCTGAATTATAAAATCAAAATTAACCACTACTTGTTTATTGATGAGATAGTTTCCTCTGGGTATAAAAACCACGCTGTTCTTTATTTTGCTGGCACTGTTAAGCGCGTTCATCAGGGGAAGGTAATTGTCAAATTGGCCATCTCCTTTTGCTCCGAAATCCAGTAAGTTAATTCTGACTGTGGGTTTGTGGATTACAGGCGCAGCAAAGAAGGTGCCGGAATGTAATGCGAAGAGGAGGATGAGTATAAAGCGTAACGATTTTTTCATGACTGATATATTTTATAAAGGTGAGGATGGGTGCCGGGCTTATTTACGTTTGTCGGATAATCGGGCCGCGGAATTTGTATCGTTTTCGTCTAAATGAAGCGGCCTTAAAGACTGCAAAGATAGCGAGTATAAAGCTTATTGTATAGGCAAAAGAACTTAATAAGTCACCTCTAAGTATAAAGAATAGCATGCCAATTAAAACAAAGTAACTCACCCGGGAAAAGTTATGTTTGCGGTTGGAAATATTCGACCAGTATAGTTTGTCAATGCGTGATGTGAAATAGGCAAGAATAATTGTAAATATTATTATTCCCGGTATTCCAAAATTAATATAACCTTCTGCGAAGTAATTGGCAGATACATTATCAAATTCGAAATGATTCTTTTCAGCTAATAAAACACCTGAACCTACTGGTTTGTCTGGCCATAAACTGCGCGGAACCCAAAATAGAAAAACTCCCAATAACTGTCGTCCCCAGGTGATTAGATTCTGAGACACGATTAAAGCAAAGTTTTGATAGCTGTCAAAATTTCCCGTGGTAAACATTTCGGTGTCAAGGCCCAGTTTCGCTGAAGAATATTTTGAATAAAACCTGAAACTGTTTAGGAAGGGAAAGATCACAAGTAACCCCATGATAAAGGTTAGGGAAAATATATTACTTCTGACAGAAAAGGCACGTATTGTTAGCAGCAGAAGGGGGATATATAATGCGGCAGCTGCAAACCTGGGCATGCCTAGAGGAGAGCAGGTCGCCAATGCTAAAATACTCAACAGAATAATTGTTAAATAATTTTTGCTTTTTGAAGTGATATAATAGAATAGACAAATAATAGATAATGGACGACAAAATTGATATATGATCAAGCTCAGTACCGAAGAACTGGATGCATTTTCTTCCTTATAATCGCCTCCTCTTATGAGCATACTCAATAGACTGCCGTTATTTGCATAAAGCACCAGACTGAATGATATCAGACTGATAATAACCAGTATAAACGATTGTGAAGATGTAAGCTCTCCAATTTCATATCTGTCAACCGATTTTATGGCTTTTTGACTTAAACTTTTCCTTAAAAAAGACATGTAGAAGATTTCATAGGCAATCATTATAGCAATAATTAACAGGTTTGTTGAAAAATAATCTTTTTCATTAAGGAGACGTGCTCCGAAAAAGCTTGCTCCGGAATAAAACTGAAGAATGGGTGCTACGCCGAAAAAGAAAAGACAGAATAAATAGAAAGCTTTATTAAGTGAATAGGGTTGTTTGGTTCTGCTAAAAATTCTGACGGTTGAAAATATTTGTATGAAAACACTTGTTAAATACACTTTCTCTGAAAAGTTGAATGCATTTTCATTGTATGAGATAATACAGCATAAAAAGGATATTAGTATAATCAAAAATAACCGCATATAAACTATTTCAATAGACCTGATTTTTTAAATACTTATCCGGGATTTGCATACAAGCACCCCTGATTGTTTCTTTAACGATCGGGAGACAAATATGTAAATTCCCGCCCATTCAAACACTTTAATGAGACAATAATAGAATATAAAGTCTTTATAGTTGAAGCCGAGAAGCAAAATGAATACCAGTCCCCATGCAACCAGGTCGAGCAGCACTACTAACAGAAAGTAATATTGGTATTTGTCCAATATCATAAGATACGGATAGGCAATTGCATAAAATTGGTACGTAAAAAAAAGAAATACGATTACGTATAGGTGAGGTCTTATTAACTGGTCGAACTGTGGGAAATGTAAAATCAAATACGGTTTTAAAAATAGCAATATTGCTGAAATTGCCAGGAATACAAGAGATAACGCGGAATATAAAATATGAGCCTTTTGGGAATATTTCCTTCCTGACTCAATGTTTCTGCTTAATGCTGACTTTAAACTGGGGGTATAAACCTGGTTAATTCCATTTGAGAAAAGTTGCAGAATTGTAAAGATATTCAGTATGATTCCGATCGTTACTAATTGCTTGGTATCATTAGAGTAAAATTTTACAAAATTGAGAAAGCCTAATCCTGTACTCCAGCCTAGCACTGCAATAAAGAAAGAGTATTTCGCTCTTTTGATAATCATGCCAAAATAGTACTTATTTGATTTTAGAAGGAGTTTATAGAATTTATTGTCAAAAATAGCATATAGAAAAAATATAAAAAGGCCTATAAATCTACCCAAAAAGAATCCAAGTATTTTATCCTTCAAAAGAAGAAAAAAAATCAATGAGAATATAAAGCTGGTAAAAAAGGGAATGGACTTGTAGGTAATTGCTTTTTTATGCTCTAATTCCATTTGGTATATTATAGAAAAGAACCTTATTATGTTAGAAGTAAAGCCATTTGCCAGGATAATGGGCATTAGCAACCACAAATCCAGTGAAAAATAGTTGTCTATATCTGATTTAAAAAGATAATAGAAAAGTAATAGAATAATATATTGAATTATTGAAACATCGAATGAAACCATCAGCCCTTTTCTGCTTTTGTTGTACTTCAAAGAGTAAACGACGTCCGAGTAATATGAAATGTACAACATTGTGCTGAGCGCCTGAAACGAAGTAAGCAGCATTATTTTTAAATACAGATCTGTACTTAAAAGGGAGACAATCAATAACAGCAATATTTGATTGCCACCTTTCGACAGACCTTCAAATAGGGTATAAGATATTCCTATTAATGAATTTTTATTGAGAATATAGCTGAATTTGTTGCTCATGATAATATTTCGTTAACTATCAGGTCTATAGAATTGAGTTCTTTGGTGATTTCCATTTCCTCAAGGTAATTGTCTATATTATCGATGTGCCGTTGATCTATTTTATCACCAATTTGCTCTTCAAATTCCGCAGGCGAATTGCAGTAGTATACGACTTCAGGCGGATACTTCTTGTATAGCTTTTCCGAAAGTCCCCAGTTGGGAACTAATGTCTTCTTATGAAACAGAAGAGCATATATGGCGGTGCTGGAATAGTGATTGATAACGAATTCAGAATTGAGTATGTAGTTTTTGAAATTTACATCCTGAAGAAAAATAATATTATTCCTCTTATTTGTATAACCTTGATGTTGTTTTATATCGATCCTTGGGTGTAGCTTTACAATTAAGTGAAGCTTGTTTTTAAGGAGTATTTCATTTATCGCGTCCAGATGATCGTACCAGTCCTCTGTTCTCCAAATTCCGCCAGCCAGCCCGTCGTCTAAGTAGGCCGCATAATTAATTTCGGGGTTTTGATTTATTGATAGAAGAAAATCTTTCTTGTCAATTGGTTTCTCATGAAAGAACTGAGCAATTTCCGGTGTTCCGATAATTTTTATTTTTTCATCAGGAAAACCCATATTGTCGCGTAAATGCTTTTTGTCGTTTTTTGAATAGACCAGCAGTCTGTCGACATCTAATTCCTTATCGTACTTTGCAAATGTTAAATATCTGGATGGCTCCTTTATGATTCCATTCATTAATTTAAGGAAAGATATTGTTTTACTTCCTTTTTGAGAATGCAGGTAGTTGAGTAGGTATATAAAATTTTTTTTTGAAAATATCCTTTTTCGATTGCTTTTTATTGATTTGTCGAGTTGATCCTTGTATTGAGTGTAGTTGCTGGCATCGACTAGTGCTCCATGCGAAAGATATATGATCTTTATGTTATGCCTTTTTGCAAAATTTACCACCGCACGATCGAATATGAATGATAAATTCAGAACTACTATTACATCTGGGTTTTCCTGTCTTATTACTTTACCAATAAGTTTTGTATTGTAATAGGAGATGTCTCTCATCAATAAATTGCCAATTCTTTTTTCTTTGGAATCAACAGGGTAAAAGAATGATGATGTGTGCACCAGCAGCGTTTCTATATTCCTGCTTTTTAATTCATTGTCGAAGAATAGAAAATTCCTGTATCCTTTGTCTACGGGGTCAATATATAATACCTTATTCATTTGGAATGATATCTTTTAAAGTTACTCGGTCGCCGGTTTTTACATCCCGGGCTACTCTTTTTCCCAATATTTCGTTATAGTACTTAGGGTGTAAACCGTACCCCGGTCTTACGGAGCGTAAATTTTTTTCCGTAAATTGTTCTCCCTTTTGAATGTCTTCAGCAATGTACAGCGACCTTGCAAAAGCTTTTCCTGATTTTTGTTTTTGGGTCAGCTCATAGGTCTCTACACCTATGGCGCTTTCCGCCTCCCGAACTGCCGTTACCATTTCTGTAAATTCTGTTTCATCAAGTGAAAAGGCTGCGTCGGGTCCGCCTATTGCTCTGTCGAGAATAAAATGTTTTTCGATAACGGAAGCTCCCAGCGCAACGGATACAACCGGAACAGTAATTCCCAATGTGTGATCCGACAGACCTATTTTAACGCCAAAATCCCGGGCAAAGCGCTTCATCATTACCAGATTGGCTTCTTCCACAGGAGCCGGATAGGAAGATGTGCACTTTAATAATGTAATGTCATTATTGCCGGCCATTTTACAGGTGTCAACCGCTAGCTTAATGTCTTCAAACTCTGCTATCCCGGTTGAAATGATCATTGGTTTACCCTTAGACGCAGCATATTCGATCAAAGGAATATCAGTAATTTCAAACGATGCAATCTTATAAATCGGGCAGTTTAAATTTTCAAGAAAATCCACAGCCTTTTTGTCAAAGGGGGAGGAGAAGCAGATTAATCCTATTTCTTTGGCCAGCTTAAAAATGGGCTCATGCCACTCCCACGGTAAATACGCCTCCGCGTAAAGGTCATAAAGCCTTTTTTTGTCCCAGAGTGTTCCCCCCTTGATAATAAAATCATCAGTACTGACATCCAATGTAATGGAGTCTGCAGTATAGGTCTGCAGCTTTATAGCGTCTGCCCCTGTACGTTTTGCAGCCCGAACTGTTTCGAGTGCTGTTTCCAGCAGACCGCCGTGATTAGCCGATAACTCAGCTATAATAAATGTATTATTCTTTTTCATAAAGATATTCTAAAGCATATGAACCATTCAGGATTACTTCTTTTTGAAAGGTGAAACCCGCACGTTCAAATGATTTAACAGATGCGATATTTTCTTTTTTTATATAAGCGTATATCACATTGTTTCCGGTTTCACTCAGGTACATCTTGCAGCTGCTTGTTAAAATCTTAGAGGCCAGGTTACGACCTCTGAAATGTTGATCGATCGTAATGCCGATAATAATATCAGTGCCGTTTTTATCAAACCTTACAAGTCCCGCAGGTTTATTATCTATTTTGCAGATATAATAAATGCAATTTTTATCACTTAACTTTTTGTCGAACCAGGTGGAGTGTGTTTCAAAAGCTATAGGCTCGGAATTGAAGGAATTTGCACGAGCCACTGTATCATTTGCCCAGTCAAAAGTGATTTGTTTGTCTTCAGGAGTGATCCTGGTGATTGTAAGCCCTGTGTTCAATTTAGAATGTATAATCACGCTAAGGTATCTGTTATGATACAAACAATGCTCTTTCAATTCAGCTTCTTTTATAAATCCCGTTGCCTCTATTGCTGCATACAGGTGTGGGCGGAGATCAAAGGCATAGGTGTAAATTTTGTGCAGGTTTAATTCCTGGAAAGCAACCCGTTCCAACAGTCCAAGATAAACCGCCCAGTGTTTATGAAATTCGGTTGCTTCAAGTTCCGTTTGCATAATAAAAGATATTTCTGCATTCTGATCGTGCCAGTTAATGTGCACAAGTCCTCCGTAACCGATGCATTGCCCGTCTTTAAGATATGAAAACAATATTTGTTCGGGTTGATCCTGGTTGAAAAGGTTTGCGACGATATTCTGAAAATAGTGCTCCTGATCTTCTCCTGTTAGGGGGCGTTTTTGTCTCAGATGATAGATTTGTTCGTTCCGCCAACGCATGATTAATTCCCTGTCCTCATAGCGGATCGGTACGATGGCATATGCTCCTGCGGAGAACCTGTTTTTGCTTAAGCAAATATATTTTTCAGGAAAGGTCATGCAATAATTTGTACTTTAGTTCGGCTAATTTCCAGTCTGTTTCGTTATCTATATCCTGAGCTTCAAGCTCTGATACCTTTATCGCACCGCTGTTTCCGGTGATCATCGTACTCATTGACTTCAGCATTTGTATGTTAAGCCAGTAAAACTGCCCGGCGTCGTAGTAAGACGGTTCCAGGTCCTGTGTCCGGCTATTTGCGAAGGATTCCTGAAAATATGTCACATGGTTGTCTTCAACTTTTAATGCCCTTTGAATTGGATGACCAAAGGCTATTGTTGGAAAAACCGTGTCAAATTTTCCGGTAGTCATTAGTTGAAATCCTTCTTTCAACCTGCTTTTTTTAATAAGTGGCGTGCAGGGATAAATGCAGCACACATAATGAAATGTTATACCGGATTTCTGATATTGATCTACTACTTCTTGAATAACACTTAAGGTTGTTGCAAAATCATTTGCGTTCTGCGAGCTTCTAAGAAACGGAATAGCAGCCCCATATTTTTTTGAGATTTCAGCAATCTCAATGTCGTCAGTAGAAACCATTACCTCATCGAAAAGCGCTGATTCAACAGCCAATTCTATAGCGTACGCGATTATCGGCTTTTCGAAAAATGGTTTTATGTTCTTCCTTGGAATGCGTTTACTGCCGCCACGGGCAGGTATGATGCAAAGCTTACGCATGGTAGAACTTATTTATAGTGTCAATTACGAATTCCTGTTCCAGGTCTGTCAATGTTGGGTACATTGGCAGGCTTATACAATGCCTGTAATAAGCTTCTGCGTTCGGCAGGTCGCCTTCGTTCCAGCCCTGCTGCCGGTAATAGGGCATAAGATGACAGGGGATGTAATGAATCTGGGCATAGATATTATGCTGACGCAGGTAGTTATATAGCCCCAACCTGTTCTCTACTTCAAGGATATATAAATGATAGGCGTGTCCCTCCACGACTCCAGACTGATTCAACACGAATGGCTTTTCGTTGAATGCGTTGAAATAATTAGCGGCAATAGCTCTTCTTCTTTCCAGCCCCTGGTCGGCTCTCGTTAATTGGCTGATACCCAGTGCCGCCTGTATGTCGGTGAGGCGATAATTGTAACCCAGTTGCTGCATTTCCATATACCATCCCGGAAAATCCGCTGCATTGGCAATGCCGGCTGCGAAATCTTTAGAGTTAATGTACTGGTCATCACCTTTTGTTATACCATGTGATCGTAACCTGTTAAGTTGTTTGAAAAGTTCTAAATTGTTGGTGGTTACCATACCGCCTTCACCGCAGGCTATATGCTTCACTGGATGAAATGAAAATATGGAGAGGTCTGCGAATTTACCATTGCCGCATAGTTGTTTATTGCCCTTACTATCTATAAAATATCCTCCTGGAGCATGGCAGGCGTCCTCAATGATCCAAAGATTGTATTTGGTCGCCAATTGTTTAAAAGCTTCCAGGTTTACTGCTCTGCCGGCAAAATCTACTGGAATAATCCCTGCATATGTTCCGGGGGAAGCTGCTTCCAATAGTTTCTCTACGGAAGATATATCAAGCAGATATGTTTGAGGATCGATATCTGCAAAAACAACCTCGCCGCCGCAATAACGCACACAATTGGCTGATGCAGCGAAAGTAATAGGTGTTGTAATTACTTTTTGCCCGTTTTTTACATTCAGGGCCATTGTGCATAAATGGAGCGAGGCGGTGCCATTAGATGTTGCAACAGCATAGGCGGCCCCTATATATGCAGCGAATTTTTCTTCAAATTCCTGTATTTTAGGCCCTTGTGTCAGATGGGTGGAACGTAAAACCTCTTGAACTGCGTTTAGATCATCTTCGCTGATATACTGTTTTCCGTAGGGGATGGGGCTTGTTATTTTCATATTATTTTTTTAATACTTGTTGTACGCTCATCATAAAACGGATGTCGCTTTATGATGAGCGGAAATGGTATTCGCCCGGGCTATTACTTATTGCAACTTTCCGGTGGTCATGTCTTTACGAGGTTTGTAAATTTATCGCCGGAACGCTTTTCGGATCCGGTTCCTGATGCTGCCAGCAGACTTGCGGTCTTCATTTCCATACCCGTATCCATACCCATACCCATATCCGTATCCATAGGAGTTTTTGGGTTTTGCATCATTGAGGACGATCATCAGGTTGTTCAGCTTTTTATTCGTATAAATATCTTGAACGATATTCAACTGCTCTTTAAAGGTATAATTATAACGCACCACATAAGAGCTGATATTCGCATAAGCCCCCAGGGAGAAGGCATCCGATACTTGCCCTACCGGTGGGCAGTCAATAATAATATGATCGTACTTTTCTTTTAATCCATGAATTAATTCCGCAATTCGTTCGCTGAGTAATAATTCAGAGGGATTAGGCGGTATGGGGCCAGAGCCAATAACATCTAGCCCTTTAAAACCTGGGACAGGAATGATGAGGTCTTTTATCTGAAGCTGGGTATCAATAACAAAATTGGAAATTCCTTTTGCAGTTGTTAGCCCCAGGCCTTTTAACAATTTGGGTTTACGTAAGTCGAACTCCAGCAACACTACCTTTTTACCACTAAGCACCAGGCTGGCGCCAAGGTTGGTGCAGAAAAATGTTTTGCCTTCGCCAGACATGGATGAAGTAGTAATGATAACCTTATCTTCCCGTCCGGAACACGCGAATTTGAGATTACTGCGGATCAGACGGAACATCTCGGAGATCGGGCTTCTGGTGTTTTCTTTTACTACCAGTTCTTCATCGGATTGGGCATGCATGATTTCGCCCAGGATCGGGATATTGGTGCGGGAGAGAATATCTTTTTGGAGACGTACTTTGTCATTCAGAAGATCTGATATGTACATTGTAGCGAAAGGAATGAGCAGGCCTATCAGAAACGCTCCCAGGTATACCAGATTCTTTTTGGGCGACACGGGAATCTTTCCCGCGGCGGTGTTGTCTATTATACGGGAATTAGAAACAGTAGCCGCCAGTGTAATCAGCGACTCTTCTCTTTTTTGCAGCAAGTACTGGTAGATGCTCTGTTTAATACCTTGTTCCCGCTGAATTTCCAATAGCTGGCGTTCTACGGCAGGAACAGTTTTTATCTTTGACTGAAACTGGCCATAATCCTGACTTACCTGGTTTTGGGCAATGGAAACACCCTTTTGTAAGGTGCGAATATTTTCAGAAATACTTTTTCTTACGTCGTTGATATTTTTTTCCAGGTTTTTTATAATCACACTCTCTGGCTCTACGGTGGACAGGGTTTGTTGACGCTTCAGTTGTAATTCATTAAAAGTTTGAATGAGTCCGTTAAGCGTAGGATCCTGTATGCCCAAGGAAGAGGGGACGAGACTGTGTTCATTGCCAGGTTTCCCAATGTAAGATTGAATAGAGTTTAGCATATTGGATTGAAGCTTTGACTCTTCTAATTTCTGGTAAAGCCCTTGTGTTTGGTTAAAATACTGGGTTATATCAGAGCTTACATCAGTGATTGCATTTTTTTCTTTAAAATCAGACACCCTTTTCTCCACCCCTGATAATTCACCAACCAGGGTCCGCAGGCGCTCGTCAATAAACCGGATTGTGTTCTGCGAAGTGATATTTTTGTCGTTGACTGCATCCTGATTATAAACTTCTATCAGCTTATTGATTATATCTTCGGCCCGCGCAGGTACAGCATCTGTTACTGAGATTAAAATCGTACTGGTTTGCTTGCCACTGACATCAATATTCATCCTTTTTGCATAGGAGTCTGCGTAACGAACGGGGTGATTAAACTTTAATATAATATTTGCGTTGTACAGGTTGCCATAAACAGGATTGGGGAATATTGTAAAACGCCCAAATGAAGTAGTTATTTTGTCGCCGAAATGATATGATTGCTTCCAGCTGCCATTCTTTAACGTAAATTCCTTTTTGTCTTTCTCTAAACTGAACCGTAGCTGACCGGATCCGGCTTTCAGCAAAGAATCGTCAGACAGAGTGTCAATTTTAATAATTAGGGGGGCTTTTTCTCCATAGGTCTCTGATGTGCGAATATTGCCTTCCACCAGTTGAGTTGGCTGGAGCGCGGGTAATTGCCGAAAAGCACGCTGCAGCAGGCTCTTGCTTTTCAAAACCCGGATTTCATTATCAACGTTTTTCGTACTATTAAAAATATCTAAATCCTGAAAGGTTTGCATCGCATCGGCCGCTGTTCCGCCCTTTTTGTCATCTTTCACCAGTAACTCAGCGCTGGCCTGGTACACCGGCGTAGTATAACGCAAGTATAAAAATGCGGCAAGTAAACAAATGATAACACCTAATGCAAACCAATACCAATTGCGGGTATATCTGGTAATCTCGGCTTTTAAATTAATTTCCTTGGGTTGTTCAACGGATATAATGGATTCTTCGTTCATCGAGAGGGAGTAAATGGTTAATCATCAAAATTTTAGATATACGGCATCTATGTGTACAGGCATTGCTAACGCAGCAATGTGGCCAGAATCACTGCTATTGCCGAAATTCCCGCAGTAGCAATAGGAATCCAACGATAATTGCTGCCATCGGCCTGTTTGGCCTTTAAATTATTTTCGGGCTGTACATATACGACATCATTCTGTTGCAAATAGAAGTAGGGCGAATTGAAGACATTCTTATCGGCGAGATTGATCCGCTGCATGGTTCGGGTACCATTTTTTTCGCGGATGACCAGTATGTTTTCGCGAATAGCGTAGGGGGTAAGGTCGCCAGCCATGCCCAGTGCTTCCAATACATTTACCCGTTCATCGGGAACGTTAAATGAGCCCGGGCGGGTCACTTCCCCGATTACAGTGACTTTATAATTCAGAAAGCGGATATTTACAATCGGTGTTTTAGCGGTTTTGGCCACTTCTACAGTGATCTTATCCTGCGCTTCCTGGCGGGTTAGTCCCAATACATCTACCTTGCCCAGAACCGGAAGGTTTACCTGGCCGTTTTCATCTACCAAGTACCCGTTCCGCATCGGTTCGGTGCTGCTAGTACTGGTTCCTGCGGCGGGTGCCGCTGTTGGAACCGTTGCAGTGGCCACCGGTACCTGAGGCACAGCTCCGGTACTGAAAAGTTGGTTGTATTCCGGGCTAAGCGTCATAATGGAAATGCCAAGGACATCACCCTTTTCAATCTTTGCGCTCATTTTATTGACAATCTGAGCAGTATCTCCCCCCGGGGGCAGGTTATTGAAATACACAAGATTCCTGTTCGTACTGCAGGACGATGCCACAAATACGCTGAGGAAGATGAGTAATCCACATACTCCTTCCCTGGATTTAAAGGGGGCGTTTTCGAGTATTTTCATAAATATCGAGGGTTTCGAGCATTGAATGCTGCAAAGATAATGTTGCAACTTTTAAGTACCGCTTTTTTTAGAAATGTTTTGTTTTTATCTTGTTATACATACATTTTAACGAAATGTCTGAGAGGGCTGGAAAAATAGCATTGAATGTTTTTAGCTAAAATTTCAGGTTATCCTTCAGAAATTCTTAATTTCGACGCGTATCAAGAAGAAAAAATTATGCCACAAGATCAGGTTAGACAATTTTTGGATTTTGAAAAGCCGATTAAGGACCTTTTGGAAGAAATTGAATTAACAAAAGAGCGCACCGAGAAGACAAAGATCGATCTTTCTGATCAGGTGGCTCAGCTGGAGCAAAAAGTGGCTGAAACGCGGAAAAGCATTACGCGGAATCTGACTGACTGGCAACGTGTTCAGCTGAGTCGCCATCCAGACCGGCCCTATACACATAAATATATCGAGCTGATGACCGATAATTATGTGGAATTGTATGGAGATCGCAATATCAAAGACGATAAGGCGATGGTGGGGGGATTTGCTACGCTTGATGATCAGACGGTTATGATCATCGGGCAACAAAAAGGCTCGAATACCAAAAAGCGGCAGCTGCGTAATTTCGGAATGGCCAACCCTGAGGGATATCGCAAGGCATTGCGGCTGATGAAGCTTGCTGAAAAATTTAACAAACCGGTCATCACCCTGATCGATACGCCTGGTGCTTTTCCGGGTCTGGAAGCGGAAGAACGGGGGCAGGGGGAGGCGATCGCCCGTAATATTTATGAAATGATGCGCCTGAAAGTGCCGGTGATCTGCGTGATTATTGGGGAAGGGGCCAGCGGTGGTGCGCTGGGTATTGGTGTAGGTGATCGTGTGTTTATGATGGAGAATACCTGGTATACTGTTATTTCCCCGGAGAACTGTTCTACTATATTATGGCGTAGCTGGGATTTTAAAATGAAAGCTGCAGAGCAGCTGAAGCTGACTTCTGCTAAAATGCAGGAGTTTGGCCTTATCGACGGCATCATACCGGAGCCGGATGGTGGCGCACATTGGGACTATTCCATTGCAGCGCAGCATCTCAAAAAACAGCTGATTGCTTCGCTAAAGGAATTAAAGCCGATGGATCCTCAACAGCGCATCAACGAACGGATCGAAAAGTTTTCAAAGATGGGCTTTTGGGAAGAATATAAATAGATTTCAGGTGTATGGTTTGCTGCCATGCCCGCTGAAATTCCAAATTCTAAATCTCGAATCTCGAATCTCAAGTCTAAATCTCAACTCATATCTCTTACATAAATGTCATTACAACAAAAATTTACAGGAACGGGCATTGCAATTGTTACGCCGTTTAATGAAGACCGCTCTATCGATTGGGCAAGTTTTGAAAAACTAATCCATTACTGGATTGAAAATAAGGTAGAGTATCTGGTTGCCATGGGTACAACCGGGGAAAGCGCTACACAAACCCGGGAAGAAGAACAGGAAGTATTTGATTTTGTAAAGCAGGTCAATTCCGGGCGGGTGCCACTTGTAGCCGGTGTAGGAGGTAATGATACCCGGGAGGTATTGGAGGCATTTGGAAATATGAAGCTGGATGGTTATGATGCCATTCTTTCGGTATCTCCCTATTATAATAAACCCCGGCAGGAAGGTATTTATCAGCACTATAAAGCATTAAATGATGCAGCTCCCTTGCCGATTATTATGTACAATGTTCCAGGCCGTACCGGTATGAGTGTTTCGGTAGAAACTACCTTACGTATTGCTCATGATTGCAAAAACATCTTTGCAACAAAAGAAGCCTCCGGCAGCTTTGAACAGGTAAACCAGATCATGAAGGGCAAGCCTGCTGATTTTATGCTGATCAGCGGTGATGATGCTATTACGCTTCCGATGATTGCCTGCGGCGCAAAAGGACTGATTTCAGTGATCGCCAATGCCTATCCAAAAGACTATTCTGATATGGTGCGGCTTTGTCTGGCGGGTAAATTTGCAGAGGCACTGCCGTTGCATTTGAAATACCTGGATTTGGTGGATGCGATGTTTAAAGAGGGAAGTCCTTCCGGTGTAAAATATGTGCTGAGTAAGATGGAACGCTGTAATAATATCATGCGGTTGCCGGTAGTGCCGATCAGCCAAACTCATGAGGCGTATATTGATCAGCTGATGGCTGCTGTGGCCGTTTCCTGACAAAGTAATTGATATCGTTTATATAAAGGTCTCCCCTGGGAGGCCTTTTTGTTGGGGATAAGGCGCTTATACTATTTCATCTTCTTCCGTAAACCGGATCCCGTTTTGTTGCAGCTCTGCGAGGATGGGCTCGTAAAGTTCTTTTGAAGTGGGGATTTGTAAGCCGGTTGTCCGGACCGTTCCGTTTAAGATCAGCTTTGTGGCAATACCCAGCGGAAGTCCCACTGTTTTGGCCATTGCGGTACGCATTGCATCATCTCCTTTTACCACCAGCGAACTAGTTATCTGCCGCTGTTGTTCCTGTACCTGGTAGGTTATCTCATGAACCATGATGATCATATCACGGTCGCCGGCCGCCAGCGGAAGTCTTGTTTCCAGCAGGTATTGAAGAATATCTGCAGAAACAGTTGCCTGCGGAGGGATGGGAACCAGGTCCAGTAACCCCAGATAACGGAACATCGTAGCAACGAGCTGCTGTTTCGTTGCCGGAACATAGCGGCTCAGGAAGTCATCAAAGGTGTTGGAGCGGGTATAGAAATTTAAACATGCGGTAAACCATTCCGCAACGGATTTATGGCGGTAACTGTTGATGAGTTCTGTATCGGTAAGGGCAGACAGCCCTGCTTTTACAATGAAACTCCAGGCCGTACAAAAATCAGGATGCCGGAGGGTTGTCCGGATAACGGTAGCTGCAGTCTCCAACCCGTACACCGGTATATAGGCTAAGGAGTTCCGGTTGGGATAGCAGGCCCAGGTTCCCAAAGAAGGGACTTCGAGTGTTGGACAGTTTTCAAAAATCAAATTATAAGGGAGCTCTTTGAGGACCCCGTTCTCTTTGTAAACGGCGCCGGCATATCCGGCCAATGCAATGTTGCGCGGATTCCAGCTGATTTTATAATGCCAGGGATTATTATCATTTTCAGGAGCGATCAGTCCTCCGCAATGAGATTTGAATCCCGTTATATGGCCTCCCTTATTCCGGATGCGGTTCAGGAGTTGCATAGCGCTCATATGATCAATGCCGGGATCTAACCCGGTTTCGCAAAGAAATAAAAGACCGCGGGTTTCAATGGATGCTTTTAACGAAAGCAACGCTTCATCAATATAAGATGCGGTGAGCAGGTTTCTTCCGATATCCAGGCAATCCAGGGCTACCAGAATGTGCAGTGCCGGAGGCAGCATTGAAATAACGATATCGGCTTCAGTGATCAGCGCTCTTCTCCGCACCCCATCTTCTGTATGCAATGCAACGGCCTTACCGCTGGTATGGTTATTGAGTTTGCTTTGTGCCAGCTGCAGGTTGGCTTCGGCAATGGTCAATTGCCAGTGTTCCGCTGCCGCGTGATCCAGCAGGTAGCGGATCAGCACTGTGGCCGATTTACCGGCTCCGAACAGAAGGATCTTTTTCATGTCCTACAAGTTAATCAATTCCTGTGAATCCCATTTCTTTTAACCGATAAAGGGCAATAGGTAGCGCATTCATGAATGCATAAAGATGGCGCTGATTCAGATCTGTTGCATACGCATTGTACCTGCATCTTGTTGTTCATGTTCCTACCGCAGCATGGAGCATACAGGACCGACAGGGATAGTACTTCCAAAAAATGTGGTCAAAAATGACCGAAGCTTCAAACATCCGTATAATAGTTTTTATACGACATTATTCCCAACCAAAAGAGGCGGCTCCAAACCGGAGACCGCCTCTTTAAAACAGAAAAACTGTTCGTTAAAGCTTTGTAATGACTCCGCATCCTACACGGGGGCCGCTGTTGCCGGTGGGCTGAGTTTTATAATCGTCGGTACCGCCATGAACAATGATTGCACGTCCGATAATTTCCTTATCACCCGGCTCAATGCTCCACAGATCAGTGGTTACACTTTTTGTTGCATGGCCGGTTGCGTCCAGTTTGATATTGCCGATATCACCAGCGTGGAAGGCTGCAGAGCCCCATTCTCCATGATTCGATTTGGTCGGATTCCAGTGGCCATGCGAGTTTTCGCCCTTCATACCACAATCTCCGTGTTCATGAAAATGCACGGCTACATTGCTGTCGGCCCGTTCCTTCATATTGATCTCCAGGTCCAGCCGGATCTTTCCGTCGGCGAGCTTGTAAAATTTTGCAGTACCAATGTTCCGGGTGCTGTCGCTGGTCAGCTGCAAATTAGCTGCGGCTACAGGCGTTCCTTCGGGGGCTGTGGCTTGAGGGGCTGCAGGTGCACTTGTGTCTGCCTGGGTAGTTGCAGTGGAGTCGGATCCGCTTTTTTCGGAAGCACTGTTTCCGCAGGATCCCAATACAAGCAGGGCGGCAACACCTGCGGAGAAGAAAACTTTTTTCATAATCATTATTTTTTAAAGTGTTAAGTAGTTCACTATTAATACGCAAAACTAACTGAATTATTGTTATAAAGGAGGTGGTGGTGTACAGATTTGTCAAAGGATAGCATCAACGGGAATGACCGGATTTTTATTTTTGAATGGATTCAGACTGCTCACTGAGATAATAATCATTAATTTTAGTCTTCAAAAAATGCAAAGAGATGGCTATGGCAAATCCATGGAAGGTATTGGGAAAGCAGGAAGTATATGATAATCCCTGGATCCGGGTAACGGAGTTTGATGTGATCAATCCTGGAGGAGGAAAGGGGATCTATGGTAAAGTACATTTTAAAAATATTGCTATCGGGGTTCTGGTATTGGATGAAGCACAGTATACCTGGCTGATCGGGCAATACCGTTTCGCTATTGACGCCTATACCTGGGAGATTCCCGAAGGCGGATGTCCTGAAGGCAGTGATCCGCTGGAAAGCGCGCGGAGGGAATTGCTGGAAGAGGCGGGTTTGGAGGCCCGGCACTGGAAGGAATTGCTGCGGATGCATTTATCCAATTCTGTATCAGATGAGCTGGCGATCGTGTACCTGGCTACGGGCCTGGTTCAAAAAACGCCGGAGCCGGAAGAAACGGAACAGCTCACCATCCGGAAGCTACCACTGAATGAAGCCCTTGAAATGGTGGAAACCGGATTGATTACAGATGCAATCTCTGTTGCTGCTTTTCAAAAGGCGGCGTTGCTGCAGCAAAAGGGCGTTCTGGTATAGGAACTCCATATTAACCGATATACTTATAAAGCATGGCAACACATCAAAACCGGTCACCGGCACCTTCTGCATCATCTGCAGCCACCGACCCTCGTTTAAAAACGGTGCGAACGATCAGTAAGCTGATGGACGAACAGTTTTCGGTTGGGGGCTTTAAATTCGGACTGGATCCTTTGTTGAATTTGATACCGGTATTAGGCGATGTAAGCGGCTACCTGTTGTCGATCGGGTTAATCATCACCATGGCGCAGCATGGAGCGTCGGGCAGGCTGGTAGCAAAAATGGTGGTAAATGCAACCCTTGATGCTTTTGTAGGCGCTATTCCTGTACTGGGCTGGGTCTTCGATTTTGTTTATAAAGCCAATACCCGGAATCTCAGATTGCTTACCGAGCACTATACGGAGGGAAAGCATAAGGGTAGTGCCGGACCGGTTATTCTTACGGTTTTGCTGGTAGCCGGAGCCATTCTGGTGCTGCTGGTAATCCTGGCTGTAAAGCTCCTGCAATGGATTCTGGAGTGGGATCAAAAAACGGCTGAGTTAAAAATCAATTTTTAAAAAGGGTTTTCTTTTCTTTGCGTGGTGAAAGATTTCAGAAAAAAACAACAAAGGCCCAAAAAATCCAGCCTGGTGTATGGCCGGGAAGCCGTATTGCAGGCGCTGGAGCGGGGCGATGCATTGGATCGTATTTATCTTGATCAGCAATTAAAGGACCCGGTAGCGGGTGCGATCCGCCGGCTGGCTGCCGACCGGCAGGTACCGGTAAACTATGTGCCGCCCGCCCGCCTGGCGCATTTTAATGTAGAAGGCCATGAAGGCGTGGTGGCTCAAAAATCAAAGATTATTTACCAGAACCTGCAGGACGTCATTTCTTTTGTAATTGAGAGCGGCCAGGTGCCGTTATTTTTAATACTGGATGGCATTACGGATGTACGGAATATCGGCGGAATTGCACGTACTGCCTGGTGCTGCGGGGTGCAGGCCATCATTATACCCGACAAGGGCGTGGGCGCACTGAATGATGATGCGATCCTTACTTCTGCGGGTGCCCTGGAAAAAATTCCGGTATGCCGGGTAAACAGTTTAATGAAGGCAGTAGATGAGCTGCATCTGAATGGCATTACCGTATTTGCCAGTGCGATGGATGCCACCATCCCAGTAGCTGCAGCCGATTTCAATGTGCCATCCGCTATCGTAATGGGAAGTGAAGAAAAGGGTATCTATCCGGCCCTGCTGAAAATATGCGATACCACGATCTCTATTCCTATGCAGCATCATTTTGAAAGTTTGAATGTATCGGTTGCTACCGGCATCATCCTGTACGAGGCCATGAAGCAACGGATGCATGCATGACCCATTCCCTTAAACCTGTTCGCATTTATATCTACATGATCAAAACATTGTTATGAGCATTTGTACAAAAAGTAACGGATGGCTTTTTCTGATCGGTCTTGCTATATGGGGGTGTACACCCAAAGCGGCTCCTTCAGCCGGCGCCGCTGAAAATGTGTTGTCCCGCAAAGAGCAAAAGGAGGGCTTTGTATCGTTGTTCGACGGGCACTCATTAAGCAACTGGATCGATGGAAATAACCAGTACGAGGTTTGTGAAAACGCCATTGTTAAAAAGACAAAGGGGTATGGTAATTTATACAGCCGGAAAGAATACCGTGATTGCATCCTCCGCTTTGAATTCCTGTTGACACCGGCGGCAAACAATGGCCTGGGCTTTCATCATAAACTGGTGGAAGGTACAAAAGGGTATGACGGAATCGAATTGCAGATCCTGGATAATGATGCCGCCGTTTATAAAGCACTTAAACCCTATCAGTACCATGGATCGCTTTATGGATATGTGCCCGCAATGCGGAAAGGATTGAAACCGGCAGGAGCCTGGAATGTTCAGGAAGTGACGGTACAGGGTTCTAAAATAAAGGTAGTGCTGAACGGGGCAACCATCCTGGACACCGATACCCGGGCATTGCCGGCAGCCGCACTGGCTAAGAATCCCCGGTTGTTGTATGAAAAAGGACATATCGCATTTCTGGGGCACGATTCAGAAATCCGGATCCGCAATATCCGCGTCCGGGAGTTGTAAACCGACGCGCTTTGAATAAGCGGTAATGGGGCTGTTGAAACGTGGCTGCGCAACCTACCGGAGTGTTTTCATAATACAGAAAGAACCATTGTAAGATAACCATTTCATCAATGGCAGCGCCAATGTGGTTTTTCAATGATGGAATGGGCATGGCTGTACGCATTGACTGAAGCGGAGGGTATCTATAGTAAGGCAATGATACCGGACCTGTTTTGCGCGCAGATACGGCTGGTATTTGTCCGGATTTGAGCCGGTAAGTTGAACGGCAGGTGGGGACCGGCAAAAATCATGTTTTCCGGAGGCGCATGAAATGAGGTAATAAAAAAGTATACAAAAGAAGGGAAACTTAAATACATTTGATGTCCAAATACTAAACACCGGATCCCGGCCAACGGGGAGCGGATTACCTCTATTCATCAAACCTTAAAAAATGCGTTATGAACTCTAAATTGGCTCGCCTGGCCCTTTTTGTCTTTTTACTGATGCCACTCTGCCTTACAGCCCAGGTGGTAACAACAATTGAACAGGGGGCATTTTACACAGCTCTTGCAATGGACAGGTCCGGAAATGTTTATGTTACACGTCACAACCTGGCAGTTGACCGGTATGAAGTGGTAAAATATATAAAAGGTACGGGAATTCCCCAGGTGCTCTATAGCGGATTGCAGTATAATAGTGTCGATTATCCATGGGGGTTAGCCATAGCCGGGAACGGGGATGTATATATTGCTGCTTCAAATATCGAAAACAAGATCATTAAATTACCGTATAACAGCAGTAATAACACGTATGGCATGGCAACAACCTTTGTAAGCGGTCATTATTATTCGGCGCTGGCTATGGATCAGAACGATAACCTCTATACGCTCGAATATGCTGCGGGGACTGCCGATTACGCTATTGTTAAATATCCCGCCGGCAGCAGTGCCGGTATCCAGTTGTATCATGGGTTGTTGTCTGGTCCCGGCTTCCAATATCCCACCGGGTTGGCCGTAGCACCCAACGGAGATGTATTTACCACGGAAAGTTTTGATGACGGTACAATATCCAGAGGAGCTGTTTACCGGTTTACAGCGTCCTCGGGTTATGCCACCAGGATCAATATCTCTTCTAATAAATATTCCACCGCTTTGGCACTGGATCCGCAGGGCACTTTATATGTATCCGAATATAATGGCAGCACCTATGTGCTGAACCGGTATATCAATGCAGCCGGCGGGCCGGTTAAAGTACAGGACCTGGAAATGAGTAACGGTTTTTATCCCTGGGGCATTGTGGCGCTTAACAGCCGCAACCTTTGGTTTGCTACCGGCAGTAGCAGCGGCAGTAGCCGGGGAGGAGCGCTAAAATATCTTATAGGTACCCCGGAAATGCAGGCAAGCAATATTACCTCAGACAATGTCGGCAGTTCCTCCATGACACTGAACTGGACCAATGGCAGCGGAGTGGTGAGGACCGTATTTATGGCAAAGGCGTCCTCCGGAACACCAGCACCGGTAAGCGGTGCCGTTTATCCGGCTGGTTCTGTATTCGGATCGGGGACGCAGATCGGCTCCAGCGGATGGTACAGTGTATACCGCGGAACCGGAAATACCGTTACGGTTAACGGCCTGGATGCTTTCACGACCTACCGGGCAATGGTTATTGAAGACAACGGGAATAATTACTACCAGACAATGACCTTCATAAATAACCCGGTCAATATAACAACCGCGGCAGCGCTGCCGGTTTCGTTTGGTGCGGTCAGTGCTTTGGTCAGCGAGGATAAATTAAATGTGAACTGGAGCACGGAATCGGAAACTCGAAACGACCATTTTGAAATACAGGCCTCCGTTGACGGTAAAAATTTTAGAAGCATCGGCACGGTTGCCTCACAGGCTGTCGGTGGCAACAGCAACACCCGCCTGGATTATCAATTTGAAAAAGCCCGTAATATGGTTGGCCTGGCCCTGTTCCCGTTTATAATCGGTCTGCTGGGTTTTGCCGGTAAACGCCGCCGGAGATATGCGCTGGCCGGTGTAGTAATGCTTGCGGTTGCAGTGAGCGTTATTTCCTGCACAAAACGGGAAACAACGGACACCGGGGAAATTGAAAAATTATTTATCCGCATTGCTCAGGTGGACAAGGACGGAATAAGAACGTATTCGAAAGTAGTGGCGGCGGTTCAAAAAAATTAATGTAGACTGGTTGGTCCGTAAGAACGACAACGGCAGGAAGGTATGGATCGTATATTTGCAACAGGCAAATTATTTCGGGTTCCGGATAAAAAACTGATAAAAAACTGATAAAAAACTGATAAAAAATTTTGACAGCAAAAAATCTACTCCTATATTTGCACTCCCAACGGAAATAACACAAGGATCGGTAGTTCAGTTGGTTAGAATGCCGCCCTGTCACGGCGGAGGTCGCGGGTTCGAGTCCCGTCCGGTCCGCAAAAAAGGATTATCAGCAATGATGATCCTTTTTGCTTTTTACCCCACTTTACTTTTAAGGGGCTGACTTTCAGTTTATAATAACAGAAGCCTCTAAAAATCCTTACTACCTTTAAAACAGCTTAACAATTTAAAAAAGTAGACTAAAAGTAGACTAAAATTTAGGCTACCGGAGTCGATTAAAATTGTTCAGGCTATGGCACTCCCAATTAAGCTAATTTGTCGTAAAAACCAGGTTCATGCTGACGGAACCTGCTCCATTTTTGTTCAGTACTGTTGCAATGAAAATCAGAAACCTTTATTTGGAACGGATGTCAAAATTCCACCCATCTATTGGGATAACGGAAGCCGCTGCATTAGTGACCGGCTACCTGCAACGCATGGTGATTACAACGAGCTCAATAATGAGCTAAAAAGACTGAAAAAAATCGTAGAAGACATAGTTACCTATGCCGGATTAAAGAAAATTCCAATTGAGGCCCGCGCTGAGTTTACAAAGAAACATTTTTCGCCGACCTTTGACTTTGATGATATTGAAGCAAAAGAAAAAGAAGCCGCTGACCAACAGGAAACCGAAAAGAAAAACAAGCTCAGTGTCTATTATCAATTTGATGAGTTTATAAAATCCAAGAAACGGAAGGTAAGTAACGCCACCCTCACAGTTTATGGCAATGTAAAGTCCCATTTACTCGCATTTGAAGCATTCCGGGATCAGGAGATCTCCTTTGATAGCTTCGATTTTAGCTTCTATGAAGATTTTGTGGACTACCTGACTTTTGAGCATGTACATATGCGCAGAAAAACGTTGCTAACCGGTCTTAAATTAAATACCATTGGGAAAACGATCAAGCATCTCCGGGGTTTCATTAAAGACCGGATTAAAAGAAAAATTATTAAGCCCATCGACCTGTCCGATTTCAGAATACCGGAGGAAGAAAGCGACGCCATATACCTCACCTATGAGGAGATCGCCAAAATCTATCAAACCGATCTGTCAGAACATCTCTATCTTAGAGAGTACAGGGATTTATTTGTCCTGGCTTGTTTAACCGGGCTGCGGTTTTCAGACTTTTCAACTCTTCGACCAGAGGATCTCCAAAGGGATATGCTCTATAAAAAGCAGGAAAAATCCGACCATTGGGTGATTATTCCTTTACGGCACGAAGCAAAACTGATCTTTACCCGTCAGTTCCGCGATCGCATACCGGAGTTGACAAATCCTGAATTTAATAGACATATTAAGACCATTGGGAAACTTGCGGGAATTACCCAAATAGTAAAATTCTCCTACAAAAAAGGCAACCAAACAATAACGGTGACCAAGCCAAAATATGAGTGGATCACATCTCATACTGCACGCCGTTCTTTCTGTACTAACGAGTTTCTAGCAGGTACGCCGGTTGAACTCATTATGAAGATCAGCGGTCATAAAAGAACAAAGGACTTCTACAGGTATATCCGCATTACTCCAGAGGAAGCTGCAAGGAAGGTTAAAGAATTATGGTTGGCTCGGAATGATATGAAATTGATAAAAGAAACGGTAGCTGAAATAGAATTGCAATATAATTAGAAATAAATATTGTTCGTTTTGAATTAATAAATTTTGGCAGAGCGGTTTCATTGAAAATCGTGTATTTAAATCCTGGGCAATTTACCAGAATTTATTCAACTAATTTAAATTACGGTACTTAATATGTGTTACGCTTGTTTTGTGCTTAAAAACGACACAAAATAAAAAAATGGATTAGTAGTATAGTAGCGCTGTGTTGGAAACGGTTTTAGAGCAAGGGAGTTCAACAATCTTTAAAAAACCACAATTTTCAATCCATAAATAAGTTTTTGTGCAAAAATCTTCTATAGTGTTTCAAGTATATGCCTGTCAATAAGTGAATTTAAACGATGGCCTGTTCTATGCATATTAATAATGATTCTGCGGAGAATACTTTTGTTCATGTAAAAAGAAAGTAAAGACAGTGATTTTATAAAAAGAAGATGACTGTTAACGACTCATTTGCAGGAACCGGATATAGCTGATAAATGCACAAAACCTGTGATATATGTAAGTCTGGCATATAAATATGTAAAGCAAATAACGATCAATTATAGACCTTTAGAGACTTTGACCCCGGGGCATCTGAATTTAAGGCAGTCTCAATTTATGAACATAAAGGCAACTAAAAGCAATCGCTTTTTTGAACCGGCAACAGACGGAAAAGGAAATCTGAAACAGGTAGAAAAGGAAACCATCGGGTTGAAAAAGCCCTGGTCCATGCTTGAAATGAAAAAAACAAAGAAGAAATCATCACAGGGGGTACTAGCTAACTATTCAAAGATGCGTGAGCGGATTCTAAAATTTGTAAGAAGCATACAGCTGTAGCAAATTTATTGAACAGGTGAAGATCTGTTATTAAATAAAAACAAATGTGAACCATAACCCTTTTCCTATATAAAGGTTGCATTATGCAAAAAATGCCTTTATTTAATACAAAAGATAAACTGAGTACGGTGTATAAAATAATGGCTGTAAATTTTATACGTATCGAAAAAGTGGCTCAATTTATAATAGAAGCGCCGGATGATTTTGTTTTTGAAGATGTTTGAAATGAGATACTACATCAAATGTGTAATAATGCAAAGCAAAGGATCAACCATCATTTTATAGCCGTTAAGACGACGTCCTTTAGCAGGTGCTACAAATTCATTCAAAAGAGGGCCTTTACATAAGGCCGGTTGTTAACATACTGTTCACCTGAGGATGTAAAAAAGACGTTTAAAGTCAGCGTCTGAATACATTTTCAAAAAAGTTAAGGGTTTAATAAAAGGAAATATGCATATTCCTGTTCAATTTGAATTTGAAGGAAGAAAAATCTTTGGTGAGCTGAGAAGAAGCAGGAAGATGAATTCCAGACATTACCGGTTATATATTAACAATCGGGAAGTGGGGGATTTTTTTAAAACAGAGCGTTCCGGATGGCAATATACAACCCAACAGGGGTACTTCCCGGTTATAGCCATGCAGCTATTGCCATATGTGGATGAAAGAAAAGACTGATAAAAATTGCTGCAGTTATTTTGGGTATCTGAGTTCTACAGAGTGGGGAAAGCGCTGCGCCTGATCCAGTTAAAAGCGGAAACCTCACTTTTCGCAGCATCCGGCAGATCCCGCGTAATGGCCTGCTCAATGATCCTGCCTTCTTGGAGGCTTGCTCGCCCGGCCAATGATGCGTAAAAGTTGATCAGGTAAAGCACCTGATCGCCATTATTTTTATCAAATCTTCTGCGGCTGGGCTGGCCACTAAAAGCAGGCTGTTCGTTGTTCCAGGTATAGTGGGTGCCCGACAGATCTTGTTTTTGGAAATGCATGGTACATGTTTTAAAATGAAGCACACTGAATACTCACAACAGTTATACTATTAAAAAAGAAGGGGCCGGACGGCCCCTTCGAACATTCATTACCATTTTCTATTAGACCGCTCTTCCCGTTCTTTTGCAGCCGAAACAGCAATTCTCCTGCCATCGACATCCTTACCGTCCAGCTCTTTCATTGCGAGTGTGGCATCTGAAACTGAGCCCATTTCTACGAAACCAAAGCCCCGGCTCTTCCCGGTGGTTCTATCCATAATTACTTTGGCAGAAGACACTTGTCCGAAGCTGCTAAAAAGTTCGCGCAAATCATCGTCAGAGGCATGAAACCCCAGGTTTGAAACATACATGTTCATTGTAAATAAATTTTTCTTTTAAAAAATAGAGGCTAAATGCGGCAGCAAAAAAAGAAGAAGGAGAAAAATAAATGCTATTGGTGCGTAGTAGATATGTAACTGATCCTGACTTGAAGTGATGGAGTATTTATGCCTATCCTTGTAAAGATAAGGCTTTTTAGGCAAATGTGATTTTTTATTTCTAAGGGATTAAGAGAATTAAAGCAGGGATGCCATTTGCATCCTATATCCACCAAATGCCCTGTGCCACAAGGTTGCAGGATTTTATAAACAAATGACTGACATCGCCCGGAAATGGAAACATACCACGCGCGTTGCCTGGTGTGATAAGTTCTATCATATCATTTTTGAGATTTATAGAGCAGATCTCAAATATATCCGTATCCTTTTTACGTTCTTCATCAAATTGTTCTTTAGGAGCTCCGCTGGAGGGAAATCTTTTTATAATATCTCCTTTCCGTAATAACGGCACCTGTGCTGCTGAGATCTTTTTGCTGGTCATATCAAACAATTTATCAAGTAAAAATTTTAATGATGATGGTAGCAGGCACTGGAAAGGAAGTAGTCAAAAGAAAAGGGACCTCGACTGGAAGCAATCTGCAGAAAAGGATACCGTAGTATAAATACAAAGGAATTTTTCTTTTGAGCAACCAATCACAATGCATTTCATTGCTAAGGCGAATAAAACTTTTTGTAATAATTCGTGAATCTCCTGGGTATCTGAATATTCTTTAAAGCCAGGAATAACCGATTTAAACCGAAATAGCTGCGTTTTTAATATCGGTAACAATGTAGTAGAGCGATCCGCTTCTTAATTCATTATAGCCATCCCAATCGTCTAAATGTATCGTAGTGCCGGTTGCCGCATAATTGTTTAACAATGCAATAGCGTTTCCGGTAAAACAGACATTCGTCGATATGTTTTCTTTATCCCCGCCCAGGATGTTAAGTTTGTTGCCTGCATGAAATTGATTTTTAGACATAAAAGTTGTTTTTAAATTATAGTAAATAAAGCGGGTAGAAAAATACGTTTCCTTAAGCCATTACCGGTTTTTTGGCAAAGCGTATAATGCGTAGCCATTTTAATAACAGGATAACCGGGTACACCGGATCTACCTCGTGCCAGCGGTTACCAAAATTTACAGAAGACTGATGTTTATGATGATTGTTATGATACGATTCTCCCAGCATCAACACATCTACCACCAGTAAATTGCGTGATGTATTTCTTAGTCTGAAGTTTATATATCCGTATTTATGTGCAAACCAATTTACCAAAGCTCCATGAAAAGCGCCCATTGTAATAACAACAGGTAACAACAGCCACCACCAGAACGAAGAAGCAAAAATCAAAAAAAATGAAATATAGATCGCTACCCAAAGTATACGTGACAGCGGGGAGTTTGCCCAGCGATCAAAACCGTGCCAGTGGGGCAGGTTCTTTTCAAATCGTTTTTCTATAGGATATCGCTGGTGTACGATCGCTGAATAGATTTTTTTAGTACGCCACATCATGCTAAACATATTGGAAGAAAAATTAGGTGAGTGTGGGTCTTTTTCCGTATCTGTATATGCATGATGCATCCGGTGCATGATTGCATAAGCCCGCGCACTCATGTAAGAAGATCCCTGGGTTAGGTAGGAAAACACGAAAAAGAAGCGCTCCCAGAACCTGCTCATCGTAAAGGAGCCATGCGCCGCATACCGGTGCTGAAAAAAAGTCTGACTGAATAGCGAAAGATACCACAACGCCACAAAAAAAATTAAAATCGTCATAATACTATGATGCGTAAAACAGGAATGCAGAAAACGGTATAAAAAGGAGCCGCTTTTGAATGAGAAGAAGAAGGGGAGCGGGAACCCGTGGATGTTTCGCTGTATCTGTAACCAGCTAAAGATACAACCTTTTGATCATATGGTCAAATAGAATGCAATAGCTGTAGCGATGAGCGATGGATCGTTTCGCCTTTTTAATGGCTATAATGCAACAACAAAAAAAGGCAGAATATTTCTTTCTGCCCCACGTTTTCAATAAGATGGATTTCTTTACTGGTATATAAAACAGATGAAGGGTTAGGCGCTGGGTTGTACTTTCCTGAGAATATTAATTACCTCATCTCTTTTTTTGTTAAGCCGGGTTCCTACCCTGGCGAGTAAGTCATTTTCTTTTCCTTTTTCAAATTTCAAATCGGCATCTACTAAAATCGGATATTTTTCTTTAAGCGTCTTTGACTGACTGGTCCAATCTCCTATCATTTTAAAATTCTCATTGCTTGTGATTTTACCTGTGTACATGACATTTTATTTAATTTGTAACGGAGTTGTTACGTAACAAAGGTCAGGTGTTTTTGGAGCGCTATTACTACACATGTGTTCATTAAACTTACAAATATCACAGGTTTTCTAGGTTTTGCTTACGTTTTAGCTTCAATTGCTTATAAAAAGAAGGAGTTAGTCCTGTGATCTTTTTAAACTGGTTAGATAAATGCGCTGCACTACTATAATTAAGTCTGTAAGAAATTTCTGTCAGGTTCAATTCATCATATAACAGCAATTCCTTTACTTTTTCAATTTTATGCATAATGATAAATTGCTGCAGGTTGATGCCCTTTACCTCTGAAAAGGTGTTGGAAAGATAAGTATAGCTGTATCCTAACTGTTTACTGATATAATCAGAATAGTTTACTTTAGGTAATTCGTCCGCATGGTGGATCATTTCCGTTACAACGTTTTTTATTTTCTCAATCAGGATACTCTTTTTGTCGTCCAGTAATTCCAGGCCATACCTAAGCAGGTTTATTCCAAGCAGATGGCGCTGGCCTTCGGTAATTGTTTCCTGAAGATCAACCACGCCAAGATCTACAGAACCGTGCTGAATGCCCAGTTTTTTCAATTCCTCTTGTACTACCATTTTGCATCGGAGGCTTACCATGTATTTTATATATATCCTCATTGCTACGCTTTACCTGGCTAAGATTCCTCCCCGGCCGGTTTCATCATGTACTCACACTTTATAGAGTTGTTATCCGGGCCTGATTGTGAGGCATGTTATCAAAAGACTCATTTTGAGGAAAAGATCGATGGCATGAATCAGGATTTACCCGGGATCCTTTGTGTGCGTTCCCTCATCAGGCAAATAGCCTGTTCCCTGGTTTCAAATGTATTATTGATGTTAACCAGATTACTGGCCAGTTTATTATATTGCCGGGTCATTAAATAATAAAAAACATGAAGATAATGGATGCCATCAAATACAATGGCTTTCTGCCGTGCAAACTCATCCTGTCGCTTTAAAAACTCCTGCGGCATGTCTGTATAATGCATACCCGGCCGCAAGTGATGTATGATATGGTACCCATCATTCCAGCAGGTGTGATTATAGGGCGTATTAATACAGTTAATTGAATTTGTATAGATGTTTTCAGGATTGCTGCCGTCTATAAACGAATGTTGTGCCCAGTTCCCCAGCATCATTACAAACCGGGCAAACAGCAACGGAAAAACACATACCATTAATGTGGCCTTCAAATTGACAAAGCAGAGCACAATACAAAAAATGATGTATGACCATTCTCCAACGGTTAACCGGGTGTACAATTTTTTCCTTTTATGGCTATATAAATACTGAAAGGTTTGCATCACTCCCAAAAACAGAAAGTTAAAAAAATAGGATAAGAAGCTTTTGAAACTATCCCTTTGGTAGTGCATCGTACTGCTGGAGTCTTCTTCGTTATTGTTTTCAACATGATGCATTCCCATGTGGTGGCTGAAATAACTTTCGGGAGTATGTCCAAACAGCGGGCAAATAATCCAGCTGATGTATCCATGAATTTTTTGCTGATGACCGGGCTTGAACATTTTCCTGTGGCACAGGCAATGGAACATTAAACCGAAGCGGCCCTTAAAATAAAACTGAGAAAAGTAAAAATAGATAAGCGCCACCAGCCACCATGCCCATCCTTTTAACAGGGGGGTAAAAAGCAGCAGTGCAACCGGCAATATGAAAATATGGATCCGGGTAAGCAGATACATAAAGGGAAGATCTCGTTTGTCATTCATAAAGCGGAGCCAGAAATTTTCGTAACGGCTAAAATGGGCTTTAGTTGTATAAACGGGATCCGTTAAGGCGGATAAAATTTTCATTCGTAAATTTTTATTGTTTTTAGACGCCCGATGTATTGGAGTAACCTTTGATTTGAAAAGCTCTCTCACATCGGATTTATCCGTATATTCTATTATTGTTCGCCGTTGGTGGAAGACTTTAGCAGCTGGTTTGAATTTCGCACATTGTGTTGTGTGGAGAATAATAATTGTGCTCCGTTTCAGGCAGACATTTTAAATATGTAGTTAAATATTTTCGTAAGATACTTATTTAAACCGGCATTATTAATATTTACTGGCTTTGCCGGTGTTAAAGAATCGCCATTATCGGGATTGTAATTGTTCTGATTATTTGCAATAGGTCAATAAGGTAACTTATTTATTACCCTGTTTGCTGCGGCCGGTATTCGATAATTGGCTGACCTCTAATGGCTGAGATGGATGCAGGCCTTTTTTTAAAATGAAATTTTCATTAAGCACCTGACTTTGATTTGCTTTTATAGACTACCAGGGTTTATATAAAACATTGATTATAAACAAAGCCAAGACCCACCTGTAATCAATGATTTCTATTTTTCAGAAAAAGCACAAAACGTCATCGCTGTGAAAATATAATGATCAATACCGGTTAAATGAACTACCTTCGGTTCTTTGTATGTTATCCTACACTGGATTTGTCTTCCTTCCCCCATTCAAATATAGTGATTGCTTAACGTAAGACAGGCATCGCCTTCGCACTGTTTGTGAATAGCATTGCCCTATTTTATCATTTTTTAATTTACTTAATTTTGTCATTTAACAATTTACAGCTCATTGCCCCTTTGCTAAAGGCGCTGAGCGACACATGCTATACTACACCCACTCCTGTACAGGAACAATCCATCCCGGTAATTTTGCAAAACAGAGATGTGCTTGCCTGTGCTCAAACCGGCACCGGCAAAACGGCCTCTTTTGCCCTTCCGCTGTTGCAACTGTTGCACCTGCAGGGAGCAACAAAGCAAAATAATTGCCGGGCTTTAATTTTAGTACCTACGCGGGAGCTGGCGCTACAGGTGGCGGAAAGTTTTGGTGTTTACGGAAAGTACCTTTCGTTAAAACACCTGGCAGTTTTTGGAGGCGTATCTCAATATAATCAGGTGAAAGCATTGCGGCAAAAGGCTGATGTTCTTATTGCAACTCCCGGCCGTTTGCTGGATTTACTTAACCAGGGCTGCCTTTCTTTAAGCAATATTCAATACCTGGTACTGGATGAGGCTGACCGTATGCTGGATATGGGCTTTGTGAATGATGTGCGAAAGATCCTGTCCAGATTACCTTTGCAAAGACAAACAATCCTGTTTTCTGCAACCATGCCTACGGAAATTCAACAATTAGCCGGTACGCTGTTGAGCCAGCCGGTAAAAATAACAGTAACGCCACCGGCAACAACAGTTGACCGTATACAACAATCGTTGTATTACACAGAAAAGCGGTTTAAGCCTTCGTTGTTGTTGCAGTTACTGAAAGATGAGCGCATTCAGACAGTGCTGGTATTTGCGAGGACAAAACATGGAGCCGATAAGATTACCCAAAATCTTACTGGTGCGGGTATAAAAGCTGCTGCCATACACGGAAACAAATCGCAATCTGCAAGGCAAACGGCGCTCCTGAATTTTAAAAAAGGGGCAATAAAGGTGTTAGTGGCCACGGATATTGCAGCCAGAGGGATTGATGTAGACCACATGGGACATGTGATCAACTATGAGCTGCCAAATGAACCGGAAACCTATGTACATCGTATCGGGCGTACGGGAAGAGCAGGCGCAGAAGGCATTGCTATTTCTTTTTGCGATTATGAGGAGAAATTGTATTTACGCGATATTCAAAAACTGATCCGTAAAACCATACCGGTTATAAAGGGGCATGCTTTTGATGTACCCTTGATGCACGGAGATGATTTTAAAGCAGCGGATTCGTTGCAGATACCGCGCCGAACAAACCGTCCGGCTAAAAGAAAGGGCCGGTCGCTTATGCAGCATATTTAATCAACAATGCAGTAGTGCCAGAGCTCCTAGCCATATTTTTATTTTAGGTGAAAGCTTTCCGGAAATAAGCCTGCATCATAAAATACAGTGGCATAAAAATGTATTAATGGAAAATATAAAAATCGGAGACACAGTTACACTGCAGTCTCCGTTCGATTCTAAAAGACAATATACCGTGTTAGAAATAAATGGTAATTATGTTACCCTGCACCTGGCTGGGCAGCGCAAAAACCTGGTTATTTATATCAAGTGTATAAAAGGCAAACAATAGATTTAAGGAATAGGGACGATTTTTTTTATGAATTGTATGGCCCCGGGTCATAAAACAGGTTGTTTGGCCAAATTAGTTAACAATTTTGGGGCCGCTCTTTGAGAACTGTTCGTATAAAGAGTAAACACGCTAAAAAGCTCAGCAATATATTAACGAGTTTGCCCTAAAAAAGCGGTATATTCAGGAACTGTAAATTACTCCCATGACCTGTTCTACTTTTTTAGGGATTCGGGTATCATTACAGGAAAAGCCAAGGGATTAGCTCGGCAGCTTTTTTCCCGGGATACGGGACTGAATAACAGGCTTAAAATCTCCAACAAGGCACAGTCCATTTTGGTGCCGGTAAGCGTTGGTATGGATATCAGTTTGCTATTATGTTTATTAACCGCAGAACGAAACAACATGGAACAAGATCCTGTTTTAATAATAACCAGCTTCCGGAAAACTGCGTTTCGATTGTTTGAAGAGCTTTACCACGATTTTAAAGAGCAGGCTGGGAAATTAGACCGTCAAACAGACGAAAATGTATTTCAACAGTTGTGCGGAAGATACGAGCGCCGGCTGCAATACCAATTGGGCCTGGAGGCCAAAGATTTGATACGCACTTATAAACGAAACGACATATTACAGTTACAGCAATCGCTTACTGAGCATATTACGTATTGCCTGTTGGAGTTTAAAAGAAAAGCCGGTAGCCTTTAGAAGGCGCCATTAGCCGGTAATCTCCAGCTTTGTAAATCCATCTCCATAAAAAACGCGGGCCAGATCTTTATTTCGGGTCTTGTCATATTCAGCAATCCTGCTTTCATCTACAATCCGCCAAAAATTTTTCAGCTTTAATTCATTATAGTCTGTTGTTTGTATAAATAGCCCTTTAATTGAAGAACGACTTTTAAACCAGATCTCGAATACGGGTCGGTTTTGTTTTTGTATGGCGCTGCCTATTTGTTCGGATGTCATATAAGTAAATATATTTATCGGGGAGGTTTGTTTATAATGATCAATGGTCTATAAGTGCATAATTATTGTTCAACGATTATGCCTGATAATATGGGCTTCATTCATCCAGCTAAACTGCATGTGAGGCCAGTGCTGCCTTTTAAAAATACATGGTATCAAATTCAAATAGTGATCAAAACACTTGGAGGACTGAAGAAATACCCAACTCCCCCAATTCTGTTATCAGGCTTCCCTATTGAAACCCAACCGTTATTTATGATTGATTTTGGTTAAACTGCGTGAATGAAAGCGGAAAGAGACAGGAATACAAAAAGTCAGAGAAATAAGAACCGTAGAAAATTTAAATTACTTTATGTGCTATTGCGTTGCTGAAGATACGCTATTAATAACATACTACAACAAAAAAAATATATTGCCGGATTACCTGGACTCAAAAAAGGAAATCAGGTATAAAGTTGGAAGATATCAGGTGGAGTTGCTTCAATATGGTTCCCTTTACAAAAAGAAGATTAAATACCTGCATCAGGAGATTGTTTTTCCTTTTTGAATCTTCGTATAATTTTAATTACAACAGGCACCGTAACCAGCACAATAATTGCCATCACTACATAATTAAGGCAAGGGCGTAAAAAGGGCATGGTTCCTATTACATAACCGGCAATTGAAAAACAAAGTATCCATCCTACAGAACCAATAAAGGCAAATAACAAAAAACGGCTGAATTTTTGTTGAATGATGCCCGCAACAATGGGAGTGAAAGTGCGAATCAAAGGAAGAAATGCACCAACAATCAATGCCATGCCGCCATATTTTTTATAAAAGTTTTCGGCTTTTGTTAAGTACTGTTTTTTAAAAAATCCTGAATCTTCTCTGCGATATAAAACAGTCCCTGTCTTATAACCGACAATATAACCCGTAATATTTCCCATTAGCGAAGCTAAAATTCCTAAGCTGCACAGCGTAAAAAAGCTATGGTTCAGCACATTGGTAGCAATCAATACGCCTGCCATAAAAAGAAGCCCTCCACTTGGAAGAAAGAAACAGAAAAAAAGGCCTACCTGCCCATAAATTGCCAGGCAAACAAGTAGTAACCCGCCATATTGAATTAGTGCCTCGGGATTAAACATTTGAATTTAGTTAAACAAACTGCTTTGAAAAGCTACTTAAAATTCTCTTTTGGAGAAAACAAATTTTTGTTTACGGCAAAATTTGACTGTAACAGCACGATATAAAGGCGCAATAATCGTAAAATCAAAATCCATTTTAAACTATATTTAGCCGCGGAAAGCGACCTGCCTCTTTAAATATAAGAGAGCTAATCTCTTTTAATTCCTGTATCGCCCGACTCACTTTCTGCCTCACGATTTCCAGCTGTGCATATCCAACCTCAAAATCTGCATCATACCTTGCCGAGCAATAGGACTTTTGAAGCAGCCTGAAAGCTTCCTGTTCTTTTTGTGTTGCACCCCAAAAATCGGCTGCAATGCCTGGAGCTAAAAAGCTGAGGTATTGATTAAGATGGTTGATGTTATGAATGTGCAGCTCCAGACCGGTTTGGGATTTTATAAAGGCCGTTAATAACAATTCTGTAGCCAAGTGATACATAAAAAGCGCCAACCGGTACTGTTTCCTTACGGTAAAAAGTTCTGCACCGGCAAGGTATTCATTACAGAGATCAAAACACTTTTGAAATGCTTTTTTATCCGTGGCCGGAATAATTCCTACCACGGTTTCTTTTTTCCATTCTTCCAGTTCGGGGTTAGTATTACAAATAAATGGGGCGTTTGATAAAACGGTTAAAGCAAAAGAATCCTTTTCATTGAACCAACGTACAAAAGTGCTTGTTTGCATTACAATACAACTTACCTCAGTGGACGAGTTACATTTTTGTTCAATTTCGTCCTGGTACATTTTGTGCCGCTTATCGTCGCCGGTAATCAATGTCAGCAGCCAAAATGCTGATGTGCGTGCGCCAGTACCGCATTCCGGCATAAATATGTTCTGAGCTGTATTTACTTTTTTGCCTAAAACAAAGATGGTGTCCACCTGCACAATTTTGGTAATGGAGGCCACCACCTTTGTGGCAATGGCTTTATCTACATCAGTCAGATAAAGCGCTTTATGGTTAGCAACGGTTTCTTCGTTCATGGTTAGCTGTTTTTAGTATGCCGGGGTTTACGAAACCATTTTTTAAACCACCAGGTTTGGTGTTTATCCCGCCATTTGGCGTACCGGTCTACCATTTTACCATTACTTTCCCGTGGAAACAGCAGACCAACGGCATCCATTTCTTTAAAAATTTGGCGGATGTCGGCTTCTGAATAATATTCTTGTCCGTAGCCGTGTGCAATAAAGTAATTGATGAGGTGTTCTTTGGCGGCGTCACGACCCTCACGTTTCCAACTGCCGCAGGACAGGTCATCCATAAAATCAGTTAGGACCTCCTGTGGCGTTACCCCCATCAGGCGGCAGAGCAGCAGGAATTGATACGGTAGAATGAAATTAAAATCAGCAAAACGCTCATAGGCCCCGGTTTGCCACTTTAGTTCCGGCATTGGCTTGCGCTGTTTTTGTTTGGGAGTGGGTTTCTTTTTCATAGTTTTTGCATTTGTGCCCTAAATCTCCACCTGCTGCGGCCGCTATCCTAACTTAAAAGGCGATAATTTATTGGGAAAATGAGGTATTTTAGCAGGGCGATTTATTTATCTTTGAAAAACGCCACAAAGGCATAAAAATCAAATCTTATGGAGAAAACAATACATCAGGGTAGAAATGTGAAGCGGTTCCGGGAAATGCTTGGCATAAAGCAGGAAGCGTTGGCTGCTGATTTGGGTGATGACTGGAACCAGCGCAAAATATCGCTGTTGGAGCAAAAGGAAGAAATTGAAGAATCGTTATTGAAACAAATTTCAGATGTATTGAAAGTGCCAGTGGAGGCGATTAAGAATTTTGATGAGGATGCCGCCATTTCTTACATAAATACCTTTAACGATAATAGTAAAGGTGACTTTAATTATAAATGCACTTTTAATCCCATAGATAAATGGGCTGAAGAAATTGCTGAAAACCGGAAGCTGTATGAGCGCCTGTTGCAGGCGGAGAAGGAGAAAATGGAATTGTTGCAGAAGTTGCTGGAAAAGGTGAAGTAGTGTTGCTTCTTTTTCAAATATTTACATTATTTCACAGTGATTAACTTCTTAGAACGCGATAATAGACTTCTATTTTTCTATCAGCCTGAAGACAAGGAATATAACTGGATTAGCGAACGTTTAAATGTAAGTATCCCTAAAAACCAGACAGTTTAAAATTAGAGAGATTTACTAAATTTAAACTGTAAAAAATGAAAAAGACAAGATTCACAGAGACACAGATTGTTTCAGCCTTAAAGCGCCAGGAAGGCGGTATACCGACCAAAGAACTCTGTCGTGAGCTGGGCATATCCGAAGCCACTTTCTACAATTGGAAGAGTAAGTATGGCGGCATGGAAGCCTCAGATGTGAAGCGCATGAAAGAGTTGGAAGAAGAGAATGCCCGATTAAAACGCATGTATGCGAACCTGGCAATGGATAACGAGATATTAAGGGATTTGTTCTCAAAAAAAGGCTGGGCCCTGCCACCAAAAGGCAATTAAGCAAGGAGCTTGTAAAGGAGCGAAAGATACCGGTGAGCCGGGCCTGTAAGATAATCTCATTACCACGATCCCAATATTATTATTCGTCAGTCAAGGACGACTCAGCAGTAATAGAAGCCTTGCAGGAGTTGGCATTTGCCCATCCATCGTATGGCTTCAGAAAGCTCTTTGCATATTTACGGCGCTCAGGAAAAAACTGGAACCATAAAAAGGTTTATCGTGTGTATAAGCAGTTAAAACTTAACAAAAAACGCAAGGGTAAAAGAAGGCTCCCGGCACGTATAAAACATCCCCTGCAACAACCCGAAACGGTAAATAAAGTATGGAGTATGGATTTTATGAGCGATAGCAAGACAGGTAACCGGAAGTTCAGAACCTTCAATGTAATCGATGATTGCAGCCGGGAGGCATTGGCTATTGAAGTGGATACCTCAATATCTTCAAGGCGGGTGATCAGGACACTCAACAGGGTTATCGAAAGCAATGGTAAGCCCATGGCCATAAGAGTGGATAATGGTCCGGAGTTTACCTCAAAGGATTTTGAGCTGTGGGCGAAGGAACAAGGGATTAGTATCCTGTATATCCAACCCGGAAGGCCTATGCAAAACGGCTATATTGAACGATTTAACCGACTTTACAGGGAAGCTGTATTGGATGCATATTTGTTTTTTGACCTCTACCAGGTAAGGGTACTAACACAGGAATGGATGGAAGAATACAATCACAAAAGACCACACGAGTCACTGGACAACCTGACACCGCTTGAATACAAAAAGTTGGCTGGTGAAAAGAAAAATATTCAACTTATAGCTGTCTGAAAAAGGGGGTACTTACAACGATACTTTTCAATACTGTCAAGCTTTATTTTTAGTTCTTTCAGCTGATCGTTCATCTTAGTAAACTCATCTAAAGCACTTTTACTATTCAAATATTCAAGTCTGGCATCTTTCAGCTTGCCCAATCGCTTAGATTTCGCAACTATTTCAGAAAGTTTTTTCTCGAAACCCAACTTTTCTTTCAATAAACGTTGGGATCTATTGTCCAGTATTTTTTTATTAAACTCCTCAACATCGGCCAACTGTTTTATAACAGCGTCTGGCAGGCTGACCATTGCCTCCTTATACAACTGTTCGATACGCTTCTTGGGAATATCGGGGGTAATATTTAAACTTTTTTCAATATTGGAAAGTGCTATTTTAATGGTTGCTGCTTTATTATCGAGTGCTTTAATTTGCAATTTTAATTCATCTGCCTCTCTCACTACTTCATGATAATCTTCTGCTACTTCAAATTTTGATAGACCTTGTTCAAGCTTTTGAATTTTCACCTTTAAATCGACAACATCAATTTCAAAGTCATCATCTTCATTCTGTTCAAAAAAAGACTTTATAATTGTATCTTTTTCAAATGCCTTCCGCATATCCTCAATCTTATCAAACTCATCTTTTAAGTTAAACTTCTTCAAAACAAGTGAAACATCAAGTCCTAAAAGAAAGGCATTGTTAATAATCTTTTGAAATTCTTGCTCTTCAGGGATAAAATTGTCGAAGGAGTTATAGCTGGCTTTTCGGGGACGAATAAACCGTGGTAGCAATGAACGAAAAGTTACGTACTTTGTATTCTCTGGAATTTCGAAAACCCTTGAAGAAAGAAAGTCTGTATATTCTTTGAGCGTTTTCTCTTCATTATTTAAATAAATTACTCCTTGATTATTACACTTGCGTGTAGCAGTAAATAAAATATCGCTAAGTTCGAACTGCAATGAAAACTCCCAGTCATTCAGTTTTGCTTCAAACTCAGGGTTCTTTTGCGAGCCCAAGCAAAAATTAATTAAGGCAATAGATAATGATTTCCCAACGCTATTGTAAGTGTCCTTTTTATTTTTTGTATAGTCATTGTTATGCCTTTTCCCCACAATAAGAGAAAGGCCTATCCTGTTAAATTCAATTGTTTTGAACCCAGGATTATTTGCTGATAGTTTTATTAACCGCATTATAAATTAGTCCTTCAGAATTAATATCAATAGCTCCAATAATAAATAAATAATTTAAAGCTAAAACAACATTATCAAAACCATGATACGAAAAAGCCTTTTTTGTATCATTTTGCTTGCCAACTTTAAACCAAAGCTGATCAACCGATTTTGGCCCATCATTTAGGTATTTCAAAAGATATGCTCCCAGCCCAATTAAAGATTCTGATATTCTAATATGCTTTGATGGTAGAATCATTGAAACAAAGTTTGTTGTTGTTTTAGAGGGGGCTCTTCAAAAATATCACAATAGCTGAAAAAGTAGGCCATTAGAACAAATACAGCATCCTGATAAACCTTCCCTTGTTTAGGATAAGCCTTTTTTGCAATATCAAAAAAGACTAAATCATTTTTACTATCTGAATCTGGGATTTCCTGTATAGCGTCTTTATATAATTTCGAAAACGTATTCTTGAGATCATCCTTAGCAAAGGTGCTGTTTATTTTAAAAAAATCTTTAAGAGCTCCATCTTGATAAGAACCATAACGCAAAAATGTTGCTGCCGGTGAGCTGAGGGAATTAAATACTATTTTTTCTTCGAAGTCAGGATTTACTGGAAAATTCTCGGGTGATGCGCCGTCTTTTAAACTTATTAAATACTCGATAACTTCATTAAGATTTGACACATTTAAGCTTATATTTTCTGCTGTGGGGATTTTGCCAAGTACATCTTCAATATTACTGTGCGGTAATTTTAGAAAGATATCTTCCAAATGTTGGCTTAAAAATGGCTTACATTTTACCCCGGCATGATTTTCTTCTATTTTTGTTAATTCCGGATGTAAGGAGGGATATGTGCCTTGATACTTATCATTTAATACAAAATTAAATTCTAAAATTGGCGTTACTTTGGTATTCCAATATGCGTATAGGCCATTGAAATCGGTCACAAGCTTTTCAATCGTGTCCTTTTCTTTGTGTGAAAGATTTTCCGGAGCATATACTTGATAATACTGCCCCGTTGATTTGATAAATCCATCATTTTTTCTATCACCAAATTGCCCCTGTGGCTTAATCTGAATGAAATCAATATTATGCAGCCTCATTATTTTTGAGAAGAAGTCTTCATAATTTTGCCCATTTCTTTTGTAAATCTCCAATTGAAATAGCTTTCGAGCAATATATAGATCATCAGCAGTTAAGGTTACAAACATTGCAGTTAATTTAGAACATATAAAATTTAAACATACGCCAATTCTTTCCTAGTGTTCATTACACTTGCATTTCTTAAATGTGCATTTTCAGGTACCGTTAATTTATAGGGACGGTTAAGCGCCTCCTGCGAAATTTTAAAACGGGCGGCCAGCTTACGGATCACTTCTTTTGAAAGCCCTTTTTTATAGTTCAAAATATCAGAAATATATCCTTTGCTTATATTTAAAACGGGCACCAGGTCTTTGGCCTTAAGATCATGTTCTTTCATAAGAGATTGCAAAAGTTGTATAGGGTTTAACTCTTCAAAAGTATTATGCACCTCATCCCATTTTTCAATAAGCAGGGTAAGCAATGCAATTTCATCTTTTGTATCCCGGTCTTTATTGCCGGAAAACAACAATTGCTCCAATGCGTTACAATAGTCCCGGTACTGGGTTTTACTGGTAATTACCTTATATTTTAATGCTGCCATAATTGCTTTTCTTTAATAGTCGCTTCTGGTGTATTGTTCATCATTTGCACATAACTTATCATACTGTGCATGCGTGCCAATCCAGCAAATGAATAAATGCATTTGTTTATCTCCAAAAGCATATTTGCCAATCATCCTGTATTTATTACCGCCAATATCAAATACCACTCTGTTGCTGCCATTGCCCAGCAAATCAGCACTGGGAAATGTGGCTAAAATATCCGCCGGATTGTCCCAATCTCCATACTTTACTTTTATAAGCCATTCTGCAAATGAGGTCCTGCTTTGAGCATTATGTCTTACAAAATCTTCTATGGTTTCTTTTCTTATCAGGTGAACTTTCATAGCAAAATTACGTTTTTTTATTTAAAAGTTCACATTTAGAGAACTTTTAAATACTGCAAGCTAACCAATTAAAAACAATAGCACTGCTAAAATACTTAGTTTTATTAAAAGCAGATAAGTAAGTTATACACAGGCCGTTAAAACTTGTTATTCCACCACTTGAACAAAAAACGGTTCTTTTAAAACAAAGCATCATTTAACAGGTAGCTGGTGCTTCTGCCACCCGCAGGCTCTTTCACCAACAGTTGCCGGTTTATCAGGTCCTGGATATCCCGTATAGCTGTGTCTTGGGAGGTTTTGGCAATTTTTGCCCATTTGGAGGAGGTGAGCTTACCGGTAAATCCATCCAGCAATTTATTCAGCATCAGCTTTTGCCGGTCGTTTAAAGTATGCGTGGCCGGCTGTTTCCAAAAGGTTGCCTTCTTCATTACCCCGGCTAGCGTAGCGCCTGCTGCCTCTATGGATCGTTCCAAACAGCCCAGGAACCAATGGATCCATGGGGTTATATCCATCCGGCCTTTTTGGGTTGCCTCCAGTATATCATAATAGGCCTTACGTTCAGCACGGATCTGGGTAGACATGCTGTAAAACCGCTGCCGCGTTTCATCTGCACGGGCCAGCTGCATATCCGTTATAGCCCGGGCAATACGGCCATTACCATCATCAAACGGGTGTATCGTTACAAACCATAAATGGGCAATAGCTGCTCTTAATACCGGGTCTGTTTTATCCGGAGCATTAAACCAATCCAGGAATGCTTTCATTTCAGCCGGAACCTGGTCTGCATCCGGTGCCTGGAAATGCACGGTCTCTCGCTCCATAGGGCCGGATACAACCTGCATAGGATCATCAGGCAGGTTATCCCGCCATTGGCCGGTTACGATCCGGTGCATACCACTGCGCCCTGCTGGGAACAAAGAGGCCTGCCAGCCAAAAAGACGGTCTTCAGTAAGTAACTCCTGATATTGCTGGGTAGCATCCAGCATCATTTCTACAACGCCCTCCACATTACGATCGGCAGGAACTAAACCGGCTATATCCATTCCCAAACGCCGGGCTACAGAAGAGCGCACCTGTTGAGCATCTAATAGCTCACCCTCTATTTCACTGGATTTGAGCACATCTAATGTAAGGGTTTGCAAGGTAGCTTCCTCCCGCAGGGTAAACCCCAGGTTTTCCATCCGCCCTAATAGCCGGCCCTGTTGATGGCGTACGCCTGCCAGCACGGAAGCTATTTCTCCCGTGTTCCATTGAAAATGAGGCCATTGGGTCAATTGATAGATATAAATTCTACGCATTTTATGCAACGAATATATTAAATATTCTCCGCATTAGCAATTTTTATACGCAAAAAACGCGAAGAATAGCGCTGTTGTTCTTCGCACACACTCTGAGTATAATATGAATTTTCATCAATGGCTCGTTGCTTTCTGTAATTTCCTGGCTTTAGATTGAAGCCCCTTGGGCTTGTTTTATAATGCAATAGGCCTATAGCCCGTAGCCTCCTTTTTTCTTTTTCTAATGTTCCGGTAGTATTCCCGCTCTATTTGTGATGTAGCATAGTCCTCTTGTAAATGAGCTTTTCTTTAACCCCTTCAACGGAACGAAGAGGAAATAAGATTTTATAAAATTCTGATTGTTTAAAACTCATAGGGATCGAGAGCACCGGGCATTCAATCTTCATAATAATTCCATAGGACGTCGATTCTTTAAAATACCGCTTAACACCATTCTGCACACCAATTAATAAAAGGTCTGTTTTATTTTCGATGCAGTACTTATATATAAAAACAAACCGCATCACCAACACGAGCAAAACCCTTCTCTTCTATAAAACATAAGGACACCCTGCACCAGCACATTCATATTGTGGCCAGCCGGATTGGCTATTAGCGGCAAGGTGATTTAGCTGCCCGGTAAAATCTAAAACTTCTTTGGGCAATGTTTTCTGCCGGCTGGCGATATGGCTGTTAAAAGCTGCTTCAGTTATTTCCAGTTCCAGTGCGGAGCAAGCCACCCGAAAACGGTAGCTGCGTTTAACTGGTTTGTTTGGCCTGTCGCCTTTGTTTTTTTTCATTTGGTGTATTCAAAGCAGGAGCCAGTGCATATTGGAAACTGGCTAAATAGTTTTATGCTGTATACTATTTCTTAGGCAGGAAGTTCTGATTGCTGAAGGGAGAGGAGAAGGATGGTAAATTTGTAATTAAGAAAGAGGTTATTTGATTAAAGCTACATGCGGCTACGGTGCTTATGTTTCATATGCCCCAATTTCATTAAAGCCGGGGATATCCGTAAATATACCTGCAGCGCCATGGGCGTTCTCCCATAAAATTCGTTCAATGTTGCAGGCGCTTTATAAATGCTCCATTGCCCGCCCACCGCAAACCGGGTATCCCGGCATTCAAACAGGTCATAATTCAATCCGGTGGAAAAAGCATGAATGCCCCATATTGCATGCGCGTTAAAATCAGGAGTCAATACCAATTCTTCAGCTGACTTTTCTGTAAACTCATAGCGTGTATAGATTGCAGCTTTTCTCTTTGTTAAGGAGCCCTCAACCATAAATGCATGCTGGCCGCTGTGATCCTTTTGCTTATTCATGCCCCAAAGCGCTGTGGCGTTTAAAAGGCTGCCGTTGTTTAGTTGAGTACTGAAGATGGCCGAGGCACTGCTTTTATATACATTTTCCTGCGGGTGCAAGGCCTCTGGGCTTTTTAAATATCCCTGGGAAATCTGCAGCGCCCAATGCGAAGAGGGATTGAAGGACAGGCGCCCGCTCCAGGAGTTAAACCTGGGCCTGTCAAATCCGTATCGTTCCTCATCGGGTTCGCTGCCTGTGAACGATGATCCCTCCAGTTTGAATTTCCCGATCCGCACACCTGCGGTAACCACGCCAAAGGTAATATGGGTGGCATCCACCCAATGGTGCGATATGGGAGAGTTGGGATTATCAAGCGCGGAAGGGCGATGCATAAAAGTAACGGGGCCTAATGCCGGCTCCCCCGGGTAGGCCGCATAAATAAAGGCATCAACATTTTTTGTAAAGGAATGGGCATAGCTAACGGATAATTCGGAAAACAGGTCGTGCGGGTGCTGCCGGTCAACCAATGGCTGCCCTTTATAGCTTTCTCCTGTTTGAAACAACAGGGGATATCCACGGCCGCCCTGTATGAGCGGATCTAATGAGAACATGGAGCTAAAATGAAGCAGCCCCTTATTGCCTGCCTTCCGCTGTCCCATTAACATAAACCAGGTGGGTGCATCAAACCGGTCTCCACCTCTTTTTTCGCTGTTATTTACATTTTGACTGTTGGAGCGCATAAATATATTCCCGTGTACCATATACATCCACTTTTTTGAATGGATCATATAACCATATATAGGAGCAGCATCCGGCAGCCATCCCGTACCGGAACCGTTCCTGCTCATAGGAAGGTTAAGGGAAAACGCATGTGTCATGGGAACATCGGTCTGTGGGTGAGGCATTTGTATCTTGTCTCCGGGTATGCTATCCGTTTTCATCCCGCTGGTATCAGCGGTGTTCTTTTCCCGGGGCTTTGAATGCTCATGCTGAGCGTATCCCAACGTTGCAATACTGCATATGATCACCATTAAGAAAACCCGGTTCATGATGCGGATATTTTATCCGGGAATACAACTACGCCCGGAGCTTGTTTATTGCACGTTGCTTCTATACCTGAATTCCAAGGGTTAAAGCACAAACACCCTGCCAATACGCTGGCCAGGTACAGCACCGGTTGCCGGCGGGTTTAAAGCCGTCCGATAACAGGGAAGCCTTCGGTAATGACGCTTCCGGGGAGCAGGGAAAATGGCTCTCAAAAGCCCGCATTGGCAGTTGGTAAAAAGCTACGGTTGTGGGAATGATATAAAAGGAACAATAAAATGTGTAAAATTTTTCCGTTTTTATTAATAGCTTTGTGGTGTTGAAATATTTAAGGCTCCATATTAGTCTGTTCGTGTTGTTTGGGTTGGGATTGTTTTTGGTTCCCAATTCAGGTTCTGCCTGTGCAACAAAAGCAACAAAGGCAGTGCATGCAGCCAGTGTAACCGAAAAATCGCACAAGCCAGAAAAGAAAAACTGTTGCAAAACAAAAACCTGTAAGAACGACAAAAGTCGTAAGCAGCATAATTGTAACGGTAATTGCAATCATAATTCCTGCCATTGCAGCTCTTCTGTTACGTCGCTGAGCTTACCTTTTCCCATTGAATTAAGTACAAAAGACCTTCTTACCCAATCGGATAAGAAAAAAAACGGGTTTAAGCAAGCCCGTTATTCTTCGGGCTTTCTCTCCATTTGGCTACCACCTAAAATAAGCTAAACCGGTGGCTTTACAGCCATCCGTATGTCTTGCCGGGAGCCGTATACCGCTTCGGGAAATGTTTATTTTCAACCACTCTTTAAAAGAAATCAAAATGAAATCAATATCAAAAATGTTGATGATGATCCTTGTATCATTATCGGCGCTAAACGGTTTTGCACAAATCAGGAATACGAAAACGGAAAACGTAAAGATTTATGGTAATTGCGATATGTGTAAAGCCACCATTGAAAAAGCCGGGAATCTAAAAAAAACGGTTAATGTAGTCTGGAACAAAGATACAAAAATGGCTACCCTTACTTATGACAGCGACAAAACAAACCCGGACGAAATTTTGAAACGTATTGCCTTAGCCGGCTACGATAGTGAAAAATTCCTGGCGCCGGATGATGTGTATGCAAAGCTGCCGGGCTGCTGCCGGTATGACCGTGCGGAAAAGCCCGTTGCCAGGAGCAAGGCGGCGGGAATGGATATGAAAGAAACACAGGGCAATCATAACCATGCTGAAATGACGCCATCAGCAACTGCGGCTCCTCAAACTGCATCGCAATTAAAAGCCGTATTTGACAGCTACTTTTTGTTAAAGGATGCTCTTGTAAAAACAGATGCAACTGCTGCCGCCACGAATGCCGCTGCATTGGCTGCATCCGTTAAAGCAGTAGAAATGAACAAGCTTTCCGCAAAAGAGCATACGGCCTGGATGAACGTATTTAATAACCTCGCGGCTCATGCAGGCAGTATCTCAAAATCAAAAGATATGGCTAAACAAAGGGAGGTCTTTGCTGCACTTTCCACAAATATTTATGAGCTGGCCAAAGCCTCAAAGCAGGACGTGCCTGTTTATTATCAACACTGCCCCATGTATAATAACGGCAAGGGCGCAAACTGGCTAAGTAAGGAAAATACGGTAAAAAATCCCTACTACGGTTCGCAGATGTTAACCTGTGGCAGTACAGTGGAAACCCTGAATTAGGATGCCCGTTTCTAGTAAAAAATAGTTTCGATTATGACAAAATATACCTGCCCCATGCACCCCCAGGTACTGAAAGACGAACCGGGCAGATGCCCGCTTTGCGGCATGGCATTGATTCCTGTGGGTAATGCGTCCGTTGCTCATGGACATAAGACCGAACAGGAACATCCCGGGCACGCGCACCGCCATCCGGAGAAAAGAAGCTTTAACAAACATGAGGGGCATCACTCGGGCGATTTCCTGAAGCGTTTTTGGATAAGCCTGGTGCTTACCATTCCCATCCTGCTGCTTTCGCATATGATACAACAGTGGCTGGGGTTTAATATTTCCTTTGTCGGTGATTCATATGTGTTGCTGGTATTGGGAACGGTGATCTATATCTATGGAGGCTTACCCTTCCTAAGGGGAATGATTGGGGAGGTCAGGGCTAAAGCCATCGGAATGATGACGCTCGTTGCCATTGCTATATCGGTGGCCTATGTTTATTCTGTTGCCGTTATTTTTGGCTTACCGGGAATGGACTTTTTTTGGGAACTGGCAACCCTTATTGATATAATGCTTTTAGGGCATTGGCTGGAAATGCGTTCCCAAATGGCCGCATCAAAAGCCTTGCAATCACTGGTTGCTTTACTGCCAAATGAAGTTACCGTAGAACGGGATGGAACGGCCGTTAAAATAAAACTCGAAGACCTGCATAACGGAGAAACGGTGATCATAAAACCCGGCGAAAAAATTCCAGCTGATGGCTTGGTAACGGAGGGGCTTTCCTACATAAATGAAAGCATGCTTACAGGGGAAAGCGTTCCGGTAAAAAGGGGAACAGGCAGTAAGGTGATTGCAGGGGCTATTAATGGAGATGGAGCATTGAGAATAAAAGTAACGGCCGTTGGAAAGGATAGTTACCTGAATAGGGTGATCAATCTTGTACAGGAAGCGCAGGCTGCCAAATCAAATACGCAGAATCTTGCGGACAGCGTAGCCAAATGGCTCACCTTTATTGCCATTGCCGTGGGTGCGGCCACCTTTATTTTCTGGTTTGTCAGCAAGGGCGATATGGCTTTTGCACTGGAACGGATGGTTACGGTAATGGTAACGGCCTGCCCGCATGCGTTGGGTGTGGCGATCCCTTTGGTGGTGGCCATTTCTACAACGCTTTCGGCAACCAATGGGCTGCTCATCCGCAACCGTACCGCATTTGAAACCACAAGAAAATTATCTACCATTATTTTTGATAAAACCGGAACGCTCACTAAGGGCTCTCATGCGGTTGAAAAAGTGATTCCGTTAACGGATGCCTATAATGCCGATGAAGTGATCCGCTATGCTGCCGCCGTACAACAACATTCCGAGCACCATATTGCAAAAGGTATCATGACCACGTTAAAGGAAAAAAAACTTGCCTTGTGGAGGTCGGACCATTTTAACTATATGCAGGGTATGGGCGTACTGGGCGTGGTGAATGGAAGAACGGTCGTAGCTGCAGGGCCAAATTATTTCAGTAAAAATCATTTGTCCTTACCGGAAATTCCTAGAGAAATTAACCAGGAAACGGAAACGGTGGTTTTTATCTTAATAGATCAGCAGGTGGTAGGTATCATTGCGTTGGCAGACACCATCCGGGAGGGTGCGCAGCAGGCAATTAATGAACTGAGGAAAATGAACATCAGATCCTTTCTCCTTACCGGGGACAACGGTAAAATAGCGGGCGCAGTGGCTGAAAAACTGGGAATGGACGGCTACCTGGCCAATGTGCTTCCTCATAATAAGCAGGAGCAGGTGAAAGCATTCCAGGAAAAAGGAGAAGTTGTTGCGATGACGGGTGACGGTGTAAACGATGCGCCGGCATTGGCACAGGCGGATGTAGGTATTGCCGTAGGCTCCGGCACCGATGTGGCTGCCGAAACTGCTGACATCATTCTGGTGGACAGCGATCCCAGGGATGTGGTAAAGCTGATCGGTTTTGGTAAACGTACCTATAAAAAAATGATTCAAAATCTTATCTGGGCGGTTGGCTATAACGTGGTGGCCATCCCTCTTGCGGCAGGGGTGCTTTACCCCAAATTTCTTTTAAGCCCTGCAATGGGCGCTGTACTGATGAGTGTAAGCACCATTGTAGTAGCTATCAATGCAAGTCTTTTAAAAATCAACAAACAATAAAATGAAAAATAGAATCGTATCAATTGTTGCTGTAACCATGGTATTTGCAGTAATCTCCTGTAATCAGGCCTCCAATAAAAATAATGACCAACCCGCAAATAATACAGCCGGGCTTTCTGATGTATCGGCTGCTGCTCCGTCAACAACAACGGATTCAACGGCACCGGCTGCTGGCAATACACCCGGCAGCGGGGACGCAAAAACAACAACGCAGGAAACAAAACGCTTTTCGGTTGCACCCATCGTAACCGCGTATCTGGCGTTAAAAAATGCATTGGTTGAAGATAATGGTAGTGCGGCGGCAGACGCCGGTAAAAAATTATTGGCAACCTTCAAAGGCGTAGATATGAAGGGCATCCCCGCAGATCAACATAAAGGCTATATGGATATTGCGGATGATGCCATGGAAAATTCGGAGCATATCGGTGATAACGCAGGGAAGATCGAACACCAGAGAGAACACCTGGCATCCCTGAGCAAGGATATGAATGATCTGATTGCCCTGTTTGGAGCCCCTCAAAAATTATATCAGGATAAGTGTCCCATGTTCAATGAGGGCAAAGGGGCCATTTGGATCAGCGAGACCAGGGAAATAAAAAACCCTTACTACGGCAGCAAAATGATCAGCTGCGGTTCTGTAAAAAAAGAATATCAGGATGCAAAAAAAGATTAAAGCCATAACGTTGGTTTTACTGATTCTTTTTATTGCCATTCAATGCTACCAGCCCGCCGGCAATGTTCATAAAGGCAAGGTTGCGGCTACGGATATTTCCAGATCTTATAATATACCTGCTGACGTAAAGGTTATATTGCAGAGTTCCTGCTATGACTGTCATAGTAATCATACTAATTATGTATGGTACGACTATATCCAGCCGGCGCGAATGGTGGTTGAAAGCCACATTAAAAAGGGGAAGAAAGAACTGAATTTTAATGAATGGGGCACTTATTCCGACAGGAAAAAGGAGCGGCTGTTAACTGCGATCAAAAAGCAAATAGAAACCAATGAGATGCCGCTCCCTTCTTATACATTGTTGCATAGGAATGCAAGGCTCGGTAAAAAGGAATTACAAACAGTGATTTCCTGGTTCAATCAACAAATCAACAATAATGATTAAAAGAATGCTGAAATGGATATACAAAACATTTTTTCAAAAAAACTGCTGCCGGTAGTGGCAGGTATGATGGTGTCGTCAGGCATTATGGCACAAAAGGTGGTCCGTTATGATTTATATGTGAAGGACAGTATGGTAAACTATGCCGGGAAAGTCAAAAGGGCGATTGCTGTAAACGGACAGATACCCATGCCGACTCTTACGTTTACCGAAGGTGATACCGCAGAGATCGTGGTACATAACCAATTAAAAGAAGGCACATCCCTGCATTGGCACGGCGTATTCCTGCCCAATAAAGAAGATGGTGTACCGTTCCTTACTCAAAAGCCTATAAAGCCCGGGGCTACCTATACGTACCGGTTCCCAATCATTCAAAATGGTACCCATTGGTATCATTCACATTCCGGCCTGCAGGAGCAGATCGGCATGTATGGCAGTTTTATAATGAAAAAACGTGGTGCGGATAAGACCTTCAGACAGGGGATTGACGATTTGCCCGCGGTGCCCGTTATTTTGAGCGAGTGGACCAACCTTAACCCGGATAACATACACCGGATGTTGCATAATGCAAATGATTGGGCAGCCATTAAGAAAAATGCTACCCAATCCTATGCCGAGGCTATAAAGGAGGGACAATTAAAAACCAAGCTTACCAATGAATGGAAACGGATGCTGGCAATGGATGTTAGCGACGTGTATTATGATAAAATCCTGATTAACGGAAATCAAGCTTCGGATCTCAGATCGGTTGACGGCAGAACTTTAAAAGCAGGGGATAAAGTGCGGCTTCGTATCTCCAACGGCGGGGCTTCCTCGTACTTCTGGCTGCGGTATGCCGGCGGTAAAATGACGGTTGTAGCGAACGATGGCAATGATGTGGAACCGGTAGAAGTAGACCGGTTGATCATTGCAGTTTCCGAAACCTATGATGTGGTCGTTACCATTCCCAATGATGGGGTGGCGTATGAATTTTTGGCAACCACGGAAGACCGGACCCAGTCTGCGAGCTATTTTGTGGGCAACGGCATAAAGCAATTGATCTCCCCGCTTCCCCGCTTAAAGTATTTTGAGGGAATGAAGATGATGAACGACATGATGAAGATGAACGGCGACCTGGACGATATGGGAATGAAAATGAGCCTGAATCAGATGGACATGAACGTGGTGATGTACCCGGAAATAACAGGCGAAGCGCACAAGAAAAAGGGCCACTCGCAACATAACCTGAACAAGGACGATGATCCCAATCGTTACAATGCAAATGCCCTGGCGGATATTACCACGCTGAACTACGCAATGCTGCAATCGCCTCAAATAACCACGCTTCCAAACGATGCTCCGGTTAAAGAATTAAAATTTACGCTTACGGGAAACATGAATCGCTATGTATGGAGCATGGACAATAAGATTCTTTCGGAGACGGATAAAATACCTGTAAAAAAAGGAGAGGTGCTGCGCATCACCATCTATAATAATTCGATGATGCGTCATCCGATGCATCTGCATGGTTTTGATTTCAGGGTCATCAATGGCAAAGGCGAAAGATCGCCACTTAAGAATGTATTGGATATTATGCCGATGGAAACAGATACTATAGAGTTTCTGGCGAACGAGGAAGGTGACTGGTTTTTTCATTGTCATATTCTTTATCATATGATGTCTGGTATGAACCGGGTATTTGCGGTAGGTGACTACAAAAATCCTTATCTGCCGGACAAAAAGCAGGCATATAAAGCCTTACAAAGAGAAAGCAACATGGCACATTTTATGGTACAGAATGATTTTGCTACCAATGGCAATGATGGCGGCGCTATGTTGCAAAATGCCCGCTGGTCTTTAGGTACGGAATGGCGTTTGGGCTACAATAGCATGCACGGTTATGAAGTGGAGACGCATTTGGGAAGATATATAGGCAGGATGCAATGGTTCATGCCGTTTATTGGTTTTGACTGGCGGCACCGTAAGATGGGGATGGACGAACATGAAAAGAATTTGTTTGGACAAAAAAACGAAAAAGATACCCGGAAGCAATTCAGCGTAGGTTTTATGTATACACTGCCGATGCTCGTCAATTTCCAGGCCGAAGTTTATCACGATGGTATCGTTCGGTTGCAACTGATGCGGGAAGATATTCCCGTTTCAAAAAGATTAAGAGCAGGTTTTATGGTCAATACCGACCTGGAGTATATGGCTGATCTGCAATACATCATTACAAGAAATATAGGGGTTCGCGCCCACTATGACAGTGATATGGGATTTGGGGCAGGGATTTCGGTTAGCTACTAGTGTCGTTCTACGGGCGGATGTACCTAAAGGGATTGGTCGGTTTTATATAAAACCGATCAATCTCCTCATTAAAAAGCCACAGGCTATGGGCGATTTGATGGAGTTTTAAAAACGGCTCGACCGGTGGTGTCTTCCATTTTTTAAATCGCCTTTTACACGCTCTGCGGAAGTGTTTTTCCGGAAGCCGGTACAGCTAAATTCAAAGAATGAACATACAAGTAATAGTATTTGAACATTAGACGCCAGGGACTAAAACCATTGCTGGTTTCGGGGTTTGACATGACTAAACTGGTGGAGCAGCGGCAAAACCTCGCGGATCCGCCCAAAAGCCAGCGTGAACTATCGAAATTCTATTATCTTATGCGCAACAAGATCTGAAACAAAATTGTCGGCATTATCATACCTGATGTTGATTTTATCAAATAGATGTTTCCGTTCCGAATACGCCTTCATAAACTTATGAACAGGTTCGATTGCAGTTATATCATAATCATTCTTTGTCATCCATTTTAAATTCCAATGTAAACGGACCGGCACGAAGGGTGATCGTGAACACCGGTTTAAGGTGACGGTGCATCCATCAGCTTCGGATACAGGGTGCTGGTAAGGTCTCAGGCTTCCGTGGGCTGTTCGTTTAGATCTGTTTCTGTATGCAGGGCACATACCCAGTTACCGTTTTCCTTTACCCAGGTAGATGCGCACACACACCTGAATGAAGACCGGTCATCCCCGGTGACATATTCAAACCCGACCTGGTAAGCGATGATAGCCGTGTCTTCATTGATCATTTGCGATTCGGCACCGGAAATATCCCCGAGCTTTAATTGCCGGCCAGCGCCGGATTCAAACATTTGTTGAAATGTGGCGGCATCCATTGTTCTTGCGCCGGTACGGCCGGCTACAATGCACGGAAACCGGGTAAGGCTTTCCACAGTTTTGAAATCATGGTCTTCCATGGCCTTCCAGTATTTTTTTTCCAGTTCGAGGAGCTGTTTTTCCATAATGAGTCCATTTTTATGTGTTACAGGATGTGCTTATTTCATTACAAAGATTGCTCCAGATCTGCCGGTTTCAGACGCTTTCGGATATGGCAACGCATGGGTCACTGCCTGCAAGGTGAAAAAATGGCAGTGTTTTTGAGCGCATCTTTCATTATGAACCCTTTAAATCTTTTGCTATGGCAAAATATTCAAAAAAGGCCGGGAGTAAAGTAGAAAGAGCCATGCATGAAATGAAGCATGGTGCATTAAAAAGCGGCAGAAGCGGTAAAAAGGTGACCAGCAGAAGACAGGCCATCGCCATCGGGTTGTCTGAAGCCCGGGAAGAAGGGGCAAAAGTGCCTAAGAAAGCAGCATCCAAGGAAGCTGCGCCTAAAAAAACGGCTTCAAAAAAGACCGCATCGAAAAAAGCAGCACCTAAAAAGGCTGCAGTCAAAAAAGCGGCACCCCGTAAAGCAGCAGCCAGGAAAAAGACCGCCCGGAAAACAGCGGCGAAGAAGACAGTCGCTAAAAAAAGAACATCAAAAAAATAAACCGCTACCGGAATATCCGCATGCTGGTGCGCCGGAAATGATGGAACATACCGTTACTCACAGGTACCTGTGGTTCGCTGCTGCAGGAAGTGGTGCAATGCATATTATTAACCTTAAAAGAAAAAATCATGAGCACATTACAGGACAAACTAAAAGGGAACTGGAATATCGTTAAGGGACACCTTAAACATAAATGGGCGGAGCTCACAGACGATGAATTACTTTATGAAGAGGGAAAAGAAGAAGAGCTGATCGGCCGCATTCAAAAGAAAACCGGCGAAACCAAGGAAGCGATCAATGCATACATTGAAAAAATGAAATTTGATTGAGCGGAAAATTATTAGTGACAATGCCTGGCTGATAAAGCACCTCAATAAATGAGCAGCCAGTGTTTGACAGTAGGCTGTCTCTCCCTGAAGTCAATTCGTAAAAGAACGTTAATGGTTTAGGGTTGAGGAGGGGAGCCTGCCAGGTACTGGTTGCTCATTTTCTGATATCCGTTGCGCGCAAATCTAAAATATCGAATCTTAATTCAATGCCGTTTATGTAAGCGTTTTTTTTGATAATTGCCACAGATACGCTGATGGCGCCTACGGCGCTCCCGCTATGCTATTTTTGAGTACGATTAAAGCCTGTACCAAATCTGCACATCTGCGGCCTTAACGGCAGGCCGGATGTGTATTTTAACTCCGGATCCGTTCTTCCTCCAGGTCAACCTGGTGAATGAGCCGGTTAATAATGTCGCTATGGATCTCCGGATCCTCATGGTGAAGGGTTGCCAGGAACCGGCGTTGCAGATCCAGTAATTCCAGGTAGGCATTTTTTGATGTTTCGGTTATCCTGAATTTCTCAGGTTCCTTGAGTTTGCGCTCCCATTGCTCCACCATATGCGACAGGTGCGGATCGTTCAGTCCTTCCTGCTCTTTTTCTTTCAGAATTCGCAGGGTTTCTTTTAACAGCAGGGTTTTGGCTTTATGTGTACCCTCTTCTTCGTTTAGCGTTCCGGAGAACTGTACGAATCCTACCCGTTTTATAAAATAAGGAAGCGTTAATCCCTGTAATAATAATGTGAGCAGGATAACGATGAAGGTAATAAACAAAATAAGATTGCGCTGTGGAAACGGCGAACCGTTTAATATGACAGGAATGGCCAGTGCTGCGGCAAGCGAAACCACCCCGCGCATACCCGTCCAGCCCATCAGCAATGGCAGGTGCAGGATGCTTCGCCAGCTGCGTTGAGGCGCCACCGGTATCACACTGCGCCGGAACAAAAATGTAGCCATCATGGCGGCATAAGAACTGATGATCCTTGCGCCGATCAGGATGCCGGTAACCAGGGCCCCATAACCAAAGGCTGTGCGTATTGAAATGCCGTCGGCACGCAGCCCGGCCACGACTTCCGGAAGCTCTAACCCAATCAGCATAAACACGATCCCGTTTAAAATAAAGATCAATGCCTCCCAGAAACTGCCCCCCTTAATACGACTGGCGCCGCTCAGGATCGTAAACCTTTTGGTGGAAAGGAATAATCCCCCGGAAACAACAGCCAGCACGCCGGAGCTGTGCATGTGTTCCGCGATCCAGTATAAAAAATAGGGCTCAATAAGGGTGAATACAATATCGGAAGGTGCATCGGTCGGCAGCCGCTTATGGGCCTGCATAAACAACCAGCCAAACAGGAGCCCGATGCCAACCCCACCGATGACCATCCATGAAAAATCGGTGATTGCATCCCGGAAAATAAATTGTCCGGTACCCACCGCTACCAGTGCAAACTTGAAAATGATCAGTGAGGATGCATCATTAAGGAGGCTTTCACCCTCCAGAACGGCCGAGGTTGACTTAGGGATTGCTACAAATTTTGTAATGGCAGCTGTGCTTACGGCATCGGGCGGAGATACAATACCGCCCAGGAGGAAACCCAGTGCAATCGTAAAGCCAGGGATGAAATGGTTGGCTGCAATGGCCACCGCAAATGCAGAAAAAAGGACTACGAGGAATGCGAAGCTGCCGATGATGCGCCACCATTTTTTCATTTCCTTAAAAGAGATCGACCAGGATGCTTCAAACAAAAGCGGCGGCAGGAAAATGAAGAAGATCATATCGGGATCGATTACCACCCGGGGTAACCCCGGAACAAAACTGATCAGCAAACCAGCAACCACCAGCAGCACGGGGTAAGCAACGCGCCATTTTTTTGCCAGCATTTCAATCAGTACAATTGCAGCTACCAGCGCCAACATGAAAGGAAGTTGTTCATGCATATCTGAATATCCGTTTTATGCAAACAAAAATAGGGCATATTGGAACTCGTTTCTTCCCGGGTTTTCCGGAAGGGATCCCGCAAAGTATCAGGTACAGTACATTATCTGCGGAACCACAGATCCCACAGGGGTGTTTATAGCGCTGGATGAGGTTTGCATGGTTACGAACGTTCTATTTTTTTTGTTCTCATAAATATATCGTAATATTGCAATAATAGATGGACGATGGGAATTACGAAATCCGAAATATTTAATAAGCAACAGAACCGGTTGGCCACGATCCTGAAGGCCTTGGCACACCCGGCACGTATCGCCATCCTGCAGCATATTATTAAATCTCAGGCCTGTATTTGTAACGACCTGGTGGAAGAATTGGGCCTGGCCCAGGCCACCATTTCCCAACACCTGCGGGAATTAAAAAATACCGGCATTATTAAAGGAAGTATTGAAGGTGCCAGTATCTGCTATTGTATTGATGAAAAAGTTTGGGCACAGATTGGCAAAGAACTTTCCGGATTTTTTACCTCGTTTACTCCTGCAAAGGGCTGCTGTTAAAATTTTTTAAGGTTATTCATCGTAATAATACGATATTTTAAACAATAAAAAAAGAAGTATGAAACTGTCTGAAATTAAAAATGTATTGGCCGGCCTGGACAATGTTGCGTTTGTATTGCCGGATGGCACCAAGGTGCCGGAACATTTTCATGTGACGGAAGTTGGGGTGGTAAATAAACACTTTATTGATTGTGGCGGAACGTCCCGTTACGAATCCAAAGTTAATTTCCAGCTATGGAATGCACATGACTATGATCACCGGTTAACGCCTGGCAAATTGCTCAACATTATTCATCTCTGTGAGCAAAAGCTTTCCATTAATGACAACCTGGAAGTGGAAGTAGAATACCAGGGCAGTACCATTGGTAGATATGCCCTGGATTTTGACGGCGCATCATTCGTGCTGGTTTCCACGGTTACCGATTGTCTTGCTAAAGATGGTTGCGGAGTGCCTGCAGCAAAACAAAAGGCATCTTTACAGGAACTATCCGTTAACCAGGAATCCTGTTGTACTCCCGGAGGCGGATGTTGCTAAACGAAATCCGCGGAACTAATCATATTTAAAATCGTTCAACAGGATAAAGAACAAATGAAAAAAGTATTGGTCCTTTGTACAGGGAATAGTTGCCGGAGCCAGATGGCCGAGGGTTATTTAAGGTGTTTTGCCGGGAATAAGGCAGCGGTTTATAGTGCTGGTGTGGAAACGCATGGTGTCAATCCAAAAGCGATAGCGACCATGAAAGCAGATGGAATTGATATTTCGGGTCATACATCCAATAATGTTACAGAGTATCGCCACATAGATTTCGACTATGTCATTACAGTATGCGATCATGCGCGGGAAAAATGCCCTTTCTTTCCTGCAAAAACGCAAGCCGTTCATCATAATTTTCCTGACCCTGCAAAATTTCACGGTACGGAGGCGGCAACGATAAAGGAATTTGCGCGCGTTAGGGATCTTATAAAAGCCTATGCCCGGGAGTTTGTGCAAGCCTACCTGTAAGCTTCTCAACAATGGCCGCCTGCTTCTCAAAAAATTCCTTTAGATAAGCTTTTTCCCGGGCACTGACCCGGGAAAAATAAGTATACGATTGTTTCCTGATGCCCGCCTGTAACCACTGTTTTATAAACCTGGTTGTTATTTCATGTACTTCTTTCCCTGCCCGGTATATGGCCTTCTATTTCAGACTTTTGGCTTCATAGACCGGGTGGTGAATTTTTTATGGCGCCCCGAGCCCCTGGTGACGGCGTTGAAATCGACCGTGGCGGCTAATTTCAGGTATTCCTCAAGTCTTCTTTTTATGGCCATCGAAGGGTCTTCGGGACTGGGTGTTATTGGGAGTGGGATCACTGTTTTATATAATGAGCTGTTTTTTTGCAGCGCAAGGCCTTGTTCCATTTGCTGAATAACCGTGGCCGGTAGTTTTTGCGCCTTCATTTTTGCCAGCCCGCTTTCCACTTCCTTTAATGAGGCTTTTAAACCTGCTACATCGATTGGTGCCGGTCTGGAAACAGGTCTGGCTGCCTCCCGGGCCTGCCTGTAAGCTTTAGCAAAATCGGCGCTGTTTAAGTAGTTCGCTATATACATGCAAAGCGCTTTTGCTGCGATACGTTGTCGCCGCTGTTGATCTGCGGCAGGAAGGAGGCTGCCGGAAGCCGGAAGGCCAGACGCTGTGCGTCGATAGAATGCACCGCATTACTTGCGTCTTCTTTTATTGATACATCGACAGGCTCGTGCCGGAAATCGCCGGTGATATTGTCCAGGATATGTTCCCGCGCCGCCTGTACCGATAAGCCGAGTTGTTCGATAATGCTGTCTGTTGTTTTAAACGCAAGAACACTTAGTGAAAAGCAAATAGTGCTGTTTTGTGCTTGTACATATTTTGTGTTTTAAGTCCGGATGCGTCAGCAATAATCTTCTTTGTTTATTGTTTATAGAAATTAAATTCCCCGGTAGTAGTGCCTGGGGCGTAAGCCGGAGGGGCATCCGGAGCCGGGTCACGGGTTTCTGTAAAGGTGCCGCTGATGAGCCCGGTATTCCGGTCATATGTACCCCGAAGCTGATGGGTATAGGGCGGATAACGGAACCGGATGGTAATGGCATTGCTCTGTATTACATAGGTGCCCGGCAGCCGGGTTACATATTCCCAGCCCTGCTTCACCCACTCAACAGTGCCGTTGGCATAAAAGTTTATGGAGCGCACGGAATCTACCCATGCTGCCGTAGGCGTATACCACACCCGTGCGCCGCGCCAGGTAACTGTGGTAATGTATTGTGCAAGGGGCGGTGTTTTGAAGGCTTTTAATGTTGCTGAAATTTGTTGCTGTGCGGCCGGGCGGGTGGAGGTCATGTCCGTAATCGCCGCATCTTTTTTGATACAGGAGCACAGTAATACCGGAATAAGAAGGATCGATGAAATAACCGTTTTCATGATTGATGGCTTTAAGTTTAAAATAAAAACATGTGTTATTGTGGCTTCTCTTCGCATATTTCCCATTTTTTGATGCTCACATCGGAGCTGGCGGTTGCGCCGGCAATGGGCAGGGTTCTTGCGGCTGAATAACAGCTAAAGCCGTATCTGATGTTTAAAAGGAAGCGCTTTTCCACCAACTCCTCACTGCTCAGTTGCCGGTTTGCTGTGTAGTTAACATACCAGATCACGGGGGCTACTACTTTTACAAAATGATCCCATTCCCACCAACGGGATGCATATGCTGTTTCGCTTACAGAAAGCCAGCCACCGGATATGGCCATTGCGCCTCCCAGCCAGTCAAATTCCTTTTTAATGCGCACGAGGTTGTCGTCTTGGGGGAAAGTGCCCGGTATGGTAACGTCGGTTCCTGCATCATTCCTGCCGAAAGATCCACCACCCGGGGGAAAGCTAGCGGCAGTAGTGAACAAAAAACGGCCCTGGTCCAGCATGGCGGCAGCCGTGGCGGCCAATCCCTTGTCGGTTTTCGGGATGTCGAAAATGGTGGCCCGTGCATCCACACATTTTAAGGAAGGGGCCGGGGGAGCCGGCTCCGGCTCCGGTTTTCGTGTATGGCCCTTCATGGTAAATCCCAGGAATTCGGGCTCAAACTCAATGTCTTCCCGGAGGCTATCCGGCAGCGCGTTGAGAATTTTTACCTGGTATTCTTTTTCATCAATGGCGGCTTTTTCCCAGGCTTCTTTTATAAAAGCGTAGTATTTTTCTTTAATCAGGCTCAGTGCTTTAGACCACTCTTCAATGGATCTGCGTTCGCTGATTTTTTGAATGTCTACAAGATAAGCCTTATAGGTGCCGGTTTCATCCTCGTTTAAAACGGCTCTCAAAGCCTCCTGGGCGGGCTTTACAATTTCGGCAACCCGCTCTTCGAAGTCTTTTGGAAATGGATAAGCTTTGTCCGGAAATGCTCCGGTATTGTCTTTTTCGTTGTCCGTTAATGTATAGATGCGTTCGGATTGCTGCGTGGTTCTTAACGGCTCCGTTTTTACATTATAGGGCTTGGAGCAACTGTATAAAAGCGGAAACGCTAACAACAGGAAGTGGGCGATACGTTTCATAATACGTTGTTTTTGATTTCTAGTTGATGCTGTAAAGCTAGGTTGGTCGGCGGTTGCAGGATATCCTGTAAAAAGGGGATTTTTATGGGCATCTTTGAGATATCCCTGAAATAGGGGATGCCGGCGGCAATAGCAATACCGTTTATTTGTAACATGAAGACAATGCAACCTTTCTTCTGCAGGGGAAAAAATATACTGCTGCTTGTTGTTCTGTTACCTTTGACATGCTTACAGGTGGATGCCCAAATCAATAAAGACAGCCTGCGCCATAATATCCGTCTGGCCTCAACCGACAGTCTTCGTATCCAGGCCCTGTATGCATACATGAAGGCTACCCTGAATGATAATACTTCCGATTTTGAGCCCTATCTCAGGGAAATGGTTCGTTTAAGCAAGAAGACCGTTTCCAAATGGGGATTGAGTACCGCCTATATTTTATCATTATCGTATTATAAAAATATCGGGAATTATGAAACCGCATTACGGTATGGTGATTCTGCAGCTGCGCTTTTAAGCCGAGACACCGCTTCAGGCCTGCTATTAAACAGAGGCCATTTATACAATAACAGGGGTAACCTGTATTACAGCATCGGAGACTTCCGTAAAGCGCTTGACGATTATTTTCAGGCGGAAAGGATTTTTAAGCAACAACGGTTCAAAACCATCGCAAGTGTTTATTCCTCGATTGCCAATTGTTTTACGGAGTTAAGCAATGATCAAAAGGCTACGGAGTTTTCCGATCGGGCCGTTGAAGCAGCAATGCAATTTGATGACCCGCGTTTATTGGCTACCTGTTTGATGAATAAGGCTACGATGCTGATGAATATTGACCGGTATGCTGCTGCGGATTCTATTTTAAGTATTGTTTGGCCCGTTGTGCAGCAACTGCGAAACACTAAAAGCCTGTTTGTTTATTACCTGAATAAAGGGGATGTGACCGCATATTATCAAAAGGATTCGTTGAAGGCACTAACGTATTATAAACAGTCTTATGCCTATGCTTCCGAAAACCACGATGTATCGCAGATTGCAAAAGCGCTGGTATCACTGGCGCAGCTCAAAACAGATATGAAACAGGCTGATGCGGTGACCTACATCGATTCCCTGTACCGGCTTGCCGATGAAAACGGGATGAGCAGTTTGAAGGCGGATGCGCTGGGGTTGTATGCCCAATGGAATGCACAAAGAGGCGATTATAAAAAAGCATATGCATATGAACGGGAGCAAAAAGCACTTTCTGACAGTCTTAATTCGGAGGAAAGCCGGCAAAAAATATCCATGCTGGAAGTGCGCTTTCGTATTGAAAACAAAGAGCAGGAAATTGCAAAATTAAAAACGCAGGATACGATCAACCGGCTCTCCATCCGCCAAAAAAGTACGCTCAATTCTATTTTGATAGGAGGCTCTATAGGGTTGGTGATCATTCTGGCGCTCCTCTACCGGAATTACCGCAACCGCCAGAAGCTTCAGCTGCAGCGGATTACAGAACTGGAAACGGAAAAACAGCTTACCGCTACGGAAGCGGTGTTGAAAGGAGAAGAACAGGAGCGTACGCGGCTGGCCAAAGACCTGCATGATGGGCTGGGCGGTATGTTGAGTGGTATGAAACATGCATTTCAGGCGATGAAAGAACATTTGATCATGACACCGGAGAACCAGCTGGCCTTTGAGCGCAGTATGGATATGCTGGATTGCTCTATTAAGGAAATGCGCCGCGTGGCGCACAATATGATGCCGGAATCGCTGGTGAAATTCGGTCTGGATACGGCACTGCGCGATTTTTGTAACGGCATTCAGCAGAGCGGTGCGCTGCACCTGGTGTACCAGTCTATCGGTATGGAGCAGGCGCCGGCCGGGCAAACGACAGCGGTTGCTGTTTACCGGATTGTGCAGGAACTGATCCATAATGTACTTAAACATGCGGCTGCCAGCAATGCCCTGGTACAACTAAGTTATGCGGAAGGAGCGCTTTCGGTTACCGTGGAGGATAACGGCAGGGGGATGGATATTGTGCAGCGCTTACATGCAGGAGGGATGGGCTGGCAGAATATTCAAAACCGGGTAGATTTTTTAAAAGGGACGCTGGATATACAATCGCAACCGGGGCGGGGGCTGTCTGTATTTATCGAAATACCAGCAGAAAATCAGTAAACAAGAAAGGAACTGTTTATGACATATCGTGTATTTATCGTAGATGATCATCCCATGGTGATCGAAGGTATCCGGTCTCTTTTAAGCGATGAAAAGGAAATTGAATGGGCGGGACATGCGATGAGCCTGGCCACCTGCCGTGCCTTTCTCCAACGGCAGGTGCCGGATGTGATTCTGATGGATATTAGTTTGCCAGACGGCAATGGTATAGAGCTTTGCGGGGAAGTCAGGCGCCGGTATCCTTCTGTATTTGTGATCGGGCTTAGCACTTTTAGTCAGCAAAGTTTTATTCACAAAATAATGGAAGAGGGCGCCTCCGGTTATTTATTAAAAAATGCAACCGAGGAAGAGCTGCTGGAAGCGATCCGGGAGGTTGTAAAAGGGAAGATCTACCTGAGCGAAGAGGCTTCCCAGGTCATGAAAAAAGATCGGATACCGGGGGTGGTACTTACCCGGCGGGAGCAGGAAGTGTTAGAGCTGATTGCTGAGGGACTCACCAATGTTGAAATGGCACATCGTCTTTTTGTGAGTGCTGCTACGATCGATACCCACCGCAAGAATCTGCTGACAAAACTGGATGCGAAAAATACCGCCATCCTGGTACGCAAGGCTGTTCAGCTGGAACTGATCCGGTTTTAGGTTGTACAATTATCGAGTTTAACGTTTAACGTTTCAGGCGTGCCCCTCGTGGCGGGTTAGAGCCGTTTTATACTCGATGATTTATGGGCTATTTACTGGTGCCCTTGTGGGACATGTAGATTGGAGGGCTATGGAGTTATTTCAGGTTTATGTTCCTGGCGTGCCCATCTTGGGATAGATTTATATTCCGGATCGTAATCATCTGAAAACTGTAAACCGATAGCTGACCGCTGCAATCTGATCGCTCAAATCTCGAACGTCAAACCGCTACTTGATATACTTTTTCAGATCGCGTTCTACATCCCGTTTTTTAATGCTCTCCCGTTTATCGTATAATTTTTTCCCTTTGGCCAGCCCGATCTCTATTTTGAAAAGCTGGTTCTCGTTCTGGAAAATACGCAGGGGAATCAGGGTGTATCCTTTTTCTTTGAGTTTGGCCTGTATTTTTTTGATCTCCCGTTTTTGCAGCAACAGTTTACGATCGCGGTCCGGATTGTGATTGTTGACCGTGCCATGAGAGTAGGGCGAAATATGCAGGCTTTTCAGCCAGATTTCTCCCTGGTGAATGATGCAGTAGCTATCGTTGAAGCTGGCCTTTCCTTCGCGCAGCGATTTCACCTCGGTACCCAGCAGGGCCATACCGGCCAGGTAGGTGGCATCGATGAAATATTCGTAGTATGCTGAACGGTTTTTTATGGATACCTGGTTGGCCAACGGGGATAAGGTTTAAAAAGTTGTGAAGTGGATCTATTGACGTGCCGCTAACCGCTGCTTTATGCACGGATGCACAAGTGTGCGACGCAACGGGGTCGACCCTTGCACCGCTGCCCGGCTAATATTAATTTTTAAAATGCCGGAGTACAACGGCCAGTTTATGTTTCAGATCTTTCCGGTTTACGATAAAATCAAGAAACCCATGCTCCAGTAAAAATTCGCTGCGCTGAAATCCCTCAGGCAGGTCTTTTTTGATGGTTTCTTTAATGACCCTGGGGCCAGCAAAGCCGATCAGCGCCCCGGGCTCGGCGATATTCAGATCACCCAGCATACCGAACGACGCCGTGATACCACCGAATGAAGGGTCGGTTAAAAACGAAATATAAGGAAGCTGCGCGTCGGTAAGCTGCGACAGTTTGCCGCTGGTTTTTGCCAGTTGCATCAGTGAAAAGGCGCTTTCCATCATACGGGCGCCGCCACTTTTACAGATGCACATAAAAGGCAGGCGGTGCTGGATGCAATAGTCTACGGCTCTTGCAAATTTTTCCCCAGCCACACTGCCCAATGATCCGCCGATAAACGCAAAGTCCATGGCGGCGACCACAAGGCCTTCGCCTTCTACCTTTCCAACGGCCACCCGCATGGAGTCGTCCATATCAGTATTGTTCCAGAAGTCTTCCAGTCTTTTTTTGTAAGGCTTCAAATCGGTAAAGCCGAGAAAGTCTCTTCCGCGGATATTGTCAAACAATTCTGTATATTCTTTATTGTCGAACAGGATATCGTAGTATTGCAGGCTGCTGATGCGGTGATGGTAGCCGCATTTCGGGCAGACATACTGCTGCTCTTTTAACTCCGTTTGCGTGGAAATATAGTTGCATTCCGGGCATTTTGTCCAAAGCCCTTCCTGTGTTTCCCGCTTTTCGGATGTTTTGGTAAGAATACCCTTTTTGATTCTTTTGAACCAACCTGCTTTTTCTTTATCCTGACCAGCCCCGCTCAGGTCGGCATCAAAATCTTCCATCTCTTTGGACATATTCAGTTTCCTTGTTTAATGTTTTGAGGAACAAATATAAGGATTGTTCATTTTTTACCAACCCGGATGCCTCCCGGCAGGAGAAAACCGCTTTCCGGATCAGACGGCGATGCCCGTTTTTTTTGCCAGCCAGCTGTCTTTAACCGGTATGATCCAGTCATTTTCCAGTTCTGCTTTGTTAAGCACCAGGTTGTTGAAATAAAGCGAATCCGGCGTCAGGATCTGGTGCTCCAGGGCATATTTTACCTGCGACAAGGGAAGTATTTCAATCTTGTCGTTTTTGACAAAGGCCAGGTTCTGGCGGTTGAAAAAATCCACTTTAAAGGTTTCTCCCAGTTTTTTTATAAAACGTACCGAGCTGTCGGTGCTGCAGCCGCTTACTTTTATATGAGTTTCGTCGGCCATCAGCACCACAAAGCGTCCAAAGAACAAATGGCCTTCCGCCTTAACATCGTCGGCATGACTCACCCAGGCCTCGGTAAATTCCCGGATCTGGTCTTCCGCATCAAAGGCCTCTGAAAGACTTAACAGCCGGGATGACTGGTAAACCCAAACCCTGGAATAAGGGGAGAAGCTGGAATTTAAAAGATGTTTATATTCTAAATTCATATTTCATTATCTGTTTCAGCTATAACAGGCGGAACGCCTGTTTCGTTCAATTCCGCTATTTTTTTCAATGCCTGAAGTACCGGGTTTTCGTCGCCCTGGGGTGGCTCCTGCCGGGCGCCCGGGCGGTTGTCGAGCTGCCGGATCTCCAGTTCGGTTTTCCCGTTGTTTTCAGTCAGGAGATAGTACATCGTAAAATAATGTTCCGGCCGGTCTTCCAGTCCGGGGCGCGGCGCAAACAGGTTGTAAACGATCTGCCGGTAAGGCTGCATTTCCAGCACGGTGCCCCACTGTTCGAAGACCTGGTCCTGCCATTTTGCGGTAAAACGGATGGGGCTGCCGGGTTGCCAGTCGGTGGTCAGCTCGCTTCCATATTGCCATTGTTTTACCAGTTCCGGCAGGGTGAGGGCATTCCAAACTTTTTGCGGGCGCGCATCAATGGTGATTTTAGAAATATTTGTAACCATAATATTGATTCGGATAACGGTTTATTCCAGTTCGCCGGCAATGATTTCCGCAATATCCAATACCTGAACCTTGTCTTCTTTTTCAGCGTTTTTAACACCGTCGGTCATCATGGTGTTGCAGAACGGGCAGGCCGAGGCGATCACCGAAGCTCCGGTTTCTATCGCTTCCCTGCTGCGATCGAGGTTGACGCGCGTGGTACCTTTTTCCTCTTCTTTAAACATCTGGGCGCCTCCGGCTCCGCAGCACAGTCCTTTGCTGCGGCAGCGTTTCATTTCCACCAGTTCCGCATCGAGCAATTCCAGTACTTTCCGGGGGGCCTCGTAAATATCATTGGCACGCCCAAGGTAACAGCTGTCGTGGTAAGTAATCTTTTTGCCCTTGAAAGCGCCGCCTTCTTTTATCTTGATCCGTCCTTCTTCGATCAGCTGCTGCAAAAATGTAGTGTGATGCATTACCTCGTAATTTCCTCCCAGCGCGGGGTACTCATTTTTAAGTGTATTGAAACAATGCGGGCAGGCTGTAACGATCTTTTTTATATTATAACCATTCAATATCTGGATATTCTGGTAGGCCATCATCTGGAACATGAACTCGTTGCCGGCCCGCCGTACCGGGTCGCCGGTGCACATTTCCTCTTTTCCCAGTATGGCATACCGGATGCCTGTTTTGTCCAGCATGGCTGCAAAAGCCCGGGTAATGCGCTGGGCGCGCTGGTCAAAACTACCGGCACAACCTACCCAAAACAACACTTCCGGGGTTTCGCCCTTTGCAAACAATTCCGCTACAGTAGCTATACTCATTCTTTTATCAATTCAATTGTACACGAAGGTATGATAAGAATGTGGAAATGTGAGAATTTGAGAATGCGGGGATGTTGAAATTTGGGAATTTGAAAATTTGAAAATCAAGGTTCCGGTCCCAGCGGGAATATTGAATATAAAGTGTGGAATGAGAAATGTAAAGTAGTAATCCCGCTTTGGTCAGGCATAATGAACGGGGCTTTACTTCTACATTTAATATTTTATATTGGTTATTTCATATTCCGGTCCCTGCGGGAATATTGAATATAAAATGTAGAATGAAAAATGTAAAAATAGTGATTCTGCCCCCGGCAAGCATTAATGAGCGGTAATGGGCCTTTGGTTTTACATTGATTGTTTTAAATTGGTTATTTTACATTCCCCACAGGGGGATGCTTATATTTGCGCATATTTTATTAATGAGTGTAAGGAAATTTTTTAAAAGAATCTTTAGCTGGGAATTATGGAATTTTAACGTGCTGTATGCGCCGATCAGCCCGGTTTGGCTCTGGTATTGTTTACGCAGCAGGTCTTTTTGGTTTTTTACACCCAGCAATCCTACCATCGCTTTTGGCGGTTTTGAGGGGGAAGGGAAAAAAGAAATGTATGAACAACTTCCCACCGAAGTGGTGCCGCTTACCATTTATATCCGGAACGGTCTTCCTTTTGAAACCGTACAGGCTCAGGTAGAACAATCGGGGCTTCAATATCCTTTTATTGTAAAGCCAGATGTGGGTATGAAGGGCATCCTGTTCCGGGTGATTGAGAATGAACAGCAACTAAAGAAATACCATGACCGGATGCCAGTGGAATATATTGCGCAGGCAAAGGTGGACCATCCGGTTGAAGTGAGTGTGTTTTATTACCGGTATCCCTGGGAGAAAAAAGGCGTGGTTTCGGGTTTTATTCACAAGGAATTGTTGCAGGTGAAGGGTGATGGAAAGAGCACGCTTGAGCAATTGATTCAGCAACATCCCAGGGCCCGCTACCGGTTGGAGGAGATGGAGCACCGGCACCGGCACCGTTATGACCGGGTACTGCCGGATCAGGAGATCTTTTACCTTTCCTATGCCGGTAATCATAACCGCGGAGCCCGGTTTACCAACCTGCATGCGGAGATCGATGACCGGTTACTGAGTGTTTTTGACAGGCTCAGTCATTATAATGAAAGTTTTTTTTACGGCCGGTATGATATCAAAGCCACTTCCATAGAAGATCTTAAGGCCGGAAAGAATTTTATGATACTGGAATTTAACGGGGCAGGAGCAGAGCCCAATCATATTTATGATTGCAATATGCCGCTGGGCGCGGCCTATAAGGAAATCCTCCGGCACTGGAAGGCACTATACACCATCAGCCGATATAATTACAAGCAGGGAGTGCCCTATTGGTCATTCCGAAAAGGAAAAGCATTCCTGCGTGCTTCCCGGAAGCATTTTAAAATATTGGAGCAATTTGATTAAGCCGTTAACTGCCCCGCTGGGAACCGGTATTTTGTTGTTTGCTTACAAACCCCGAGCTTTTGGGTTTTTGTATGAATTTTGAACTGGCAGCCGTGGCTGTACCCCCTTTTTTGTCTTTATTTTTTTTGTCCTTTTGGTTCTTTTGGTTCAATAATGACATGGATGTATCGTTTTCCGTAAAGGTAACCGCAAAATAGCAAATGACCAACTGATCTGCCTGTACCCGCATCCAACCTATTTGATGGAGCGCATTCTGCTTTTTTGCCGGCGAGGGGCGTAAGAGATCTGCACTGAGCGGACGGATCCTTGTCGAATGTGCGAATACACCTTTAGTTTTTTAACCAAAAAGGTCGCCGGGTGCCACCACCTTTCTGGTTATATAAGCGTGTACCGGTATAGCAGGAAATCCGTGTCTGGCTGTTGTTGCTGAAACCCGATCTGTTCGTACAGTTTTTGCGCTGTAAAATTATCGGTTGCGGTTTCCAGCTGTAAAAAATGGGCGCCGGTTGCAGCTGCAAACTCCATGGCTTTGCGGATCAGCGCTTCTCCAAATCCGTTTTTCCGGTAAGCGGCTTCCACGAACAGGTCGTTCAGGATCCAGTTCTTAACCGTTCTTACGGAAGAATAGGTGGGGTAGAGCTGTGTGAATCCAACAGGATGCAACAGGTCGTTTTGTTTTGCAAAGGCTACAAAAATTACTGATTCATGCTGCTGCAACCGTGCCTCTATAAACGCCTTCGCTCTTGGAATATCGGATGTTTGTTTGTAAAATACCCGGTACTGGTCAAAAAGCGGTACCACCAGGAAGGCTTCGCCGGACCGGATTTGCCGGATCTCCATGGATGCCGGTGTTGTTGTTTTCAGATTCATCGGTTCAAATGTAGCAAATTCCGCCGGTGAATCTTTTCCCGGGACTATTTCTGCAGATAATCCGGATTTAATGTAGACAAATGAATCGTCGATCAGCGGTGGGGCTGCTTTCGTGCCCGCAGATTTTACAGCGGTGTACAGAAAAGGCGGTTATGGGGTGCTTACTTTAAGATTTTCTGTGCGGAATTTGTACGGGGATAAAGAAACAAAAGATCGGCAGGAGGCGACCTGCAGGGATTGTTGCCATGATATTAGTCCGCAAACAGCTCTTTTTTTTCGGAGGTGTGGACGCTGAAATAACCCAGGGCCCCGCCGGCAATATTGGACAGTGGGTTACCGGGGTTGGAGCTGTTGCCCTCACCGAGCGCTCCGGCTTTCAGCTGACTGAAATAATCAAAAGTATCTTTGCTGATGCATTGCATTTCGACAATGACGCGGTCGTATGGATCAATAAAGGTTGGGGCATTGCTGTCGGTAAACACATCCAGCAGTTCTAGTGTCATTTTGTTGCCGTTAAACAAGCGGTCGTTTTCAATAAAGATGGTAGTGCTTTCGAAGCCGTCTACTGATAAAATGAACCGGTAATAATTGCCGCTGGCCGGCGGGTCGGTAAAAACGACGGTAGGGATCCGCAGGGTTCTTCCCAGGATGCTCCGTTGTGTAATAAAAAGTGAATCGAATGCCACTTTTGCCGGCATCGTGGAAACGGCACTATAGGTAACCCCTTCTACCTGGGCCTTTAAGGTGTAAGCGGAGCCGGCGCTGGTGGCAATATGTGCAGTATACCGGCCATTGCCCCGGGAATTGAGAATTACGGGTGCACTTCCGTTACCGGTAATAGAAACGATGGCGCCATCTTTTCCTGAGTAAGCATTGGGCGCATCCACCGCCAGGGTTTCGGAAATAAATACAACGGCAGAGTCCTTCTGATCGGTAAGACTGGCCTGTATGACGGTTTTAGGTGCTGTTCCGGCTTCATATTCCGGATAGATCACCTTTCTGCAGGAACAGCAGGCGAACAGCAGCAGCAGGAGCATATAAAAAGGTCGGAGATCAGGTGTCATAAACCGGTAAAACGGGCGCCGGATAGGCGCGGCCGGATTTTTTTTTGTAAAAATAATTCTTTTTCTTTTTTCTGATTTATTTTCTGTATCTTGCACGTGGTGTTTTTCATAGGTTAGCAACGGCCAGCTCTTTTCAGGGCAGGCCTTTTTTGCTTTACAGCGGTTTTGACTATTGAATGTCGTTGCTGAGGCGGGTGTGAGCGGGCCACGAAGACGGAAAGACACAAAGAAACACAAGAAGTATTAAACCTATTTGTTCCTTAAATTTTTATGATGGATGTTAAGCTGCCGCGTCGTTGCTTCTTGGCGTTGCTGCGTGCAATGAGGTGAGTTATGCCACTAAGGCTGAAAGACACGGAGAAGCACAAAGAAATGTTTAGTTGCAGTTCGAACCTTTGGTATGCTGTGATGGTGCGGAAGCAAACGATACCTGACAGCTACCTTTACCGGCAAAGGTACGGTATGATAAAAAGATGGAAATTAAAACAGCCGGAGCTGGTTACCCGCATGTGCATTGCCGGCCTCTTCCCCAGGAGAATCAAAGTTTGAAAGCCCTACACCCAATAGCCGTACTTTCCGGTCTAAAAAATCGGCTTTATCCAGGATGAGCCGCACGGTATCCATCAACCGGTCGCGGTCGTTGAAGGAGGTCAGCAGTGAGTGGCTGCGGGTGCTGATGGTAAAGTCGTGAAACTTGAACTTGACCGTTACCGTGCGACCCTTCAGACCGGCCCGAAGCAGCCGTTCCTCCAGCTTTTCAGCAAGTACTTCCAGTTCCCGGAGCATAGCCGTTTTTGAGGTGATGTCTTCCTGGTACGTGTCTTCCACGCTGACGGATTTTGTTTCCCGGTCTGACTCAACCGGCCGCTCGTCAATGCCTCTTACGATCTGGTAGTAAAATTTTCCTGGTTTGCCAAAATGCCGTACAAGGTCGGCTTCCTGCATCTTTTTCAGATCGGCACCGGTGTGTAACCCCATCTGTTTCATCTTTGCAGCAGTAACCCGGCCTACACCATGAAATTTTTCCACCGGCAATTGTTCCATAAATGCGGCTACTTTAGAAGGCCCTATAAACGTAAGCCCGTCAGGTTTTTGCATACCGGAGGCAATCTTGGCCACGAATTTATTGACTGATACCCCTGCGGATGCAGTCAGCTTCAGCTCATCCTTTATCGCCTGTTTGATCGCTTTTGCAATATCCATGGCAGACCCGATGCCCGGCTTGTCTTCCGTTACATCCAGATAGGCTTCGTCCAGCGAGAGCGGCTCAATCAGATCGGTGTACTGGTGGAAGATGGCATGGATCTGCCTTGATACGGCTTTGTAGGCCTCAAAGCGGGGAAACACAAAAATGGCCTCCCGGCAAAGCCGCTGTGCTGTTTTGGAAGACATGGCCGAATGGATCCCATATCTCCGGGCTTCATAGCTGGCCGTGGCTACCACACCGCCACGCCCTTCCGGCGAACCACCTACCACCAATGGCTTCCCGCGGTATTCCGGGAAATCGCGCTGCTCTACCGAAGCATAGAACGCGTCCATATCAATATGAATGATTTTTCGCTGCAAAACCTGGTTTTCACCGCAAAGTAAGGCTATCATTTCCTGGCCTAATTTTTTATTTTTTTGGAAAACTGGAAATTAATTGTTAGGATTGTATTTTTTTTAAGTTAGGGTCATCTAACAAAATGAATTGAAATGTCGAAAAATTATATACGGGTGATCGGGTTTGCCTTGCTGCTGATGGTCGCAATGATGGCTTGTCAGAAAATGCTGCCCGGAGCGCCGGCCAAAGATCAACTGCTGGATGGCCCCGTAGAGGGACTTACAACGGATCAGCACCTGCAGTTCCTGCGGGGGGATGTAGCGTTTAATGACGAAGTGTTTGTGGCAGAAACCGGCCTGGGGCCTTTATTTGTGGCTACATCCTGTGGCAGCTGTCATGCAGGCGACGGAAAAGGCCATCCGTTTACTACATTAACGCGCTTCGGACAACCGGATACATCAGGTAACCGGTACCTTCAGCAGGGTGGCCCTCAGTTACAACATCGTGCGTTGCCTGGTTTTTTACCCGAGCAGCTTCCCGCCGGAGCCACTTTCTCCCGGTTTATGCCTCCCGCAAATACAGGCCTGGGCTTCCTGGACGCCGTACCGGATGCAGAACTGCTGAAATATGCAGATCCGGATGACGCGGATGGCGACGGTATCTCCGGAAGACCCAACTGGATTACATTGCCCGGCTATTGTTCCCTGAGAACGGGTGCGGTACAACAGAATGGAAAATATATCGGGCGGTTTGGTAAAAAAGCTGCTGTGTATGATTTATTGCAGCAAACAGCCACGGCTTATAACCAGGATATGGGTATTACTTCTGCATATGAGCCGCACGATACCTATAACGGGCACGCCATTGACCCGGAGATCAGTATTGCCAAAGTACTGGATGTGGTCTTCTACCTGAAAACACTGAAAGTGCCCTTTCAACGCAAGCCGGAAAACGCAGTAGTAAAGGCCGGCCGGCAGCACTTCCTGGCGCTTCGCTGCAGCAGTTGCCATGTGCCGGAACTGAAGACCGGTTATTCGTCCATCGCTGCGCTTTCGTACAAAGTTTTTTATCCGTACACCGACCTGCTGTTACACGATATGGGGCCTGGCCTAAATGACGGATATACCGAAGGAACTGCCTTGCCGGAGGAATGGAGAACGCCTCCGCTCTGGGGGCTGGGGCTTTCAATGAATGCGCAGGGCGGAAGCTATTTCCTGATGCATGATGGCCGGGCGGGAAGCATCCGTGAAGCGATTCTCATGCATGGGGGAGAAGCACAGCAAAGCCGTGATCGTTTTCAGCAGCTAACGGAACCGGAGCAGCAAGAACTGATTAAATTTTTAGAAAGTCTTTAAATACGTGCATACAACCATTGCTTTTAACACAGAGATGGATAGCGCCGCCTGGTGACAACCTGCAGGTGCCCGGCCCGTAAAATGATAAAATTAAATTATGAAACGGCAGCAATTTTTACAACAATGTGGTTTTACCTGTTTGGGTATCCTGGGGCTGGGCGCGCTTGCGGAAAGCTGTACCACATCCAGGCATCTGCAGATGCCCATCAACGGCCATAACCAGCTACAGGTGCCGTTATCGGCTTTTATTGCGGAAAAAAAAGATTCTACTCAATATAAACGCTACCTGGTGGTTAGTAATGAGCGCCTGAATTATCCCATTGTTATCTACCGGGAAAGTGCTGCTGATTATACAGCGTTATTACTGCGCTGCAGTCATCAATATAACGAACTAAATGTTGCCGGAGCATTGCTTACCTGTCCAGCGCACGGCAGTGAATTTAATACAAAGGGGGAAGTTGTGCAAGGCCCAGCGGATGCGCCATTACGCGTTTTCCCTGTTAAGGTCGAAGAAAAAAGCCTGTTGATTGATCTGGCATGAGGGCATTACTGCCGGTGTCCGGACGCATACCTCTGCTGAAAATTTTATCAAACCTGTAATCGCCTGCCTGGACAGGCGTCCAAGAAACTTATCGGAATGAAACGTTTTTTTTTATTATTAATATTGCTGACAATGACCGGTATTGCCCGCGCACAGCGGGATACGGCCCTTTTTAAACGGATCGTTCCGGATACCGGCAGTCTCAAAATGAATATGGATGCCGTTTACAACCGGCCCTTTGTGCAGGCAGGAAAATTGCCAGCCATATTAGGAGGTTATGTGGAAGCGAACTCCGCCTACTTCAGTGAAGATGGCGTTTCGGAAGGATTGTCGTTCCAGCTGCCCCGGCTCACTTTGTTTATCGCATCTACCATCCGGAGACGGATCAAATTCCTTTCAGAAATAGAACTGGAGGAGGGCGGACGTGAGATCAATATTGAATTTGCATCGGTGGATGTGGAATTAAACCCATTGCTGAATCTTCGTGGAGGGGTTATCATGAACCCGATCGGCGCCTTCAACCAGAATCATGATGGCCCCAAATGGGAATTTATCAGTCGCCCGGTTGCAGCAACGACCATCATTCCTGCTACCTGGAGCACGGTTGGCTTTGGTGTATTTGGAAAATACGCCCGGGATAACTGGGTATGGGCTTATGAAGCTTATCTGACAAATGGGTTTGATAACAAGATTATTAACAACAATCAAAACCGTACCTGGATGCCCGCTGCAAAAGCCAATGCAGCGCGTTTTGAGGAAAGTTTTAACGGAGCGCCGTTGGTAACTTTAAAGGGAGCGGTGCGGCATCGCCGCTTAGGTGAAATCGGCATTTCCTGGATGGGCGGGGTTTATAATAAATACCGGGAAGACGGGATTGACCTGGATAAAAAGAGACGGGTGGATTTTTTAGCACTGGATTATAATACCCGTTTATCAAAATGGAATACGGCCATTACCGGGGAATGGGTATGGGCCTGGATCGGGGTTCCTCCTACCTATACGCAGCAATATGGCCGCCGGCAGCAAGGCGGGTTTGTCGATCTGGTGCAGCCCATTCTTCAACGGGAGCTGCTGGGGTGGAACCAGGCTGCGATCAATCTTGCTTTAAGAGGAGAATATGCCGACTATAATGTGGGACGGTTTATGGAAACCGGCGGGAAGATCTATGACCAGGTTACGGCCATTGTTCCGGGTATCAGCTTCCGGCCTTCGGCGCAAACGGTGCTGCGAGCCAATTACCGGTATGAATGGCACCGCGATCTGCTGGGAAACCCCGCTAAAAAGATCGCGGGATTTCAGTTCGGGCTCTCCACTTATTTCTAGAAGACGATATCCATAAAATGCACCGGCACCGCTCTATTCCGGCGGCCGCGGTTCCAGGTGCTGTTGTATAAATGCTTCCAGTTCTTTTCCATGAAGATTGATGGCAATGACCTGGTTTTGTTCGTTGAGCACCACGTTAAACGGAAGTGCTTCAATGCCGTAGTCCTTAGCTGCTGCGCTTTTCCAGAATTTAAGATCGCTTACCTGTATCCAGTTGATTTTTAAACGGGCCACCATTTTTTCCCAGGTACGTTTGTCTTTGTCTAACGAAACCCCCACCATTTCAAATTTGTTTTCTTTAACGGAGGCTGCGAATTTTTTATACAGTTCTTTTAGCAGCGGTTGTTCTTTTACACAGGGCGCACACCAGCTGGCCCAGAAATCAATCAGGATCAGCCGGCCTTTTAGCGCATTGAGTGTGAATGGCTGGCCGTCAATCCGGGGCATGCTGATTTCCGGTGCATGCTGTCCGGTTTTTAACAGGGAGCTCTGAGCGATACAGGTACCGGCAACCAGGCAAACGATGAATGTGCTGAAGACCCGGTACATCATTCTTCATTTACGGGGTACTGCTTATCCAGCCAGTCCGTCTTTATATTTTTAGGGATGTTCAGCAGCCATGCTTTTTTAAAGCCCATACCGGTTATTGTTTTGAAAGCCGGCCGGATATTGGGGCACCGGTCAAACGGACAACAGCCGCAATACAGAACGATCTCTTTAGTCCTGGGGATTTTTTTCAGGTAGCGCTTTAACTGCTTCAGGTGCTCCGGCTCATGGGCCGGCCCCATATTAACAGAACCTTTTATAACGGCATCGGGGCCCACTGATACAATCAGCAGGTGATCGTCTGTTTTTTTGCTGATCTGGGCCGCAAGGGTTTGCGTAGCCATTAGCTGCGCTTCGCTCCAAGGCTCTTTTGTAGGTTGCGCCGCGGCCGTTCCTTTTAATAAAAACAATACAATATGCAGGAAAAACACGTGCTTCATAATCCATCTTTTGGTAAAGATACAGGTTTGTGCTCCCCGACCAAAAGGCGATGGGCGGAAGGTATAACAGGACGGCTTCCAAAAAACGGGGATTTTGAAGGCGCAAAAAAAGCGAACCTGCAGCATTGATCCTGGCCGATCAAAAAAAAGCGCAGCCCGTTGGACTAAACTTTTCCTGATCTAATAAGCGCTGCATGCAGGCGCTGCCTATAATGAAGTGCCGCCGTTACATCCACCAATGATAATAATTATGTAGCCCGTCGTATTCAAATCCGCAACGGGGGTAGAGCTTATTGCCGATGGCGTTGGTTTTTTCTGTTTCGAGCATTAACCCGCAGGCGCCGGTTTCTTCGCACCATTGCTTGCAGCGGTCAATTAATGCCACGGATAGTCCCTTGCCTCTGTAATCGGGGTGTACAAACAGATCGCTTAGGAGCCACTGTTTTTTTAGTTTGGTATAGTGGAATAATTTATATAGCTGCACGAATCCCACGGCCTGTTCACCTGCCAGGATCAGAAAGATATCGGATTCATGATTCAGTAGCCGCTCTTTAAGAAAGGCTTTCCCTTTTTCTACATCAGGTTCCTGGCGGTAAAATATCCGGTAAAGATTGAAGAGAACGGCTGCAGCTTCCAGGTCTTCCAAACCCGCTTTTTTGATTTTGTAATCCATTGCTGTTTTTATTTGATTAATGCCGTAAAAGTATGCTTAAACAGGACTACTTTTGTGGTCCAGATTTTAGTTAATAAGTAGTCCAGAATGTTTCCATTAGAAAGTATTATTCTGATCGATAAAAGACGCAAAGTGCCGGTTTATCAACAGATCGTTTACGCCATTGCAGCGGCCATACGGAATGGTGTGCTGACACCAGGAGCGGGTCTTCCCGGCAGTCGTGAACTGGCAGGAGTGCTAGGCGTTCACCGGAAAACGGTGATAGCTGCCTACGATGAACTGCATGCGCAGGACTGGATACAGATCGTGCCGAGAAAACGGGTGTGGGTATCGGAAACTATCCCGTTATTAAAACCTCGGAAATGGAATCATACACCGCGTATTGCATCTTATGCACATTCATTTGCGCTTCCGTTCCGCATGGTAACGCCGGTAACGAAAGCGGGCGTTGCGGACGTCCCGCAAATGATTATTGATGACGGGCACCCGGATGTCAGGCTGTCTCCGATTGACGAGCTGTTGAAAACCTACCGGTCGTATACCTCAAGAACGTTCGCCATAAGGAACGCGCACTCCGGAACGGAGCAGGGCACCCTGCAGTTACGGGAGGAATTGGCTCGTTATCTGTCGGAAACAAGAGGTTTGAATAGCGCAGCAGAAAATCTTTTAATTACACATGGCGCACAGATGGGTATTTACCTGGCTGCCCGGCTGCTGCTTTATCCAAAGGCGGCTGTGATTGCGGGTGCACCCAATTACCCGGTTGCTAATGGAACATTCAAAGAAGCAAAGGCCCGCCTGGTTGAAGTGGCTGTGGATGAGCAAGGCATCGATACCGACGCAATTGAAGCGATCTGTATGAAGCGGAAGGTTGTTGCTGTTTATGCGATTCCGCACCATCATTATCCAACCACGGTAACCTTAAGCCCCGCCCGGAGGATGAAACTGCTTGAATTGTCAAAAAGGTTTGGTTTTGCAATTATTGAAGATGACTACGATTATGATTACCATTACACTTCGTCGCCTTATTTGCCACTTGCAAGCGGGGAACATGCCGGAAACGTGATTTATATCGGCTCGTTTTCAAAAATACTGGACCCTTCCCTGCGCATCGGGTTTATGGTGGCGCCGCGGAATTTTATCGAACAGTGTAAAGCGCTCCGGACCCTTATCGATGTAGGCGGAGATGGATATATGCAAAATGCACTGGCGGCTTTAATTAAAAGCGGGGAACTCAAACGGCATCTTAAAAAAGCAAAGAAGATCTATCATCAGCGGAGAGATTTTCTGGACCAACTTCTGAAAGAACACCTGGGAACGGTTCTTTCCTATACATTGCCGTCAGGAGGCATGGCCATTTGGATCCGGTTGTTACCGGAATACCCCGTAAACCGGCTTGAAGCCATCACGCAGTTAAAGATCCTGAGGATAGATACGGTGCAAAATGCCTTTCGTTTTGGTTTTGCTTCCATGAATGAGAAAGAGCTGGAAACGGCCGTGCATGTCTTAAAGGAGAGTTTAAGCCGCCTGTATAACCCGTAACTGCAGCAAAAATATATAAAGAAGACAAGAGCGTCTGTTGCTACCTGACACCGGATCTTTTTTGCGCTTTTTCCCGCTTCATGCGTTGACGGATATCTGTCTCTACCTGCCGGGGAGGAATGGATTGATACAGGTTGCCGGACGAGGGTTCCATAGAAGGAGCTTTCTTTACCTGGTATTTGTATACGATATTGGCCGATATCCGGTAGGCAAGCGTGGGGAACAAATGATGAAAAAAATAGGCTGCCTGTGTTTTCCAACCGACAGCGATGTCTCGGTTTTTGGATGATGCAGCCGCATGCAGCACGGCATTTACCGCTTTGGAAGTTCGGTCCATAAAACCCATACGGGGAGCACGGCCGCTATAGCTGGCGGCGTGATCCCAGATGGGGGTATTCAATGCCCAGGGATCTACGGATACGATCCGGATCGCTTTCATACCGGCCAGGCGCAGCTCCTGGCGCAGCGCAATGCCCATGTTTTTGATACCGGCTTTGGCGGCCACATAGCCTGTTTGGTAGGGCGTTGGCAGCCTGCTTTCTGCCGACACGATATTGATCAGTTGTCCGTAGCCCTGCTGCCGGAACTGCCTGATGGCTTCATAACTTCCATATAAAGTATCTTTCAGATTCACATCGATAACCCGGCTCTGATCCTTTAATGGTACTTCCCACAAACTTCCCATTGCCGTTACACCGGCATTATTTACCCAAACATCAATCTTCTTCCACCGGGCAACCGTACCCGACCGCAGCAACTGTACCGCCATGGTGTCGCTCACATCCGTTGGAGCAACCCAGGCTTCACCACCGTAACGCCGGATCTCTGTGGCAACGGCTTCAAGGGCTTCCCTGTTTCGGGCGGCAAGCACCACCCGGGCCTTGCATCGGCCTGCTTCAAGGGCTATGCCACGCCCTAAACCGCTCGAGGCCCCGGTGATCACCCATACCTGCTGATCAATCCTTTTTTGTTTGGAGCGACTTAAACGATGTGTGGTACACCCGGTCGCCAGCCATTGCACAAAAGCGAGCATCAATAACAGGTATGGTGATACCAAAGACCGCGGCTTTATGAATACGCGTTCCATTGCAGGGGACTTGCGGCTTCGGCTTCTGAAATTTCTTCTTTGCGCTCCTGTCCAAGCTCCTGGTCTGTTTCCGCTACTTCTTCGATTGTCCGGTCCGTACCCTCGATAGATTCCGTTGCCAGTCCTTCCGTGTCCCGCACATGGTTAATGGGATCTTCTATATATTGCCACTCCTCGCCGAGTTTGGTGCTGATGCCTTCATTCCAGGGGCCACGCATTTCTTCTCCGTTGGACATATTGTAATACTTATTGCTGTGGCGCGGATCACCCTGTAACGTGCCCTGGGGAAAATTAGGTTGCACGGTTTCTAATGCGGCTTCAAACATTTGGAAATGTGCAATCTCCCGGGTCATTAAAAACTGCAGCGATTCTTTTACATAAGGGTCATCAGTAAACTGCATTAAATATTCATAAACAATTTTAGCCCTTGATTCGGCAGCCATATTGGACCGGAGATCCACGGAAAGATCGCCATTGGCATTGATATAGGTGCCGCTCCAGGGGTTGCCACAACTGTCTGATAAAATTGGCGCGCCGCCGGAAAGAACGCCAAACTGCGGATTTACCATGGCTTCATGGATATAGCTTTCCTTGCCGGCCGTACCGTTCATAACCTGCATGATTTCGGAAGTGTCTGCAGCGTTTTTCAGTTCTCCGTTTACACCTGTAAGCAGCAACTGGATGGTGGCACCTACAATTTCAAGGTGGCTAAACTCCTCGGTGGCAATATCCATAAGCAGATCATACTTGTCCGGATAAGCCCGCTTACAGGGAAAAGCCTGTATAAAATATTGCATAGCTGCTTTCAGCTCGCCATTGGAGCCACCAAATTGCTCGAGCAATAATCTTGCAAAACGGGGGTCGGGCTTCGATACCCTTACATTAAACTGAAGTTCTTTTACGTGGTGGAACATAAGAATGCGTTTTATATTTTTTATTACAAACGGGATGCAAAAACAGGGCAGCGGGAAGTACTGCTTTGGAGATGATTGCATTAGTCGGAGCCTTCTGTTTTTACAATTTTGTTATAGATACCAAACAGCAAAAAAGGTGCAACCCATTGCCCGATAAAAAGCGCGCGGTGGTCCTGTTTAAATAGTTTAAAGGTAAGCGAAGTTGCCATTGCTGTTACTGCGGTCCACAGGTATACATCCGACGGGATTTTCGCCGTTTGCTGTTCAATACTCTTTGCGGTTTTTCCTTCTGAATGATTCATAATTGATCGTTTTGAGCGTTTAAAAAATTATTTACGCCGGGGAGCTTTTAAAAGCGCCCAGGCGATGATTACGAGGACAATAATGGTTGCCAGGATAATTACAAACATTTTTTGTCTGGTCCAAATTGCCTGCCATGATAAGCACCGGCGGCGTCGTTACGGATATAAAATCTTGTTGCGCTGCGATATGTGGCAGCGACCCGGGACATTTATATAAAAGTTGGATTTCTGTGTCGCATCTGCTTCCTTCAAATGGGAATACGGTTCTACATAGTGTGGTCCGATTTCCTGAACAACCGTTCCTGGCATTTATGATTGTGTGTAAATGGGTTCGCCGGACGGGGTGGTTAGACGCCTGAACGATTCGGGAAACTGATCTGATGAACGGGCGGCATTCCTGGCCTGGGGCTTGTTGTTAAAAACAAAAGGCGTGTTTCATAAACGATCCGGCCCGCCTGGAAAGCATGGCATTTTCTAACACTTAAAATACAATCTTATGTTGTACACAAACAGACTTGAAAAATCATTTTGCGGTATTATTGAATACGATGATACCAGGCTGTTGGCCGCTGTCATCCATAGGAATGAACCCGGGGAAGGTTGGGGTAAGGAAACGGATGGAGCAGCCGGTGCCGGATATGAAGACGACCCGGAGGATGATGAATCGCATTGGCAGGAGGCAGACGAGGAGGCGGATGCTGAGGGGGGAAGTACAGCGTAAATGACGGCATCGTTAACCAGACCGGAGTAGCAGGATTGCCGGAAAGCTTCGGACAGTCCTTTCATTATAGCGCACTGTATCCGCCTGCTGAGCCGAACTCCGAGCACGGGAAACCTATTAATAAAAAAACAGATGAGCAAACGGATCATCCTAAAATTATTTTTATGAAAACAACCGCTAAGCAAAAGCAAACCACCGGCACTGCAAAGAAGACCAATCCCGGGAAAAAAAGAAAACCCGGAGGTAACCCAGACGGTCAGACCTTTTCGGATGATCCGACGGTTATTGACCAGGCCTTAAAGGACCAGTCGGAGAATAAGACACAGCGTACAAACAGGTCTGCCTCAAAAAAGTAATAGGCGGGTACTTGGTCCGTTTTTAAATGGAATAAAAAATTATATATGAAGAAACAATGGTATGCAGCCGTAGCCGTACCGCTGATCATTTTAACGGGATCCTGTTCCCGGGATGAATCCGGCGATGTTAATCCCAACCCTGTAGATAGCAACTATGTTATCACTACATCGTATATCAATTTAGGAGAGGTAGACGCCGGTAATCTGGCTATAGGAAAGAGCAATAATCCCGTCCTGCGGGACTACGGACAGCAATTAGTAAATGATCATACCCAGGCCCAGGCTGAATTGGCCGAAACTACCCGGAATATGGGATACCGCCTGCCGGCAGAAACGGATCAAAAGCATAAAGAGATGGCAGCCATGCTGGCACAACTGGATGGTCGTACGTTTGACTCAACCTTTATATATAAGATGCTGGAAGGGCATCAGGAAGCGTTGGTCATACAGGAAAATGAAATTTCCGGCGGCCGGAGTCCGGCCCTCCGGAATTATGCATCCCGGATTCTGCCGGTGATTAAAAAACATGAGGCGCTTGCGGATAGTATAGCGCATCATTTATTTCCAATGAAAGAGTAAGGGGTATTGGCGCTTGCGAAGGCATCGCTCCCGTATTAGGTGTGGTCTGGTTGTACTGGTATATCAGTGTAACCAGACCATGCTTTTATAAAGCAAGTTCAATAACAGCTCCGGGTTGTCAGTGGTACCGGGTTTTTGAACGAAATCAGCCAAAACCTGTAAATGGCCTCAGTGCGGCACGGTACACATTTTGGGAGATTTCTTCTGCCGGTTGCCCTCAATCGGATGGATTATGTAAAGAACTCCTGCTCGGCCGTATAATAAGTGGGGCGGCCGCCCATTGTTGTTTTTTGAATCTCGGCCCCGTCCGGACTGTGCTTTTTATGATGGTTGTGCACGTTCATAAAATCTCTGACTTCACCGGATATGGCATCGGGTGCCTGCTTCAGGATCTGTTTTTCTGCATTTTTTAAAACATCTCTGATGGCTTTTGCAAGACGGGTTACGGCTTTTTCGGGTATTTTACCGGCGATGGAGCCGGGTGCTATCCTTGCAGTCCATAAGATCTCATCTGCATATGCGTTACCGATTCCGGAGATCCGCTGCTGATCCATTAACAGCGCTTTGATCTTTGACCGGCTTCCGGCAAGCTGTGCCTTTAGCCATTTTGTGGATAAAGCGTCTGACAGGGCGTCTATGGCTTTCGTGGGCTCCGGGTTTAACGCGAAGTGCGCCGCTTTTTGAAAATCAGTCAGAGCCAGGGTGTGTTCCGGAAACTCCAGGCGTGCAATGCAATGCTTTGGGCGTTCGCTCCCCGCTTCCATCCATACCAGCTGTCCGTGAAGCATCAGGTGTAAGGTTAGTTTTGCATCTTTTCCAAAATCAAACAGCAATTGTTTTCCTAAACGGGAAACTTCTTTTAATTTCTTTCCGGCAAGCACTTCATTAAGCGCTTTTTCCGAAGTCCGCGTTTTCCCCGCTGCATCCAGGTACAGGTGGCGAAGCTTTTTTTTTTGAAGCGCTTTATTGAGATTCCGGCTGAAGACCTGAAGGTCGGGTAGTTCGGGCATGAGATTATAGTTTATGCTCGGAAGCGTTTTTTTGTTATTCTGGTAATCACACCAAAAAATGTGCTAACCTACCGTTTTATATTGGGCTGATTTGATCAGCTAAATTATTAGCCAGTCAGGCTATTTGTGGATTCTTCATATTGGCGGGGAATATTTTCCACATAAATATGATGGCATGGATTGTGTCGCCATACATTCTCTTACATTTAGACTAAACAGCATACGGTCATGGGATTTTAAAAAAAGTTCATTGAAATTCCTGTATTGAAAGCGCATTTCAAAAGGAAACGAGGAAATTCCAGACCATCATTATTGAAGTTTTAACGAACATGCTGATGTTGGAAGTATGGAGGTTTACTGCGGCATGTTGAATGATGGAATGTTTTTTGTAACGTTTTAACAGTTAAAAAATACCTGGTGCGCCGTGATTGGGTGCCGGATGATGGTGTAATTGCCGTCTAAATATTTAAAAGGGTACGAAGTGCGTTTGTAAAATGTCTAATCAAAGGTCTGGTTTGGTTGCGGAAGAGAAGCAGGCCCTGCTGGCGGCTATCGTATCATCATCTCAGGATGCCATTGTAAGCAAAACGCTGAAAGGGGTTATTACGAGCTGGAATCCCGCTGCCGAGCGGCTTTTTGGCTACAAAGAACGAGAAGTATTGGGCAAGCATATCTCGCTGATCATACCGGAAGACCGGATACATGAAGAAGATTTTATCCTGGAGCAAATAGGCAGGGGGCAGCGTATCGAACATTTTGAAACAGTGCGTAAGGCAAAGAACGGAACACTGATCCCGATTTCGCTTACAATTTCTCCTGTATTTAATGAGCGGAAAGAAATCATCGGAGCTTCCAAGATTGCGCGCGATATTTCAGAAATGATTGCGTCCAAACTGGAAAAGGAGCGGCTTTACGAGGAGGTGAACGTGCTGAGCCGGAAAAAAGATGAGTTTATTGCTTTGGCGGCGCATGAACTGAAAACTCCTATTACTTCATTGCGGGGTTTTATGGAAGTGTTGCAGTTGCATGCCACTGCCGACAGTTTACAGGCTGGTTTGCTCGAAAGATGCGTCCGGCAAACGAATAAATTAACAACGCTGCTCAATGATCTTCTGGATGTGTCGCGCCTTCAGATTGGAAAATTGCTGCTTCGTTGTGAAAAATTTGACTTGGTGGCAATGGTGCAGGAAGTACTTTCAGGCTTTACGCACTCGGCCAGGCACCGATTCATTTTTAAAAACAAAAAGCCCGTTGTTATTTACGCCGACCGGATCCGCCTGGAGCAGGTATTGACCAACCTTCTTAACAATGCCGTTAAATATACGCCTGCAGGAGGAACGGTAACCATAAAAATGCGGGAAGCGGCTGGTAAGGTTTATGTATCGGTGCGGGATGAGGGTTTGGGGATTGAGCCGGAACACTTAACCAAAATTTTTAACCAGTTTTACCGGGCCGTTGATCCCGGGGCCAATATTTCCGGCCTGGGAATCGGGTTGTATATCAGTAAAGAAATTATTACGCGGCACGGCGGAACAATCGGGGTTAAAAGCCGGAAAGGTAGCGGATCAGTTTTTGTATTTTCAATTCCAAAGCAATATCAGCAATGATGATCCTACATAATTTTGACACGTGAAAAAGGATGTTTTAATCATAGAGGACGATGAAGACATACGTTACCTGATCGCCTATGTGCTAAAAAAAGCGCAGTACGAAGTCCGGATCGGCGCTTCCGCAGGTGATTTGAGCAGCGAACTATCAGTAAAAAGACCGGATATTATCATCCTGGACATCATGCTTCCTGACGGAAACGGGGTTGAACTATGCAGGAAACTGAAAGAAGACCGTTTAACCCGCCATATACCTGTGATCATTATGTCGGCGCACCAGTTCAGTAATCTGGAAGATGCCTGCGCCGACGATTTTATCAGCAAGCCCTTTAGTATTAAGCAGATTGTAGCTACAGTGGAACGGGTTTCCGGATAAACACGTTGGGGGCAGCAGCTGCTGGTAATATTTGCGGGGGCACGGGAAATTAAATCCATATCCGGATTGCCCTCTGCTAAATAAAAAGGTCCGCTTTCGCGAACCTTTTGCCCGGCAGGTGCTATTTACCGGGGCCTATCCTCAGTTTGAACAGCTTATGGAGTTCGTTTTGATGCTTCTATGTCCTGAACGGTTTTTTTACCGGTTTCAAGCGTTATTTCTTTTGTAGTAATGGCATAGTCATTGGGATGTATATCCGCTCCGTATTCCACGGCGTATGCCTTCGTGAATTCGGCACCCAGGTACAGAATGATGGAGGAGTAATAAACCCAAACGAGCAAAACCACCAGCGAGCCGGCGGCGCCATAAGTACTGCCCACTTTTGTCTGTGAAATGTAGAGCGAGATACCCGATTTGCCCAGCATGAATAACAGGGCAGTAATCACTGCGCCGGCGATAATGTCGCGCCAGCGGATCCGGGCATCGGGCAGCACCTTGAAGATTACTGCAAAAATGAGCGCGCTGGTAGCGAATGTGAGCAACAGGTTGAAAATATAAAATACTACCACTGTCACATCAGGATACCTTGCGCGGAGTCCGCTGCTGATGCTTTCAATAATTCCGGATATGGTTAGTGATACCAGCAGGAGAAACCCCAGGCTGATAATAACGGAAAACGACAGGAACCGGTTCCGGAGCATCTTTAACCAGCCTTTCCGGGGCTTTGCTTTTAATCCCCATATGGTGTTGATGGAGTCCTGGATTTCTCCGAATATGGTGGTGGCTCCAATTAAGAGTGTTATTCCACCAATAATGGCTGCAATCTTGCTTTTTCCCGTCAGGGAGGCGTTTTTTATAATTTCCTGCAGTTGAATAGCAGTGTCCTGCCCTATAAAGCCACGTAAAACCGAAAACACGGCTCCCTCAACGGCTGCTCTTCCTAAAAACAATCCGCAGAGGGAAATGATCATTACCAGCAACGGCCCCATTGAGAAGACTGTATAGTAAGCCAGGGACCCGCTTAGCTTGGTGATTTTATGCGCTGAAAACCCCTTAAAGGTTTCCTGTATCACCTTCCATATCCCTTTTGGGGTGATGGGCTTTCTTTTACGGGCTGCTGCTGTTGATTCCATCATGTTTACCAGCGTTAGAATAAACGATCTGTATCCTTACAGGCCTGCTTTTTCGCGGGTGGGCTTCATGTTGATAAAAGACAATAAATAAGTATGCCAATTCTTGCAGCCATAATGTGCAGGAAGCTGACAGATGCCACCGGGAGCTTTCAGGCGCGGCTTATATTCCCAGCGTATGGATGAGTTCCCGGGCTGCGGCAGCGCCGGCACGATTGGCGCCAATTGTGGATGCAGAAGGCCCGTAACCTACAAGATGTATACGGGGTTCTTTAGCCACCATGGTAGCTAACCTGCCGGCCATGATGATGCCGCCGTTGTTTTCCCTGGGTAAAACAGGCTTTAAATGTTCCAGGGCGCTTTTAAAACCGGTATTCCACAGGATGACATCCGCTTTTTCTTCACGTCCGTCTTCCCATCTTACGCCGTTCACTGTAATCTCGTCAAACATCGGGTACCGTTTCAATACCCCTCTTTTTTCCATGTCGATTACTTCCGGCGAAATGGGTAAGCCGGTAACAGAAACCACAGATAAAGGTGGTAACCCTTTTCTGACCCGCGCTTCCACCATTGCCACGGCGTTGTGACCGGCTACATCATCAAAGGGACCTTCTCTGAATTCGGGGGGGCGCCGTGTTACCCAGGTAGTAGTAGTAACTTTTGAAATCTGATCGAGTAATTGAATCGCGGAAATACCGCCTCCTACCACAATTACGTGTTTGCCTTTAAAATCATCGGCTGTTTTAAAGTCACGGGTATGTAATTGCTTCCCCTGAAAAAGATGGGCGCCCCGGTATTCCGGGATATAAGGATTTTCCCAGGTGCCTGTGGCATTAATAATGCCTGAGGCAGAAAACAAGAGGGTGGGGCTGTCGATGTAAAAACGCTGCTGATGAAGATAAACGGTGTGCACCTTCAATGGCCGGTACACCCGGATGTCCATTTTCTTTTCGTATAAATCATAGTAAAGCGGTACGGCTACATGGGCAGGCACGGCACTGTCATTTGTTTCAATGGCTTCTTTGAACGGCAAGCCCGGCAGATCATGAATGCGGTTAACCGTGCTCAGTGTAAGCGAAGGCCACCGGTATTGCCAGGCGCCGCCGGCACGGGGTGCTTCGTCCACCACCATAAAATCCGGACCAGCCCTCAGCCCCAATTTCTTTAAATGGTACGCCGCAGATAGGCCTGCCTGTCCGGCACCGATGACCGCGATCCTGGTTTTATACCGGATGTTAGTGATCATGAAATAATCTCTTTTACCGCCAACCCAGCCCGGGAGCCACATGCTCCAGTATGGCAGAAAGCACATGTATATTATAATCCACACCCAGGGTATTGGGGATGGTGAGCAGTATCGTATCCGCTTCCCGGATGGCCTCGTCTTTGGCCAGTTCTTCGATCAGCTGATCGGGCTCTGCTGCATAGCTCCGGCCAAAAATTGCCCGTTTATCTGCTTCCAGTACGCCGATCGTATCGGTTCTGTCTGCCTCATGACCAAAGTAGTAGCGGTCCTGGTCGTTTACCAATGCAAAAATCGACCGGCTTACTGAAACACGGGGCTTGTGTGGATGCCCTGCTTCTTCCCAGGCCTGTTTAAACAACCGGATCTGTTCCGCCTGCTGTACATGGAACGGCTTGCCGCTTTCATCAAATTTCAACGTAGAGCTTTGCAGGTTCATCCCGGTTTTCCCTGCCCAAACGGCCGTGGCATCGGAAGCCGATCCCCACCAGATGCGGTTGCGCAGGCCCGGGGAAAATGGTTCCAGGCGCAGCAATCCCGGAGGATTGGGGAACATGGGGTTGGGGTTCGGCTGAGCAAATCCCAGGCCTTTCAATTGCTCAAAAAACTCCAATCCTTTCCTGCGGCCCATATCGGCATCGGTTTCCCCGGCGGCCGGCTCATACCCAAAATAGCGCCAGCCGTCTATCACCTGTTCGGGTGAACCCCTGCTGATTCCCAATTGTAACCGCCCCCCGGAAATTAAATCGGCGGCGCCGGCCTCTTCTGCCATATATAATGGATTCTCATACCGCATATCAATGACGCCGGTTCCAATTTCAATTTTGCTGGTTTTGGCGCCGATGGCCGACAATAAGGGAAAGGGAGATGCCAGCTGCTTGGCAAAATGATGTACCCGGAAATAAGCCCCGTCTATACCGATTGCTTCTGCGGCCACCGCTAAGTCTATAGACTGCAGCAAGGTATCGGCCGCCGTTTTTGTGCTGTAGGCCGGATGATTTGCCCAGTGACCAAACGACAGAAATCCTATTTTTTTCATTGAATCTATTTATTTTTTCTTGGTAAAACCAACCATACAGCTCCTAAAAGAGGAGTTTAGAATGCTCAAATTTAGCAAATACCGGCATCATACGAATATAGTTCCTGGCCGTTTCCCCGGCCGCACCATTTATCCGTAAGTCCCATTCCATGATAAAGGTATGCCGCTTCCGACAAGCATCCACAGAAGTGCCTGCCTCCAGGTAACAACTGCCTGAGCGCTAAACTTTTGAAAAAAACGCTCCGGTTTTTCCGGTGGCTGATCAATAGCGTCCAACCGGGGCAGGTCGGTTTTTGGCATGCAATATGACGTAATAGTGGAGATATGATGCATTATTTTATCAAAAAAACAGAAACTATGAAACGCAAATTGACAATTGGAGCGATGGCCCTTTTCGGGATGATCGGTTTCGCTCATGCCCAGGGTTTTGCCGATGCAAAATTTGGGATTAAAGCGGGTTGGAACAACACAAATATTACCAATGGCCGGGAAGGAATGTTAGATGATAGTAAACGGTTGAATAGCTTCAACGCCGGAGTGATTGGTGCCATCCCTTTAGGGTCTACCTTTGAGATCAGAACAGGCCTGGATCTTACATCCAAAGGAACCGAATCCTCAACAGCGTTGGCAGAAGGTGTAAAGACTACTTATAAAGTAAACCCGTTGTACCTTGAATTGCCGGTGAATGTAGCTGTTATGTTGCCTTTTAATGATAAAGTAAAGGCTTATATAGGAGCGGGGCCTTATGCAGCCGTAGGATTGGGCGGCAAGCTGAAAACAACCGTGCAAACCGGTAACAGTACCACTACATCATCTGAAAATATCGAATGGGGAAATGATAACCCCCTGGATGGCAGCGACCGGAATGGTACGGTTGGATCCGGGCAGTTCAAGCGGTTTGATTTTGGCGCGAATATTATCGGCGGACTGGATTTTGGAAGAGTAGGAGTACACGCACAATATGGAATTGGTCTTACCAATACCGCTCCCGGCGGCAGCAATGATAATAACGCCAACAAAAATAATCAGCATCGCGCCCTTGGCGTAAGCGGGGTCTTTTATTTTTAATAAACCATAAAGGTACTCCGGATGGATCAGGATCACGGCTGCATGAAAGGTAGCTGTGATCTTTTTGATTTTGGGATACAATGCGTACCATGGCTACTGCTCAAATAATTGCTGATACTTCTTTAACGCGGACTCAAGATGAATTCCCTTGCCCAATACGGGCTTAAACAGGTCGCCGGTTTCTCTAACGCGATGCACGGCATTTTTAATGGTAAAATCCGTCATCTTCAGACCGGGTTTTAATTCATTCCAATGCAGGGGCATCGAAACAGTGGCCCCCGGTTTTGGACGCAGTGAGTACGGACAAGCCAGTGTGGCTCCGGGCCGGTTCTGCAGGAAGTCGAGGTACATTTTCCCCTTCCTGTTTTTTACGATCCGTTCCAGGCTTGTAAAAGACGGGTATTGCTGTTGCACCACGCCTGCTATCAAACGTCCGAACATTTGAGATTGGTCGTAGGTGTATTTTGCCCCTAAAGGGATATAGATATGGATGCCGGTGGATCCCGAGGTTTTGCAAAAACAGGGTACGTCGATGGCACTCAATACCTCTTTGATCGTCACCGCCACCCGTATCACCTGGTCAAAACTGTTTTTATCCGGATCCAGGTCGAGCACACAATAGTCCGGATGATCCGGTGATTGAATCCGGCTGAACCAGGGATTCATTTCAATGCAGCCCAAAGCGGCCATCCACAGCAATGTAGCCTCATCATCGCCCACCAGGAATTCTTTATTTTCCCCATCGCTTGTTGTATAAGGGAATGTTTTTACCCAATCGGGAGATTTGCCTTTTACATCCTTTTGGTAAAAGCCGGGCTTGTTGATGCCGTTGGGAAAACGGTTAAGCGATTGCGGCCGGTCTTTCAGGTAAGGAAGCATGTACTCTGCAACCTGGTAATAGTAATTAAACAGGTCTCTTTTTGTGTATCCCTCCTTTGGCCAGAATACCTTGCTCAGGTTGGTAAATTTCAACGCACGGCCATTGATCGTACGCACCTGCGTTTCGTTGGTTGGATTCAGTAAGGTTTTCCGGCGTTGATCTTTAGGTGGTTTCATCAGCACGGCGGCCGGCTGCTGCTGGTCATTAACTTCGTGCACTATTTTTTGGGTATTGGCTTCGGTTTCACGAATAACCTTCCCGGCCTTTTTATCGCCACGCATGCCTTCAAAGGAAGGGTGCCGGAAAACGCCGTCCTCCGTGACTTCCGCAAAAGAGATCTCGCAAACGAGCTTTGGCCTGAGCCAGGTTGGTTTTGCGCCCATGCGCTGCCTGAACCGGGAAGGTTTGTCTACGTCAATTTTTTCACTGAAAGGTGATCGGTCTGTAATAAGGGGCTCAAAGGTTTTCATCATGTCTTTTTGCAGCTTATCAGAAAAGCCGGTTCCAACCTTGCCGGCATAACGCAGCTTGCCCTTATCATACACTGCCAGCAGAAGGGCGCTAAACGTTTTGGAGGTGCCGGCGTTCTTTGTAAAGCCGGCAATGATCACCTCCTGTCGTTTATGAACCTTGATCTTCAGCCACTCTTTGCTGCGCAGGTCTGCTGTATAAACGCTGTCGGCCCGCTTTGCCATTATACCTTCCAGGCCCATTTTTTGAGCTGCTGCAAACATTTCCGTACCCGGCACATGGAACACATTACTAAGACGGATATGATCGTTGCCGGCGGGCAACACCGCCTTTAAGATAACCTGCCGTTCGGCAAGCGGTAGTCCCATCAGGTTTTTGCCATTGTACCAAAGAATATCAAATACGTAAAATGCCAGTTCCGCATCCGCTTCACTGCGCCAGTTCTGCAGGACATTGAAATTGGAACCGCCCTGTTCGTTTAAAGCAACAATTTCCCCATCGAATACAGCATTGAGCTTCCACTTACTGATAATATCATAAATCGGATAAAATTTTTTATCGAAAGATTTATTATTCCGGGACAATAGCCGGGCTTGTCCGTTTTTTATAAAAGCCAGGGTTCGGTAGCCATCCCATTTGATCTCATAAAGCCAGTCCGGATCGTCGAAAGGCTGATCCACGAGGGTTGCAAGCATGGGCTTGATGTCTGCAGGCATTTTGCCGCGTTTGGCTTTTGCCAGCAATGCGGTTGCATCTGCTGCCAACGTCTCTTCAAGGGGCGCACTGGCTGTTACGGAAGAAGCGCGTTTTGCGGATGATGTTTTGGACGCTGACTTTTTTTTTGTTGCGGTGCCCGGCGGCGCCTGGCCGTAAATATTCCTACTGGTTGCTGCTATTTTTTCAATGGTTTTGCCCGACTGGACGGATTTGTCCTTTAATAATATATCCTTTACAGAGGAATACCGGTCGTCCAGTTTCATCAATAACCACGCATTCTCTCCGCGGCCCGGCGCACGAACGAGCGCGAATGCTCCTTTTAATTTTTTGCCGTGGAGCAAAAATTTTATTTTTCCGCTAAGCAAACCATGAAGCAGGTGCTTTTCCTGCGCAGCCTTTGGTTGATCTTCCAGATCCGCATCCGTAAAAGTGCCTTCATCCCAAACCATTACAGTTCCGCCACCATATTGCCCTTTGGGGATGATACCTTCAAAATTGCGGTAATCATAGGGATGATCTTCCACCATCATTGCCAGCCGTTTTATCTTCGGGTCGGTAGACGGGCCCTTTGGCACGGCCCAGCTTTTCAATACCCCGCGCATTTCAAGACGAAAATCATAATGAAGATGTGAGGCTGCATGTTTTTGTACTACAAAGTGCAGCAAATTGCTGTCTGCTTTTTCTTTTCCAAAGGGCTCGGGCGTTTTGGCGGGATCGCGTTTTTGCCGGTATTTTGTGAGCGACATAGGGTCCGTTATTTATGATTTACATGTCTTTTTTTTAAGTATTGCTCCAGGATTTTCCGGTTGTTGGTGCCTGTTGCTTTTATGGCGCCGATCACGGCCTGGCCGGATACGCCCAGTTTGTCTTTGAAGAACTGTATTTCATATTTTTCGGATCCGCTTACGTTACTGCGGTCGCGCCCGTCGCGGATTTTTTTATTGTCTGCCATCGCGGAAGATTTATAAAGTTACACAAGAGTCAGGAACGGCATCCGGTCGTTTGCGGATTGCTCCCTGCACCGGTGGTTCAGCGGAAAGTATACTAGTATGTTATTTCGAAGCGCAAAATTGTTGCCAAAGGTCAAAGGCACCGGTAAAGTAGCCGGATAGCACCGTCATAGGACTGAACTTTCCGGGGGCGGTTGATAAACGTCCGGCTTTTGGTGAAGCAGACCGGCTCCTGGAATTTCGGGAACCGGCCGCCGGTGATGTGGAATTTTTGCCCGGGCGGCGGTGTAAACCGGGCATGGGGTTGCGTGGTTTCCGCCAATAGCCGTACAACTGTGCCGGAAGCATATCCGGAATGGTAATTGTAGCTGAAAACGACAAACCGGCAACTGCCGATGGTATCGCGCCCGGCGGCCGGTAAAAATCAGTAATCATGAAAGCGGAGGAATGGTTGCACAGGATGTATGCCTGGATGATAAAGCACGGACCTGCTGTGCTGCTGGCCCTGGTGGTATTGCTGCTAGGCTTATGGCTGATACGGCTCTTTTCAGCATATCTAAGTCGTGTGATGCAGAAACGGCAGGTCGACCGTTCACTAAAGCCCTTTCTTCAAAGTATGGTGATACTGCTGCTCCGGGTATTGTTGTTACTGGCTGTTATGCAGATAGCAGGCGTTACCATGACGCTGTTTGCCGCGCTCGTAACCTCTTTTGGAGTGGCAGCCGGACTGGCGCTTTCCGGTACCTTACAGAATTTTGCCAGCGGTGTGCTCATTCTTTTTCTAAAACCGTTCAGAGCGGGCGATCATATTATTGCCCAGGGCCAGGAAGGTGCGGTAACTGAAATCCGGATCTTTTATACGATCGTTACCACCTTCGATAACCGGATCGTAGTGATCCCCAACAGCAAACTGTCTAATGAAGTAATTGTTAACGTGAGCGCATCCGGCAATCGCCGGCTGGACATTGAGCTGAAGTTTACAAATGGCGTCGATTATGAACAGGTAAAGCGAGTCATCGATCAGGCCATTGACGATGCTGGCAGCATTCTTCATGAACCGCCCAAGCGGATCGGCATTTCTTCTTTGGAGCCGGATGGCTACAAGGTGATGCTGAACCTATGGGTCAGCGCACATGGTTTTATCGATATCAAGCTCCAGTTCCAGGAAAGGCTGCTGCAGCGCCTGAAACAATCAGGACTGCCACTGCCGGGGATGTAATTACTTTTCCGGTTGATACTGGCTGAGCGCCAATGCGTGCGCTGCAAGTGCGGCAGCGTTTTTGTGGGCAATGCCTTTGATCGCCTTAAGGGGCTGCCATTTACCTTTCTGGAGCTCCAGCACCAGGACATCATTCCGGCTATTGAAGATAACACAGAGCTCTGGTTTGCCGTCTGAGCGATAAAACGCAAAATGATAATGGACATGGCCGATCGCCATTTCGGCAGTGGGTGGTTCCGCCGCCTGGAGTTCCGTTGTTCCGGCCGTTTTTTTCTTTTTGAGCCCTGGTCGTTCCTTTTGTTTTCCGGAATGGCGCAGCTTTATAGAATCCGGGTTGTAATCCGGCACCATCAGCCGGATGGTTCTGCTCAGGTCTGCGCCTAAAACATCTTCTTCAACGGCAAATTGATCCTTAAATTTCTGCAGCACCGTTCCGGAGGAAGTACGCTTTAGTATAAACCGGCCTTTGAGCCGCTGGCCTTGAAAGATAAATGAGAAGGATCGTTGCTTGATGCCTGCTTTTACCTTCTTTTCAACAGCAGCCCGGTCATCTCCTTTGTTAACGGTGTACCGTCCTTTATCGTACACCTGTTTGCCGGGGATTTCTTTGGGAAGGATGGCTCTTAGCCGGATCACTTTTCGCGCAAACCGGGGGTCGCGGGTGGGAGGGTAGTTGCTTACCCAGGCATAATACATACCTCCGACCTCCAGGCAGATGTGAAATTCTTTTGCATTCGGCTGGTAAACGATAAATAGCGGTAAGTCTTTATCAGATCGGGCCATCCTCCGTTGTAAAGCGCAAGAACTGTTCCATATTGTTGACTGATAAATATGGCCGGTAGCGAAGCGGCCTTCTATTGGATCGTATTGCAGCTCAATCTACGGCGGCTGTTGCAGGGTCGCCGGAAGCGAGCGGCAATGTGAAATAAAAAGCACTGCCTTTTCCGGGCCAGCTTTCTACTGCAATTGTTCCGTCGTGCGCCTTTATAATTTCGCTGCATATAAACAGGCCGATGCCGAATCCCGACACGTATTTTGTCTGCGTGTTCCGGACCCGGTAAAACCGTGTAAAGATCAGGGGCTGGTCCTCAAGGCGGATCCCCGGGCCGGTGTCTTCAACAGTCAGTCGCAGCCGGCCGTTTGTTACATGACTTTCGATGGTGATGGCGGAGCCGCCCGGTGCATATTTAACCGCATTGCTGATCAGGTTATGAATAACCTGGGCGATCTTCTCCCGGTCGGCAGCAACCCAGGCTTCTACGGATTTAAAAGAAAGCGTATGGCTGGTAACGGTTGTTTTAAGTTCATCTTCCAATTCGTGTAACAGCTTACGAAAATCAAACCGCTCGATATGCATATGCATGCCAGGTGATTCAAAGCGGGCCGCATTCAAAAAGTTGTGGAGCATACGCGTCATCTTTTCAAGTTGTTTGCCAACAATGGTCAGCATTGCTGCAGTGGGCTGATCGTTGTCGGTTAAGGCCCTGGCCTGGAGTATTTCAACAAAGCCGGTTGCAGAGGTAAGCGGTGTTCTCAATTCATGACTGATGGTACTGATAAAATCATTTTTGCGTTGTTCGTTTTCCTTGATTTCGGTAATGTCAACCAATGAATGAATATAGCCTGCAAAGGAACCATCGGAATGGAAGCGGGGTGTTACCTGCAGCAGTAACCACAGGTAAGAGCCGTCTGCCCTGATCATACGGAATTCGGATTTCCGGCGAAGCTTTCTCCCGGTGTCCAGCTTAAGTAAGTTTTCAAGCCGGGCTTTGTCGTCCGGATGCACGAGATCGGTCCAGCCGGATGCTAGCAGGCTTGGTATCGAACGCCCCGTTACAACGGCCCACAGGCGGTTGAAATACCGATTTGACCCTTGTGCATCGGTTACGTTGATCATTACATCTGTGCCTTCCGCCATATTACGGAAGCGATTTTCGCTTTCCGCAATTTTCATCTCTGCATTTCGGATCTCGGTAATATCCCGGGTGGTGCCGGCAACGGCCTCCACTTCGCCCCGTTCATTAAATACGGGCGTAAAAATATAATCATAGATCCGCCGGCCTAAAACGGCATGCGGAAAGGACACTTCTCCCCGGATGGGTTGTTTTGTGTTTCGGACGGTGTCAATTTCTCTTTCGTGCATTTCTGCATGCCAATCTTCATAGCCGTTTTCCCGCAATCCTTTTCCGATGGCCTCATCCCATGATTTCCCCCACATGGTAAGCAGGGCCTTGTTGGCATAGGTGAACCGGTAGTTCAGGTCAAAAACGTAGATCAGGTCGGGTGTGCTTGCCGTAATGGTTTCGTATAAACGGATTTGCCGTTCTGCTACAAGCTTCGCTGTTTGCATCAAATCCGTAGCGCGGCGGCTTTCCGTAATATCAGTGATCCCCACAAACCATTCAAGGAATTGACCCAGGTGGTCCAGTAACGGAACGGCAGTGAATAGCGCCCAGCCGGTGTGCCCATCAGCGGTTAAAACGCGCTGTTCGAACCGGAATTTTTTCCTTTCCGGAATGCCCCTCCCGATCGCACCGGAAAGTGCGGCCTGTGCATTTAACGGAATGTACTTTTGCACCCAGTCAGCAGCAGGTGTGGCCGTTGTGGCCAGGAAACCGGTTCCTTTAAAACTGAGCAATTGATCCCAGTTGCTGCTCATTCTAAAAACAGCATCAAATGCGGCAATGATACATGCGGTTAAATGGGTTTCAGGCTCCATAAAGATCTATGTGTTTAGAGGCTGCACAAGATAATCAATCCATCGGTAATGATGAATTTTCTCTGTAAATCTTGAATGGCCCTTGCGCGCCTGACGAAATTTTGCCGCAGGTTGCGGTTTTAATTTTAGACGCAAAAAACGCAAGGAATCCGCGAGGAACGCAATGGTGGTATTCGAAGCCTTTGCGAACTTTGCGAAAACCCTTTTCCTCAATAAAATAAACAGTTGCGTTTGCTCCTCTTCTTTTAAGATCTTGCTAATCGCGGATCTTCTCAAAAACGGCTGCGTATCCTGATATGGCGCCTGATTATTTGGCAGATTTAGCCGGGACCCTTTTAGATGGCCCCCCTGTTTTATATATATAACCTCCAAAAAATGGTTTCCATGTGCTGTTTTTAATATAAATTCAATTATGTTTTTAAATTTGCGATAAGAATAACAACGTAACATCCTGTGGAGTACCTTTTCCTGCCACCTCCTTACGATCTTAACGCATATATTAGTCACTTTTGGGTGGGGATATGGGATGTGAATGCACGATCATCCAACACCAGGCATATCATTATTGCCAACAGTTTACTGGAAATTACCTTTGCGTTTGCGGATCATACCCGGCATGCGGAATTGCTGTTTGCCACGGTGCAGGGGCAAACCGATAAGCCGCGGCAGGATGCGGTACCGGGCTTTTATAAGTTGTTAGGCGTATCCATTTATGCGCATGCTATTCCGAATTTGTTTGGCTTGCCGGCCGCTGCGTTGCATAACGAACATCTTTCACTAAATACCTTTTTGTCGTCAAAAGCAGACGCGCTTAGCGAACGCATTGCCCTGGCAAATACGACTGAAGAACGAGTTGGCCTGCTGTCTGATTTCTTTAGAGCGCGGTTAAAAAAGACCGCGTTTAAAGACAAGCTGATGTTGCATGCTATGCATAAAATGAAATTGGATAGTGATGTTAAAATCGCTGAACTGGCACAACGGTCCTGCCTGTCGCAGAAGCAGTTTAACAGAAGATTTAAAGATTTTACCGGGTTCAATCCTAAACTATTTGCAAGAATTATCCGACTTGAAGCCGCGATCAAAAGTTATGTACCCAATGCTCCGCTCACGGACCTGGCTCACAGGAGTGGTTATTACGATCAGGCGCATTTCATTCATGAATTTAAAACGCTAACAGATTTTAGCCCCGGGGATTTCTGGAAGTTAACCGGGGATTAAAGGATGTCCATTTTTTACAATTTTGGGAAAAACAGTCGCGCTACGTTTGCCTAATCATTGATGCAAACGTTTTTTAAATGACATCCAACAGTAACATAAAAATGGCGGGTAGCTTTTACCTGCTTTCAATAGTAACGGGCTTGCTTAGCGTAGCTCCTTCGGTAGATGGGGCAGATTATCTGGTTCAGGCGGCAGCAAATGAATATCAGGTGATTATTGCTGCTGTTTTTCAATTCATCATATCGTTTGCGTATTTAGGCGTAGCGGTCTTATTATATCCCATTATCAAAAAATATAATAACCATTTAGCTGTTGGGTTTCTGAGCTGCCGGATAATTGCCGTAACCCTTTGTTTGATAGCTACAGTATTGCTGTTGGCATTTATAGCATTAAGTAAAGACTGTGAGCAGTATCCGTCTCAGGCCTCAGGAGCATTCCGGGCTATCGGAACTATATTAAAAACCTTAAGAGATTTGATCAATCACGTGTTTATGATAGGGGTATTGTGCATAGGGAATGTACTTTTTTTCTTTTTGCTGATTAAAGCAAAAATGATTCCTGAATGGCTTTCCTGTTGGGGCATAGTGGCCAATATATTGTCGATAGGTGCAAGCGCCCTGGTGTTGTTTAAAGTCGTGGATATTATAACGCCCGTCTATTTAGTGTTAAATGCGCCAACGGTTTTACTGGACCTGATACTTGGCTTATGGCTGATCGTAAAGGGGCTGAACCACGAACATTGCAATGGTAAATGAAAAAAATCTATACAATCGTAGATACATATTGAAGTGCCGGAAAGAGTTGGACTTAGAGGAGTGTTTATCGCCAATCAGGCGGTATGATCCTGAGTTCTCTACTCCAGATATGGTACGGTACCGGGGCGGGCAGGCAATCGTTTCAGCAGCCGCTACCCGTTTGCAGCCGAATACCGGTGCCCTTGACTGCCGGGATCCCGGCATCCGGCCTAAGAACCAGAACTGTGCAGGGGCGCTCAATGATGAACATCACAACAAAGGATGATGTCAATTATGCATTATTTCCATGGGAGTTTAGCCGTCATTGTGTATCTTTGAGGGGTGAGAAAATGGATCGCTATATGTATGCTTTCTGTTTACCTGGTTTCTGCCACCGAGGTCTCCCAGTTACTCAAAATACCCATACTGGTAAAACATTTTGTAGACCACAGGCAGCAGGACCCGGGAATGACGCTTTGGGCATTCCTGAAAATGCATTACGATCACCCGGTTAAAGATGCTGACTATCAAACGGATCAGCAGCTGCCTTTTGTAACCCATTCCGGAAGTCTAACGCTTGTTTTTACCACAGATACTCATTTTTCTCTGGAAATAAAAAAGTGGGTGTTTCCCTTTCCAAAGCGTATCACACCTTATAAAAATGTCTTTTACGATAAGGACGTTTTCAATGCTATCTGGCAACCTCCCCGGGCCTGCTGATCGCTTTTTTGTTGTTTTATTCCTATGAAGGGTATTGAATCATGTGTATTTGAAGCCTTTCAAAAATGTAACCGTATCGCCGGTCTTCATCTGCTGATGCATAGCGTCTGATGATACTTGTTTCCTGCATACCTGCGGATTCCTGCTGCCAGCCGCTCCGTATAAGGGATAAAGCAATTTTTATCACCCATTCTTTCATACTTAAGAAGTAAGAAATTACCATGCTTACTAAAATTATAACCTTTTCCGTAAGAAATAAACTCATTATTGCATTACTGATCCTGGCACTGATAGGCGTTGGTGCTTACCAGGTAACCCAACTGCCGGTGGATGCGGTTCCGGATATTACCAATAACCAGGTACAGGTCATTACAGTGGCGCCGTCATTCGGTGCTACCGATATCGAACGCCTGGTTACATTTCCGATTGAGCAGGCTAACAGCAATATCTCGGGGTTAAAGGAGATCCGGAGCTTCTCCCGGTTCGGACTTTCATTGGTTACGATTGTGTTTGATGATGACATAGATGTCTACTGGGCACGCCAGCAGGTTGCGGAACGGCTGCAACAGGTGCAGCAGGAGATTCCGCAAGGGATCGGAAGTCCTCGCCTGGGGCCCATTTCCACAGGCCTTGGAGAAATCTATCAGTATGTAGTGCGTCCCAAAAAAGGATACGAACAGAAATATTCTGTTACCGAACTGCGCACCATCCAGGACTGGATCGTGCGAAGGCAGCTGCTGAGTGTTAAAGGTGTAGCGGAAGTCAGCAGCTTTGGTGGAAAATTAAAGCAGTACGAAATAGCGGTGCATCCCGACAGGATGAATGCTTACGGCATTACCATTAATGATGTTTTTAATGCATTAAGCGACAATAATCAGAATACCGGCGGCGCTTATATTGAAAAAGGTCCCACGGTACTTTATATCCGCAGCGAGGGCCTGGTAGGAAGTACCGCAGATATCGAGCAAATCTCTATTACCGGCAAACAAAACGAAGTACCGCTTTTTATCAGGGATGTAGCGGAGGTCAAAGCCGGTTATGCCACGCGTTATGGAGCCATGACGTATAACGACAATGGGGAAGTATCCGGAGCCGTGGTCATGATGCTCAAGGGCGCTAATAGCAGCCAGGTGATCAAAGATGTAAAAGCCCGGGTTGCCGAAATACAAAAAACACTTCCGGAAGGGGTACTGATCGAACCCTTTCTTGATCGCACCAAGATGGTGAATCATGCCATCAGTACCGTTGAAACCAATCTCATGGAAGGTGCCCTGATCGTGGTTTTTATCCTCGTGCTGTTTTTAGGAAACATCCGTGCAGGCCTTCTTGTGGCATCCGTGATTCCCCTGGCGATGCTTTTTGCCATTTGCATGATGAATCTTTTTGGTGTTAGTGGAAACCTCATGAGTTTGGGTGCACTGGATTTCGGGCTGATCATCGACGGAGCTGTCATCATCGTGGAATCGGTATTGCACCAGCTGATGCTGCATCCAAAATTGAAACATCTTTTAAAGGTTCCGGCCGGGGAAATGGATGAGGTCGTAGAAGTGTCGGCGGGCCGGATGATGAATAGTGCTGTTTTCGGGCAGGTGATCATCCTGGTGGTATATCTCCCGATCCTTACCCTTCAGGGCATTGAAGGAAAAATGTTCAAGCCCATGGCGGAAACCGTTGCTTTTGCGCTGCTGGGTGCATTCCTGCTATCCCTTACCTATATTCCCATGATGAGCGCGGTTCTTCTAAGGAAACGGAACCCAAAGCCTTCGTTTTCGGATCGCATGATGAAGAAAACAGAAGCACTTTATCTAAAATCATTGTTCAGGGTGCTGCGAATGCCCAAGGCCATCTTTACGCTGGTACTGGCATTGTTTATACTGGCCATTTTTATCCTTAGCAGGTTGGGGGGGGAATTTATTCCTTCGCTGGAAGAGGGCGATTTTGCCGTTGATACCCGGGTATTGCCGGGTAGCAACCTGAATACCACGATTGAAAGCACCCAGAAGGCGGCCCATATCCTGAAAACCCGGTTCCCCGAAGTGGAGAAGGTGGTTACGAAAATCGGAAGCGGGGAAGTTCCAACGGATCCAATGCCTATGGATGCATCGGATATGATGGTGATCCTGAAAGACAAGAAAAAATGGACCTCCGCCAAAACCTTTCCTGAACTGGCCGATAAGATGACCCGGGCGCTAGATGATGTGCCGGGCATTACCGTTGGATTTCAGTACCCGGTACAGATGCGGTTCAATGAACTGATGACGGGTGCCCGGCAGGATGTTGTATTAAAAATTTTTGGAGACAACCTGGATTCCCTGGTTCAGAGCGCGCAGAAAATAGGCCGGATCATTGAAACGGTTAAGGGAACACAGCATCTGTATATTGAGCCCGTATCGGGGCTCCCGCAGGTGGTCATAAAATACAACCGGCCTGTAATTGCGCAATACCGTCTTTCAATAGCCGATGTAAACCGGATCATCAATGCTGCATTTGCGGGGCAAAGTGCAGGTCTTGTTTTTGAGGGGGAGCGGCGCTTTGACATGGTCGTACGTCTTGACGCCCGTGACCGGAAAAATATCAATGATATCCGGAACCTGCTGGTTCCGACACCTTCCGGCAACCAGATCCCGTTATCGCAACTGGCCAGTGTGCATATTGAGCAGGGGCCGAACCAGGTTCAGCGCGAAAATGCGCAGCGCCGGATCGTGGTTGGCTTCAATATCAAGGACCGGGATGTACAAAGCATCGTGGAAGAACTACAGGCAAAAGTTGAGAAATCCATAAAGCTTCCCGCAGGATATTCGATTAAATACGGAGGCTCATTCGAAAACCTCAATAATGCCAGACGGCGCCTGATGATCGCGGTGCCGATCGCATTGGCCCTCATCTTTATACTGCTGTTCCTGGCATTTAAATCTGTGAAGGAAAGTTTACTGATCTATACCGCCATTCCGCTTTCCATTATCGGCGGCGTCTTTCTGCTCGCACTTAGGGGTATGCCTTTTAGCATTAGTGCCGGGGTTGGATTTATTGCATTGTTTGGTGTAGCGGTGCTGAACGGGATTGTGCTTATTTCCGAGTTTAACCGCCTGCATAAAAGCGGTATCCGCAATATTGTGAGAATCGTAGCAGATGGAGGTGAAAGCCGGCTAAGACCGGTGCTGATGACAGCGTCGGTGGCTTCACTGGGTTTTATACCGATGGCGCTTAGTAACGGAGCGGGAGCCGAAGTGCAGCGGCCTTTGGCAACCGTAGTGATCGGAGGGCTGATGATTGCTACATTGCTTACACTGTTTGTGTTGCCGCTGCTGTATATCACTATAGAAAAAGGATTTAAAATGAAAAAAGTAAAATACAAAAATGGTCTGCCCATATTGATTTTGTGCACCTTGTTCCTGGGAGGGACTGTAAATGCGCAGGTGGCCGTTACATTGGATGAAGCCATTCAACTGGCCCTGCGGCAGAACCGGGAGCTCAAACAGGAGCAGCTCCGCTCCGATTACGCCAAAGCATTAATAAAAACATCTTCTGCCGATATTCCGCATGCCGGCATCACGATGGATTACGGGCAGCTGAACAGTGCTTATAACGATACACGGGTGGGCATTGCGCAAAGTATTGCATTTCCGGCTGTTTATAAACGGCAGAAAAACCTGTATACCGAAGAATGGAAAAAAAGCGAACTCAACGTTTCCCTGCGGGCGTTTGAGCTAAAAAAAGCTGTTAGTCTTACCTATTATAACCTGTTGTACTGGAAGGCAAAGGAGCAACTGCTGGAGGAGGCGCTTCAGCTCTATTCCGATTTCCAGGATAAGGCAGCGCTGCGCCTGAAAGCGGGAGAAAGCAACCTCCTGGAAAAAACCACGGCCGATAACCAGAAGGCGGCCATCAGCATCCAGTTGCAGCAGGTGCGGCAGGAAATACAAACCCTTCGTCTGCAGTTCCGGTGGTTATTAAATACGGAAACAGATTATCTCCCAGCCGATGACCGCAAAGCAGTAGTTGTAATGACTGAAACAGATATGCATCCCCTGCTGAAGCTGCTGGAACAACAGCGGGTGGTAGCGGAACAGCAAACCGCACTGGAAAGATCCAGGCTGCTTCCGGGCCTGGAGCTGGGTTATAACCTGAATAGTTTCAAAGGGATCGGCCCGGATGAAAAACTGTATAATGCAACGCCGCGTTTTCATTCGGTTCAGGCAGGTATATCGGTTCCGTTGTTTTCCCGCGGACAGAAGGCAAGAGTGGAGACCTCAAAAATGGCGGTACAAATAGAAGCTCATCATTTTGAGAATGCACAGGCCGCTTTAAAAAAACAATATGAGCAGCTTTTGCAGGCCTATAAAAGCAACGAGGAAATCGTCCGTCAGTATGAAACATCGGAGCTGAAAAATGCACAGGTCATTGCTGAAACTGCAAAAAAACAGTTTTTAAACGGAGCCATCAATTACCTCGAATTTGTGGTGCTGCAGAACCAGGTCGTTTTGCTAAGGAGCAACTATGCAGAAGCCCTTTGGAAACTGAATGAAAATGCTATTGCGCTTCAATATATCACTGTAAACGAATAGAAACGAAGTAAAAGGGCGTTGTCCCTGTGATCATTAAAAACAAACGCATGAAAACAAAAATATTGATCTATATATCCCTTGCCCTGGTATGTTCAGGAATGCTGACCGCCTGTGGCAGGAAAGAAGAAACAACGCAACCAGCAATGGTTCCCAAAGATGAATACAGGGTTACACTGACGGACGCCCAATTGCGGAATGCGCCGGTTGAAACCAGACAGCTTGCTGCACAGCCGGTTGCTGCAGTGCTGAAGCTGAACGGAAAAATTGATGTTCCGCCGCAGAATATCATTTCCGTGAGCACGCCATTGGGTGGGTACCTGAAAAGTACCCGGTTGCTGCCTGGTATGAAGGTCACAAAAGGCGCAGTGATCGCAATCGTAGAAAATCCGCAGTTTGTACAATTGCAACAGGCTTATTTGGAGGCGAAATCAAAGTTGCATTTTGCCTCCCTGGACTACGATCGTCAGAAATTACTGAATCAAAGCCAGGCCAGCAGCGATAAAATAATGCAGCAGGCGCAATCTGAAATGAACAGCCAGCAGATCCTGATGAATGCCGTTGCCCAGCAATTACAACTGGTTAATATAAGTCCTGCAAGCGTTACCCCCGACAATATCCGCAGAAGCATCCCGGTTTACAGCAGCATCAATGGCTATGTTAGTAAAGTAAATGTCAATATCGGAAAGTATGTAAATCCTTCAGACATTCTTTTTGAATTAGTGAACCCGGATGATATCCACCTGAATCTGAAAGTTTACGAGAAAGATCTTGAATTCCTCAGGCCCGGGCTGCGACTGGTGGCCTACACCAATACCAATCCCGACAAAAAGTACGAGGGGGTGGTACATCTGATAAGCAGGAATGTAGATGCCGGCGGGCTGGCGGAAGTGCATTGCCATTTTGAAAAGTATGATCGCGATCTGATCCCCGGCATCTATATGAATGCCGAAGTTCAGACCGAAACAACCCTTACGCACGTACTACCAGAAGAAAGTGTAGTGGAGTTTGAGGGTAAAACCTACGTTTTTATTGAGGAAAAGACTAAAACATACCGGTTAACGCCGGTTACGGTCGGTACTATGGAAAAAGGATTTATACAGGTGCTGAATGATCAGGATTTTTCGGGGAAAAATATCGTAACAAAAAATGCCTATACGTTGCTGATGAAGCTAAAGAATACCGAAGAAACAACCGAATAAAAAACGGATCCGGCGCTTTCGCTCTTTTTTAAGAGGAACGCTAAAAGAATTTTAGAATGCGTTAAATTTAGTATAATGAAAAAGAAACCTGTTTTAAAAAAAATCATCATCGCCTTACTGGTATTGCTCGGGGTAATACAGTTTTTTGGTGCGGAGAAGAATCGTACGGCCGTGGTTTCAGAAAATGCCCTTGAGAAGCATTATGCAGTACCCGCACATATACAAACATTGCTGAGGACCGGTTGTTACGACTGTCATTCCAATAATACCGAATATCCCTGGTATAGTAAGATACAGCCGGTGGGGTGGTGGCTTGCCAATCATATCAGCTCCGGAAAAAGGCATTTGAATTTTGACGAATTTAATACCTATCCGGCTAAGAAAAAATTACGTAAACTGGACGAGGTGACGGAAACGGTCAATAAAGGCGAAATGCCCCTGACTTCCTATGTGCTGATTCATCGCAAGGCTAAGCTGTCGGATGTGGATCGGAAGGAAATTGAAGCATGGGTAAAAGAAGTTAAAAAGCAAATTCAGTGAGATAATTGTAAGGCACAACAAAAATGAATGGTTATGCTGGAATTCGTAATAATAAAGAATACTGATGCACTATAATATTCCGGAGCATTTAAAGGGACTGACAGCGCACCAGATCCTTGCTTCAAGAAAGCAGTACGGTTACAACCAAATGGGAGGGGTGCACAAAAGCAGCGGACTTGAATTATTGATCGGAATACTGAAAGAGCCCATGCTGATCCTGCTTTTTGTCGTTTCGATCATATATGTGTTGACCGGGGATTATGGAGAAGCCGCATTTATGTTCCTGGCGATCATTGCTGTTTCGGCCATTTCCTTTTACCAGGACAATCGCAGTAAAAAAGCGTTGGAGGCGTTGGAAAAACTGAATGAGCCGTTGAGCGTGGTGATCAGGGACTCGAAAATGGTACAGATACCCACACATGAAATAGCGGTAGGAGATCTCTGCATTACGGAGGAAGGAAAAATGATTAACGCCGACGGTCGGATTGTGCATAGCAACGATTTTTCGGTAAACGAAGCCTCACTCACCGGGGAAAGTTTATCTGTGTTTAAAAGCAGTGATACAACGGACAATAAGGTGTATAGCGGAACCATTGTGGTTTCCGGATTGGCCATTTTTGAAGTGGAAAAGATAGGCGATGAAACCCGTATTGGTAAAATTGGTACTTCAATAGCGGGGATAAAAGAAGAGATATCCCCCCTGCAGCTGCAGATCCGGAAGTTCGTTAAAGTGATGGCGGTCACAGGCGTAATCATCTTCCTGATGGTCTGTATCTTCAATTATTATCATACCAGGGATCTTGTTGAAAGCCTGCTTAATGGTCTTACGCTGGCCATGTCTGTACTTCCTGAAGAAATTCCGGTTGCCTTTACCACTTTTATGGCACTCGGCGCCTGGAAACTGATGCGGGAAGGTGTTATTATCAAGCGAAGCGCCATTGTTGAAACACTGGGCAGCACAACGGTGATCTGTACAGACAAAACCGGAACCATTACTGAAAACCGTATGGAACTGAAGTGCCTCTATGATTATGCCTCAGGCGAAACCTTTAGTGTGGATGGATTTGACGATGACCGGCTGAAAACGCTGATCAGTTATGCGATGTGGAGCAGTGAGCCCGTGCCGTTTGACCCGATGGAAAAAACACTGCACCGGGTATATGAGCAAACACGGCAACCGGATTTGCGCAAGGGGTATCGGCTTTTTTATGAATATCCCCTGGAAGGAACGCCTCCGATGATGACCCATCTCTTCGAAAATGCTGATAAAAAACGGATCATTGCAGCCAAGGGCGCGCCGGAAGCAATTATCGCTGTTTCCCGGCTATCGGAGGACGCAAAAACCAAGATAAGAAATGTTGTTGAAGCGTTTGGACAAGAAGGCTACCGCGTGCTGGGTGTTGCCCGATCGGATTTCGAGGGGAATGCCTTTCCGGAAAAACAGCAGGAATTTGAGTTTGGATTTGTTGGGCTGGTTGCATTTTATGATCCTCCCAAAAAGGGCATTAATGAGGTGTTTCGTCATATTTATGAAGCAGGTATCAAAGTAAAAGTGATTACGGGCGATAATACCGGAACAACAAGAAGTATTGCTGCGCTGGCCGGAATTCGCAACACCGAAGCAACCGTTGAAGGAAAAAAGATCATCGGATATACGGAGGCGGAACTGATGCAGGTGGCTGAAGAAAAAGTACTGTTTACCCGTATGTTTCCGGAGGCGAAGCTGGCAGTGGTTAATGCGCTCAAAAAGAGGGAAGAAGTGGTGGCAATGCTGGGTGACGGTGTAAACGACGGCCCTGCGCTTAAAGCGGCGCATGTGGGGGTGGCCATGGGCGATAAAGGAACGGAGATTGCAAAGGCTGCAGCTTCATTGGTGATTACGAATGACGACCTGGGAAAGCTGGTTACCGGCATTGCAGCCGGCAGACGGATTTATTCCAATATCAAGAAGGCGATCCGGTATATTATTTCAATTCATATCCCCATTATACTTACCGTGTCATTACCCTTATTTCTTGGATGGGTATTTCCCCAGATATTTACTCCGGTTCACGTCATTTTCCTGGAGCTGGTGATGGGCCCTACCTGCTCTATTGTATATGAGAACGAACCGATGGAAAGAAATACGATGCAGCTGCCACCAAGGATTATGACGGATACGTTCCTGAACTGGAGCGAGCTGGTGATGAGCATTGTTCAGGGTGTGGCAATTACCGCGGGTGTGCTGTTTGCGTATCAGTTAACCGTCCGGAACGGGGGCGATGAAGAAAAGACCCGGGCCATGGTTTTCAGCACGTTGATTTTTGCCAATATCCTCCTAAGCCTGGTAAACCGCTCATTCTTTTATAGTATGTTTGAAAGCTTTAGAAATAAAAACCCGCTTTTTTTGATCATTAACGGAATGACATTGGGACTGCTTTTTGCGATGTTGTATTTTAGTCCACTGTCTGTTTTTTTTAAAATTACCGGGTTAAGCCTTCCCGAACTGACTGTTGCTGCGCTGATTGCCGCGGTGTCAGTTTTGTGGTTCGAATTTTATAAATTGATCAAAAGAATCCGCTTGAGACAAGAGGAGCCATGGAGCAGGTCATGACAGATTTGTGAGGGCCGCACCTTCATGCATGCAGTGTATTCTTATAAACTTTTAATATGGAGTTACTCGAACAGATCGTGGAATTTAAATCCTCCCCGGGGTTAATAGCGGAATTATATAAATACGGGATCCAGAAAAATTATAAAGCCGGAAGTATTATCCTGAATGAGCACGCTTCTGTTCGCTCGATCCCGATTGTTACCAAAGGAATGCTAAAGGTAATCCGGACGGAAGAAGACGGCCGTGAAATCCTGTTGTATTATATTAAGGCCGGGGAGAGCTGCATCATGTCTTTTTTGGGCGGACTGCACAACGAAACCAGTAAGGTCAAAGCCGAGGCGGAAGATGATGTTGAAATCCTCTTCCTGCCCATTGAAAAAGTGTCTCTGTTCATTAGAGAGTACCCGCAGTGGCTGGATTATATTTTTCGACTGTACCACAAACGTTTTGAAGAACTGCTTGAAGTTGTGAATGCAATGGCTTTCAAAAAGGTGGATGAACGGTTACTGCTACTGCTTCAGAAGAAAAAAGAGCTGACCGGAAATAAAGTAATAAATATTACACATGAACAGCTGGCCAACGAACTGGGAACGGCTAGAGTGGTGGTGTCGCGGCTGCTAAAACAGCTGGAAGAAAACGGGATGGTTCAGTTGGGCAGAAATAAAATTATACTTATGTAACCAAAGTAGCTGTACAGGTTTTGGAATTGCTGCAGTTTTGCTGTATCAATTTCAGGCATTAATGATTATAGCGGGTTATTTAGCATCTGTTTTTATTGGTATTTCCCTGGGGCTCATTGGTGGCGGCGGCAGTATTCTTACTGTTCCGGTATTGGTGTATTTGTTTGGGATCGATCCGGTGCTGGCCACAGCGTATTCACTTTTTATCGTAGGCATTACCAGTGCAGCCGGCTCTTTTTCTTACCTGGAAAAAGGATGGGTGCATATCAGGGCGGCTGTTGTATTTGGGATTCCGTCTGTAGCCGCAATTTTTTTTACCAGGGCCTGCCTGCTTCCGTTGATTCCGGAGGAGCTTTTTAGTACCCCGGATTTTAAGGTTACGAAAGGTGTTTTGTTGATGTCGCTTTTCGCAGTGCTGATGTTAGTCGCTTCTTATAGTATGATTAAAAAGGGAAAAGACGAAAAAAAACATCGCATGCAACAGCAGCCGAACCGGTATCCCCAACTGGTTCTGCAGGGTGTTCTTATCGGCGGCGTTACCGGGTTAGTGGGTGCAGGTGGCGGATTTCTGATTATTCCTGCCCTGGTACACCTGCTGAAATTGCCAATGAAAACGGCTGTAGGCACATCGTTAGTAATCATTTCAGCCAATTCATTGCTGGGGTTCCTGTTTTCCTTACCCCATATCTCCGTGCAATGGGGACTGCTGGCCGCTATCACATTCATTGCAATAACCGGCATCCTGATTGGCAGCTATCTCTCCACGAAAATTGATGGTAAAATATTGAAACCGGCCTTTGGCTGGTTTGTGCTGGCGATGGGGGTGTATATTCTAATGAAAGAAATTGCTTTATAACAGGATCCAGAAGGGATGGGCATATGGTTTTAGATAATGTAACAAAAGTAACCGTACAAGATAAATAATCGTCGGACATTTACCACATCAACGTATAGCATCATTAAAATAATCAGTATGTTTTTTCAACACATTTTCGACAGGAGTTTGGCACAGAGCAGCTACATAGTTGGTTGCCAGGCAACAGGAGCGGCGATCGTAATCGACGCAAAAAGGGATATTGACGTGTACCTGGAAATCGCAGGCCAAAATGATCTTCGTATTACACATATTACGGAAACACATATCCATGCAGATTTTCTTTGCGGCTCAAGGGAACTTGCTGCTGTTACAGGCGCGGCCATGTATCTTTCAGATGAAGGCGGTGAAGCATGGCAGTACGGGTTTCCGCACCAGGGCCTGAAAGACGGTGATGTTATCAAAGTGGGCAACCTCGCTTTAAAGGTCATGCACACACCCGGTCATACCCCCGAAAGCATCAGCTTCTTGCTGACAGATATGCCTGCTACAGACAGGCCTGTGATGGTTTTTACCGGTGATTTTGTTTTTGTGGGAGATGTTGGCCGGCCTGATTTACTGGAGAAGGCGGCAGGGCTTATCGGCACAAAGGAAACCGGCGCCCGGCAACTCTTTCAGTCTTTAAAGAAATTTTCAGATTTACCGGAGTATGTTCAGGTATGGTCGGCACACGGTGCCGGTTCGGCCTGTGGTAAGGCTTTGGGCGCCGTGCATAGCAGTACCGTGGGGTACGAAAAGATCCGGAACTGGGCATTCCAGTTTGGCGAATCAGAAGCAGGTTTTACGGAGGCGCTTTTAACGGGTCAGCCCGAACCGCCGGCCTATTTTGCAATGATGAAACAGCTGAATAAAATAAATCGTCCCTTGCTGATAGAAGTTCCGCAGCATCCAAAGCTATCGGCCGGGCAATTTATTGCAGCCTACAAAAAAGGGATTAAGGTAATCGATACGCGCAATAAGGCAGATTTCGCCAGGGGATTTATTCCGGGAAGCCTGAATGTCCAGGGAAATAATTCTTTTTCCACCTGGTGTGGCTGGCTGTTGAATTACCAGGAACAGTTTATGCTTATTGCTGATGATCATCAAATGGGAGACCTGACCCGTAAGCTGATGCGGATCGGTCTCGATAATCTGTATGGCTATATTTCAAACATCGATGATCTGGGCATCGAACTTCAAATCGCGGATACCATCTCCCTCGACACCTTTAAGACATATATTGGTAAAGCTGATGTGCAAATCGTGGATGTACGGGGCGTAACCGAATACGACGCCGGACACGTAGAAGGTGCCGATCATGTTTTTGTTGGAACGCTTCCGGATAACCTGGATAAAATCAGTAAGGAGAAGCTGGTGGTCGTCCATTGCCAGGCGGGTGACCGTTCTGCCATTGCTTATTCCATACTGGCCAGGAGCGGTTTTAAAAACATAAAAAATTTCTCGGGTGGAATGAAAGAGTGGTTGGATGCCGATTACCGTTAAGTAGATATGGAGCATTAACGTTTAAAAATTATATAATTATGGGATTTTTTTCATCCTTGCTTGGAAAAACAGACAACAGCAAGTTAACAGCGTTCATAAAAGCGGGTGCTTTTCTGGTAGATGTACGAACGCCTGCTGAGTTCTCAGCCGGAAGCGTTAAAGGCGCGGTAAACATTCCGTTGGACAAGATGCAAAGCCGGTTAGCGGCATTTAAAAACAAAAAGTATATCATCGTCTTTTGCAGGAGCGGCGGCCGCGCCGGCCAGGCTAAATACATACTGGAGCAAAATGGGTTTCAACAGGTGATGAATGGCGGAACCTGGCAAATGGTAGAAACGCTGGTACAAAAAAATTTGGAAGTATGAAAAAGAATATAGGAACAACAGACAAAATTGTGCGCCTGCTGGTGGCAATAGTGATTATTGCCGGTTATTGGACCAACCTGATTTCAGGCGTTGCAGCCATTATGCTGGGGATACTGGCCGGCGTGTTGCTGCTTACAGTATTTATCGGTTTTTGCCCATTGTATGTGCCGTTCGGGATCGACACGAACAAAAAGAAAAAGCAATGAAAAAATACGGGATGCACTGGAACGTTGTAAGAGTGCTTCGATTGGTGTCTGGTGTCTTTATCATTTTCGCCGGGGTTCAGGTCAGTGATGGCTTAGTGATGACTGGCGGGGCGCTGCTTTCTTTGATGTCTTTGCTGAATATCGGATGCTGCGGTACTTCGGCATGCTATCGGTTGCCCCGGCAAAAGAACAAAAAGGGAGAATCAATTATATATGAAGAAATTCGTTAGGAAACAATTGCCAGCGCTCATTGGCGTGATGGTGGGAGCAGCGGCCGGTTATTTCTATTGGAAATATATCGGGTGCCGCTCGGGAACCTGCGCCATCACTTCCAAGCCATTGAATAGTGCGATTTATGGCGCAATACTAGGTGGGCTTCTATTTTCAACATTCAAAAGAAATAAAGGACATGACATTTCAGGAAATGATCAGCAGTGATAAACCGGTGCTGGTAGATTTTTTTGCCAGCTGGTGCGGGCCTTGTAAAATGATGGCACCGATTTTAGAAGAAGTAAAACAGCGGATCGGCAAGAGCGCGCATATCATTAAAATTGATGTGGATAAAAGTCCGCAGGCGGCGGCAGCCTACCAGGTGCGCGGCGTTCCCACGTTAATACTTTTTAGAAAAGGAGTCATACAATGGCGACAATCGGGGGTTTTGCCGGCCGGTGAGCTGGAACAGATCATTAATGAAAACAGATGATAAGGATGATGGAAGCGATACAACAACCATGGCCCTGGTATGTGGCGGGGCCGCTGATCGGCCTCACGGTGCCGGTACTTTTATTAATTGGAAATAAATCGTTCGGTATCAGTTCATCGCTGCGGCATGTTTGTGCAGCCTGTATTCCCTGTCGTATCCCGTTTTTTCAGTACGACTGGAAAAAGGAACTATGGAATCTGCTTTTTGTATTCGGAATATTTTTAGGCGGAGCAATCACCGTAGGCCTGTTATCAAATCCACCTGGCTTCCAGGTTGATGCTGAACTGCTAAAGGAATTGTCGGGATACGGTCATGTCGACTACGACAATTTAGTTCCTGAAGCAATTTTTAGCTGGCGATCTCTGTTTACCTTACGGGGATTTATAATAATGGTTGCGGGCGGATTCCTGGTAGGCTTTGGAACACGATACGCCGGAGGCTGTACCAGCGGGCATGCCATAATGGGCTTATCAAATTTACAACTGCCCTCGCTGGTGGCCACCCTCTTCTTTATGGTTGGCGGATTTATTATGGCCAACCTGGTTTTACCGCTGATCCTTTCGTTATAATAAAAAAGAACTGAATATGAAGCAACAAGACTCCCCGGATAAATCTGTTGATGCGCGTTCACAGGACGCGATGTGTTTCAATCAAAGTGCATTAAAGCATAAATGGTATCACAATGTGAAATACCTGGTTGTGGGAATGCTGTTCGGGATCGTGCTGGTGAAAGCCGAAGTAGTCAATTGGTTCCGGATACAGGAAATGTTCCGCTTACAATCGTTTCATATGTATGGCGTCATCGGAACTGCGGTAGTTACTGGTATTGTTTCGGTGTGGCTGATAAAAAAATTTAATGTTAAAACCATTTATGGGGAGCCGGTTAAAATAGCATCAAAAACGTTTAATAAGGGTCAGATCTATGGTGGTTTGATTTTTGGCCTGGGCTGGGCCATGACCGGAGCTTGCCCCGGGCCGCTTTTTGCTCAAATCGGAACGGGTAGCACAGTTGTTGTGGTTACGCTTTTGAGCGCCGTTGTAGGCACCTGGGTGTATGGATTGGTAAGAGAAAAATTACCGCATTAAATTGGAACGTCTGTAGTTTGAATTCAACGAAATCAAGCCCTGTAATATAAGGCAGCAAGCGGGAAGCGCTCCCTAATGCCAGCAAACATAACTGCAAAATTCCGTAATAAAGGCCTACTTCTAGCGTGCTAGAAATATGGGAGCCACCTGCTCCTGGATCGCCTGCTCCGCAAAACTCTTTTGAAAAAAGTTGGAAACCGCCGATCGCCCAAATGATCCGGCTATGATGACTGAATTTTTATGACACTCCACCCAGGTTGTAAAAAGTTGTTTATGCTCCCAGTGTAGTTTTTTTATTTCCACGTTTTTGAAATGTGCATTAACATATTCTTCCAGCAATGCTAAATCGGGAATCGCATCACTATTTTCGTCTTTGATATACACAAAACTTGCCGGTAAATGACTGTATTGAGGAAATATTTTGCAAAATGCTGTTAGCGCATGCATGCATTCCTCTGAACCATCATATGCACCGATAATCTGTTCAACGCTTATTTTTTTTTCGGGAACCGTCAATACCGGGCAATCTGTCCAGCGCAGCAGTTCCAGCATATACATATTTGGCTGTTTTGCTTCAATATTTGCACAAAGCATTTTCTGGCTGACGATCATAAGGTCGGCAAACCTGCTTTCTTTTTCCCAGAATTCCCGGTTCCAGTCGGCAGCGGTTTTTTCATCAACCAGGTACTGGATGTGGTTTGCTTTACATTGATTGACAAAACGCTCGGTTACCTGGGGCGGAATTCCATTTTCGGCATCCGGCAGTTCGTTATTAATATCCAGGGGATAGCTGGCGTAGCGAAGCTCAGTTATTTCAATGGTGGAAAAAAAGATGCCCTTTGCCAATACGGACTCATGTTGCTGTATCAACTTAATGAACTCAAAAGCTTCATGCGAATAATTATCGCCGTCGCAAACAAAAAGTATTTTCTTCATCAGAAAGGTATGATTAGATGATGGTTTTAGGAATTGTTTAGGATTACTTTCAGTGCTTTTTGGGAAGCGGCATGCTGAAAAGTGTCGTATGCGTTCAGGATATCGTCCAGCCTGAAATAGTGGGTGATAAGCTTTTTGGCATCGATTTTTTTCGCGGTTACCGTTTTCAATAGCATCGGAGTAGTAACGGTATCTACAAGTCGGGTTGTGATGGTTATATTTTTTGACCACAGGGTCTCCAGGTGCAGGTCCACGCTTTTTCCATGTACTCCGATATTAGCGATTGTACCGCCCGGCGCGATAATGGATTCACAGAGCTCAAATGTTGCTGGTATTCCAACCGCCTCAATAGCTGTGTCTACACCTGTATTTGCGGTGAGCGCCATCACTTTTTCTATCCCGTTTCCCAGCCGGTTGTTGATGGTGTGGGTGGCGCCAAATTGCCGGGCGATGGCCAGCCGGTTGTCGTCCGGATCCATCATGATAATGGCAGACGGTGTGTAAAACTGGGCGGTTAAAAGAGCCGCCAATCCGATGGGCCCTGCGCCTACAATCGCAATCGTACTGCCTGGCTGCACTTTTCCATTTAAAACACCGCACTCAAAACCTGTTGGTAGTATGTCGCTTAGCATTACAAGGGCATCCTCGTCGCTTCCTTCGGGAATCGGATAAAGGCTTGAGTCTGCATACGGAATTCTGACATACTCGGCCTGTGTGCCGTCAATTAAATGCCCCAGTATCCATCCGCCATTTACGCAATGCGAATACATCCCCCGTTTGCAGTAGCTGCATTTGCTGCAAGCGGTGATACAGGAGATTAAAACCCGGTCACCTTTCTTGAAATTACTGACGGCAGCGCCGGTTTCTGCAACGATGCCCACTCCTTCATGACCGAGTATACGTCCCTCTGCTACCTCGGGTACATCTCCTTTTAAAATATGAAGATCGGTTCCGCAAATGGTTGTTTTGGTGATGCGTACAATTACGTCTGTGGGCTCAAGAATCGTAGGTTTGGGTTTTTCTTCCCATGATTTATTTCCCGGCCCATGATAAACTAATGCTTTCATTTCAATATTTTTTTTCTGCAATCTAATCGCATTTACTTGCAGATACCCATGATAAGGGTCAAGAGGCGTAATGATTGTTATCATCAGGATGAAGCTGCATACGCATGAACTCTTTTTGATAGCAGTCAGCATTGGAAGTGATGATTATCATTGATTTTGCTATGTGACGGGAGATACATTTGGAGCGGAATTTCAATGACGTTTAAGGGTATGTCAATCACTGAGCTTTTAAAATGGTAGTTATGAAGAAAGTATTATTTATCGCGGATGCTTCTTTTTTAGATTGCAATGCTTTGGACGTTGCTTGTTATATTGCGGGAAATACAAAGGCGTCTATAAAGGGACTATTTTTCGAAGATACCGATGCGTCAGATGGAACCGTGTTGCCGGATTTGAGCGCTGCTCCCTGTGGAGATATACTGGGAGCTCCGGACACCATCGGTTTCGAGACCATTACCGAAATTCAGGCGCTTAATATCCGGCGTTTTAAGGAGTACTGCACAAAAAGGAATGTAGGTTGTACGGTTCTTTGTTTGGGGAAGGGGGATTTGGATAATGCTTTGATAGAGAGCCGTTTTTCTGATCTTATTGTTGCGGGAAAAAAAACGGCTTTCCCCGATGATAAAGGCCGTTTTCCCTCACCCATGTTAAAGGAGCTATTACAAAAAGCCGAATGCCCGGTATTGATTTCGTCTGAATCGGTGAGGTATATTGAAGAAATTATTCTGGCCTATGATGGGTCTGCATCGTCCGTATTTGCCATCCGGCAATTTGCCTATCTGTTGTCTTTTTTTGACAGTAAACGCATGATTGTAGTTCAGGTTGGCGATATGACCGAAGTATCGTACAGACGCCAAATTGGCGAACTATTAAAGGGATATTATTCACAAATAGGGTATGAGGTATTGCAGGGGAAAGATCCGGCCTTTGAATTGTTTAATTTTTTGAAAAGGAGAGATCATTGCTTTGTTGTTATGGGCGCTTATGGACGCGCCTATTTGTCGCAGTTGCTTAAAGACAGCACCGCAACACCGTTGATTCAATTGCTGAAGCAGCCCGTTTTTATTACACATTGCTGAAGCTGTCTGGATGTTGGCATGATGAATGTAAATCGAACAAATGATTGGAATCATTTTCCTGAGTGTTGCTGGAAGGTAGCTTTGCATATGAAGCGTGTCTGAAAACGAACCTATACGTTGTTTAAGACGGGGCCGGTTAAATGTACATCGCTTTCAGAAGTTAGAAAAATATTTCATAAATCAATATAAAAAAAATGAAAACCATTATTGCAGCCACAAATTTTTCTGTTGCCGCCAACCATGCCGTTTCTTTTGCTGCAGATGTAGCACGGCAGCTGAAAGCCCGCCTGTTGATTTTTAATGTGGTGGATTTGCTGCCGGCAACCACAGATGCTCAGGTTCCCATAGATTTTTATGAAGTTGCGGAAGATGAAGCCGATAAACTATTGTCGGAACTGGTGTTGGAAATGAAAAAGAAAACCGGCAATGAGATTAAAATCGAAGCGGTTTATAAAGTAGGAACAGTCGTTAATCAACTGGATTCCCTGTGTGCGGATGAGGATCCAATAGCAGTATTCATTGCCTCTGAGTTTGTTACGGTGTTTGAGCGCGTTTTATGGGGAACGCATTCTATTCCCATCGTAAAACGGAGTACCTGCCCGGTTGTTGTGGTGCCGGAAATGGCAACCATGAGTACGTTTAAAAAAGTTGCCATTGCGGTTGACCTGGAGGGACACGATCCTATTCAATGGCAGGTTTTGCGGGATTGGCTGAGGCCCTTTGGATCCGAGGTCGACATCGTGGCGGTGTCGCCTACCGGTGAGTTGTCTTCAAGGGAATTGCCCCTTACAATTGATGTGCAGCAGCAGTTGGGCAGTTTCAAGATCAATTATTTTTTTCTCGCCAATAGTGACGTGGAAGATGGTATAAGAACCTATGTGGCTAAAAATAAGCCGGATTTATTGATCATGTTCGTTCAGAAACATGGCATCTTTCATAAAAGTATAACAAAGCGCTTTATTTTATTGCCCCCGGTGCCGATTATGTTCCTTTCATCTAAAGTTGCGGTAAATGCGCAATGAGCTAAATGGTACGTGCTGATGTTGGGGAGGGATACAGGGCGCAGATAATATAAAATTAATGTGTAAAAATTACGGATGAAATATATTAGGCATTTTTCTGAGATTGGGGTCGCTGATACCGGTATTGTGGGGGGTAAAAATGCTTCCCTCGGGGAGTTGTATAATCATCTGTCTCCGCTTGGCATTAAAGTTCCCGGAGGCTTTGCCACTACCGCTGAAGCTTTCCGTCTTTTTATACAGGAAAATCAACTGGCATATCCCCTAAAGCAATTATTATTGAAGTTGGACCTGGCAGCTTACGATAACCTCGCAGAAGTAGGAAAGGCTTGCCGGGGCTTGTTGCTGGCTGCCAGTCTCCCGGACGCCCTACAGGAGGAATTGCTGGCAGCTTATAGGGGCATGGATGCATCGATGACGGCATCTGTTGCGGTAAGAAGCAGCGCTACGGCTGAAGATCTTCCTGAAGCTAGTTTTGCCGGGTTGCATGAATCGTTTTTGAATATACATGGTGAACAGGCGTTGTTGCAGGCTGTAACCAGGTGTTTTGCGTCACTATATACCGATCGGGCGATCAAATATCGTATTGAAAATGGCTTCCCTCACAGTCAGGTGGCATTGTCGGTAGGTGTACAGAAAATGATCCGCTCCGATTCATCCTGTTCAGGTGTTTGCTTTACGTTGGAACCTGAAACCGGTTTTTCAAATGTGGTGCATATTTCGGGTGTATGGGGCCTTGGAGAAAATATGGTGCAGGGAACCGTCATACCTGACGAATTTCTGGTTTTTAAACCAACGCTTAACGCAGGCAAAAATGCGCTCTTGCAAAAGACCCTGGGCAGCAAAGAAAAATGGATGCGGTTTAGCGATGATAAAAGCACCGCAGGAATTGTGAATACAGACACTCCTGAAGATATGCGGGGTGAATTTGTTTTGAAAGACAAAGAGGTACTTCAACTTGCGCGTTGGGCTGTAACAATTGAAACACATTATGAAAGGCCTATGGATATAGAATGGGCTAAAGACGGACTTACCCATGAATTATTCATATTACAGGCAAGGCCGGAAACCGTCCATAGCAAAAAACGCGAGCCCGTTTTTAATGAGTACCGGTTAAAAGGCAATTATCCCCTTATTACCAAGGGCATGGCCATTGGTGGTAAAATTGTTTCAGGCACAGCCCGTATACTCAATACTCCTTCAGAGGCAACGCGGCTGCAGCCTGGGGATATACTGGTTACGGCATTGACCAGCCCGGATTGGGACCCTTTTTTAAAAAAAGCGGGTGGTATCATTACCGACAAAGGTGGCCGCACCAGTCATGCATCGATCATCGCAAGAGAAATGGGTACTCCTGCTGTGGTTGGTTGTGGCGATGCAACACAGAAAATTACGGAGGGAATGCAGGTCACCATCAGCTGTGCGGAAGGAAAGGAGGGCTATATATATGCAGGCCGGGGTGAGTGGACGGAGGAAGTCATAACGCCGGGCAGCATACGGATGCCGGGCCAGGTTGCACCGATGTTGATCATAAGCGATCCGGATAAGGCTTTTCTTTGGTCGTTCTATCCCAATAAAGGGATTGGCCTGTTACGCATGGAGTTTATTATCAATAATGTGATCCGCATTCATCCTATGGCCCTGGTGCAGTATGCGGCGTTACAGGATGTTAAAGAAAAGGAGCAAATTGAGCGGTTGACAACCGGGTATAAAGATAAGCGTCAGTATTTTGTTGAGAAGCTGGCTGAGGCGGTAGCAACGATTGCAGCGGCCTTTTATCCCAAGGATGTGATCGTGCGAATGAGCGACTTTAAAACCAATGAATATGCGCATTTGCTGGGTGGCAGCAGGTTTGAGCCGCGGGAAGAGAACCCGATGCTGGGTTTCCGGGGAGCGTCGCGTTACTATCACCCTTTATACAGAGACGGTTTTGGGTTGGAGTGTGCGGCAATGAAAAAAGTGAGAGACGAAATGGGGCTGACCAATGTGAAGCTGATGATCCCTTTTTGCAGAACAGTAGATGAGGGAAGAAAGGTAGTGGCGGTAATGAATAAGGAAGGACTGGTGCAGGGGATGAATGGGTTGGAAATATACATGATGGCGGAAATACCATCCAATGTACTGCTCGCTGCTGAATTTGCCCGGATCTTCGATGGTTTTTCGATTGGCTCTAATGATCTGACCCAGCTGGTTTTAGGAGTAGACCGGGATTCGGAAATCATTGCACCGCTCTTTTCCGAAAGAGATCCCGCAGCTATGAAGATGATCGCGGAAATGATACATCAGGCGAGAAATAAGGGAAAGAAAATTGGCCTTTGCGGCCAGGCGCCCAGTGATGATCCCGGCTTTGCCGAATTCCTGGTTAAAGAGGGCATAGACAGCATTTCGTTTAACCCCGATGCGTTGCTGAAGGGTATTGCCAATATGGTAGATGCTGAGCGAAAAAAAATGTCCCTGTCGGAATAGCAATCATGATCGTTGTTGACCCGCGTCATTGCTTCGAACCCCTTTGTCCGGCTATTTTTACGGGGCTATCGCCTTAATCAACGCGTTTAAAATAAATTTTAATCATAAAAAAGGAGGATTTTATGTCTAAACAATCATTAATCAATTTGAAGGAAGTTTTTCCCGGAATTGTCGACGATTTTTTTACTCCCTGGAGTGAGTGGTTCCGGAGAAATAATCTTTTTAGCCAGGACACTGTACCGGCCCTGAACGTTGCCGACGAGAAAGACCAATACAAGGTGACAGTAGCGGCACCTGGATTGGAAAAGGGTGATTTTAACATCGATGTGGATGACAATGTACTAACCATTAGTGCCAGCTCGGAAAAAGAGCACGAGGAAAATGAAAAGAAATACCGCCGTAAAGAGTATAGCTATTCTAGTTTTTCCCGTACGCTGACCCTTCCTGCAGATGTAAAAGCAGATGCCATTGAGGCGTACTATGATAAAGGCATACTTACACTGGAGCTGCCTAAAAATACGGATGGCGAGCAGCGGGTTGAGAAAAAGGTGGTAGTAAAATAGCGGGGGAACCGGCTTGCTTCTATTGTAATATTAACCCGGTATTTAATAGCAACGCTGCAATATAAGCGGCTGTCTCAAAAGTCCGTCATTTCGAGCGTAATGTAGTGAAGCCGAGAAATCTCCCATACATAATTTCCAGGCAATGAGATTTGTCCGCTTCGCTTCAGTCGAAATGACGGTTTTGGACTTTTGAGACAGCCACTTCTGCATTAATTGCTATCCCTCTTTATAAAAACGTAGAAGATTGATTTGTCGTTTATGATTGCACCCGGAAGTTAAGTTCAAAAGTAGTTCCTGTATCCAACTGACTATTACAGGTAATCGTACCGTTTAACAACTCGACATATTTACTTACAATATGAAGCCCGAGTCCCGTTCCCTGGATATTCGTTGCATTGGCACCGCGAAAAAAACGCTCAAACAAATGATGCTGATCGTCCGGGGAAATGCCAATGCCCTGGTCCGCAACTGATATTTTCAGGTTCGCTGGTGTAAGGCTGCTTCGGAGTTCGATCACGCTTCCCTCGGGCGAGAACTTTATCGCATTGGAAAGCAGGTTTATCAAAATGTGTTTCATTAAGGATGGGTCCTGCTCTATTTCAGGATCACCTTCATGCTGATAACGGATTTGCTGGTCTTTCTTTAATAGACCGGTTAATTCATTTGCAATCTGCTGCAGGTGTTGGCTGATGTCGAAGATGTTTCTTCTTAACTGGATTTTGCCCTCTTCAATCTTTCCCACCGAAAGGAAGTCGTTTAATATATCGGTAAGCATATTCACCGAAGAAACAATGCGTTGTATGTGTTTATCTCTTCGAAGCTGGTCTTCCTTTTCAGTATACTTTGATATCAGATAGGCTGATGAGAGCACCGTGCTGAGCGGTGTACGGAATTCGTGGGAAGCAATTGAAACAAATCTTGATTTTAATTCACTCAGCTCTTTTTCCCGCTGCAACGCAATGATCAGTTCCGTTTCAGCGTTCTTTCGTTTAGAAATATCCATGGCGATAATCAAATACCCCTCGATTTCTCCCTGGGTATTGCGCATTGCGGTAAAGGTTTGAGAAACAGGCAAGAGGCTTCCGTCTTTCTTTTTATAATGTAGTTCGGCCTCAACGGATGTTTCCTCATTTGCTTTGTCGAGCAGGCTGGCCAATGATTTTTCGGTTTCATCCAGGAATATGGCCGGTGTCTTTTTGGCGATTAGTTCTGTATGGTGATAATATAATAGCCGTTCGGCAGCTGGGTTCATCATATTGATAATGCCGGTATTGTCTGTTACTATAATGCTGGCTGCAGCATGATTCCAGATGTTTTTTAAGAAGATATTGACCCGGTTTAACTCCGTGTCCTTTGCTTCCGTTTCCGCGATGAGTGCTGCTAATTGTTTTACAGTACTTTTTAGCGTTACGGTTCGTTCTTCAACCTTTTGTTCCAGTGCTTCATTGAGCTGTTGCAGGGCTTGTTCCGCTTCTTTTCTTTTGGAAATATCACTTAAGAATGCAATGACATATTTGCCCTGATCGGTCTGATAACTTCCCAGGCTTACTTCAACCGGAAATTCCGTACCATTTTTCCGGATGGCGTATAGATCTAACCCCAGCCCCATAGGCCTGGTTTTAGGATGTTTGTTATAATGATGAACATGGGTTGTATGTCGCTCATGATAGCGTTCGGGGATCAGTTTTTCAATCTTCTGACCAAGCAATTCGTTTTCCGAATAGCCAAATTGTTTGAGAAGGAAGGGGTTTGCCAGTACAATGGTGCCCTGTTCATTCGCTACCATTATACCCAGTGAAGCATTGGTGAACAGGACGTCGAAACCAATGCCGGTATCCTTATTCATAACTGTTGATTTGGTAGTTTGAAGGTACTAATTATTTTTTAATAAAATAAAATATTAATGTGTTTATAATCAATTGAATGTGATCGAATACTTGCGGCGGTTAACCAATTTAAATGGGAATAAAGATGATGATAATCAGCAAAAAATTGACCCTTGTCATTTATTTGGCCCGCTTTTCGGGCTTATATTTATATCAGATTCAATTCAATTGCGGTCGGAAAGTAAGAAGTTCAGATATACCTGTTTAAAGAGCAGTAAACTGGATATTTTAAAAGCAGAAAAAAAACTGTTAGCTTAACCAGGATACAACTGAATTGAAGTAGCTGCCACAGAATAAAAGTTGCAAAAGGCTATAACACTGTGGTCATCGTTTTAAGGCGGGCTGAAAAGCCTGCCTTTTTTTCCGGCCAACCAGTCTAAAACCTGCAACTATTTAAAGACATAAATGCTTTTGAATGATTGAGGGTCATGCACGCCGGATATTTGCCGGTTCTTGATTTCAATTGTCTATCCCCGGTTGATTATTAAGTGACAAATTCAATGACCCTGCTGTGGCATTAATTGTGTGCAACAAACAACGGGTATTTCATTTCTTTCATCAATACATCAGCCATACTGACCCGGAACCAGCGGCTGACGGCTCCCCGGCTATATGCCCCCAGCGCTATAAATGCTCCGTTTTTTGCCTGTTCGAGGTATTGAGGGATTTCTGTTTCCGGAGTGCCTTTCAGAACCGTGTATTGTACTTTTGGAAAATGACGTTTCAGGAATTCTTTAAGCAGTTTATGGTCAGGGAGATGAAATGTTTCATCTACGGTGTTTACCGTAACTATGGTGGTTGGTAATTGTTTTAATGCATCCAGTGTATAGCTCAACATTTTGATCGCATGTACAGACGAAGGGGCACCATCGTATAATAATATCAGTTTATTGATAGGATTAAATGTATGCGGTACCAGAACAACCGGGCAATGTACACCACTTAAAAGATCCCGGATAAACAAACTTGGCGTTTTTTCGGTATAGGATGTAAAGGTTTCGGTACTGTCGATTAATAACAGGTCGGCAAAAGTGCTTTCGTGTAAAAGTTCTTGTATTGCAACGCATTTATCCCGGTGAATCGAATGGTTTATCGCGGCGTCCCGGCAGGCATTTTCAAAATCTGCTAGTGACTGGTTCCGCGTCTTTTCGTCTTTTTGGTCGTGTTTTTTTCGTTTGGCTTCAAAATCTCCTCCCTGTTTCAACAGCTCCGTCACTTTGTAACTGTGATGCATAAAGTCGTCGAGGAAAATACCGGTTAAATGTGCATTGTTCTGCTTCGCGAGTTGGATGGCGTAGTCTCTTGCGCTTTCTGAATATTTAAGACCATCAAATGCCACAATATATTTTTTCATAAAAGAAAATTTTCTTTTGGCTGCGTGACGAACGCCGGCCTCGTATTTTATGCAAAGCTATAAATGCTTCTATAGCTTAGCAATGAGCATCATTAATGCCCCGGCTGATTGTGGTCATATTGACAAGGCACAGGCATCCGAGTGATCTGCGTCATTTAAAATATCTATTGGCTGTTTTAATTTGTAATCAAATTTGAAGGACTTTATGACAAGGTGGGGCGTATTCGCTTTTGGGGTTTTTGATTTAGTGAGTAATCATGTCAGGCCCGGGATTAATAAATAATAAGATTTGGAACGTTTTTGGCTTCAGGATGTAAGGGTGCTTTTAACGCAGTTGGGTAGCAGTTGGGAAGGCCTGAGTGCGCGTTCGGTAAGCACGCTTCAGAAGCAGCAAAAGGCCAGGGAGAAAATTGGTGACCGGAAACCATGGGTAAGCAACTTGCTGTTACTGGCGGCTCAGTACAAGAGCCCCTTGGTAATGCTCTTGATTTTTGCTGTTTTTCTATCCATTTCTTTACAGGAATATTCTGAAGGCGTCATTATCGCCATTGTATTATTACTTACAGGGGGCTTGAGTTTTTTCCAGGAACGGACTGCTGGAAAGGCGATTGAGCATTTAAAACAGTTAACGCGTATTAAGGCTTGTGTAAAAAGAGACGGCATTATCCGGGATGTTTATTTTGAAGAAATAGTGCCGGGCGATATTGTATTGTTGAATGCAGGAGACATTATTCCGGGTGATGCCTGTATTTTGGAATCGAATGACCTGCATCTAAACGAAGCGGCGCTTACCGGGGAGTCTTTCCCTGTAGCGAAATTTGCTGGTAACTGTTCGGTCACAGGGCCGCTGTCGAAAATTTCCAATGCTGTTTTTAAAGGCACAAATGTTACCAATGGATCGGCAACGGTTCTTGTTGTAAATACCGGCAGGAATACAGTTCTGGGAAAAATAGGTCGTTCGCTGCAGCAGGCAGAAGGGCCCACTTCCTTTGAAAAAGGGATCTACAAATTCGGCTATTTGCTGATGTACCTGACTTTTGTTATTTCCGGGATTATACTTATTGTAAATGTATTGCAAGGCAAGCCGATCTTTGATTCCGTTTTGTTTGCCCTCGCTTTGGCGGTAGGGCTGACGCCGGAGTTGCTTCCTGCAATTATGACCATTACCCTGTCTGCAGGGGCCAAACGCATGGCCCGTAAGAAAGTGATTGTTCGGAAGCTAACGGCACTACAAAATTTGGGTGAAATGGATTTGCTCTGTTGTGATAAAACAGGAACCATTACCACCGGCATCATGGCTCTTAATAATGCCGTAGACATCGAGGGGGCGCAGAGCGCAAAGGTTTTGTTGTATGTATATCTGAACGCGTTCTTCCAGTCGGGCTTTTCCAATCCGATAGACGAAGCGATTATGAAAGTCACCGGCTGCGATGTAGCGGACTATCGGAAGATTGGCGAAGTACCCTACGATTTCCATCGCAAGCGGCTGAGTATCCTGGTCGGAAATGAGCATCAATGTATCATGATCACAAAGGGCGCCGTCCACAATATTGTTGGCGTTTGCAGTATGATTGAGACGAGAACCGGAAAGATTGCGCTTGACCATGCCACGGCCCGCCAAATTGAAAACGCTTTTGAAACCTTCAGTTCCCAGGGATACCGTACCCTGGGCGTCTGTTATAAAAACCTTGCTGCAGATTCCAGGCTTTCAAAAGATGACGAGGCTGACATGGTTTTTTTGGGATTAATAACGCTGTCTGATGTTCCTAAAAATGGTATTGCGGAATCGATTAGCCGGTTGAAAGCGATCGGAATCGGCCTGAAAATCATCACCGGCGATAACCGGTTTGTTGCAGGTCATTTAGCCACACAGATCGGGGTGAACACCGAATCCCTGATTTGCGGAGGAGATATGGAACAGCTGTCTGATGACGCACTTCGTGAAGCGGTGAACCGGACGCATGTATTTGCAGAAGTCTTGCCAGAGCAAAAAGAAAAGATTGTAAAATTGCTGCGCCAAACCGGGCATGCTGTAGGATATTTAGGAGATGGTATTAACGATGCCAACGCTTTAAAAACCGCCGATGTGGGGATTTCCATCGACAACGCGGTGGATGTAGCAAAGGAGGCTGCGGATATAGTATTGCTGGATCGGGATATTGATGTGATCCGGCAGGGAGTGGAGGAGGGCAGAAGAACGTTTGGTAATACCATGAAGTACATTTATATTACTATTAGCGCAAACTTCGGTAATATGCTCAGCATGGCGGTGGCTTCGCTGGTGCTTCCTTTTTTACCAATATTACCAGTACAAATTTTACTGAACAACTTTTTGAGCGACTTGCCGGCCATTGCCCTGGCCTCAGACAATGTAGACAAAGAGACGCTGCTCAAACCCGCAAAATGGAACCTGAAATTTATCAGCCGTTTTATGTTTGTTTTTGGACTACAGAGTTCAATATTTGACTTTATTACTTTTGGAGTGCTGTATTGGTATTTTTATACGGCTCCCGCGCTATTAAGAACGGGCTGGTTTATAGAAAGCCTTTTGTCTGAAATCGCTATTTTGTTCGTATTGAGAACCCGGCTTTTTTTCTTTAAAAGTAAACCATCCAAAGCCTTACTTGCATCAAGTGCATTTACGCTTTTGTTGTTTTTATTCATCCTTTGTACGCCGGTGTCCCGGAAGTTTGCATTCTATTCCTTACCCGCAACGATCCTGGGGATTATCATCCTGATTGTAATTGCCTATATGACCGCCGCTGAAATGACTAAAAAATGGATGATGAATAAAATCCGGTAGCTGGGTTTTTTATCCCCTCCTTATACTTTTTTGAATTTGGTGTTAAATATGCTGATTAGCGTCAAAGTTTTGATCAACCACAATCATCGGAAGCAGGATTCCTATGTTCTAAATTTAGGGTTAAAGAATCATGCAATGAACACGGAAATCCAGGTGGAATTTTTAAAAGATAAAATCAGAGAATTGGGTACGGCGTTGTTTTACGACCAGAGCGACCAGGTGCTCCTGTGCCCGACCTCCTTCATAAAAACATTTGATTTTGACCTGTGCGGTAATATCTGTTTTTTTGTAGAAAGGCCCTATGTCGATATTAATGGTATGCATACGCAGTTTCCGGCGCAACTGCATTTTCATAAGAAGGGCGTTGAGTGGAGTATTGATCTTAACGGTACTGCTTCTATTGACGGGGATACAAATGCATTACAAAGCAGGATTTTAGTCAGGTTTAAGATCTTACAGGCAAAGTGCTTTTATGTTCGTGGGCAATATTCCTCGGCTGTTTCCAACTTAAAACGGCACATCGGCTATTTTATAAAAAAACTTTACCAGGATACGCCCGGCTGTTTCGAGATGGCCTTCGAGTAATGGTGCGTTTTGATTCAATGATTTTGAATCCGCATGAATACCGCCAGGTCTTGCAGGGCCTAATAAATATTAGTGCTGTTGTTGACGGCGATCATTGTAATCCGGTTGCTGTAGCGCTCAACTTTACCTGAACGGGTTTTGTGTTCGGAAAAATGGGGGGCTTATTGGTGGGTATATGTAGTTGTTGGGTAATTAAATCTTTAATGTATTAAGTTTAAACGATGTTCCAGGAATTAAGCAACGATCAAATTGAAAGCGTATTACAGCGGAGGATTTTCGGTCATCTCGGTTGTCATGCGGATGGACTGACATATATTGTGCCTATTTGTTATGCCTACCATCAGGGTTGTATTTTCGGCCGGACGGCTGAAGGGTTAAAGCTGAAAATGATGCGTGAAAACCCGGATGTGTGTTTCCAGGTTGAGCATGTTGAGACCATGGCGAAATGGGAGAGCGTGATTTGCTGGGGCAAGTTTAAAGAGCTAAGTAAAGCAGAGGACCGGCTGAACGCCATTCGTGTGTTGCAGGGGCGGGTTGCCGCCAAAGTGGAAAGCGACGACTTGCTACAGTCTTCTTACTGGCCGTTTGCTATTTCCGATTCGGATAACGATGGAGTGCTCTTTTGTGTGGAATTGAAACAAATGACCGGCCGTAGTTCCATTTGTAGAAATGAAGCGAATAGATGGAGAGGGCGATTGCCGGATACCCGTGAAAACTATTTCGAGTCGTTGTGATGGAGCCGTATTTACCCCTGGCAGGTATGCAGTTCCCGTTACATGCCGTTCAATAAATTTTGCCTGCCGCGCGCTACATTAGAATGATCTGAGATTATACCTGCACAGATTTGACCCAACAGCAGCCCGTTGAAAACTGAACCGGAGAGGGCTTTTGTGATAAAGAATCAAACCGCCGGGAACCACAACTTTTATCACCAATCAATATGACGAAGTTCATTGTATGACGAGGGGTTCTGGTGATAGATTTGAGTATTATTTCACTTAAATGAACGGATATCATGCAAGCATATTCAAATATAGACAGAGAAAGACTAATGGCATTTATAACGAGCACATTCATTATCCTTTCCATGTTATTTTTTGGTCGCCACGTAATCAGGGATGCTTTTGTTCAACTATTTTGGAAGTTATACGACCTGGTTGTTAAGGAATAAGCAACCAAGATGCTGATGCAACAAAATCAACTGTATTCTGTTAAAAGCAGCGCTGCTTTCCTTGGATATAAATTGAAGGTAATGCCGGTAAATACGAAATTAAAACCCGGAGCCTGCAGACAAAATGTCTTTCTGGGGTGTTTCATCTTTGTTTTTCTGTTGTCGGGTGGTTTGGGTCATAAAACGGATCCCATAGCTGCCGGAACCCGGGTTGACAAAGCATATACGGCCGGTTATAAATTTGCCACAAATGTTACCGGGAGTGTTTCCTCCAAAACCCGTTTTCGCCAACCCCCTGTGTTATGTTATCATCAGGTGAGGAATTGGGTGGCCTCGGATGCAAAGGCCGACCGGTCCTATATCGTGCCGGTAAAAACTTTTCATGAGCAAATGAGCATACTAAATGACTCCGGGTACAGGGCTGTTTTACCCGATCAATGGATTGCTTACCGGCAGCGTAATGAGCCGCTACCGCAAAAAACCTTTATTCTTACATTTGACGATGGAACCCGGAGCCAGTTTGATCATGCGCTTCCCGAACTGGACCGCCTCGGTTATAAAGCCGTTTTTTTTATTATGACAGTCGCCATGGATAAAAACCGCTATATGACCCGCAAGCAAATACGCCGTCTGGCAGAGGAAGGGCATGTGATCGGTTGTCATACCTGGGATCATCATGATGTTCGGTTTTACAAAGAAGCAGATTGGCAGGTTCAGTTGGTGCAGCCGGCCCGTTTGCTTGAAGCGGTAACTGGCAGGCCGGTTCGGTACTTCGCCTATCCATTTGGGAGCTGGAACGCGGCCGCTGTTAAACAGCTTATAAACAATAATTATAAAATGGGCTTTCAGCTTTACGGACCGTTGGATCGGGAAACCCCCGAGTTTACAGTTCGGCGTATCCTGGTGGATGGGGGCTGGAGCGCAAACCGGTTGATGAAGGCGATGGCGCAGTTTAAGGCCCAAAATCCATAGATATGCGATTACCCGCCACGATAAACGCAATGGTATTGTATCAGCAGGGAAAGCCCCTGCAATACACCACACTGCCCATGCCGCAACCTCAGGAAGGGCAAGTGCTGGTAAAGGTGTTGGCCTGCGGTGTATGCCGCACCGATCTGCATATCACGGACGGAGCGTTGCCGGATCCCAAGCTGCCGCTTGTGCCCGGTCATGAAATTGTTGGATATGTAGTGCGCGCCGGGCGTGAGGTGCAGCAACTGAAAGAGGGCGACTGGGTTGGAATTCCCTGGTTGGGGCACACCTGCGGAGCATGCAGCTATTGTTGCAGCGGCCGGGAGAATCTTTGCGATCGGGCAATTTACACAGGATATAATATAGACGGTGGGTATGCTACCTACACTGTAGCCTGGGAGCAGTTTTGTTTTCCATTGGTAGAAAGCTTTCATAATGCGGCGGCGGCACCTTTGTTATGTGCAGGACTGATTGGTTACCGGTCTTACCGGAAAGTGCCGGATACCGCTCGTCGGATCGGATTTTACGGTTTTGGAGCAGCCGCCCACTTGTTGTTGCAGCTGGCGCGCTTTGAGGGTAAAGAAGTGTATGCTTTCACCCGTGCCGGTGATACGGGCGGCCAGCAGTTCGCCCGCGATTGCGGTGCCACATGGGTTGGGGATTCTTTGCAGGACCCGCCCGTGCCTTTAGACGCAGCAATTATCTTTGCCCCTCAGGGTGCGCTGGTTCCAAAGGCCCTGGCCGCTATCGATAAATCGGGGGTTGTGGTATGCGCAGGCATTCATATGTCTGATATACCATCGTTTCCGTACCATCTTTTATGGCAGGAGCGTGCGATTTGTTCTGTAGCCAATTTGAAACGTAATGATGGGCGGGAATTTCTGGCATTGGCATCCAAGGTTCCGGTAAAGGCTTCCGTTCGGTTTTTTGAGCTTCGGCAGGCGAATGATGCGCTTGATGCGCTCCGTAATGGTAGTTTGCAAGGTGCTGCCGTGTTGGTGATGCCGCAGGGTGGCCAGGCTGGTTGGTAGCTGCACCCGGGCGCCGGCAATTTTTAAGGAGCCCTATTGATATTGTATATAAATCGGAGCCGGGTATAAAGCAAGCACTTCCGCGGGCTGCATGATTTGATGATACCCTTTGGTAAGATCATTCCGGTAAAAAAGTTTAAAACCGGTAAACTGAACCGGTTCTTTTGTGATAACACCCTGGTAGCTGTCGATCTTTTTTGCCGGAAACCCAAACCCATCCATATTCATTACAATTTGTACCTCCGGCCGGGTAATAATATTTCTGTAGTTGGTGACCATTTGGGAGGTAAAGCGGTGAACAACGAGTATTTTTGGACCACAATGGATTTTTCTAACTAAACCAGCCAGGTAGGTGGCCGCATGATTAATATCAACGGCATCAAAACTTCCAATGACGGAACAGGGTACCTGTCCTGTTTTCATCGAATATTCGGGATCTATGCCCAGGTGTACATCTGGTAATTGAAGGTAGGGCATCAACGGCGGAAGTTCGTCCTGTATGTTGCTTTGCCCGACCTGGACATCAAGAAACAAAAGGCCTTTCAATTGCCTGGCCAGGGCCAGGGCCTTATCGATTTCTGTGTGCGGCATGCGCAGCCGATACATTCCCGACGGCCCCGGTTGGCGTTGGGCGGTTACGGCAACGTAATGTATGGCCGGCAAAACCGGAATTCCGGGATCCGCCTGCTGCCATTTTTGAACCTCGTTTTTGAGCCTTTGAATCATTTGCTGTTCTGGCAATTCACCAAGAATGCCCATGCCTTTTGAATAAAAATTTCCATAATAGGCCACAATCCGGTGAAAAGGAAGAACCGCGCCCGCCAGGGGTAATGGAGCTTTTGCCGGCCAGTTATGGGTGGGTTTCTGGTGTGCCAGGTCCAGCAGCAGCGCGTTGTAGCGCGACGTGTCCAGTCTTTCAGGGATGGTATCCGGGGCGGTGCCTAATCTGGCAACGGATGTCTGTGTGGTAGCTGGCTGATCGGATCCTCGTGCATCAGGCCGGAATTTATGGTCATACAATAGCAGGAAACAAAGCAAAGCGATCGAAATAACGGCAACGGATTTCAGGGAGAAATGACGATTATTGGGCCGATTTATTGATTTCATCATCGTAGTATTTAAAGAGTAAAGTTGCAAAACCGGGTTTTGCAAATAAATGAGTGGGGTTACAAAAGGTTATGATCGTTGTCAAGCTGATAAAAGAGGAGCCTGGATAGATGTCTGTATGGCCAGCGAAGGCCTCCCGTCGGGTGACCGTAGGATCGGTATAGCAATGATTGTAATCTTTATATTGATGACGGATATTAGCGGTGTGCGCGCTGTCCGGCAGTACCTTTAAAAGATAAAGAAAACAGAATAACCCTAAAGAGTGTTTGTAAAAAACCGGATTTTATGAAGGAAAGCGGGAAATGGCTCACCATTTTATCAGAGCTTAAAATGGATAACGTACTGCTCAAGAACCGGCTTTCAAAAGCCATTAGCGGGAAGGTGCCTTCTGGTTTTGTTGAGCAGGCAGAACTGTTCCAACAGCAGTTTGTTGACAAGGACCAGGTGATTGACCTGCTGCGAAGGGATGTTATCCTGCTGCAGGAAGAAATATACAGGAAAGGGATGACAGAGGCAAATAGCATACAACATGCCGTTTTGGGAAAAGCGGCAAAGCAGTTGCAATTCGAATTTCAAAAAATGAAATCTTCATTTATTAAGGTTCTTAATGAGCATCATTTTAATTGAACATGGTTTCAAGCTTCGCGTAATTCAATATCCGGATCTTACGTCCCTCCAGGTTAATTAAGTTTTCCTCTTTCAGTTCGCTCAGCATACGAATTAACGATTCTTTGGCCACACCAGCTATCGCTGCCAGGTTTTCGCGCGACAAATCAATGTGAAAACTTTCGTCCTGGTCCTTATTGTATTTCCGGTTCAGCGTGACCAGGGTGTCCGCCACTTTTTTTCGTAAGGAATTGTAAGCAACAGCCAGCAATTGTTCTGCTTTTTCATCCACATTGCGGGCCAGTATACCCATGAATTTTTTCATTACCGCAGGATTACTTCCGAGTAATTCTTCAAATTCGGATCGGGGGATAATTGAAAGCTCAACATCTTCCATGGCTTCAGCCGTTTCATGATAGGTTCGCCCTTCCATTAGCGGCAGATATCCCAGGAAATCGCCTTCTGCATAGAGTCCCACAATGAGTTCTTTTCCGTCATCGTTGCGCTTGAATGTCTTTACTTTTCCTTTTTGAATATAGTAGATGCGGGAAGGATGGTTGCCTTCTGCGTAAATGATCTGCTTCTTTTTATACCGGTTAATATTCCGGTCCTTTCTGAGTTCTTCAAGATAATCTTTACCGTAAGTAACCGAGATGAGTTCATTGACGCCTTCCAGGTTGCCCTGGAATGGCCGTTTCAACAGTTCCACCTTTTTTAAACGTATTTCGATTGCATTCAGTAACTCGATGCTGTCAAAGGGCTTGGTAATATAATCGTCTGCTCCCGATTCCATTCCTTTCCGGATCTCATTTCTTTCGGATTTTGCAGTGAGAAATATAAACGGAACGCTTTGCAGCTGGGCATGTTTCTGTACCAGGTGCAGCACACCATAACCGTCCAGTACCGGCATCATAATGTCACAAAGGATCAGGTTGGGTAGTTCTTTGAGGGCTGCGTCGATACCTTCTTTGCCGTTTGGAGCAGTAAAAACTTCGTAGCCTGCAAGCTCCAGAATTTCGGTCATGTTTTCCCTGATTTCGGGATTGTCTTCGATAAGCAATATCTTTGTCATTATACAGATGTTCTTAATGTCCAAAAATTTCCCAAAGGTTAAGTGGGCGTGAGATTAATTTAAAATTGGCTGATCCAAATCCTGTCTTTATAAATAATCAAAATACGATGGTCCGTCCGACATTCAAGAGGGGATTTTAACCAGGAGAGCTCCGATGAGCACCTGGACAAAACCGATCGTATAACCGTTTTTCTGATATCCTTTGGTATAACAAATATACCAAAAATAAGCCGTTAGTTTATGTTTTTTTAATATTTGATGAGTGCGTTTGTTTGCCGTGATCCTCGTTTTATGCATCCTGTTGTGCCTGTAAATGAATAGCAAACAGCAGTTTTGCCGGTTATCCCTGGATTACCGGATTTCAATTTCATCAACCACATTGGTAACTCCCGGAGAGCACCATGCGGCATTCTCAATCAACGATCGTTCCTGCCAGGTTCCGACGGATCCTTTAAGGATTACTTTTCGGCCGGAAATATCGATATCTATTTTGTTGGATTTAATGTCGGCATTCCGGGTTAACGCCTTTTTGATCTGGTCTTTTACCAATGCTTTGCTGACAACAGGTTTAACGGATAGCAAATTATACACCTCTTTAACCCCAAGCAATGGTTTAACGGCATTGTATGCTTCTTGTTTTTGGTATTGCCATTCTACCTGGCCTTCCAGCGTTACATACCCGTGTTCCACTTTGACCTTGATTTTGTCCTGTGGAATCAGGCTATTCCAGCGAAAAGCGTTTATAACCGCCTGACCAATTTCCGTGTCGTTGCTGTTGTCTGTAGCAGAAATTTCAACTGAAATATTGATTGCAACTGCTTTTACATTTTTAACCCTTTTTGTAACCGATTCGGCCTTCCATTTCTTGATGTATTGATTTACATGACCGCTTAGGGTTACAACCCCATCCGTTACTGCCACACCGATTTCTTCGGCGTTAAGAATGGGTTCCCATCGAAGTGCTGCTATGACATCCTGCTGGATTTTTTTATCTGATTTCATTTTTGTACGGTTTATAAATTAGAAAATGTAGTTGCTTTCAGGCCTGAATAGTCTGGCTTTTTTGGCAGAAAAATGGAAAGTATCCCTTCATTCAAATGATGGTTAATCCTGTTTGGATGTACTTCCGGCGGTAAGCCGATGGTGCAGGAAAACCCAGAATGTTTTCTTCCCCTTAATGCCTGCGCTTGTACAACCGGTATGTTTTCTTTTAATATTTTAATAATGAGTTGATTGTGTTTTGTCTTTAGGAGAAAATCTATTTTTTGCATACCAGGTGCTGCAACTGTAATGCAGTACAGATCTTTTTCATCAGAAACTTTTAACGCCGGTATCACGGTTTGGCCAATGAAGCCGTTTGTTCTTAACCATGCAGTCCACGGAAGAAAAAAATGATCGATAACCCAGGGCATAAAGTTGCGTTTTTGAAAAAAGGAATCTTTAGACATAGCGGCCGGCATTTGCAGGAAAACGGGATCAACACATTATTTTTCGGTGGCTCTAAAATACGGGTTTACTAAAAGGGATTGCAATGATCAAAATCATTGATTTGTTTGACGGATATTAGCTATCGTGGGCAATAAATGGTTGAAATCTTGCCGGAAGTATGATGTTCCTTCAGGCTGTCTGCTGATACGGGTTAGAAAATGATTTGACCGCGCTCATTGACTAAGAAATCATGCAGGCCTATTTTTGACATACTTTAACGACGCAACCGGGTAATGTATGTACCCGGATATTTTCGTCTGGGTAAAATACTTTTATGAAAACGATACTGGTTCTCGTTGATTTTTCCAAGGCAGCTTTAAATGCAGTTAACTACGGCGTAGAAATAGCCATAGCCAGTAAAGCCAGCCTGTTGCTGTTATATGTATGTGATTTGCCTGTTAACTTTACCCAGGTGCCCGTTTCCCTGGTTATGGATGATGATCGTCTGAACGCCGAAGCAGAACTGATAAAATTAAAAGTAAAAATTCACCGGAGAACACATGGCGCGCTCAGTATCTTTAGTGAAGTGCGCAACGGTAATTTTTTTCGGAAGTGAAATCGTTTGTGAGCACGTCAGGCCCTATATGGTCATCATGGGCAGCCAGGGAACCTCCATGGGCAGAAAAACTGGTGTTTGGGAGGCATACGGTCTATGAAATGCGGCATCTACCCTGGACATTGCTTGCAGTACCCTACAAGACAAGGTTCTCAGGAATAAAGAAAATTGCTCTTGCCTGGGATTTCCGGAACCCGATGAGTATGGTATCTGTTGAAAAAGCGAGTCAGCTTGTGCTGGATTTTGGTGCGGAATTGCATATCGTCAGCGTGGCCGGCGGGAAGGATGCTTTATCATTTGATAGCGAGGTGCTGAAATCAAAAATCGGTTTTCGCGCCTTACTCCCGTAATTCACTACCTCGAAGGCAAAAAAGTTGCGGGAAACATAATAACCTATGTTGAGAATAACGGATTCGACTTATTAATGATCTTTCCTAACGAATACTCCCTGCTCGAAGATCTGATATTCGCTTCCCATACCAAAAAATTTGTTCTTCATTGCAGTGTGCCTGTTGTGGCGTTACATCCGTAGTTAACGTATGCGTTGCGGACTGTTCCATGAAAGATGTTTACGGTGAAACAGGCGAAACAGCGGCAGAAGTACTGATGCCTGTAATCTTCGGGAATGATGCATGTCATTAAAATCCAGCGCCCGGCAGCATAGCTTTGAATGGTAAAATAAATATCATGAACATGAACCTTGCTCAACAGCGATCCATCGCCGATATTCAGTCGGACTTTAGAAAGCGGTATCCCTATTTAAAGCTTAATTTTTACAAGCATCCCCATTTGCAGGGGAAGGGTCGCGGCTCAACGATAAATTAGATGCGCAATCGCCGATCATAACCACAGAATCCTCAACAGGAAACCTGCCGATCAGTTTAGAAGCTGATCAGACAGTGGCGGACTTCGAATCTGCGTTTTTCCAAAAGACAGGTATCGCTGTACAGGTTTTGCGGCTGGCCGGTACCGTTTGGATACAGACAACAGAAACGGACGATTTAACCCTGCAGCAGCAGAATAAAAAGGGATATGAAGATAGCACGCGCATCGTAGCTGAAGAAGCGAAGGATTATGGTTTACAGGACGATGATTAGCCGTTATGGAGTAGATGGAAATAATATATAATAATTACAGCGGGCTGACGCAGCTGATTTTTAATGGTAAACAATAATGGCGCAGATGACGATTGAATATAAGACTGCAGACAGTGCATTGGAGCTAATCAAAAGCGGGGACCGCGTCTTTGTGCATGGAAGTGCTGCAACTCCCAGGTTTCTGGTAAACAAATTACTGGCAAAAGCCGGAACACTCAAGAATATTGAACTGACCTGTATTAGTACATACGGCGAGATTGACTGGAATCGACCGGAAGTAATTGATAACGGCTTTTTTATAAATTCATTATTTGTGTCTTCAAACGTTCGGGAATGGGTGAACGGGCCTAATGGGAATTATGTACCCGTTTTTTTAAGCGAAATCCCGAACCTGTTTGAAGAAGGTTTTTTGAAACTCAATGTTGCCATTGTACAGGTTTCACCCCCCGACCGGCACGGCTATTGTACCTTAGGGACTTCTGTCGATGCGGCGCTTTGTGCGGTAAGAATGGCGCCGGTGGTAATCGCACAGGTAAACCCGCAAATGCCAAGAGTTATGGGAGACGGTGTGATTCATTATTCTGAATTTACGGCGATGGTTTGGCAGGATAGTTCGCTCCCCGAGGTTGATTATAGCCTGGATACAGACGAAACAGCAGTCAGAATCGGCAAGCATGTAGCTTCTTTAATTGAGGATGGAGCGACTCTTCAAATGGGCATTGGGACGATTCCGGATGCGGTGCTGAAGCAGCTTTCGGGGCATAAAGGGCTTGGTGTGCATACCGAAATGTTTTCTGACGGGCTGGTGCCGTTGGTAGAGCAGGGGGTGATTACCAATGAATATAAAAAAGTGCAACCGGGCAGAATTGTTACCAGTTTTATTCTTGGCACACGAAAGGTATATGACTTTGTAAACGACAATCCATTTGTAAACTGTATGGATGTTGCTTTTGTAAATGACAGCGACGTCATCCGCAGAAATCCAAAAGTGGTGGCCATTAACAGTGCTATTGAAATTGATCTTACCGGCCAGATCTGTGCCGATTCGATCGGTACCTACCAGTATTCGGGAATTGGCGGGCAAATGGATTTTATGCGGGGCGCTTCTTTGTCTGTGGGCGGGAAGCCCATTATTGCAATGCCATCGGTAACACGAAATGGTGTTTCCCGAATTGTATCTTTTTTAAAGCCCGGTGCCGGTGTTGTTACTACAAGAGGGCATGTGCACTTTATTGCTACCGAGTTTGGTATTGTAAATCTGTATGGCCGGAATATGGAACAGCGGGCCCGGCTGCTGATTAGCATTGCACATCCGGATCACCGGGAGCAGTTAGAGCAGGCTTACTATGAACGATTCCAGAAATTGTATACTGCAGTAAAATAAAAACTGCTTGATGCTTCATGCCTGCAGGTTACCGGCTTGGCTTAAAGAATGATGGGCGCATTTCTTTTAAATGCGTTGTTTTTAAGTTGATAGATATATTCAAAATGCTTATAAGCAGTAGTAGCAGGGCGATCCATTGAATGATTGTTCGTGTTTTCATAAACGGAAGGTTCAGTAGCAATACCCCGATCAATACAGCACATAAGCCTTCTGCAGATAACAGGTACCGACTTTTTAGTTCTTTTTTTTGAAGCAGGGATTGGATCATCTTTAAACCGCCCCAACAGATGGCCCAAATGCCGGAGAAATATGCGAACAGGAAAAAGTTTAGTAATGGATTAAACAGCATCAGTATGCCGAACAAGCTATTTAGTATACCCTCGGCAAGCATCCAGTCGGATCGGTTAAACAGGGCGCCCTCAATGTAGTATAAAATTATGAGCAGTAGTCCGTTTAGTAGAATGCCGATCCCTGAAAGCTTGATCAGTTGAAGATAGCTGTTCCATGGATAAGCGAAGATATAAAAGCTTATGCCAATCAACAGAAGACTTGCAGCGAGGGGTATGATCCATAGCGGCAGCTTATTTATCCCGGATTTAATGGTAGTTGAATGCATATCGAAGTGTTATTTGAGTAAAACTGAAGTCTTGATTTTTTTTCGTTGAGCAAGCTATGTTTTATCGAAGTGGTGATCAATGAGGGGCATTGGAACGGCTGATGATACGGTCATGGTTGTTGGACTGCCCCTAATGAACCAAACTGTGTTTTAATAAGCATCATTTGACAGGTTGATCGTTGTCATAGGTATTGCACCGAACGTGGTCGTATTTTTAATTCACAGGTATGTTGAAAGTATTGTTTATATCCAACGGTATTGATATTGAGCGTGGAGCATTTGAGTTTGTAAAGGAAATGAATCGAAGAGTGCCAGTGTTTTTGTACGAGGTCTTTTTGCCAAAACGTTCCCCGGGGGATTGGTTGCTGCGTGCGGACCCCTTTTTCCTGCTTCCCCCTTATAAATCTCAGACGCAGGAGCGGCTGGTTATGGCTGCCTGCAGGTTTTCAGATTTATGCCGGGAGTATGATATCCGGCATTCCAGCTATTTGGGGAAGGGCGAGGCCCCGGTATCTAAACTTGAAAATGAAAGCCGGTATGCGGATCTGCTGGTACTTGGCGATGCACTTTTTCAACAGAGAAGCACGTCATACAGGTGGCCGCATCTAGCTAAAATACTACGCTATTGCGAATACCTGGTAATCGTCGTTCCCGACCATTTTCAATTTTCCAACGGGAACGTCATTGCTTTTGACGGAAGCGCTTCCGCGGTTTATGCCCTTAAACAGTTTTCTTATTTGTTGCCTGATTTGGTGGCCACACGACAGTTCTTATAAATGTTGGCCTTAGGCATTATAAAAATGAAAGGCAGAACAGAAGCGATTTAAACAACCTTGCGATGAATCATTATCCTTCGCTTGATTCGGCTTATTTGAAGCTGAACACGGACCTCGAATTGACGGAATGGATGGCCGGCCAGCAGTCGGTGATACGCATTGTCGGTGCCTGTGGCCGATCGTGGGGAGCGCAACTGGTTATAAAGAGCTTTATTTCTGTATTGCTTAAGGATAAAGGCGTTCCTCTGTTTGCTGCGCATAGATAAAGATTACAAAAATCAAACCGGCTTAAAATTTAATTTATGGAGAATCTTCTTTTAGTGATCAATGATGGCACTTTAAATGATAAACCTCTGAGGTTTGCCTGTTACCTGGCGCAGATAACCCGGTCCCGGCTTCAGGGGATACTGCTGACAAACACTTCTGAGAAGGAGCTGTATCCGGAAGAAATGATAAAAAAGAAAAGCAATGCGTCAGCGATGCTGGTTCAAATGCAGCATGTCGGAAGTGATAACGAGGAAGATATCCAGTGTTTCCGGCGGATTGCGAAAAAGAAGGAATTGCTTATGATATAAGATGCCTGAAAGGCGATCCGCTTCGCGAAGCTGTGTCAGAAAGCCGTTTTGCCGATCTAATGGTAATAGGAGGAACATCCTCACCCGACGCAGAAGACGATGAATATCTTACGCCATTTGCCTGGTCGTTACTCCAGGTTGCCGAATGCCCGGTTGTGGTTGTTTCTGATCAGACACCGGATATAGAAGAGATTGTATTGACTTATGATGGCTCTGCCTCTTCGTTATTTGCCTTCCGACGATTTGCGCACCTGTTTCCTTGCTTTGAAAGTAAGCGAGTTATTGTGGTGGCTGCAGACCGGTTCCGGAGTTAAAACATGAGCGTTGATAAGGGACCAATGGAGGAATTTTATTCGCAGATTACCTTTGAGATGCTATATTCCAGGGACTTTGACAAAGAACTGTTTGACTTCTACCAGCGAAGACGTAATTGTTTTATAGTAATGGGTGCTGCCGGAAGAACAAGTCTTTCAAGGTTGATGTCAGATGGAAAAATGTATTTAAACCGGGAGGTGATGGAACATCCGTTTTTTATTGCTCATTTCTGACAAACTCTTTTTTTATTTATGCAAAGCCCGGAACAAAATAATAATCAGGCAATTGCCTTCATCTTTCAACAGATGGCGCGCTGTTATCGCTACCTGGGCGGAGAGCCATTCCGGGCATCTGCCTATGAAAAAGCGGCAGCGATGCTATCGAATATGCAAGAAGATATTGCTGACTATGCCCCGGATCTAAAACGCCTGGAAGCCCTGGGTAATATTGGTGTCAGTATAGCAAAGAAAATAACAGAATACCTGCAGACAGGGAAGATCGGGCTGCTCAGTCGACTGAAAAAGCGGGTGCCGTACGAGTTGCTGGAATTGATGGATATTGCTGGCTTTGGCCGGCAACTCTAAGAGTGCTGTATCATCAATTTGGTATAAAAAACGAACATGAGCTGGCGGAAGCTTTAAACAGTCACCGCCTCGATGGAGTTAAAGGGATCGGTAAACGAAGGATTGAACGTATGAAAGTGTTGTTGGCGTTAACGAGAAGCGGGCAGCCGATGTTATTAAAGGATGGCCGCCGGATTGGAACGGCGCTTGTGAATTTGATTAGAAAAATACCCGGCGTACAACAGGCTGAACTTTGCGGTAGCATTCGCAGAAAAAGCAAATTCATAGGCGATATTGATATACTGGTGATTGCAGCGCCTGAAGACCGGTTGGCTATTGTACAACGCTTTATTACATCCAGGCATATTCTGAGGGTATTGGTTAAGGGAGCCAATAAAGCGAGCGTATTATTGCGGTACCAAAACATTCAGGTAGATATACGGCTCATGCACGCGTATGAATATGGTGCGGCCTTGCTTTATATGACGGGTTCACGGGAACACACCATTCGCCTGCGTACGATCGCCAAACAGAAAGGCTATACGATGAATGAATACGGGATTTTTGAAGTTGCAACGCACAGACGAATTGCCGGGTTAACTGAGGAGGAAATGTATCGTGCGTTGGGGCTGAAGTACATTCCTCCCGAGTTTCGCTTAAACAACGGCGAAATTGAGGCCGCCGCTTTGAGTGGCCCAGGTGTTGCCGTAAAATAATAAAATAATTGGTGCTGGCCGGCCCGGGTTGAAAGTGTGGAAAGGGCTTTAGCCGGAAGGTTCCTATCGTGGTTTCAACGAAGTAAATATGCGGATAAAGAAAAGATACGAACTGAATGTGATAATTACAAGAATCGCGGGGAGCTTAATGATTCTGTGTGCGGTACCCATAACAGCAGTAAATGCACAGCAGCGTTTTGCTGTCAGACCATTATCAAATCCTTCCTGGGTGGATGCATTTTATCGTCAACAGGAGGGCCGTTTATATTGGTCGCGATCCGGAATTGAAACGGGTGATACAATGCGGTCTGAATTGGTCAGGATATTTAAGGAAAATGCGGTCTTCCAGGGGCTGGATTCACTGAAATACCTGTCCATGTTGCCGGATACTGCTGCAGATCTCGATTCAGCTGCAATCCAGGTATATGACCGCATGATTACCGATGCTGCGTTGTCCTATTTTATGGACCTCTACCGGGGTGACCCGAAAACACGGACAAAAGTTGGAAGCGACGAGATTTCCGGGAAATATGAACTGAGCGATCGTCAATACATCACCGATCTTTTATACAAGGCAAGTAACAGCAGCGCGCGGTTGAGGGAAATGGTACAGACGTTGGAACCATCACAACCGCTTTACCTGACGTTAAAAAATGAGTTACAAACGCAACTAGAGTCGGGCGACCGGAAAAAAGTTGCATCGCTGGCCATCAGTCTCAATAACTTCCGCTGGTTTCTGCATTTCAGGTTTCAGCATTTTATGGTGGTTAATATTGCCGCTGCAAGTTTATGCTATTTTGAACAGGATTCGGTGAAGTTGACGATGCGGATTGTGGCCGGAAAGCCGTCAACAATGACGCCGCGGTTTGTGACCTATTGCAATGAAGTAATTCTTTATCCATATTGGAATGTGCCCCGAAGTATCGCGGTTAATGAAATCCTTCCGTTTTGCAGGAAAAACCTGGTTGTATTGGAAGTACTGAGGATGCAGGTGATTGACAGCAAGGGGGCAGTTGTTGATCCGAAACGGTTGGACTGGAAGAGGTTTACGGCGAAGAACTTTCCCTATCGTTTCCGCCAATCTACGGGTTGTGACAATGCATTAGGTGTTATTAAGTTCAATTTAACCAGTCCCTATAGCGTATACCTGCACGATACCAATTTGAAGTCCGCTTTCAAGGAAGCGAAAAGGTATCTGAGTCACGGTTGCATCCGGATCGAAAAGCCGCTTGAGCTGGCAAATGAAATACTGGACGATAAGCTTGACGAACGTTTTCTGAATGCCAGCATCAAAGGTCAGCAGCCTGTAACAAAGAAGGTTGGGAAACCGGTTCCTGTTTTTGTTTTGTATATGACGGCAGATGACGCCGCAAACGGCACGGTGAACTATTTCGAAGATATATATAATTTGTTGTAGTTGACACCTGTGATTGTTTTGACATTTTTTGACAGGTTGAATTGCCGGTATTTGGGTGTTGATAAGGCTCAAACAGGCCGGTGATGAGCGTCATTGAAATGGGGTTGCACCAAAACTAAATTTGTTGAAAGCGGTTGAGATAAGGCTTAACGGCTGTATTTTAAAAACATTTAAAACAAAAGTTATGAAAAGTGACGTTCAAATTCAAAAAGACGTAATGGAAGAATTGAATTGGGATCCGATTCTACGTGCTGCTGAAATCGGAGTGTCCGTAAAAGAGGGGGTGGTGACGCTTGGTGGTCAGGTTAGCACCTATTCTCAAAAACTTGCAGCAGAAAAAGATGCAAAAAGGGTTTCAGGCGTAAAGGCAGTGGCTGAAGACATCCAGGTTGGTATTTCTCCCGCCTATCGTAAAACAGATGCAGAAATTGCAGAGGCAGTATTGAGTGCTTTAAAATGGCATTCGGCTGTACAGGAGGAGAAAATCAAAATCAAAGTTGAGGATGGCCTTGTGCAACTTGACGGAGAAGTGGAGTGGGAGTACCAACGTAGCAATGCCCAATCTGCAATAGAGCATTTGGCCGGCGTTCGCAGTGTGCTGAATTTGATTACTGTAAAGCCTAAGGCTACGACCTCGGGTATTCTGCAAAAAATTCGGGATGCATTCGAGCGCAGCGCGACGGTCGATGCAGAGCGAATTGGTGTCGATGTTTCCGGCGGTAAGGTTACCCTGCATGGGAAAGTGCGCTCATTTGCGGAAAAAGAAGATGCTGAACAGGCCGCCTGGAATGCCCCGGGCGTTTCCAGTGTAGAAAATGAACTGGAAATTGATTTGGTCGAGTTTGCCTTTGATTAAAGACTGTTGGCGGAAGGTAAGTTTCTTTTACTGCTTAGGTGCATTTGATTTTCCCGTAATTGATAGCGGGTATCCGGAACGTTTGTTTCACAAGTTGAATCCCGGTTTAGTGTTTTATATCGGTCAATGAACCATAAACCCTTATTGTCATCCAGGCAGGCTTCGTTAGGGGTCTGCCCTTTTTCAGCGCCAATGCCAGGCAGCAATGACAGAACCTGTCATCATACAACAACAAATTAAGCTAGTCAGGCCACCACTATACGGTTGCGGCGGATTGAGGCCCCGCATCTTTAAAAAATAAGAAGAAGGATAACTAGATATAGCTGAAACCTCCTTTATCCACCGGTTAGCCGGTAAATAAAGGAGGTTGAACGATGAGCCTTGTAGCGGATCTGCGTTTTATAGTGTATTGCACAGCCGGGTACGCGGCGTCAGGTTTTTGATTCTTGAGGCTCAACTTCAAAGCTGAGCTTGGCAACAATGCGGTATTCCGTAATTTTATTGTTTTTTACTACAGCACTGTGATCCTTAATGTATACAGCGCGGATGTTTTTGACGGTTTGGGAAGCTTCATGTACTGCCTGCAATGCGGCATCCTCCCAACTTTTGGTAGAACTGGCCATTAATTCCAGTACTTTAACGATTGCCATAAAAAGAATTTTCGATTTGAGAATTTGATGATATTATGCGTAGCTCCTACGCCGTTTCCTGCCTTGTTGCTTTTGGCCGCCCAAATAACCCCTCCGTTTTAGCGGTCATTTTTTTGCAGGCGGCCATTATTTTCTTTCTGGCGTCACTACCCTTTTCCGGGGCGAATAGGCTGCCTAAGGTAGCGCCGACGGCCAGGCCCGCAGCAACTGCTGCCAATGTTTTACTAAAATGATTCATGATTTTTTTTTATTGTTAATAACTTTCAAGTTAACCTGAATGCCTGCTGGTAAAAATGATGCGACTCATCGGGAGGGATGATGTCGGTCAATTTATTGCTGATCCGGTGATGGAGCGCAGTAATCATGACCGGCGATGATTGCGGTCATTTATTTCGTCTGGATATTTCCTGTATTTTATTTCCATTATTACACTAAGATTTCACTTTTGTGAATACCCATGGAAAGTATAAGAGAAATGGCTACAGGCCTCAGGCCCGGTTATCACTTGTGAAGGGAGGCGTTGAATACTTTGATTTATTGCATCATTTAATCCTCACGGCAGAACAGAGTATTCATATTCAAATGTATATTTTTCGTGATGATGATACGGGTAAAATGGTTTTGGAATGGTTGAGCCAGGCTGCCGCCAAAGGAGTACATATCTACCTGCTTATTGACGGGTTTGCATCACATGTATCTTCTGATTTAATGAATCGCATGGAAGCAGCCGGGGTGCAACTGGTACGGTATGCTCCGCTGTTTAAAAACGGAACGCTTTATTTCGGCAGGCGACTGCATCATAAGCTCGTGGTAGCCGACGGCTACCGCGCGCTGGTGGGGAGCAATAATATCGACGACGATTATTATGGCCGCCCGCAGCATCCTGCATGGCTGGATTGGGCATTGCTCGTAGAAGGACCAGCTGCGGGGGAGCTGGAGCGGATATGTGTACAGCTGTGGAACAAAGAGGCAGCCGCTAATCAGCAACTGCGCCTGCCTGCGCAGGAGATGAAAAACCTTGAGATGGGAGTCTCGGGTATTTCGGTAAGAGTTCGCCGGAACGACTGGGTGCGTAATCGCAATGAAATCTGGAGGAGTTATTTTAATCTGCTGAGTGAAGCCAGGAAGGAGGTATATCTTGTCAGTAGTTATTTCCTCCCCGGCAGGCGTTTGCGCAGGCAAATGAAACTAGCCGCACGCAGGGGAGTGAAAATTAAAGTAATTACTGCAGGCCGCTCAGATGTGTTGATAGCCAAGCAAGCCGAGCGCTATCTTTATCCATGGCTACTTCGCAATCGTATAGAAGTGTTTGAGTATCGTGATAGTATCCTGCACGCGAAGATCGGAATCAGAGACGGCCGGTGGCTCACCCTGGGCTCTTTCAATATAAATAACATCAGTACTTACGCCGGTATTGAATTAAATCTCGATGTGCGCAACCGTTCCTTTGTTCGTCAGGCGCAGCAGGAATTAGAACAGTTGATCGCTGCCCATTGCACGCCGGTCAGCGGGGATGATTATCGCCATCAGAAACGGTTCATAAGATTTATACAGCAGCTTTCGTATAATCTTATCCGGCTTCTTCTCTATGTCAGTACTTTTTACTTCAGACGAGCGCATTTTAGCAAACAATAAGCTTCGATTTGCTGGGTGAAGGAGGTGGGTAGCGGAGCCCGCCTTTGAGCGGTCGAGTCAGTCGCCGGTGATTTAAAGCAGTACTGTCAGTTGCTTAGATGATGAAGGTCATCGGTCTTTGGCGTCGCAAGCGATAATTTCGAAGGAGATAAATTAATGGCGTGAAGCAAATCAAAAATATAACCTCTGCGATGCCTCAAGTTGTTTCCATGAAACGGTTCCTGGGCGAAGCCGGCGATCTGGCCCGGTTTGCCGGAAGGTTCTTTCGTCAATGTTTCCAACCTCCTTTTGAAGCGGCTGCATTTGTCAGACAGTGTTTTGTAATTGGTTACCGTTCGCTTGGCCTGGTGAGTCTTACCACCTTTATTATGGGATTGGTGTTAACAATGCAGTTGCGCCCTTCGATGGTAGCCTATGGCGTTGCGTCGCAGATTCCTGCAATTGTGGGTATTGCAATTGTACGCGAGATCGGCCCCGTGATTACGGCTTTAATATTTGCAGGAAAAATCGGCAGTAGTATTGGTGCAGAACTGGGTTCTATGAAGGTTACAGAACAAATAGATGCGATGGAAGTAAGTGGCACTAATCCATTTCGGTATTTGGCAGTGACCCGGATTTGGGCGGCAACGTTGATGTTGCCCGTATTGGTGATGCTGGGTGATGCGATTGCTTTGTATGGGGCGTATCTTGGCGTGAATATCCGTGGAGTTACAAGCTTTAACCTGTTCTGGTCTGAGGTGCTCGATAGCCTTACATTCAGTGATGTGTTGCCGGCGTTTATTAAAAGTTATTTTTTTGGGTTCGCTGTGGGCACCGTTGGCTGCTATAAAGGATATAGTAGCCGAAAGGGAACGGAAGGGGTCGGACGTTCCGCTAATTCGGCGGTGGTCGTTTCATCGGTGGCAATTTTCATAATTGATTTGCTTACCGTGCAAATAGCAGACGCGATGGGTCTTAACTAAAAAACGGGGCATGCGTATGGATACTCAAGCAGAGCAGCAGTTGTCAGATCAGGCACCCGTATTGATCGTAAGTCACTTATACAAGTCGTTTGGAGCGAATGATGTGCTGGTCGACTTCAACCTGGAGCTTAAAAAAGGGGAAAGCGTAGTAGTGCTGGGCAGATCCGGGTCGGGTAAGTCCGTTTTGATAAAATGCATTATCGGTTTGTTAAAACCGGATCAGGGCGATATCGTCGTTTTAGGCGTACATGTACAAAATGTAAAGGGTGGTAGCTTGGACCAGCTAAGGGCAAAAGTAGGCTTCCTGTTTCAAAGCAATGCATTGTATGACTCGATGACGGTGCGGGAAAACCTGGAGTTTCCGTTGCGCCGGCACTGGATGCGTCTCTCGGCCCGGCAGGTCAGTGAACGGGTATCGGAGGCATTGAACGACGTTGGTTTGGCACATACGAAGGAAATGATGCCCGAGGAGCTGTCCGGAGGGATGCGTAAACGGATCGCGCTGGCGCGTACATTGATCCTGCGGCCGGAGCTGATCCTGTACGATGAGCCTACAACAGGCCTGGATCCGATAACCGGTAAAGAAATTATTGGTTTAATGATGGATATACAACGGAAATATAATACAACATCGCTGATTATCTCGCACGATATGAATTGTGTAAAGACCGCGGGAAAAAGAATTGTGATACTGATCGACGGGAAATGTTACGCCGACGGGGATTATGCATCGTTCTGCCGGAGCAGCGACGCCAAGGTTAAACAATTTTTTGAATAAGAAATGGCAAATCGAACTTCTGATAATATAAGACTGGGGGCTTTTGTATTGAGTGGCCTGCTGGTACTGGTTTTACTGCTGTATATGATTGGCAGGAATGAACACCTTTTTGGAGCAACCTACGTATTGAAGGCACGTTTTTATAATGCGCAGGGGCTTATGAAAGGCAATAATGTCCGCTTTTCCGGAATACAGGTGGGAACCGTAAGGAGGATTACGATAGAGGCGAACACTCAGATAGAAGTAGTAATGTCGGTCGATAAGAAAATGCGACAGGTGATCCGCAAAGATGCCGTTGTATCGATTGGTACAGATGGTCTGGTGGGGGACAAAGTGGTGGATATTACGCCGGTTACCCTGAGTGCAACTCTTGCACTGGATGGAGATACGCTGAGGACGAGGGCTTCGGCAAACCTGGCTACGATGTTAGACACCCTCGATCATTCAAATAAAGATATTTCGGTAGTGGCATCGGAACTGAAGATAGCAGCGCAGCGTATGAACAGGAGTACTATATGGTCCCTGTTGGAGGATCCTACAATTCCCGACGGTGTAAAAGCAACCCTGTCCAATATCCGGCAGGCCAGCAGCCGGGTTTCAGTTATAGCTGGAAGGCTGGATCAGATCGTAAAGGATGTTCAGAAAGGACAGGGGGCGGCCGGAATGATCTTAAATGATTCCCTGCTGGCAGGTAATATACGCCTGGCGGGCAATAAGATCCGGTCGGCCAGCGAAACTGCCGACTCCCTGATGAAAGGGCTTAAAAATATAGCAGATGGGGTACAGGATGGGGTTACAAAAAAGAACGGAACAGTTCATACACTGCTTTATGATACGGCAATTGTGCAGAAACTGAATTCCAGCCTGGATAATATTCAGAAGGGAACAGATGGGTTCAACCAAAATATGGAAGCGCTGAAACACAATTTCTTATTGAGAGGATATTTTAGAAAACAGGAAAAGCAGAAGCATAAGAAAAAGTAGGTGGCGCTTTGATAAAGAGAAATGGCTTTCCCGCTGGCCTGTAGGAATTAAATAGGTTTTGCAGATTTTTTCATGCAGGATATGGCCTCGGTATCACTCACCTGGGTAAAATCATTATAGAAGGCACCTACTCCGGAAAATACTTCAGGACTAAGTACCGTTACCACTTCATCGGCTTGTTTTGATAATTTCTGTATGGCATTTTGTGATGCTACCGGAACAGCTATGATGATTTTACGTGGGTTGCTATGGCGTAAAAGATTTATGGTAGCCAGCATGGTGCTGCCTGTGGCGATACCATCGTCAACGACGATCAAGGTTTTCCCCTCCAGTTTTTCAGGGGGCCGCTTTCCCATAAGCTTTTCATGCATTTGGTTTAACGCAATGCGGATACTTTTCAGTTCCTCCTGGATATATTGTTCGGAAACATTTTCATGTGGGACCAGGAAGTAGTCAGTCAAACTAGCCGCACCGATCGCATATTCTTTGTTCAAGGGATGCCCTATCTTTTTGGTAAGCACAACACTCATCGGAAATTTCAACTGCTTCGCTACGATGCAGGCAACGGGTATCCCGCCACGCGGTATGGCCAATACAATACCCGGCTCATTCTTATATTTTTTTAACTGAACCGCTAACAACGATCCTGCTTCTGTTCTGTCTTTAAACATGCTAATATATTTTAGGCATCACTGCCGGCTTTAAATATTTTTCAAACCAGGCTAGTGCGAGTTTGGCCACTTCATTCAGCTTGCCCGGCTCCTCAAATAAATGAGTGGCGCCATCTACAATTGCCAGCTCTTTAGGGCACCTAAGCTCATTAAAAGCCTGTCGGTTTAATTGCAACACAACGGTGTCAAGGCTTCCAATGATTAGTAACACTGGAGCCTTTACATGTTTCAACGTGTCTTCCGGTGCAAGATCAGGACGACCACCTCTTGAAACGACCGCCCCAACCTGGGTGAGCTCGGCCGCCGCTTGTAGTGCAGATGCGGCACCGGTACTGGCGCCAAAATAGCCGATGCGAAGCCCCTTAGCTACAGGATGCTTTGCAAGCCACTCTGTTGCGCCGGCTAATCTTCTGGAAAGTAATTGGATGTTAAAACGATTGTAATACGCGCTGTCTTCCTGTGGCGTAAGCAGGTCAAAAAGCAGCGTTCCATACCTTCTTTGATGAAGAAAGGATGCGACCTGCTGGTTGCGCTTGCTGTAACGGCTGCTTCCGCTGCCATGGGAGAAGATGACCAGACCGTTTACCTCTGGTGGTATGAACAGGGTTCCGCTAAGCCTGGTCTTATCAACCGGTATCTCTATTTCTTGATGAAACAGATTTTTCATGTGCCTGTTTTAATCGGTAATTACGATCGGTGTTCGTGCGTTTCTATTGATCTCATATTCTGCCAGCTGCGAAAGCCGGTCATCGATCTGCTTTTCATTTATCTTCATTTTATGAAATATCGGGCAGACTTTTTCCATATCCAGTTCCTTTGCGAAGGCGGCGGCGGTTCCATAAGCACTTATTTTAAAATGGTTGATAAGCTGTATGCTGGCCAGGATGCACGCATCGCGCACTTTGACATTCGTACATAACTGAATTTTTTCATTTGTCTCCTTTATACAGATTTCCATAATTGGGTCAACAATAATCGAAGCATCGGTGGCTGATTCCTCCATTATGTCTTCAAGATCCTGCTTGTGTTGGGTAATAAAAGCGTGATATTTTTGAAGTATCGCTTTTAATTGCATAGAATTTGCCGTTGCAATCCAATTCTCCAGACATTCTTCCAGTTGTACTTCGGTTGATAGTAAATTCTCCAAACCATTAATAAGCAGCTGGTGAAGTGAAGTGATCTTTCTGTAATAAGGTTCCATTTTTTTTATATAAAAGTAGCCGCCATAGCACACCGGGAAAAATGATGCCGGTCAAAGCATGTGTGACCATTGTCATTGTTTTGACTGGTGGTAACAAAGTTATTTTGGATGTAGAATTGAAAATGACATTATCCATGGGTACCTATTTTACAAAACGTCCGATGCTGGATAGCCAGGAGGTGGTGAATCTTGTTAAACAAAAGGCTTTTCCGTTGAAAAGCAAGGCCGACCTGAATCCACTTATCGAGCGGATCGGCGATGCCCGGATCGTGATGCTGGGAGAGGCAACGCACGGAACCCATGAGTATTACCAATGGCGGGCTCATATTTCCCGGAAACTAATCGAGGAAAAAGGGTTTAGTTTCATTGCCGTGGAAGGCGATTGGCCGGATTGTTACCGGCTGAACCGTTTTGTGAAGGGATATGATACAAATAGTAAGAGTACATTCCAGGTGTTGCATGCTTTTAATCGCTGGCCTACATGGATGTGGGCTAATTGGGAGATTGTGGCGCTGGCTGACTGGATGCAGCTGCATAACAAACGGTTGGCTAAAAGTAACAAAATTGGGTTTTATGGCTTGGATGTGTACAGTCTTTGGGAAAGTATGGACAGCATCATACAATATTTGAAAAAGACGGATCCGGCTGCTCTGAAAATAGCGGAGGAGGCATTTCGCTGTTTTGAACCCTACAGAATAGACGAAGGGCGCTCTTATGCAAAATCTACCCTTTTCGTGCCGGAGGCCTGTCAGCAGGAGGTAGTTCGCTTATTGCAGGAAATTCAACATCGGCTTCCCCGGTATAACACGGATCACGAGCATGTATTCAATGTGGAACAGAATGCTGTGGTGGTGAAGAATGCAGAGACCTATTATCGGGCTATGATTAAAGGAGGCAGTCGTAGCTGGAATATCCGGGACCGCCATATGGCGGATACCCTAGACCGTCTGCTGCTTTTTCACGGTTCGGGCTCGAAAGCCATTGTTTGGGCACATAATACACATGTTGGAGATGCCCGGGCAACAGATATGACGGAAGATGGCCTGTTCAATATCGGGGAGCTTGCCCGTCTTCGGTATCAAAAGGAAGTGGTGTTGGTTGGTTTTGGTGCTTACAAAGGAACCGTAACAGCGGGGCACAGCTGGGGCGCGCCCATGCACAGTATGATTATTCCGGAAGCGGAAGCAGGTAGCTGGGAGTATTTGCTGCACCAATCAGGGGAGGAAAATAAATTATTGCTAATGGATGATTTTATTAATAATAATGTGCTGATGGAGAATCATATTGGTCATCGCGCGATTGGTGTGGTGTATAACGCACAATACGAGCGATATGGGAACTATGTGCCAACCATTTTGCCACTTCGATATGATGCCTTTATTTACCTGGATGAAACGCATGCCCTGCATCCGCTTCATATGAAGCCTGACGGAAACCAGATGCCGGAAACCTATCCATTCGGAGTCTGAAACTAAAACAGTAAAAGGATTGCTGCGTTTCTCGCCAGTTAGTGTGTTCCGGGGGATTGAGAACATACCGGTTCAGATGGTATATTAAAATATATAATTTTTAAAGTATGAATACTGAAAATCTTGCAAGTAATGCGCTTTCCATTTTACGGAAGGAAAAAGGAAATACCTGTATATCGGTTATACTGCCCGCGGGCCGTTTTTTAAAGGGAAAAGGCCTGGTTAAAAATGAGGTAAACGATGCGCTGGCTAAAGTACGGCAGTTGTTGGATGATGAGGGCCGGGAAATGGAGATAAAGGCGCTGATGCGATACGCGGATGAATTACTGGAAACTGTTGATTTTACAAATAACAGTGAAGGCCTGGGGCTGTTTATATCTTCCGGAGTTAAACTGGCTATAAGATTTCCATTTCCGGTGGAGGAAAAAATATTAGTAGCCGATCATTTTGAATTACGGGAATTAATGTATGAAGCAAGTCTTGCAACTCCTTACTACATATTGTTGCTCAGTGAGCAGGGCTGTCGCTTGTTTCAGGGAACCTGGAATGCAGTTTCCGAGATAAAAGATTCGCATTTTCCGATGCTTTATACAGATGACTATATATATGCTAAACCCGCACATAGCTCGTCGTATGCCGGGTATGCGCACGTAAAGGATTATGAAAGGGATAAATCGGAATTAGAAGCCATACGTTTAAAGGATTTCTTCCGTCATTTGGATGCGGCACTGGGTACTTACCTGGTCAATAATACATCGTTGGTCGTTTTTGGTGTAAAAAAGGATTTGTCTCTGTTTGTTCAGGTGAGCGGTCATTTGAAACAAGTTATCGATAAAATTGAAGGTAATTATAATCACAACACTCAAAAGGAGCTAGGCGGTCTTGCCTGGCGTGTAATGCAACGGCATTTTGAAGAGAATGCAAAGAAAATGCTGGATTTATTTGAGGAGAAAACCGGAAAGAACCTCGGTCTTTCAGGTATTCAGGATATCTGGATTGCGGCACGGGAAGGGAAGGGGCTAAAACTGCTTGTGGAAAAAGATTACAGGCGTCCGGCATTTCTCACAGAGAACGAGTACCATCTATATTTGCATCCTCCAAAAAGAATAAAAAGAGCATTACCGGACGCAGTTGAGATGATTATCGAAACTGTTTTAGAAAAAAAAGGGGACGTTTGTTTTGTTGAAAACGGGTTCCTGAAACAGCACCATAGGATTGCGCTGATGTTGCGGTATTGAGTGGATATGCAGTTCCGGCTAAATGCGCCGGCGCAATTGATTCCGGATATACAAGACAAAAAAAGAAAGCCATGCCAAACAGGAGAACGGATCCCATGCCTGAACGAGTATCTCCCATGCTTTGTAAGTTAGTGAAGACGCTTCCTCTCCTGGAAGCCTATTTGTATGAGATTAAATGGGACGGTTATCGCGTGATATCGTTTGTCCGGCAAGGTGATGTGCGTATGGATTCGAGAAGCGGGCTGAATTACACCGCCCGATACCCTGAAGTTGAAAAAGCATTAAGGGCGTTAAAACATGATGTAGTTATCGATGGCGAAGTAGTGGTGTTTGATGATGAGGGAAAACCCGATTTTGAAACGCTGCAACAATACAATGGTGAGCATACACCCATCAGCTATTGTGTCTTTGATTTGCTCTGGATAGACGGGCAGAACCTGGAACAACATCCACTTACTGAAAGGAAAAAAATCCTAAGGAAGCTCGTAGATAAGAAAGCAGCCTTTAAATTCAGTAAAAGCTATAATGATGGGGCGGCATTATATAAACAAATGAAGTCTTTGGGTCTGGAAGGCATTGTGGCGAAGCGTAAAAATAGTTTATACAGGGAAGGTGAACGCGGTAATGACTGGTTGAAGATTCCAACGCGGAAGCGACAGGAGTTTGTAATAGGTGGATGGGCCGAATCTACAAAAGGCCGTTCCTTTAAAAGCCTTCTGTTTGGAGTTTACGAAAATGGCCGGTTTACCTGGATCGGCCGTAGCGGAGGCGGCTATAAAGAAAAGGAGATGGCAGGGATCCTGGAAAAGCTTAAAACATTAGAGACAGGAGCAACACCCTTTGTTAATCCAGTGCTGGATGCGGGGGGAGCGGTTTTGCATTATATACACCCGGAACTCGTTGCTAATTTTGAATTTGCTACCTGGACAAAAACGGGGCGAATCCGGAAACCGGCCACATTTTTGGGATTCCGGAATGATAAAAGGCCAACAGAGGTTGTCCGGGAAATACCTGTAACCGCTAATGCTATCCGTAATGAGGCTGGGGAGATTAAAATTAAGTTACAAAAGACATCTTAATGGTTGATTGCATGTCAGATTTGCTGAAATGTTTCGTTGCGCATTTTCCTGTATACAAAAAAACCAATGATCATTGGCAACCAAAATGATAATGCCCTGTATAATAGTGTGATTATCAATGCTGAGCTGAAATGTACGCCCAGCCTGGAAAAGAAATAACTCATTCCTCCTTCGTATATGATGAGGCCCCCGGGAGATATCGGCAAGAGCGAGACAATCCTCGTTAGTAAAAACCCTGCAGATACCGTAAGTATATTGATCGGCAAACCCAGGCCATGAAACAGCGCCAGGATCGTAAAAGCATCTGAGAGAAAAATGAGCAGTTGTAACCCCACAGCCCGGTATACAACATGTGCGTGCTCCCGAAAAAATTTGCTTGGACGTTCCACAAGTTCTTTTGTAGTAAAAAATGTTTGGAGCTTATTCCTGAGTTTTGCTAAGATTTTAGCGGATGCTATTTTTCTTTGAAAAATACCTATTGCATGTTGGTTGGAAAGGATATTTACGCTCAGACCAAACAGAAAATATACAACAAAGCCGATGCCCCAGATGATATATAGTGTGCCGGGAATGTTTAGCAGAAATATACTGAGGATTACTGTCAGAATAATAATGATTTCTATGGAAATATAGAAACTAATGAGCTCAACGGAGATAAGCGAAATAATGTTATTGACAGCAATTCCGTTTTTATGCAGGTAATTAAACAAAAAAGTATTGCCGCTTATTCCGGCGCTTGGAATGGTTTGATTGAAAAATAAGGTGATAAAGCTTATTTTGAATAATTTCCAGACCGTTTGACGGACACGAATATGAAACCCGAGTAATAGCTGCTGATACACGATTGCCCCAAAAAAATAGGTGCCAATTTGTCCAAGAACAGCAAATAGCAACCAATAAGGTTTGATCTTCCCGAAAAGCTCAATATCTGTTTTTATCTCGCTAAAATAATATACGGCAAATATGGAAAAGAGGACAACCAGTCCATAGAAGATGATGTTTCCTGTTGAAAATAATTTTTTCTTTTCTTGTTGCTTAGCCATGAGTTCAACATATTTTACAATGAGGCCAAATTCGCCAGCTAAGCCGGGCGGGAAAGACTGTTATGAAACCGTATAAGGAAAATGACGCGCTGGAATACTGTTTATTTGATATTTTCGATGGTAATAATTTTTTTCCGGGTTTATTATGTACTGCTCCTGATCACAATTCATATTGATATCCAAGGTTGATTACCGCAGCACCGGTTCTGTTTCTTCCGTTGACACTGTTTTTCTGAATGACAACAAAGCCATAATTCCCGCCCACTTCAAGAAAAATGCTGCCTGTGACAATTTTATAACCTAAGCCCAGGTGTCCTGTTATGCCGGTATTGAAGCGATGGAAATCTCTGCTGATATGATTCTCATTGTCGAATGACTGCGGAGCCTGGCCGAGTGGCTGCGTTTTTTCTTTGTCGAGATAGACCATGCTGTACCCCGTTGTGATATTTTTTGCATTCAAAAGATAACTGGCAAAAGGCCCCGCTGCAATGTATGCGCGCCATTTGTTCTTTTGAGGAATAAAATGATATTTGATGAATATAGGTAAGATAAAATAGGTGATTCGTGTTTCTCTTTTATAATCTGCGTAAAGGAAAGACGGCACTGCCCCGGGCGCAAACTGTGGCGCCGTAATATCCGGCGTCTTAAAGGCCTGTACTCCATTTTTTTTACCGCCCTGGATCGAGTATTCCAGCTGCGGTTGGATGGAGAGGGATTTGTTGGCCGTGATTTCGACATGTAGTGCAGCATCCTGATAGGGTAACGTGCGATATCCGGAACTGACAGGGTTATTTGATCCCGCAGCGGTTAATTTGGGGATGCTGACACCGGGTTTGAAAGCGATTTCGATATTTCTTTGCGCATTGGAAAAGCTGGTTATTGCGATGAATATTATAATAAGAATATGCTTTTCCATTTCATCAAGTTTTAATTGCGATATGAGCCCTGGTTTGATAGAATTGGTACAATGTTCTGTATTTCATTGTCATAAAGTTATCACCATATTTAAGGGTTTTCAATGATGTTAGTCACCATGGTGTATGATGTTAATAGGAACGCCATTTTATAGCTTTTGAACCGGGGGGCGCAAAAAGAACCGATGCGGCGGGTAAATTACAGGCGCCACTCATTATAAAGTCTGTCAACACCGGTAAGTGCATAAAACACAAAGAGGCCGTCCTTCATCTGTTCCGGGCGGCCTCTTTAAAAATGTACTTTAAGATTGGGTCTGCAGCCCAAAGATTATTTTTTCAGCGGACCCAAATGTTTGTATGTATTGATGAGCAAACCTGTGGGTGTGGTTTTTGAGTCAATAAAAGCAAGCTCCCGCGCGTCAACGCTGTCGGACAATAAACGTTTGCCCCGGCCCAGCAAAACCGGGTAAGTGATCAGTATTACTTCGTCAGCCAAACCCTGGTCGAGTAATACAGAAGTGAGCGTAGAACTTCCCACAATAATCAGGTCCGGGCCGTCTGTTGATTTGAGATCACGGACTGCGTTTACGACATCAGCGCTTAAACTTTTTACGGGCCCCCAATCCAAGCGCTCCGGACGGTTGGTTACAATGTATTTTGTTGCGGCGTTAATTGCATTTGCCATAGGAAAATCGCCTGCATTCGGCCAAAAGGCACTGAATATATCATAGGTGTGCCGGGCAAGCAGCAGGTCGAAATTGGATCCATATGCTTCAAGGAGCATTGCCGCCCCGGCAGGACTTCGGTATGGTGTTGTCCATGCGCCATAGGTATACGCTCCATCATGTTCGATTACGCCATCCAGCGAAATATGCTCGAAAATTCTGATCTTTCTCATTTGTCTAATCATTTAATTTGTTGTCCAAAATTAAAAGAGATATGCCTGCCGTTTAAGGTACAATTGTGTCAAACTGAGGGGGCTTTTTACCGTTTGTATATGTATTAGGGGGCATTTGGATCGTTCTAATATTCCCATTTCCAGTGTTTGATTTCCGGTAAATCATCAAAATAGGTGCTGATATATGCTTTGTGATCGTTTAATTTTTGCTCGCAATAGGCGTTGAAGGTATCTCTCTGATATACCATCGCCGGAACACGTCTGACGGCCTCCATTGCCAGTTGATACCGGCTCATGTGATTTAACACTGTCATGTCAAACGGGGTAGTGGTAGTACCTTCTTCCATATATCCCCGTACGTGAAACCTTGAGGGATTGGGGCGCCCATGAACCAGGTCGTGAATAATGCGGACATAACCGTGAAATGCGAATATCACCGGGGCATTATCTGTAAATAGCTCAGTAAATTGTTCGTCGCTTAAACCATGGGAATGATACAGCACCGGCGATAAAGCCATTAGGTCAACAATATTTACGAGCCGCACTTTTAGGTCTGGAAGCTGGCTGCGCAAAATTGAAACAGCGGCCACGGCTTCCAGTGTAGGAACATCCCCGGCGCAGGCGATGATCACATCTGGCTGGGCTCCGTCATCATTTCCTGCCCATTTCCACACAGAGGCACCACGTGCGCAATGCTCCACTGCCGCTTCCATGGTCAGCCACTGCAATTCAGGCTGTTTGCCGGCCACAACGAGATTTGCATAATCTTTACTGGAGAAACAGTGATGCATTACTGCTAAAAGGGTATTGGCATCAGGCGGAAGATAAATGCGGGTGACGTTACTTTTCTTATTAATCACCGTGTCAATAAATCCGGGTCCCTGATGGCTGTATCCATTGTGGTCCTGGCGCCAGGAATGCGATGTTAACAGATAATTTAATGAGGCTACCGGTTTGCGCCACGGCAGTTCTTTACTGGTTTTTATCCACTTTGCATATTGGCTGAACATGGAATCAATGATGGTGATAAAAGCTTCGTAGCAGGAGAAAAGACCGTGTCTGCCTGTTAAGAGATATCCTTCCAGCCAGCCTTCACAAAGATGTTCGCTCAATACTTCCATTACCCGGCCTTCGGCGGAAAGATGGTCGTCTGTATCCAGTGTTGTTTCAAGAAAGCAACGGGTTGTCTTTTCAAAAACAGCTTGCAACCGGTTTGAAGCTGTTTCATCCGGGCAAAATAGCCTGAAATTCAGGTTTTCCTGGTTTAGTTCGAAGATGTCCCGCAGGTAATTGCCAAAATTACGCGTACTTTCTGCTTCTTTGGTTCCCGGATGAGTAACGTCAACCGCGTATTTTTTGAAATCCGGGAGCTTCAGTTCTTTAAGGACCGAGCCTCCGTTGGCGAGGGCAAGCATGCCCATTCTTTTTTTTCCTACAGGTGCAAGGCTTTGTAGTTCAGGAACCAGCTTTCCATTTTTGTCAAATAATTTTTCGGGAGCATAGCTTCGCATCCAGGTCTCCAGAAGTTGTAACTGTTCCGTATTTGTTTTTACGTCGGTCAGCGGCACCTGGTGCGATCTGAAGGAGTCTTCGATGGGGTGATGATCCCACTCTTTTGGGCCTGTCCAGCCCTTTGGCGACCGAAGGATGATCATGGGCCAACCTTTGATAACGGGTTCATTCATGGAACGGGCCTGTTGTTGCAGGGTTTTGATCTTGGCATAAGCCTGATCAAATGCCGCTGCCATTGCATGATGCATGGGATAGGGATCGCTTCCCTCTACGAAAATCACCTCATACCCATAGCCGGTAAATAATGCCTGGAGCTCGGTGTCTGATTTCCTGGCGAGTATCGTAGGACTCGCAATCTTATACCCGTTCAGATGCAGGATGGGAAGAACCACGCCGTCGCGTAGGGGGTTTAGAAAGCTTATCGATTTCCAGCTGCCCTCAAGAGGCGCGGTTTCAGCTTCTCCATCGCCGATGATGCAGGCAACAATAAGGTCTGGATTGTCAAATGCAGCTCCAACAGCATGTACCAATGCATAACCCAGTTCGCCTCCTTCATGTATAGATCCGGGTGTGTGCGCACTTACATGGCTCGGAATGCCCCCCGGTGTTGAAAACTGCCTGAATAGTGCTTTTAAACCATGTTCATCCATCGATATTTTCGGATATATTTCAGAATAACTCCCCTCAAGGTAGGTGTTGGCGACGATCGCCGGAGCCCCATGGCCGGGACCACATATGTAAAGAATATTAGCATCCGTATCCTTTATGAGGCGGTTCAGGTGTAGATAAATAAAGCTTAATCCCGGCGATGTTCCCCAATGGCCCAGTAACCTTGGTTTAATATGCGTTGCCTTTAATGGCTCGCGCAGCAGCGGGTTATCCTGTAAGTATATTTGTCCGGCCGCGAGATAATTGGCTGCCTGCCAGTACCGGTGCATGTTTTGTAATTGTTGTTCAGTTATCATGACTTATAGCTTTAAAAAAAAGAAAGCATATGTTTTGCAATCATATAGGCTTCATCTGTTTTTACCACCCGTACTTTTACCGCAGAGCCGGCCGATGAGATGAGCTCACCGCTATTGTTATTGCCGGCATGGATCCTGATTCCCAGATATTCCAAACCATCGCAAACCCGGTTTCTGATAACGGCGGCGTGCTCGCCGATGCCCCCGGTGAAGATCAGGGTGTCAATGCCGTTTAAAGCGGCTGCCATCGCCCCGATCATTTTTTTTATATTGTAACAGAACAGATCAAGGGCTTCTGCCACCTGGCTGTTTTCCGACTCCAGGCCCAGCAGTATTTCCAGGTTGGCACTTACTCCTGATACACCCTTTAGTCCTGATTCATGGCTCAGGACCTGCTCCAGGTCGGATGCGGTCATTTTCTTTTGTCTTAAAAGGTATAGCAGTACTCCCGGATCGATATCGCCGCATCTCGTGCCCATCATTAGTCCTCCGATTGGGGTCATTCCCATCGTAGTATCCACACATTGACCATCTTTAACAGCGGCGAGGCTGGAGCCGTTGCCCAGATGTGCAATGACTATTTTGCCGCTGGCCTCACCGGCAACCGTTTTTTGAAGATGGTGCATCACGAATTCAAATGAAAGGCCATGAAACCCATATTTTTGGATGCCTTCTTTCCATAATGACCTTGGCAGCGGATAGTATTTTGCACGGGGAGGGATTGAATTGTGAAAAAAGGTATCAAAACAAGCAATGTGTTTAACCGCCGGAAATGCATCCATAAATATGCTGATGACATCGATCTCATCCGGGATATGGGTTGACGCCAGCGAACGTATGGATATCAGATATTCTAGAAAATGATTGTCGATACGCTCCGGCCGGCGATGGGCCGGGCCGCCCTGCACCATTCTGTAGCCAATCGCATTTACCGGGATTTCGTCAAGCAATAGCCATTGAACAAACAACTTGGCAGCTGCCGCAAGGTTGGAACAGCGCTCCTTTGTGTTTTTCAAAACCCGTTCCTTTTCTGTGGTTACCAAAAATGGGCTTTCGTCGTTGCCGATGTCCTGTATACTCCCCTTTAATACCAGGCTTAAACCCGAATCAATTTTAAAGATATTGATCTTCAGGCTGGAAGAACCTGCATTTACGGTTAAAAAATATAAGTTCTCGATGGATGTCATGTTTTGCTCCGGTTTTTAATGAGCCATTTATGAGACGGGGCGCTGGAAATTCCGCCAACAAAGAGAATCAAAAAGTTATTATCCCGAAATGATCTATATCATTGGACGGGATGTGTTCAATCATTAATCAGCGGGCCTTAAAATTACTAATTTGTATGCGTTATCAAATGCAATTTAACAATGAAAACCATTGTTGCAGCAACAAATTTTTCGGAAGTTTCGAACCATGCGGTGGCTTTTGCGGCGGATGTAGCCAGAATGATTAGGGCCCGCCTGGTCATTTTTAATGTAATCGGCCTCCTGCCTGCGATGTCAGACGCGCGGTTACCACTGGTAGCCTGTGATGCCACTATTGAACAATCGGAACAGTTACTGCAGCAATTGTTGTTAAAAATAAAAGCAAAAATCAACAGTGAAATAGAGGCGAAGACGCTGTACAAAGTGGGCTCAGTGATTAGCGAGTTGGATGCATTGTGCCGGCGCGAGGAGCCGTTTGCTGTTTTTATTGCGTCTCAGTTTGTTACCGCATTTGAGCGGATTATACTGGGTACTTATGCCGTTTCCATAGCAAAGTACAGTGCTTTTCCGGTTGTTGTGGTGCCGCCATCCGCCACGATGAATGGATTTAAAAAAGTGGCGATCGCCATCGATTTGGCTCAAAATAGTGCTGTGCAGTGGCCTTTTCTAAGAACCTGGTTGGAACTGTTTCATTCACAGGTGGATATTGTATATGTAAGTTCCGGTGTAGCTGATCCGGCGAAGGAAACAATAATGACAAGCATTGTGGATGTGCAATTAAGAAATTTTGATCTGCATTATTGTTTTTTAAAAAATGACAAGATTGTCGATGGTATTAAAGAATATGTAGCGGAAAACAAACCGGAGCTATTAATCATGTCCGTTAAAAGGCATGGACTTTTTCATAAAAGTGTAACCCGGCCTTTTATTGAGACGCCAAAGGTTCCTGTACTTTTTTTATCTCCAAAATTCCGGGGAGATATGATGTCTTCTGGTTTGGAAGAATCGGCTACAGGTATTTCTTAGAGTAAAAAAAGGGATGAATCCATTTACACGAGCATTTCTGTTATGACTGATCAGCCACCGTTAAATACTGAAAATTTCTGGAGTCGCACTGCTGAAGACCTTTTCACGCAGCTTTCCTGTACAAAGGATGGTTTAAGCAGTGGGGAAGCGGCTGACCGGTTAAAAAAATATGGTCTCAATTTAGTAAAAGAACGTAACCGGTCTTCTGTTTTACTACTGTTTTTAAGGCAATTTAAGAGCCCGATAACGATCATGCTCATCATAACAGCAGTTTTATCTGCTTTTTTAGGCGACGTTTCAGATATGATGATCATATTGGTGATCGTGCTTTCCAGCAGTTATCTGAGCTTCTGGCAGGAAAAGGGAGCCGACAAGGCGGTGCGGGAACTGCTCCGATTGGTGCAATTGCGTTTTTCTGTTATCAGGGACGGATGTAAACAGGAGGTTCCGTTTGAACTGGCTGTTCCTGGCGATATTGTTGCTCTTTCGGCTGGCGATATTATCCCCGCTGATTGCCTATTACTGGACTCAAATGAGTTGTTTGTTGATGAGGCTACATTTACGGGAGAAACATTTCCTGTTGGAAAAAGAAAGGGAAGCGTTGCATTGGATGCTCCATTGATGAACCGGGTAAATACACTTTTTATGGGTTCGAGTGTTGTAAGCGGAAAAGCCAGGGCCCTGGTCATACATACCGGGGTAAATACCGAGTTTGGCAAAATTGCTAATAGTCTCCAGACAACTTCTCCCGAAACAGATTTTGAAAAAGGTATCCGGCGGTTTGGATATCTGCTCATGGAACTTACATTGCTGCTGGTGCTTTCCATTTTTGCAATCAATGTATTGCTTCATAAACCGGCACTGGATTCTTTTTTATTTTCACTTGCGCTTGCGGTGGGGCTAACACCTCAGTTGCTTCCGGCCATTGTTAGTATCAATCTTTCTACGGGGGCGTCAAGAATGGCTGCTCAGAAAGTAGTTGTAAAGCGCTTGTCGTCTATCGAGAACCTTGGAAGTATGAATGTGCTTTGTTCTGATAAGACCGGTACACTCACAGAGGGAAGGGTGGTGTTGAAAGAGACCCTGGATGCCAAAGGGAATGGTAGTCAAAAGGTAGCGCAATACGCCTGGATCAATGCGGCACTGCAACAGGGATTTCACAATGTCATTGATGATGCGATAACAACGACTTTAGCCGGGGACGGCAAACAGTATAAACTGATAGGAGAAGTTCCCTATGATTTTATTCGTAAGCGTTTGTCCGTTCAGGTTTTGGATGATGAGGGAAGCTTAATGGTGACCAAGGGTGCTTTTAAAAATGTACTGGACTGTTGCAATAGTGTTGAAACTGCCGACGGAATTGTGTCCATTAATAAATTCGCAGCGGAATTACGCCAACGCTTCGAAATGCTCAGTGCCGGAGGAGTACGTATACTGGGAATTGCTTACCGGCGGTTTTCGGCCTCATTTGTAGCAAAGAAAGAGGATGAAATAGAAATGGTGTTCCTGGGGTTTGTTACTTTTTTCGATCCGCTTAAAAGTGATATCGTTGAAGTTTTGAAAAAAATGAATGCATCGGGCGTTTCCCTGAAAATTATTACAGGTGATAATGCCTTCGTAAGTGCCCGGGTTGCGGCGGATATCGGGTTTAAATCTGTGGCGCTACTCACCGGCATGGAGCTGCGCGAAATAAGCGATGCGGCGTTGCTTCACCGGGTTCGCCGGGTTGATGTATTTGCTGAGATGGAACCCAATCAAAAGGAGCGCGTCATCCGGGCTCTCAAGAAAACGGGATGCGTTGTGGGGTATATGGGAGACGGTATTAATGATGCATCTGCATTACATGCAGCAGATGTGGGCATATCGGTTGATTCCGCAGCTGATGTAGCCAAGCAGGCCGCTGATATTGTATTGATGGAGCGGGATTTGGGAGTTTTATTAAATGGAATTATTGAAGGGCGGAAAACCTTCGCAAATACAATGAAGTACATATTTATTGCTACAAGCGCCAATTTCGGTAATATGTTTAGCATGGCCGGCGCTTCATTGTTTTTGCCCTTTTTGCCGTTACTGCCGAAACAAATATTGCTTACTAATCTTCTTACTGACTTTCCGGAAACAGCAATTGCCCGCGATAATGTTGACCGGCAATCAATAAAACACCCCCAACGCTGGAATCTCTCATTTATCCGCCGATTTATGATTGTATTTGGGTTGCTGAGTTCTGTTTTTGACTACCTTACTTTTGCAGTGCTTATATTCTTACTGCATGCCAGCGAAAAGGAATTTCAGTCGGGATGGTTTACCGAATCCGTTGTATCGGCGGTGATGGTGCTGCTCATAGTGCGTACCCGACGTTCTTTTTAAAAAGCAAACCCGGGAAATTACTTGCGCGGGCCGTTATTGCTGTTATGCTGGGTGCACTGATATTGCCTCTTACTCCTGTCGGCTTTTTTTGGGTTTTGTAGCATTGCCTTTTTCCTTTTATAGTTGGATGGTGCTGATTGTGGGAGGGTATGCAATTACTGCAGAATATGTAAAACGAAGATTCTATCGTAGAATTATACAGAAATAACCAGGATGCCAATTGGTATTTTTGTAATTGGGGGAAGGTAAAGGCACTGTTACTGGGATTGCGCTCCGGATTTTTTAATTTGAGGCTCCGGAACGATCAGGAACAGGTATACGGCTACTAAGAAACTCATGATTGCGCACGTCCAAAATGCTGTTGCCGCACCAAATTGAAACCAGAGCCACCCGCTAAGCGTACTGGCTAATAAGGTACAAATGCTTTGCAAACCTGTATAGGTTCCAATGGCCGTTGCAGTATCGTCCTTGCTGGAAATATTGCTGATCCATGCTTTTGAAATGCCTTCGGTTGCTGCTGCATACAGACCGTAGAGAAAAAACAGCAGACCGTACCAATACCAGTTACCCGGGCGCGACATTCCTGCATATACCACTGTAAAGAGCAGTAACCCGGTAATAAATATTTTTTTTAAACCTATGCGGTCTGCCAAAATTCCAAATGGGAAGGCAGCGGCTGCGTATACAAGATTGTAAAAAATATATACTCCGATAGTTTCAGTATCACTTGTTCCGCCCTGTTTGATTTTTAAAAGCAGGAATAGGTCAGAACTGTTACATAAAGTAAAGACCAATAATCCTGCCAGTAATTTACGGTAGCTGGACGGACTGCTGTTCCAGTAACGCAAAAAAGAAAAGAAGGCCGAGATGCTTTGTTGATCCGGGATGATGTGGCGTTGTCTTTTAGGTAAAAAGAAAGACTAATTGCAAGCAGACCTGGGAGAAAAGCGATCAGGAATAACGTTTGGTAATGGTTGGGATAAAAATACAGGTACAGTAATGCCAATAGTGGGCCGGCTACGGCGCCCAGTGTATCCATTGAACGGTGAAACCCAAAAACACGCCCCTTGTTGTCGGATAAGGCTTCGTCAGACAACAAAGCATCTCTTGCTCCCGTACGGATGCCTTTTCCCAGCCGGTCCACCGTACGGGCTATGAATATCCAGAATGGATATGTCATTATTGCCATCATTGGCTTTGAAATGGCACTTAATGTATAGCCCAGACGGATAAATGGCGTACGCCTGCCGGTATAATCCGATAGCTTTCCAAAATATCCTTTGCTTAAACCGGCCGTGGCCTCAGCCACTCCTTCCAAAATGCCTATTAATAGTACTGAGAAGCCGATGCTTCTTAAATAGATGGGCATAATTGGGTAAAGCATTTCACTGGCTACGTCCGTCAGCAGGCTGATAAAAGATAATATCCATATCGTGTGCGTTAAATATTTCATTTGCCTGTTGCCGGTAAGTTGTTGCTGGTTCTTTATTAAAGTTACGCTTTTCTGTGTTTTGTATATGTCTTTAAAGTTCCGGGCTTTTTAATTTTACTGTGCACCTGCGGTATATAAACCATTCGAGTACTACTTTTCTGCTGACGGGATGCACAACCCATCAGCGCCAGGTTAGGATGAGGACGGTGAACAAAACGGGTGATTGCTGTCATTTTTTTGTGGAATATGGAACTATATATTTGAACTCGTAATGATAAATGCTAAAACAAGCCCGGTATTATAATATGAATTTTTGAATGCTGTAGTATTAAATAGTTAGCAATGAAGACAATTATCGCAGCTACCAATTTTACGGATGCCTCCAATCATGCTGTTGCTTTTGCTGCAGATGTAGCATGTATACTGAAGGCCCGCCTGATTATTTTTCATGTGATCGATGTTGAACCGGCTACGGACGTATTATTTCCTGAAGACTTTTTTGAAGTTGCAAGGAAAAAGGCTGCTGAGTTGCTCGCGGTGTTGTTGCTGGAAATGAAAAAAAGAACGAACGGTGTGATCGAAATAAAAACAAATTACAGAATTGGAACCGTTGTCACTCAGTTGGGAATTTTGTGCAGTCACGAAGCGCCACTCGCCGTTTTTATTGCTTCTCAGTTTGTTTCGTCTTTTGAACAGGCGCTTTGGGGTACGCATGCTGTTTTTATTGTAAAACACAGTGCTTATCCCGTTGTGGTTGTCCCGGCAAATGCATCTATGAATGGTTTTAAAAAGGTGGGAGTGGCACTGGATCCAGATGGTAATGATTCTATTCAGTGGTCCTTGTTAAGAGATTGGCTAAAGCTCTTCAATGCGGAGGCGGATATCGTCGTGGTATTGCCTCATGCTGCGTTGTCTGCAGCCGAAGAACTCCAGGCAATTGATGCGAGGGAACAACTGAATGGGATTATGGTTCGCACCCATTTTGTGACCAATGATGATGTTGAAGAGGGGATTAAAGCACATATCGCAGCAAATGCCCCGGATCTGCTAATCATGTTTGTGAAAAGGCACGGAATCTTTCATAAAAGTATAACAAGGCCATTTATTCTGTTACCCCCGGTTCCGATAATGCTGATTTCCTCTAAGGTAACATATGAACAAGAGTTCCCGGAAGAGGAAGCCGCTGAATGATTGGTTGCATTTCCATGCCACGGAAGCCGGAAGTGCCATGTAATCAGCGTTCCTATGAAAAATAGCAACGTAAAAGTAGGGTGGATAATGACATCAGCGCGTGAGAAAGCGCTTAAATACGTACCTGTTTTTGTTGGATAATTGTAAATACTGCATTTTATGAAAAAGGATTTTAAGGGTGCATCACTTCTTTTCCCGTTCCTGTTATCGTGTTTGTTCCTGTTTATTGGTTGCGGAACTTCTGTTCGGTTAACAGCTTCCTGGAGCAGTGGCAGTAAGGAGGCGCGATTGTCTAAAATATTAGTGATGGCTATTGGGAAAGATCTGGAGAAAAGAACGCTGGGAGAGACGTCCGTAAAAAAGGAGTTGCAGCGAAACGGCATTGCCGGATTAACGAGTATTGAAGAATTTGGTCCTGATTTTGCACGACAACAGGATTCAATAAAGATACGGCAGGCGCTGTTGAGCAAACAATTTGACGGTATATTGACGATAAGAGTGCTGGACATTCATGAGCATGACCGGTGGGTACCGGGTGATGATTATTATGGTCCCATCAGTTTTTACCATCGGTTCTATAGCTATTACTACAAGGTCTGGAAGCATTATATAAACCCGGGCTACTTTGTTACGGATGTAGAGGTTCTGCTGGAAAGTAATCTTTATCGCGTGTCAACAGGCGTGCTTTTGTGGTCGGGGCAATCAAAGGCGTTCAGCAGGAACCCAACTCCAGCCATGGCTGCCCGTTATGCGAAAAATATTGTCGAGGATATGCTTCAGAAAGGAGCGATTTCCAGGTAGTAATACCCCTGGATAAATAGCGATCGGTTGCTTTACAGTGCCGCGATCGTTCAGTAAAGCTTTAGGCGAGTTGTCAATTTTTCATTCATGCTGCCGAAAGCCAGTTCAAACTACCGTATATAACAACGAACCGGTATCGCCGGTTTGTTGGGGCAGATCCGCCGGAATTGTGATTCTTGGATGTACAAAACTTTTTATTATAAAGAATATTTACAGGTGTCCTGGCCCTGCCACCTTTCCAGCACTGTTTTGATACTGATGATTAACGGGATCCGTTGATCTTAGAAATACTTCGGAATTTTAGCAAAACCTGGTAAAGCACTGTTATATGCGCTGTAAACAGTAGTATATTTTATTCTTTGCTCAACTCGCCAAAATTGGATGTAAACACCCAAACTACTGAGCTAATGAATGCTGAATCTCCGAACGGACCTGCCGTTCATTGAGCAGACCTTTACAGGCTGGTGCAATCTGCATATGAATTGCTATTATTAAATGGCGACTGGAAACCTTGAAATATTGCGCACTATTAAAAAGAGGCGTTACGTTCTCAAAACATTGTTCCAAAAAGGGAAGGCTGGATCATTTATTGAGGCTATGGCATTATTATTAAAGGGAGTAATCTCCGCAATTGCCGTGAGGGATTAAGTTAAGTAAGTTTGTCGGCGATTGTGAAAAGGTGATTCAGGAAAATGAAGAAAGATGCCCCGATAGTTTGCATAGAACGCCGGCAATTTAACCCTTGCACCATCCTGTTTATAATTTGCATTGATACCCAATATATATAACAGCAGCGCCCGTTTTATTCTTCCCATTGCTGCTGTTCTTCTGAATATCAACTAAGCCATAATTTCCACCGGCCTCTATGAAAGCACTACAGCCACCCGCAATTTTATAATCGACACCCAAATGGCCGCTTATGCCGGTATTAAAGCGGTGTAAATCGCTGGTAATATTATTCTTGCTGTCAAATGACTGTGCTACTGGATTCAGGGGCTCCGCTTTGTATTTATCGAGATAAATGATGCTGGTGCCCTTTGTAATGTTTTTAGCGCTTAGGAGATAGCTGGCAAAAGGTCCTGCAGCAATATATGTGCTCCATTTCTTTTTGAGGTTTAGGTGGTATTTGGCGAGTATGGGTAACATAATGTAATGCATTTCTGCCCGGCTTTTGTAATCGGCGTAGAGAAAAGCAGGGGCCATGCCGGCCGGGAATTGCTGGGATATTTCCGTGGGCGTTGTAAAAGCCTGTATCCCACTTTTTTTGCCCCCCTGAGGAGAATATTCCAATTGTGGCTGAATAGAAAAATAGCGGCTTGTATAGAATTCAGCATGGATTGCGGCACTTCCGGCCAATAGCGAACGGTACCCGAAACTTAAGGGATTATCCGAATTTCCGGAGGTTAGATTGGGTATTGTAAGACCCGCTTTGACGCCGATTTTCATTTTTATTTGTGCAAAGGTGAGGCTGGTAACAGCGGTAATTGCCAGTGCAAGAATAAATTTTTTCATTCTAATTTTTTTATACTGTGTGCTTCAAGAGGCAACAGGAAACCATCGGGGCGATTCGGGGCGGACAACTAAAATGCGTCATCATGCCATATATGTGTGCCGCCGAATCAGCAAATGATTTCGACAGCAACTGCTTCAAACCGAATGGCTGGATGTGGAACCACTAGTTAATATGAACGGGCATCTGATCGGATCCCCTGATCTCTCTAACCCTTTTTTAGTAATGTCTGGCAGTTCTTGTGGACGGCCCCTTTTGCATCGCAACATTCGCCGCTTTTTAGCTTTATGGTTTTCCCGTCTTTCATTTTGCAGGTTCCATCGGGTGAAACGTTCATATGATTGATCTCCTCTTCTTTAGTTATGGGCGTTTCTTTACCATCTTTGTAGTGAAACATTTTTTTGCCCTTCATGATACAGCACTCAGCCAGGGTTTGTTTTTGTTGTGTTGTTTTTTGAACAGCTTCCGGCTTCTTTTTTGATTCCTGCGCTGTTGCAGCCGAAGTAATGAAGAACAACGCCATCATTGCCAATGTTACTTTTTTCATTTCTTTGTTGTTTTTGTTATAAACAATGGATCACCGGTAAAATTATCGATGCTGATCCGGCGAAATCAATGATGTTAATCACGCTCAACTATGACATGGGTTAAAAATAGCTGTTCGACCCGACCCGGCCTGTCGGGCTATTACGGGTATTGTAGCCAGCTTGGTTTGGGATCTTGCTGGCCACTTTTGCAGCAGTTATCGAAACATGGCTGTGCAGGCATTTAAGCTGCCAACCATGAAAGCGCCGGTGTATTTTTGTGTATAGCCGGCAAAAAGTGCGGGCGCATAAAACCTGGCTAAGATCGGGTTGATTTTGAAAGGGATACGAGCCTTGCAGGTAACGTACCTAGTCCGCGTTTAATTTTCTGAAATAGACCATCAGGTGTTTTCGCATTTGGGTTCTGAATGTTTCCAGTGTTCCGTCTTTAAGGGTATTTACCAGGTCCTGGTGGGTTACGGGCTCTTTTTCTTCAATTTTGTTCTTTGAATAGGCATCCGAGGATTCACTAAGTTTGGCGTATACATGGTCAAAGATCGGGAGCAGCATTTTTTGAAAGCGCATAATTGTTTTATTGCCCGAAAATTTATAGAGCATTGAATGAAATTCGATATCATATTTTACTATTTCGAGCTTATGAGTGGCTTTCTGTTCATTTTTAATGATATCATTTAGCTTTTTGAAATCAATATTATGCCTGCGTAAGAAGAGCAGGTCGCCAAGCCCGACCTCAATGACCAGTCGCATTTCAAAAATTTCATTTAGCGTGTCTTCATCCAACAGTTGGGGAGTGAGTATGCGGCCTACAATATTAAAAACGTCAGGACGAGCAATCAGCATGCCCCGGTTTTTGCGTGATTCAATAATGCCCAGGGTCCGGAACCGGGAGAGCGCCTCCCGTATTGCGGTGCGACTTACACCCATTGCCTTGGCCAGCTCCATTTCTTTAGGTAATGGATCTCCAGGTTGAAAATTTTCGGTACGCAGGTATTCCTGTAAACTCATTTCGATCTTGTCGACCTGGCTTAGGTTTTCTATGCGTCGTAGTTTTTGTATTGACATCTTATTTTCTAAGGATTTTGATTGCGAAATTATAAAAATTACTTAAACTTAATGGGAACGAATAAGACCGGAAAAGCCGGAACGACAGGGTTATAAGGAATAATCATAAGCGCTGCGTGATTCATAACGGGTTTTTGGAATGAGCTCCTGAAAGCTGCAACGGCTGCTGCACCGCTGCATAGTATCTGGGCGCATTGCTTTTTTATAAAGCGGTATTCGAAGAAAGTGCAACTGCAATACCTTTCGAATACCGCCTGTTTTTAAGCCACCAGCGCTCATTGCTCCTTTTAAAGCAGAGCGAATCTGGCTGCGGGATATCGGATGATCAAAAATTATGGTCCATGTTGAGGGATTAAAAACTTTCGTATCCGGGCGTTTGTACCAGGAGCCGGTTGTTGGTTAAGGTATTCCGGTCTACCGGCCATAACAGTTTGTAAGCCTGGTCCGATGGGATATTGGTATTGGCAAAAACATACGGATCTCCCATTCGTCTCAGGTCATACCAGCGCTTTCCCTCGAAAATGAACTCGAGGTAGCGTTCGTTTAACAGGGCCTCCTTCGGATTGGCGTCAATTGGTTGGTTGGGAAAACCCAGTGTTGCTGCGTTATAATTGCTTCCATATGCCCGGGACCGTACTGCGTTGATTTCGGCGGCAGGATTTTCACCTAACGCAATCTTGGCTTCGGCAAGCAGCAGCAGGAGGTCCGCATACCTGTAAACCGGAAAGTCGTTTGTGAACTGACGTACGCCGGCGTTTTGTTCCCCCTGGTATTTATTGACAAAGGCACCGGCAATCCGGTAAACGCCGTTTACAAGGTTATAGGCACCCTGTATGCTAACCCATTTCCGGGAATCAAGGTCGCTGAATTTCCGGTACGCTGCAATTTTTACAGGAGCGCTTAACAGGCCGCCCCAGTTATCGGTTGTTACGTTAAATTTCCGGTTCCCAACGGAGTCGTAAAAATTGGCAATCAGCCCGGACTGGGGAAAAAACGGGTTTGCAAAGGGCAGCTGCGCTTCGTCCAGCTTGTATTTCAGCGCAAATAGTATTTCATTATTGCCCTTGTTAGCCGGTGAAAATACACTGGCATAGTTGGGCTGTAATGCTAATTGCGGAGCATGTGTCTGGATGTCGGTAAGGGCTGTTTTTGCAATAGTAGCATCGGCTGCGCCGCCACCGCGATAACTGGTCCAGAGATAAACTTCGGATTTAAGCATTAAGGTGGCGGTCTTTGACCAGAATCCCTTTTGGCTTTTAAACGTGTAATCATTACCAAAACTTGCAACGGAACTTTCAATATCCGATTTAATCTGCGTCATTACCGAGTCCTCTGGTGCAGCAGCTTTTGCTAATTCAGAAATGTCGATATTCAGCGTTGGGGTTGTTTGCAAAACGGTCTTCCCCCAGCTACGTAATAGATGGAAGTAGTAGTAGGCCCTCATGCCATAGGCGATGCCCAGGTAATAGTTTTTGGTGCCGGCATCCATTAACGGTACCGTGTTGATCTTATTGATCAGCAGATTGATTTGATTGATATTGAAATAAAAGTTGGCGTAGTTGGCCACGCCGGCGTTGTCCTGGTTGAGGTTGTTGGTCCACATACGTTCCAGGCCGGCGGTAGACTCCCCGGTAAAAGCAGAGCTGGATCCGGGGTCTGTTCCAAAAATATCGGCTCTCATTTCTCCCAGTAAGATAAGCTGGTAATTGCTGCTCCTGAGTGCAATATGCATTCCGGTAACAAATACATCGACCTGATCCGGGGATTTCCAGAAACTGGCATCGCTGTAAGTACTAACCGGGGTGAGATCTAATTTTTTATTACAAGCTGTGAAGAACAACAAAAACATGCAATAACATGTGATGCCAATAAAATATTTTTTCATAATAGATGATTTTAGCTATTGCTGAGTTTAAAGCGTTAATTGAATGCCCAGGACGTATGATTTGGGAGTAGGGTAGGTACCCGTATAAATCCCTGTGATGGTATTGGTGCCTGGTGTTACGGGGGGCTCGGGTGTGGGACCGCTGAACTTGGTAAAATAGGCAAGATTGCTTCCTGTTACGTATATCCTTGCTGCTGTAAAAAATTTTGTCCTGGAAACAATGGATTGGCCTAGGTTGTAGGCAAGGGTCACTTCACGTAAGGCCAGGTAGTCGCCGCTTTCATAAAACCGGGAATTGTTGCTATTCAGGGCAACAGCGGCATTATTGCTCCGGGTGTAGTTTTTTTTGCCCAGCGGGGCAGCCACCTGGTCGGCATAATATACTTTGGGAATATCGGTATCGGTGTTTGTTGGCGACCATGCCTGTTTTTGGAGGTCAAAATAATTGAAGGTGCCCTGGTAGTTGCCCAGTGTTCTTGCAACAAGATCGTTATAAATGGTATGGCCGAGTGCATATTCAAAGCGACCGTATAAGGAGATGCCTTTATAGCCGGCAGAAGCCCAGAAGCCGCCCGTCCATTTTGGATAGATATTGCCCACGCGTACCTGGTCTCTGGAGTCAATTGTATCATTCCGGTCGACATCCAGCCAGTTGACATCACCCGGAGTAATCTTTCCACTTCCATAGGTGGATCCGGGCCCGCTGATGTTGGCAATAATATCGATCCGGTTATTGGCAATCTGCCGGATCTCCTCATCGTTTTTAAAGATCGATACCTGTTTATACGCATAAATATCTCCCAGGGTACCTCCTTCCTGAAGGCCGCCAACCCAGATCACCCGTTGCGTATTGGGGTCGTATACCTGTAACCCGCCCTGCCGGTTGTTTTGATTTCCGTTATACGGTAATTTTTTGATCTTGTTCTGTACATAGGAGGCATTGCTGCCCACATCTATTTTCAAGCTATTGTCTTTGTTAACCAGGTTGGCGGTAACGGAGAGCTCGTATCCTTTATTTTGAAACACACCGAGATTGGTTCTGAAGCTACTGAAACCGGTATAGGTGGGAAGTTGTAACTGGGTGAGCAGATCGCTGGTGTTGCGTATATAATAATCGAATAAGATGTTGATCTTGTTCCGGAATAAGCCCAGATCCAGTCCTGCGTCAGCCGTTGTACTTTTTTCCCACCGCAGGTTGCTGTTGACCAGGCCGGTATAAGAGAATCCGGAAGCACCGTTATAAAGACCTTGCGAACTATAGCTGCCCTGCACCTCATACCGGCCTAAACCTGCCACGTTCCCGTTTACGCCATAGCTAAAGCGGGGTTTAATGATTGAAACGATGTCTGACAGGCCGCTGTTTTTGAAGAAGGGTTCATGATGCAGATTCCAGCCGGCAGACATACCTGGAAAAAAGCCAAACTGATGGCCTTCTGCTAAACTGGAAACGCCATCCTGACGGAATACCAATTGCAATAAATACCGGTTATTGAAATCATAGTTGAGCCGGCCAAAAGCGGAAAGAATACGGTATTCCGATCTTGTGGAGTAATTAGCACCCGCAGCAAAAGCCGTAGCTGCATTAACCGTATAAATATCGTCGGTAGGCGACTTGGTCCCCGAAACCTGCATATCGAAGTTCCGGATACCATAGTATTCCACACCCAGCATGGGGTTAATTGAGTGGTTGCCAATCTGTTTGGTATAATTTAAAATGGCATTGTATTGCTGCTGGAAGAACCTGGAGTAAGCGGCGTAGGATGGCCGGGTGGTACTACTGTAAGTAGGTACGGGCTGGAAGATATTGGTGTATAGCTGGGTGGCTTTTGTGAATCCTTCCGATAAGGATTGATAGAGGTATCCGGCTCCCGTAGCCTGGAGATATAAGCCCCGGGTAATGTCCCATTTTACGGCCGCATTGGCGGTAACCCTTGTAACCTCATTGTTCCTGATATTTTTGTCCAGCCAGTAAAGAGGGTTGCCGTCTGAAATGGAGTTGCCAGGATTGGGCATTGTTTTGGCGCTGTCTATCCAGGGGTTGAATGTGGGCCAGATGGCCATGCTCCGGTATAGTGTATTCACATCTCCTCCGATGGTGCCATATTGGGAGGAAGTGGAAATGGTGGTTCCGGTAGTTATCTCCAGGTTGGGCTTTATTTTATAAGAGCCATTCAGATCCAGTGCATAGCGCTTATAGTCCGATCCTATAATGATGCCTTTTTCCTTATAATAATCAAAGCTTGCAAAATATTTGCCCCGGTCATTACCGCCAACTACATTAATATAATGGTCGTGGGTTTGTGTATTCCGGAATACGATGTCTTCAATTTCACCGGAATGGTCTTTAAAAATTATGGTGCCACCATATGGATCCCCTACGGTGTCCCATCCCATATTCAGTAAATAAGCCGTGGCTGAATTATAGGGCCGGATATCAAAAGATGATAAGTTGGCGCTGTCGGTAAAGAGGCCGTAGCCCCGGCCCTGGTTAACTTCTGTAAGTTTTCTGCCGGAATTTAGATTGCCCGTCCGGTTGTAGTAGATATAATCTTTGGCATTCATGTAATGATACAGGTCCCTTCTTTTATTGTAGCCCGCTGTGTATTTATAGGTGATTTCGGCTTTGCCGTTCTTTCCCTGTTTGGTAGTAATAAGGACAACGCCATTATTCGCTCTGGCACCATAAATGGCCGTTGCTGCAGCATCTTTTAAAAGTTCGATCGATTCGATATTCTGAGCCGGAATATCGTTGTAGTCCCTGATTACGCCGTCCACAACAACGAGCGGACTTCCGGGGCTGTTAATGGATGCACCTCCTCTCAGCATGATCATAGGAGTGGCGCCCGGTTGCCCGGTTGAGTTGACCACCTGTACACCGGGAATGGTTCCCTGGAGCGCATTGGCAACATTTGAGCGGGGGGCGTTTTGCAACACTTTGTTATCCAGCTTGGATATGGCGCTTGTTACATTGCGCCTGTTTTGTGTGCCGTAACCCACCACCACTACTTCTTCCAGTTTTGAACTGCTAGCCTTCAGGTAAATGGTTGGCATGGTTTCACGGAGCACCTTCCACTCCTCGGTGTCGTAACCGGTATAAGAGACCTCCAGGACCTGGTCAGCTATGGCATGAATCTGAAATTTCCCGTTTTCATCACTAACGGCTGTTGTCGTGCTGCCTTTTAGATGAATGGTGGCACCTTGCAACGGACTGGAAGTAGCTTGATCCAGAACCGTTCCTTTAATAGGGGCGTTTTGTGCCATTACCCCGGAAGTGGCAATAGCCAGCAAAAACAAAAATCCCGTTTTTAAGTAAGCTTTTAGCATAATCGTTCATTTTCTCTTTGGTATTAATATGTATGACATAGTAAATGTAAATATTTTTTAAATACCGTTATATTTTAGTCCGATTTTTTTTGGCCGGAGCGGATATTGCCGGTTGCTGATGCTCTTTCTAAAAAGCTGTTGGGTTTTTAGGCGGTTGTATGCTTTTGGCAGGGGAAGATGGCGATTGTTGCTGGTTTTTGCTGTAATGCAGTAAGGGTCTATGTTTTGACCTGTTTATCTTGTTGTGGAAAGGGTTGGGAAAGGCCTGTTTTCAAAAAAGTAAGGAGGTGTTCGTTTCCTGGAGGTGTGGTCGGGGTGCCGGGTATTGCGTGTTTTATAAAGTGTTTTTAAGGCTGAAAATTTATTTGGATGGAAAAACGGGGTTGTTTATATTTGTTTAAATATGTAATACATAAAAGTGGTTTAGCGATGCCTTGCCAGGTGGTACCGGCACATGGCCTTCACCGGGCAACCAGGTTGTTCGATTTGGAAAATAAAAACAAACAGTTCTTATATAACGATGAAAGAAATATTTAAAGGTTTATGGTCGGCCATGTTTACACCGACTGATGAAGCAGGTTTGCCGCAAATGGAACAATTGGAGAAGCTGGTTCATTTATTAATTGCTCAGGGCCAGGATGGCTTGTATGTGTTGGGTTCCACCGGGCAGGGGGTCTTGTTCACCGAGGCGCAACGAAAAATGGTATTGGAAATGGTCATAAAAACAGCAGGGGGGCGTGTGCCGGTAATGGTGCAGGTGGGCGCACTTACTACTGCGGAATCCATAAGACTTGCCGTACATGCAGCGGAATGCGGAGCCGATGCTATATCATCGGTTGCTCCTATTTATTTTTCCGGTTCGGTTGCGAATGCCTTGCAGCATTACCGGAAGATTGCAGAAGCCACAGATCTGCCTTTCTTTCCCTATCAGCTTGGTAACAATACCATGGGGGATATACCCAGTTTTATTGAACAACTGCTGCAGATTCCTAATGTAGCTGGTATGAAGCTCACCACGGGACAGCTTATGGAAATAAGCGCCATTCACCTGCAGGCAGGCGACCGGTTACAACTGTTTAGCGGTGCCGATGAACTGATGTGTCATGCCAGCCTTTGTGGTGCAAACGGAGCAATCGGATCTTTTTATAATTTATGGGGTGTAGCTTGCAAGAGAGTATTGGAAGCATTTAAAGAAGGCGATTTTGGACGGGCTAAAAATTTCATGCTTGAATTTCAGAAGACGATCCTGTATGTATTGCCCAATATCTGGACTTTTTTCAGAAAAGCAATGCAATTGAAATACGGGATTGATATCGGCCCCACCAAGGCTCCGCTGGGTCTAAACCAGGAAGAATGGTCGGATGCGGAAGTGCTTGCTTTATCAGACAAAATTGAGGCAGCCGCCGGTATAACGAATACGGGCAGCCAATAGCCGTATTGTACAGGCTCCTCGTATACCGTAATTTTTATTATATTAACTTCTATCAAACTTGCCTTATGTTGTACCTTCTATTCAATTCATTTAAAAGCCGGTTGTTTATCCAACCGGTAACCGGTGTACTGTTGATATGCGCGCTGTGGAGTGCCTCCTGCTCCGTAAACCGGAATAGCTCCCATGTTTCTCCGTTGCGCCAAGTGGTGCTGAAACTGGCGCCCGGACCGGATAACCCCCGTAACAGCGAGGGCTCATTCGTAACGTTGAAAGATGGCCGTATCCTGTTTGTCTATTCCCGGTATACCGGTGATAATTCCGGTGATCATGCGCCTGCTTACCTGGCGGGCCGGTATTCGTCTGACGGTGGCAAAACCTGGTCAGACAAGGATGAAGTGATCGTAACACAGGAGGGCAATATGAATGTGATGTCGGTTTCTTTACTACGGTTGCAAAACGGAACCATTGCCCTGTTTTATCTCAGGAAGAATTCGACGGTAGACTGTATTCCCGTGGTGCGCTTTTCCACGGATGAAGCAAGGTCCTGGACGGAACCCATTGATTGTATTACGGATCAGAAAGGCTACTTCGTGCTGAATAACGACCGGGTGATCCAGCTGAAGGATGGCCGGCTGATGATGGCCGTAGCCCGGCATTCCCATCCTGCGGATGCAAAGTGGCAGGAATCCGGGGCATTATTTGCCTATTACTCCGATGATAACGGGAAAACCTGGGTGTCGGGAAAACAGGTAAATACTCCTAAAGGAATCATTACACAGGAACCTGGCCTGGTTGCGTTAAAAAACGGACAGGTTATGATGTATATCCGCGCCAGCGGCGGCACCCAGTATGTTTCCTATTCCCGTGACCGGGGCGTTACCTGGAGCGAGGCGGTACCGTATCTTTTAAAATCGCCCCTTTCACCCGCCACCATTGAACGGATCCCTGCCACCGGCGATCTGCTGGCCGTATGGAATAATAATGATGGTACGGATCCGGTGACCAAAGGCAAACGCACTCCCTTAACAGTGGCTGTTTCAAAAGACGAGGGAAAGTCGTGGCAGAAGATCACCAATATTGAAACAGATACGGACGGATGGTATTGTTATATCGCGATCCATTTTTACAAAAAGTCCGTGCTGTTATCCTATTGTGCCGGCAGTCAGAAGGCACATACCCATTTGTCTGTCACGGATATTTCCCGTTTTAATTTGAGCGATCTCTATAAAAGATAGATCATGCAGAACCGGAGGCAATTTCTGGGAACAATTGGTTGGACAGGTATGGCTGCCCTGAGCACCACCGGGTATCTTTTTGCCGGAACGGAAAGAACTTCTTTAAGTGATGCGGCGCTTATTGCAGCCATGTTCAAGCAACGGGATCCCGTAAAATGGCTGTTTACGGGGGATAGCATTACACAGGGAGCCAAACACACGCATGGCATGCGTGCTTATCCGGAGATTTTTGCCGAACGGGTACGATGGGAAATGGGCCGCCCGCGAGACATGATGATCAACACTGCCGTTAGCGGGAATACGACTGCTGATGTTAAAAGCGATTTTGAATGGCGGGTAGGGCAGTATCATCCCCAGGTGGTCTTCTTCATGCTGGGAACAAATGATGCCGCCATACAAAAGGGAATTGCGCCAGATACTTTTAAGGCAAATATGACGGATCTTATAGAACGGGTACGGAAATTACATGCCATTCCGGTGCTCCTGAGTCCGAACCGGATTGTGGTATCAATGGCACAGGAGCGTGCGGCGCTGGGCGACTATGTTGCCGTGCTGGGCGAACTGGCGGCTTCGCAATCGCTTGTTTATGCAGATGTGTGGACGGCATGGGACACGGAATTGCAGCGCAAATACAAGGGCCGGCAAAATGACCGCCTGCTCAACGATCCGCTGCATCCCAATGGTTATGGCCATCAGGAGATAGCAGGGCTGCTGTTCCGTACGCTTTCCGTATACAACCCGGATATGCCAAGCTGTGGAGGACCTTATTATGAAAATAAATGCTGGTAAGCGGATGGAATTAAAAGGCAAAGAAGAGGGGCCGCATGTACTGATCATTGCCGGTGTGCATGGGGATGAGTATGAGCCGATGATCACCATCATGGAATTGCACAAAAGGCTGGTCAATGCGTTGAAAAAGGGACGGGTGACTTTAATTTGCTGTGCAAATGAAACGGCTTACCTCGCAGGCCAGCGAATGGGTGCCGATGGGTTGGACCTGGCAAGGATTTGTCCCGGAACGCCGGCCGGAACCGTTTCGCAACAGGCTGCATTCGGGCTTTCTGAGCAGATCCGGAATTGCGATTACCTGGTGGACCTGCATACGGGTGGCGCTTTGTTTGATCTGTTCCCGTTAAGTGGTTATATGCTCCATGCCGACCCGAAGGTGCTGCAGGTACAGCGGCAAATGGCAGCCGCTTTTAATTTGCCGCTGGTTTGGGGTACGGATGCTGCTCCAGACGGAAGAACCTTATCGGTTGCCAGGGATGCGGCCATTCCCGCGATCTATGTGGAATACGGAGGCGGTAACGTGGTTCAGGAACCGGTTATTGAAGCCTATACAGAAGGTTGTTTGGGTGTGCTGGATCATTTGAATATGCTGCGGGAGGAAGCAAGGGAAGAGCGTGCCTCTAAAGTGGTGTATACCGTGGAAGACGCCACTCCGGATGGAGGCTTTTTGCAGGGGAAAATGTTGTCTAGATTTGACGGGGTCTTTTTGCCAAAAGTGCAGCCGGGCAGCATGATAAAGAAAGGCGATATATGGGGTGTTATTTACGATCCGCTGTTCCGGCGCCAATGGACAGTGGAGGCTGATTGTGCAGGACTGGTACTGTTTGTGCGCAGGCATCCCCGAGTATACCCGGGGGATTCCCTGGGGGGAATTTTACTGCTTGATAAATAAAAACAATGGAAGAGAAAAAAGATGTTGTTTTAATTACAGGAGCCGCCGGCGGCATCGGGCGGGCGGTCGCAAAAGTATTTGCAGGAAAGGGATTTGCTGTAGCGATGACGGATGTAGATGCAAGCGGCCTGCGGGAAACAGAAATGCAGGTAGCATCCCTTACAAAAGAATACATGAGCCTGGCGGGTGATCTGCAGCAGATTGAATTTTTAGAGCAATTGGTGGATGCCTGCCTGGCCCGTTGGAGCCGGATGGATGTACTGGTCAATAATGCCGTGTGGCGTTCGGTGGAAACCTTAACGACGATTTCGGTTGAAGACTGGGAGAAAACCTTGCGGATCAATCTCACCGCGCCGGCGTTCCTGTCGAGGATTGCCGCCAGCCGGCTTATAGAACGGAATTTGACCTGTGTAATCGTAAATATTTCCAGTATCATGTCGGCATTGGCGGGGGGGTATGCACCGGCCTATACGGTTTGCAAAGGAGCGATTGAAAGCCTTACGTATGAGTTAGCCGTTTTGTACGGACCAAAGGGATTCAGGGCTGTAGCGGTAAGGCCGGGTAATGTAGCTACCGTATTAAGCAACGGTTATGAAAACGAAGCACAACAAAATATCAGTGCGCAAATGATATCGGAAATTAACGGAAGAACGCCCTTGAACAGGGCTGCAGATCCGGAGGAGATAGCGGCTGCGGTTTTTTGGGTGTCTTCCTCCGAAGCCGCATTTGTTACCGGAACTTGTATTACGGTAGACGGTGGTTTATCGCATAATTTCAACGCTTATTTTATAAAGCAACAATTAAAGGCAAAAGAATTTTGAAGGGTATTTGGAAATACGAGGCATTGCTTCCCGAAATTGCTGTAAAGCATCGCATCACCATGGGGGAAGGAAATACGCCACTGGTATCGTCAAAGAATATTGGTGCGCTTTTGGGATTGGATGCGCTTTATTTTAAATTGGAGAGCTTAAATCCAACGGGATCATACAAGGATCGTTTTGCAGCAGTGGTACTGTCGGCATTAAAATCGCGGGGCACTTCTTTTTTCCTGGCCACATCCAGCGGCAATACCGGAGCCGCCCTGGCTGCCTATGGTGCTGCAGCATCGATTCCCTGTTTTTTGGCTGTTGTGGATGGGGCACCTGCAAGCAAGCTGGAGCAAATGGGCATTTACGGCGCCCGGATCTTTATGGTGAAAAATTTTGGTCTTACGCAATCGGTTACGGAAGAACTGATGAAGGAACTAAAGCGGCTGGCTATGGCGCATCATACAGATATTGCCATCAGTGCCTATTGCTATGCCCCTGCAGGAATGTCGGGTGTGCAAACGATCGCCTACGAAATAGCGGAGGAGCTGCCCGATGTGCATGCGGTGTTTGTTCCCGCCGGTGGTGGCGGTTTAACACTGGCGATGATCAAGGGCTTTCAACGCTGGAAAAAATTGCATAAAGTATTTAAAACACCCACCGTTTTTTGTGTGCAGCCCCAGGGTAATGATACAATTGCCGGAGCCCTGATGGATCGGCAAAAAACGGTAAAAGGACTGGCCCGGTGTACGAGCAGCATCAGCGGATTGCAGGTGCCGAACCTGCTGGATGCCAACCAGATCCTGGAGGCGGCAAAACGCGCAAAAGTAAGGGGGGCGCTTGTTTCAGACGCGGAGGTATACGAATGTCAGCAACAGCTGGCCGCAATGGAGGGCATCTATTGTGAGCCCGCAGGAGCGGTTGCGTTGGCTGGTTTAAAAAGGGCGGTTCAATCGGGACAGATCCGTAAAATGGACCGGGTGGTCTGTTTAGTTACCGGTCATGGGTTTAAGGATGTCCGGGGACGTCTTTTCCCTGCAGATAACTATATCCGGTTTGAACATACGGCCGAATCTATAAACTTTATCAAAAAATATATTTAAACAATGCATATAAAAAAAGAACCGCTGTCGGGCGATGCGATCCCCAAGAGTCATTTGCCTTTTTCACCGGCCATCAAAAGCGGCGATTTCCTGTTTATTTCCGGTCAGGCCTCGGTAGACGGAGAAGGGAAAATAATAGCAGGAAGTTTTGAAGAAGAATGCCGGCGCTCCTTTGATAATCTGAAAAAGATTGTGGAAGGCGCAGGGTTAACCATGGATCATATCGTACAGGTGCGGAATTATGTTGCAGACCAGGAAGATCTTGCTGCATTTAATGAGATCTACCGTAGCTATTTTTCAGCGCCCTTTCCTGCAAGAACGACATTGATCGGTTGTTTGGGAACCATTTTGAAATTTGAAGTAGAAGCTATTGCACGTTATGAATAGGGTGCTGCAATCCGATTAAGAAACAGGTTAAGGCAATTAAAATATTAGGATGAAAAAACGGGTGGCACTGGTCGGCATTTATCACGAGTCGAATACCTTTAATAAACGGCTGACGGTTTACGAAGATTTTGTAAACAGTCGCTTATTGAAAGGTGCAGCCATTATTGAGCAGTATAAAAATGCCTATCATGAGATCGGCGGATTTATCGAGGCACTGGATAAGGACGCAATAGAGCTGGTTCCTGTTTTTTATGCAGAGGCAACACCGGGTGGAACGATTGGTGCCTCCGCTTATCTGCAATTGAAGCAGGAATTATTGCAATTGCTGGAGGCTGTGCTTCCCGTAGATGCGGTACTGGTAGCGCCGCACGGAGCCGGAGTTTGCGAAACCTGCCCGGATATGGATGGCGATTGGCTGCTGGCCGTGCGTCAATTGGTAGGACCAACAACTCCCGTTGTGGGTACCCTGGACCCCCATGCCAATGTAAGCGTGCAAATGATACAACAAACGACGGCCTTGATTGCATATGCTACAAATCCGCATTTAGATCAGCGCCAAACCGGCATAAAAGCAGCGCAATTGTTAAACCGGATATTGCTGGAAGGTTTAAAAGTGCAACAGGAATTACTCCAGTTGCCGCTTTCAATCAGTATTGAACAGCAAAATACGAATACGGAGCCCTGCCGGTCCTTATACCGGGAAGTTCAGGATATAGCCACCGCTGAAGGAGTTATACAGGTGAGCATTATTCTCGGATTTCCCTACGCAGATGTATACGAAATGGGCACCGCTGTAATTGTGGTTACCAGGCAGGGCGAAAATGCTACGCAGTTGTTTCCGGAATTAAGTGCCTGTTTCATGAAACGCCTTCCGCAGTTTCGAGGGGAAAAACTGAATCCTGAAGAACTCCTTGAGCAGGCCCTGACAGCGGAACGGCCGGTGTTATTACTGGATATGGGCGATAATGTAGGCGGAGGTTCAGCCGGAACAAGCATGTTCCTGATGGATTTGTTAGAAGCCGCTGGTGCAACGAAGGCGGTGATCTGTATGCACGATCCGGCAACGGTAAGGGCTGTTTCCGGCTTGAAGGCTGGAACAAGATCAGCGATCGCCTTTCATAGGCTGAATCCGTTAAACCGGGAACAAGCTTATAAGGTTACGGTGCTTGATCATCGCGATGGATCTTTCCGGGAACCTGCCCCCCGGCATGGCGGACAGGTACAATATGATATGGGGAAAGTGGCGTTGCTGAAAACGGATCAGGGGAATCTGATTGTTGTGACCACGTTTCGCGTACCGCCTTTTAGCAGCAGGCAGTTGAGCAGTTTGGGAATTGTACTGGAGGAGCTGAACTGGATTATTGCCAAGGGCGTCAATGCGCCTGTTGCTGCTTACCGGGATATTTGCCCGGTTATGCTACAGGTAAATACGCCCGGTGAAACCTGTGCAGATGCAACCCGATTTGATTTTAAAAACCGCAGGAAACCACTTTATCCATTTGAAACAATTACCGGTAATGAAACAGGAAACCTTGCAGGAATTTAATGGACCAATGGCTGTTTGGCAGCATCCTTTTTATACAGAGGGCCCCGTGGTGGATGCTACCGGTACACTGTTCGTAACCAATTTACAGGGCGGCCAGATTTTACGCATCACGCAGGAAGGAATTGCAGCAGAATGGGCACGTGCTTCTTGTCCGAACGGTCAAATGATTGCTGCCAACGGAGCGCATTGGGTTTGTGATAGCAAAGACGCCTGCGTAAAGTGTTTCGATCCTTCCGGTAAATGTTCAGGTGTTTTAGCCGAAGGAATGGTTTCGGGTCATCTCATACAATGTCCGAATGACCTGGTTAGCGACGGCGATGGTGGGTTCTTTTTTACCGATTCGGTGCGGCATACCGGCATTGTATGTCATGTAGACCGCCATCGCAAAAAGCGGGTCATTGCAGCGCATCTCGATTATCCGAACGGGATCGCATGGCACCCGGGGACTAACCAGCTTTTTATAGCAGAAAGTTATCAAAACAGAATCCTTGTGGCAGACCTGAACCGGGGATCATCAGTTCCCGTTGTTTTTAGTGATCTGCCCCGGCATCCTTCGGGTAAGGCAATCGCTAACCTGCCGGACGGGCTGGCTTTTGACTGCTTTCATAATTTATGGGTAGCGCATTATGGGATGGGCTGCATCCAGATCCTGGACCAGCGCGGTGTATTAATCCGGAAGCTGGCAACGGAATTTCAACTCACGTCCAATCTGTTTATACAGGACCAGCTGTTGCTGGTTACCGGAGGGGCAGGGGAGCCCGGCCCGGGCTTTGTACAACGGTTAAAAACCAAAGAAGGTGAACTATAGAAGCATCGGGAAATTTGAAATATCTGCATTAACATTGGGAACGGTTTCCCTGGGCATACCCTATGGGGTGTTCAGCGGTCAGCAGCAGCCCGATATTGATGCGGCAGGCCAGCTGCTGCGCACGGCATTACAGCTTGGAATCAGGTCTTTTGATACAGCAAGAGAATATGGGATCGCCGAACAGCTGCTGGGTGCACTGGTAGCAGAAGGAGTACCCCCTGGCACGGCCATTGTCAGCAAGTTTAAAATAACAAGTGCAGCTGTTGCCGATCCTGCGCTTGCAAAGCAGCAGGCATATGATAGCGTGCGCGCTTCACTGCGCTGTTTAAACCTGGATCAGCTGCCTATTTGTTTGTTTCATATGGTGTCTGGTTACGATCCCGGCGCCGTTTGCGCAATGGTACCAGAAATCATAGAATCCCTGGTGCAGGAGGGGCTGATCGCTTACGGGGGTATATCGCTGGATCATCTACTGGAATTAAAAAGATTTGCGGCACTTCCGGCAATCAATGTATTGCAGATACCCGTTAACATCTGGGATCAGCGTTTGGCTGATGATCCCATTTGGGATGCACTGGCGGCTGAAGGAAAGATTGTTTTTGCCAGAAGCGTTTTTCTTAAAGGGCTGTTGCTGCGGCATCCGGGAGAACTTACCGGCGATTTGAAGGCCGCGGCTTATTTTATTGAACAATTGGGCACCTTCGCAAAAGCCTGCGACATGAGTGTTGCCGAATTTTGTTTTTGTTATGTGCGCGATCTGCCGGGGATTACCAGTATCGTATTTGGAGCAGAAACCCTGCAACAGCTAAAAGAGAATACGGGGCTGTTGACCGGCCGGAAAATTCCCGCTGAAGTATTGGAGAAGGCCAAAGCCTGTTTTCGCAATGTTCCCGAAAATTTACTGGCTCCCAGAACATGGAAATTATAGAAATATGAAACAATTATTTAGTCTTGAGGGCCGGGTAGCAGTGGTTACAGGCGGCGCCGGTCTTTACGGAAAGCCCGTTTCACTGGCCCTGGCTCAGGCCGGGGCGCAGGTGATCATTGCTTCCCGGAATTTTGAGGAATGCAATGCATATGCGGCAGTGCTGCAGGAAGCAGGCTTGAAAGCCGCCGGCCTGCAGCTGGATCTGAAAGATGAAAGATCGATCATCAGTTTTGTGGCATCGGTCATCCGTGATTTTGGAAAAATTGATGTATTGATTAATAACGCGGTTTCCCGGGAAGGGTTTAAAAACCTGGACGAAATGAGCAAGGCCGAATGGGAAGGTGCACAGGCCGTTAACTCCACAGGCCTGATGCTGCTGACAAAAGAAGTATTAAAGGATATGTGCTGTAGAAAAGCCGGTAATATCATCAATATTGGTTCCATACAAGGCGCGGTTGGTCCAAATTTTCCGGTGTACGGGGAAACGGGGATGACAAGTCCCGTGAACTACACCTATGATAAATGGGCAATGGTGGGGTTTACAAAATGGGTTGCTAACTATTACGGGAAATTTAATATTCGATGCAATTGCCTGAGCCCGGGTGGTTATGGCCCGGGGGTGAACGAAACGTTTGGAGAAACGGAGTTTACAGAAAATTATAAGCGGCTGACGCCGTTGGGAAGATTTGCCAGTGATGAAGATATCAAAGGCCCGGTCATTTTCCTGGCGGCTGATGCGTCGGCCTTTGTGACCGGTCATAACCTGCTGGTAGACGGGGGCTGGACGAGTTGGTAGTTTTAATAATGATTTATGCAAGGATTGATCTTAAAAATTAGTTGGATGGTGATGTTGTTGCAGACCGGTGCTATACAGGCACAAACGGGAAGGATGCTGATAAACAAACAGGTTGCCCCCATTCCCGACAAAGAAGGGTTTGCCGGGATGTTTGCCGGCTTAAGCAACGGAACGCTTATTGCCGCTGGTGGTGCAAATTTTCCGCACGGGCGTCCCTGGCAGGGTGGGGCGAAGGTTTGGTATGATCAGATCTACCTGCTGCATGCAGAGAGCGGGCAATGGATCAAAGCAAAAACCAAATTGCCCGTAAAGCTGGCTTACGGGGTATATGGCACCTATCGAAACAGCCTGATTATTGCCGGGGGAAGTGATTCCGAAAAGCACCACCGGGAAGTGTATCGTTTACGTGTTGAAAATAATGATGTGGTCATAGACACACTGCCGCCGATGCCCTATGCATTGGCCAATGCTGCAGGTGCTGTGGTGAATGATATTTTTTTTATAGCGGGCGGTATGGAAAATCCGGACGGAAGTCCTGCACGGCTCTTTATTGCTTTGGATCTGAAATGCAATAAATGGACCAGGCTGGAGCCCTGGCCAGGCCCGGAACGCATCAATGCTGTAGCAGCTGCGTTTGATCGCCAGTTTTATTTATTCAGCGGTATCCGGCTTTTGGAAAATAAAGAGCGGGAAGTGCTGGCAGATGCATACCGGTTTGTGCCGGCATATAAAAAAGGAGTTTTTACCGGAGGGCGGTGGCAGCAATTGCCCGCAATGCCGCGGGGAGTGGCCGCAGGCCCGGGACCGGCACCGGTTGCCCGGGAACGGTACATTATTTTCCCCGGCGGATTGGATCAGCAAACCGCACAACATAAAGATCCGCTGACGCACCCGGGTTTTTTAACCGGTGTGATGGCCTTTGATACGCGAGTAAAACGATGGCAGGCTTGGGGCGATCTTCCAAAAACCGAAATGAGATTGACGGCGCCTGCCGTACAATGGAATGATGCCTGCTTTATTATTAACGGGGAAACAGGCCCCGGTGTACGAACAAATACTGTTTTATGTTTCCCGCTACAATAACAACGGGGAACTTCAAAATAAAGACGGATTAAAATAACGATTAAACAAAGTTGACATGAGCAGGTATCAGCATTCAAAACAATTATTAGAACGTGCCGCAAAAGTGCTTGCAGGAGGGGTTTCGTCAGAATTTAGAAAATATAATCATCCGCACGCGTTGTTTTATTCGGAGGGAAAAGGAAGCCGGATTACAGACGTAGATCGTAACGTGTACCTGGATTTTACACTGAGCCAGGGGCCCCTGATCCTGGGGCACTCGCATCCGGAAGTGTTAGCAGCCATCGGGTCTTATTCAGAACGGGGACAACTTTATGCCGGCCAGCATATACAGGAAATTGAGCTGGCCGAAAAACTGGCGGCCCTGATTCCATCCGCTGAATTGATCCGCTTTTGTCTTGATGGTTCAACAGCTGTTCAAACGGCCTTCCGTGTGGCCCGGGCTAAAACAGGAAAACAGAAGTTTTTGCGTTTTGAGGGACATTATCACGGCTGGCTCGATGATGTAGCCTGGGGTATTTCTACTCCGTCGCCGGAGGCATTGGGCAGCAGGGAAGAGCCGGCAGCCCACCCCTGGTCGGCGGGTATTGCCGCAAATACAAGAGACGAATTTATTATATTGCCCTGGAATGATCTGGAGCTGGTAAAGAAGACCCTGGAACAGCAACATCAGGAAATTGCGGCCGTCATCACTGAACCGGTGATGTGTAATAACGGATGTATTCAACCGGTGGAAGGATTCCTGGAAGGCCTTAGGGCACTCTGCGATCATTATGGAATTGCGTTAATCTTTGATGAGGTGATCACCGGCTTCAGGCTCGGTCTGGGCGGCGCACAAAGCTATTTTAATGTAACGCCCGACCTGTCGGTATTTGCAAAGGCGATGGGAAGCGGTTACCCGGTGAGTGCCGTTGTTGGCCGGCGTGAATGGATGGAGCCGATTGAACAGTCGGTGGTGATTCATGCCGGAACCATGAATTCCAGTTGCCCGATGATTGCTGCAGCCCTGGCTACTGTACAGGTATTGGAACGAGACAAGCCCTACCGGCGGATGTTTGCCCTGGGGCAGCGGCTGATGACCGGATTGACGGAAGCTGCCCGTGAATGTAAGCAGAACTTATTCGTAAACGGCCCCGGGCCCATGTTTAATACCTGCTTTACGGATCTGGAAAAAATGCGGGATTACCGCGATACGCTGAAAACCGATAAGCCAAAATTAAACCGGTTTGTTGCAGCCATGCACGACCGCGGCATCCGGGTTATTGGCCGGGGGCTTTGGTATATCAGCGCCGTTCACACAGAAGAAGAAATCGATACTGCTATACAGGTAGCCAAAGAAGTACTAGCGGAATTATAAAGAGATGTTTGAAAATCGTCTTGGCAGCAATCAGCTGGAAAGATTTAAAATAATAGAACGTTTATGAAGGGTTCGGGTAAAACAATGGCGGCAAAAGCCTGGATGGTGGTGGGACTCCTGTTTGTGATCGCAATGCTTAACTATATAGATCGAACCATGATCACAACCATGCGGAGGTCCATCGTAGATGCAATTCCGATGACAGATGCAGAGTTCGGTTTGTTAACAGCTGCATTTCTTTGGGTATATGGCTTGTTTAGCCCGCTGGCCGGTTTTCTGGCCGACAGGTTTAGCCGGAGCAAAGTGATCCTGGTGAGTTTGCTGATCTGGTCGCTGGTAACCTGGATGACCTCCTTTGCAACCTCGTTTCATGAATTGTTGCTTACAAGGGCATTAATGGGATTAAGTGAAGCCTGTTATATTCCGGCGGCATTGGCATTAATAATGGACTATCATAAAGGAAGTACCCGGTCGCTGGCTACAGGGATTCATATGGCGGGTATTATGGCCGGGCAAAGCCTGGGCTTTTTGGGGGGATGGATCGCTGAAAATCATCAATGGAATACCGCTTTTTTCGCTTTTGGCGTTTTTGGAATGGCATACGCCCTGGTATTGTTATTTATTTTGAAAGATGCTCCGCGTGAGCCGAAGCCTGATGAAGAAAAGCGCGGATCCACCCCGGGATTTATAGCTACCCTGAAGCTGCTTTTCGGGCAAAGATCGTATATACTGCTGGTTATTTTCTTTGCACTGGTCAGTTTGATGGCCTGGCTGGTAGTGGGATGGCTGCCTACGTATTTTCAGGAAAAATTTCAACTGTCTCAAACCAGGGCGGGTATCTATTCCACGGGCTATGTTTTTACTGCCGCTATTTTCGGTGTACTTGCCGGTGGGGTATTGGCCGATCAATGGAGTAAGATCAATAAAAGAGCCCGGGTATGGGTGCCGGCAATCGGCTTGTGTATAGCAGCTCCGGCAATTTTCCTGGCCAGTTATACGTCCCTGCTTTTTGTGGCGGTTGGATGCTTTGTTGTATATGCATTTACCAAGTCCTTCACGGATACGAACACGATGCCCATACTGAGCATGATTGTTGACGCGGAATACCGTGCTACCGGCTATGGGATTCTTAATTTTTGCGGAACACTGATCGGTGGTATCGCTTTATATTTTGGTGGAGCGCTGCGGGATGCGCATATTTCGTTAGGCATCATCTACCAGTCAGCCGCCTTTCTGATTGTGCTGGCGGCACTGGCTTTAATGGGCATCCGGACAAAAACATAAACAGAAAGACCGGGTACCCGAATTGTGCTTGCCGGGAGTGTTGGAATGGAAGATGGCGCCATGCTGCGATCCCTGTCAGGTTAGGGAATACGGGCATCACTGGTTAACTTTGCCACAAAACCGATACAGGGCTGCCTTTAAACAGCAACTGTTTTTTGTTATAGTAAATGCCGATAAATACGAGCGATTCTAAACTGGATAAAAAATGATGCAACCCGGTAAACGGTTCCTGATCAACCGTCGTCAGTTTCTTACTGCTAATTCAGCACTTGGTGTTTTTTTTCTTTTACAGGGAGTGCCGCTTCAAACGTTTGCCGGCAAACAGTCAGGAAAAAGGGCGCTTGAGTTCAGGCATTTTCCCAATGCCCTTTATGCGTTTGTGTGGCGCAACTGGGGATTGGTACCTTTGGAGCGGATGGCGGCAACCGTGGCCGCTAACCCGCGGCAATTGGAGGAGATCGCCCGGTTTATGGGATTGCCGCCGGCGCCGGAAGTTACAGACGAACAATGGCAGCGCAGCTATTTAACGGTTGTGCGCCGGAACTGGCACCTGCTGCCCAATGACCAGTTGCAAACGCTGATGGGCTGGGATGAAGCACAAATGGATTTTACATTAAAAGAGGATGATTTTTTTTACATCAAGCTGGGCAGTCTCAAACCCGAATGTTCACCGGTCCGTTATCAGCAGCTGGCGAAAATTCCGGAGGAGGTGAAGCGGCAATTTTCGCGGCTTTTGCGGCAGGCCTTTCCAAAGGGATTGCCGAAAGTACAGATGCCGTATTTTCATTTTATAAAGGAGCTGTCGGCGCCGTTTAAAGCGGAGCGCATGCCCGGGGAGCCTGCTTCCACAGCGGGTTTTACTCCCAGGTTAACCTATCCTTATTTTGCGCTGTTTGGCGATCCGCTATTGAATACATCGATCGATTCTTACCCGGATGCTTACCTGCAACGGCTTGCAGCATCCGGGGTGGATAGTATCTGGATGCATATTGTGCTTAGTAAGCTTACGCCGTTTCCCTGGGATCCCTCTATCAGTGAACATTGGGAGCAGCGGTTAAAAAACCTGCAACGGCTTTCGGACCGTGCCCGGGCGCACGGTATCGGTATTTACTTATACCTGAATGAGCCGCGGCATCAACCTGAAGCTTTTTATAAAAAGTACCCGGGGCTGCGCGGCCAGGGGACAGCGCTTTGTACCAGTCACCCCGAAGTGCAGCGGTACCTGGAAAATGCCATAGCACAAATAGTGGAACATGCGCCTTCAATCGCGGGCTTTTTTTCTATCACCGCTTCTGAAAACCCTACCAACTGCTGGTCGCACGGCCAGGGAGGCGCATGCGCGCGATGTGGCCCGGCAGGGCCCGGAACCGTGATTGCTGCTTTGAACAATACCTATATCCAGGGTATTCGCAGGGGCTACGAAACCGCTTTGGCTGCCGGGAAAGTAGCGACGCGGCCCCAACTGATCATTTGGGATTGGGGCTGGCGCGAAGACTGGGCAGGGGCGATCATTCCAAACCTGGTAACTACAGGCAGTTTGTTGATGAGTGTAAGTGAATGGGAGCTGGATATTGAACGGGGAGGGGTCAGAAGTAAGGTGGGCGAATATGCGATCTCGGCGGTTGGACCGGGTCCGCGGGCAAAGCGCCATTGGAAGCTGGCGAAGGAGCATGGGTTGCGTACGATGGCAAAAATACAGGTCAATAATTCCTGGGAAATAGGCGCCGTACCTTATATACCCGCTTTGTACAATGTAGCCGGCCATATTGACCGGCTCCGGACCGAAGGTGTGTCCGGACTGATGCTGGGCTGGACGCTTGGAGGGTTTCCTTCTCCGAACCTGGAAGTAGTTGCATTAATGGGGAATGATAAAAACCTGCCGGCAGCAGATGCTGTACGGCTGGTGGCGGAGAGAAGGTTCGGTGCGGCTGCTTCGGTTATAACCCATGCATGGAAGCAGTTCAGCGAAGCGTTCAGCAAATTTCCGTATCACATAAGCGTGGTTTATACGGCTCCTTTACAGGTAGGACCAGCTAACCTGTTATGGCAGGCGCCTACGGGCTACAAGGCTACAATGGTGGGACTGCCTTATGATGATATCAATAGCTGGCGCTCCATTTATCCGCAGGAGGTCTTTACCCGGTTGCTACAGGAGTTGGGCGATGCCTTTGCCGGAATCGTGCAACAGGTGGAGAAGGCTTCTGAAAAAATAGCATTGTCTCCGGAGGAGCAGCAAGCCGTGTTCTCGGAATGCCAGATTATAGAAACCATTTCCATACACTACCGGAGCATTGCCAACCAGGTTGAATTTACGGTATTGCGGAATGGGCTTACAGAAGCAGCTACCGACCGCCGGAATATCAAGGCCCGGCTTGCTGCATTGTTAAAGCAGGAAGCGGTACTCGCCGGACGGATGGCAGCCTTGCAAATCAGCGATCCGCGCCTGGGGTTTGAAGCTTCGAACCATTATTTCTATACGCCGGCCGACCTGTATGAAAAAGTGCTGAATTGTCAATACCTGCTGGAACATTGGCTGCCAACAGTGCCGGAATGAAACCGGGCAGTCGAGGTAAACAAGGCCCGGATGGGGTATTGACGGATCGTACATAGGATGCATCTCGCCAAAAAAACGATTATCCGAAATGCCTGGATTTAAGCACCACGTCGTCAGGAGCAGATGACTTCAGCGTCCCAGTAACAAACCAAAACCATACCCGGCTTCTCTGCCCGGTATAGGCTTCAACCGGGGGAAGCAGTATTTACATACCAACTATTACACCATGGTTTCCGAAGCCTGGAAGTTCAGAGCCATTGCGATCAACAAAAGCCGGTTGCGGTCTGTAAAGCAATTATACTTAAATTTGTGCAATCGATTTCATTTGTTTTCCGGAAATCGGTAAATTCTTTTGCGGTCGGTTGCTTGCATAATAAAGCTAAAGCTCGAAAAGCTTTAGAAGCTGCCGCCGCGGCTTTGAAATGCTTGATCGGGAAATGAAGTTTTGAAAATTGACGATGAGGATTGCTTTAGTTGTAATAAATCTGTTATTAGGGTGTTTTGCTTGGGCTCAGGATTTTGTGTTTGCCCCATTGGACCGGAGGTTTGAATTGCTCGAAGACCAGGTGCGCTACTTGTCACAATTTCCTGACGGAAGACTGGTTGTTTTTACAGAAAGCACCATTAATGTATTTAACGGCGGTGGTTTCAGAACCATTGATGTGGATGAGAAAGATGTGATCCATATTGCCAAATATACGCCCTATCAATATAAAGGTTACCTGGCCGAAGGGCGGCTGTGGGTGAAGAACCAGAACCGGCTGGTTGTTATAAACATTGCCACAGAAAAAGGGCAAACGAATCCTTTAGGATATCTGAAGAAACTGGGGTTTCCCGAGCCTCCCGCAAACTTCTTCGTAGATACCTATGGCGATATCTGGGTGCTGACAAAGGCAGATCGGTTGTATCGCTACAACAAAAGGCATAAACGGGTGTCCGTTTTTTTGCAAACCGTATCCGGCAGCGGCTTTAAGGAGGATGAGCTATTTGATATTGCAAGACTTCCGGACCGGGTATATCTCTTTTACAGGTCGGGCGTTATGCGTTGCCTGGATGAAGTAACGGGCCGGGAAATGTACCGGGAGCATTTTCAAAAGGAGGCCGAGCCGGATTACCTGACGCGGCTGTGGGTGAATGTGGTGGGGCCGTATTTATACCTGGTTCGGAATGGTTTCAGCAAGGGTCAGTTAGTGCGGTTTGATACCCGGAACCACCGTTCAACGGTGTTGCTGGAAACAGACCGGTACTGGCTCAATAATCTTATGGCAGACAGCTCCGGAAATTTCTGGATCCCTGCAAAAGTGGGCATGTGGTATTTCCGGTCCGGGTCCGACACCGGCAGCTATTACCCGGATCTTTCCCTCACAGACGGGCGCAGGGAGGATAACGAAGTATATACACTTTTGTACGACAAACAGGGTGGCCTTTGGGCTGGCACGTTTAACAAAGGCCTTTACTATTACCATCCGGCAAGGAGCCGTTTTTCAAATGTTGGTAAAGGCTTTTTCCGGCAGCCCGGCACGGATGATCTGCGCATTTACAGCATCCTGCGGTTGCCGGACCAGCTTTGGCTGGGCGCGTTGGATGGATTATATGCAGCCGGCTGGAAAAACGGCGCTTTAGCCGGTACGTTTGAGCAGAAAATGCCCGGTTCGGATGTCCGCGCCCTGTATCGTTCAAAATCGGGGATGATATGGGTGGGAATGTCGAACGGCTTATATGCATTCGATTCCCGGGGGAATCCGGCTCGCCACCTGGATATTCCCGTAAGTTATATTTCGGAAACGGAAGACGGAAAACTTTGGATTTGCACCCTTAACAATGGTCTTTACCTCTACGATCCGGTGTTAAGGAAAAACAGGTTGATGTTTTCCGCCGCCGTGGTAAGCAACGTTAAGCAGGTGATTCCCTGGAACCGTTATTGGGCCGGCATTTCGGCAAGGGGACTGTTCTTTATCGACAGGGAAACGTATGCACTCCATTTTGCAACGGATAGCGTAAACAACAATACGCGCAATTACCCGGCGGTAAAGGATTATTTCATTTGCCTTTTTACAGATGATGAGGGGTTACTTTGGATGGGTTCCTTTGGGAGTCTGTATGTTTGGGATCCTGTAAAGAAAAAACAATACCAGCTTGGAACCAGTGAAGGGCTGATCAGTAAGAATATTAAGGCCATTACCCAGGGGAAAGATAAAACGTTTTGGCTGACCACTTCCAGGGGCATCAGTAATATAAAAAAAATAGCGACCGATACCGGGTATCATTTTATGATACAGAATTATAACCGCTATGATGGTGTGATGGAGCATACTTTTTCCGAGCGCGCCATATATGCCGACGATGCACATACAGAGCTCTTTTTTGGTGGAATAGACGGCCTGAATATTTTAAATGAAAAGGCTGCGGTTTCAACCAGCGAAATATTATCGCCGGTACTGTATGGCTTTAAATTATTCGGGAGGCCGGTTGTGGAGGGAACAGCCTATGATGGCAGGATCATTTTGGAACAATCTGTAGCAAGCTCCCGCAGGATTGTTTTAAACCATAACCAGAATTTTTTTAGCATCAATTTTTCGGGCCTGAATTATATCAATCCGCTGAAAACCTATTTCAGGTACAGGCTGGAAGGGGTGGATGAGGACTGGCGTATTGAAAAATCGGGTTCGGGCATCGGAGAAGCAACATATACCCGGCTTCCGCCGGGAACCTATTTATTTAAGGTTTTGGCCAGCGCCGATGGCATTGTGTGGGGAGCGCGGCCGAAGTTGCTGGAGATCGTGATCCGTCCCCCGTTTTGGCTGACAGTTTATGCAAAACTGATCTACGCGGTTTTAGCACTTGTTGCCGGCTGGTTTTTATATCGCTATGTTAAAGAACGCAACGCGTTGAAACGGCAAAAGCAGCAGCAGGAGGCGATCGAAGATGCGAAGGCTGCCTTTATCACGAATATAAGTCACGAATTAAGAACGCCGTTAACTTTAATTGTAACGCCCTTAAAATCGCTGATAACACGGGTGCCGGATAGTGAGGTAAAGGACGACCTGCAGCGGATCAGCAATAATGCAGATTTGCTGCTCGATCATATTAACCAGTTGCTGGCGTTTAAAAAAATAGATGAGGCCGCAGAAGTGCTGCAGTTAAAATATGTGACCAGTCTTGTTTTTTTAAAGGAGTTGTTTGCCGTATATGAATTGCAGGGAAAGGAGAAAAAAGTATACTTTGATGCCGTGGTAACAGATGCTACCACTGAAATGTGGATCGATACCTCAAAGGTAGCGCGTCTGGTCACCAACCTGTTATCGAATGCATTTAAGTTTACACCGGCAGGAGGGCGGGTGCGGGCAACAGCAGGCCTTAATACGGAAACCGGTATGCTGGAGATCTGCGTGGAGGACAGCGGAGTAGGGATATCGGGGGAAGATCAGGACCGGATTTTTGACCGGTTCTATCAGTCGGTCAATCAGATCGATGGTAATACCGGCAGTGGTATTGGCTTATATATGGTAAAGCAATACGCAGCAATGCATGGAGGAACAGTTGCCGTTGTCAGCAATCCGGGCGAGGGAAGCCGGTTTGAGGTGCGGTTGCCGGTGAGGGAATATAAACCGCAGGCCGACATAAACGGGCCCCAAACAGGCGATAAAAAGAAAGTGCTGATCGTAGAAGACTATGAAGGCCTAAGGGCATTTTTGGAGAAAGAACTGGAGGGTGTCTATACGGTAATTACAGCGGGAAACGGAACCGAAGGCCTGAAGATGGCGCTGGAGCACCAGCCGGACCTGATTGTAACGGATATGATGATGCCGGGGATGAGCGGCGATGAGCTGTGCAAAAGCATCCGCAGCCAGATCGCCATCTCGCATACGCCGGTCATTATGCTTACCGCCCGGAGTTCGGACCAGGCAAGGTTTGAAAGCTACGAATCAGGAGCGGATGCATACCTGGTAAAGCCTTTCGATATGGAACTGCTGCGGCTGCGCATTCGCAAGTTATTGCAGATGTTCGACGCACGCCGGCAGCTGTTTAACACGGAAAAAGAGGTTAAAGTAGAACAGATTACTACCAACCCGCTTGACAAGGAGCTGATGGAAAGGGCTATGCAATGCGTACAGGCAAATTTGTCAAACCAGGAATATTCAGTAGAAAAATTCAGTGCCGATATGCATATGGATCGTACCGGTCTGTATCGCAAACTGATGGCGTTAACCGGGCAGTCGCCCACCAATTTTATCCGGACGATCCGGCTGATGAAGGCCGCCGAACTGCTGGCGGAAAAGAAATGGTCGATCACGGATATCGCGGATGAAGTGGGCTTTAACAGCGTTTCCTACTTTTCCAAATGTTTCCATGAAAAATTCGGTAAATCGCCCAGCCAGTATATCGAATAATAAAGCCTGGTTCAAAACAAAACATGTATTCCCCAGCGATGCAGGATAAAGCTGCCGCATGGGGCTTTCACCCCTGCACCAACAGTAAGGCAGGAGCGGCAAAGCCACGCACATTCCGGTTCCCGGCGTGATTGTGTAAAACGGGCAGGTCCAGTAATGAAGCGCCGTTATCAAAAGGGGGTGTTATTTCGATCGGTACGCACACCATTGCCGCCAGCTTAAGCAACCGCAACATTTACACAAGAATCCGCTGCAAAGCGTTGTGGCCAGGCCAGCCTTTTGGCATGGAGGAGATCCATTATAACAGACTCGTGTTACATAAATGCCTGCCTGCAATTTGGTATATGGGTATGCCCGGAACCTGCCGCAAAGATTGCAACAGCAATGTAACCGATTCCGGAAATTTTAATGCCCATCGGTTTTTCAGCACGGCAAAAGGACGATCCGTAATAGGCGAAAAATGGAAAAAGAAAGCGGCGCTCTCCGGTATCTTTTTTATGATGTGCTTTCGTGGCTGATCCGGAAAGAAGGTGGTTTTGGTGTTTATTATTTGATAATCATTGTTTTATGAGTGGCTGTGCAACATCTGTGATAATCATTTTTCAACATTTCTTACAATTGTTTCAACATCTCTTAAAGCCTTTTTTGAATGCGGGGTATAATTTCGTTCCGGCAGTAGCGATTGTTGAACCTGCGAAAAGATGAATTGCTTAGAGACCGGATGTGCTCAATACCGGTTTTTTTTAACCTCAAAATGTAATCGGTTACATTTTGAGACGCCGATTCAGATAAAGCTTGCAACGACCGGCTCCTTTTTAAATACTCAAATTCAAAATGATGCTTGCTTCTTTCATTGCCAATGAGAAATCAGACTGCTTCCCCCAGTCAGCAAAACGTTTATTGCTGCTGCTGTGTTTTGGGGTATTCCACATCCTGCCGGGCTTTGCCCAAACACCGGTAATAGTGACCGGAAAAGTGATCGGTGATCAGAATGAGCCCGTGGGCGGAGCCAGCATTAACGAGGAAAATACCCGGAATACAGTGGTCACTTCAGCGAACGGCCGGTTTAGGATTGTTGTTTCCGGCAACGCTGCCCACCTGGTCATCAGCGCTGTATCGCATATCACGAAAACGATTGCCGTTGCCGATAGCGCCCGGGACCTGCTCATCCAGCTGAGCATCAACCAGCAGTCGATGGAAGATGTGGTGGTTATCGGCTATGGCCGGCAAAAAAGAGAGGGAATGGTGGCGGCAATCAGTCAAACGGGAGCCAGGGAACTGGAGCGCACGGGAGGTGTAACCAGCCTGGGAGCAGCACTTACCGGAAACCTTCCCGGGTTAATCACCGCCCAGGGATCGGGCACACCGGGGGAGGAGGATCCCCGCTTTATCATCCGTGGGGTCAGCAGTCTCAATGGTTCCGACCCGTTGATCCTGGTAGACGGGGTGGAGCGTACCATTTCCAACCTGGATATCAGTTCAGTGGAATCGGTAACCGTTTTAAAGGATGCTTCGGCCACGGCGGTATTCGGTTCCCGCGGTGCCAATGGCGTGATCCTGGTGACCACCAAAAGGGGAAAAGTGGGAAAAGCCGATATCCGTGCCACGGTTAATACCATTATGAAGCGTCCCTCCAGGTTACCCGCCAAACTGGATGCTTACGATGCGTTCCGGGTAAGGAACGCGGTTATCGAATACGAGTTGCCACGGGCGCCGGAAGCCTGGGCCGATATTATGCCCGGGGCCATCATGGATAAATACCGCAATCCAGCCAATGCGGCGGAGGCAGAGCGGTACCCCAATGTCGATTGGATCGGCGCATTGTTTAAAGATCATACCTGGTCGCAAAATGCCAACCTGAACATACAGGGCGGCACCCGTTTTGTAAAATATTTTTCCAGTGCCGATTATACACGGGAAGGAGATATCTTCAAAGTGTACGAAAACCGCAGAGGATACACGCCGGGCTTCGGGTTTAATCGCATCAACGTACGCAGCAACCTCGATTTCCAGATCACGAACAGTACGGTATTTAAAGTAAACCTGGCAGGCACCTATGGTGTACGTAAAAGCCCTTATGCCGGCACCGATCAGCCGAGCGTATGGAGCGCGGCCTATTTTGCATCGCCCGCCGCTTTCTTACCCGTTTATTCGGATGGCGCCTGGGGGTATTATGCTCCCAACGAGGCCACTTACCAGAACTCAGCGATGTTATTAAGCAAAAGCGGCATTCAGTACCTTACAACCGCCCGCATCACAACGGATTTTACATTGGAACAGAACCTCGATATGCTTGTTAAAGGGCTGAAGTTTAACGGAACCCTTTCCTTTGATAATTCCTTTGTTGAACGGAACCGGGGGCTGAATGATGCAGACGACATGCAACGCAAATGGATCAACCCTCTTACCGGAATTACAGAATACCGGTTTGCCAATGATAATTCCACCAACTTCGATTTTCAGTCCTTCGATAAATGGGCTGCGAGCGGAGGCACGGTTGACGGCGCATACCGCAGGGTGTTTTACAGCCTGCAATTGAACTATACCCGGCAAATTGCAAGAGCGCACCAAATAACGCTGATGGGATTAATGAACCGTAACCAATACTCAACCGGGAGTGAGATCCCTCATTACCGTGAAGACTGGGTGTTCCGTACCACGTATGGTTTCCGCAATAAATATACGGTCGAATACAATGGCGCCTACAATGGTTCGGAGCAATTTGCACCGGATAAACGCTTTGCCTTCTTCTCTTCGGGTGGCCTGGGCTGGATTGTAACCAAGGAACGGTTTTTAAAAAATCTGAAATTTCTTGATCTGTTGAAACTACGCGCTTCTTATGGTACCACCGGTAACGATAATATCGGCAACTCCCGGTTTCTCTACCTTACCGAATGGAGCCGCGGCGGTAATGCCATAATGGGTATTAACCAAGAGGGAGCTGAATCCAGTACCTATACCTGGTACCGGGAGACCCGGGTAGGCAATCCCAATGTGCAATGGGAGGAAGCCACCAAGTACAATATCGGCGTAGACCTTGAACTGCTCAAAGGATTTATTACCGGTAAGTTCGACCTCTTTTGGGACCATCGTACCAATATCCTTTTACAGGGCGGAGCCCGCGCCGTTCCTTCCTATTTCGGAGCGCTCAATGGCGCCCCCCCGGTAAACCTGGGCGAAGTAAAAAATAAGGGATATGAATTGGAGCTGCATATCCGGAAAAACCTGGCCCCCAACCTGCGTGCCTGGTCCGACCTGATCATGACACATGCTCAAAACAAAGTGATCGAAGCCGATGATCCGGCACTCAGGCCGGCGTATCAGAACCAGGCCGGCTATGAAGTGGGCACCTGGAGGGGAAAAGTGAGCAACGGCTATTACAATACCTGGGATGCGCTTTATGGAAGTGCTTTGTATAATGCGAATGATAACTATAAACTTCCGGGCAACCTGTACCTTGTTGATTACAATGGCGACGGTATTATTGATGATAATGATAATATTCCCTGGGGGTATGGCGACTGGCCGCTGAACAGCTACAATGTCAATTTTGGGATCGACTGGAAAGGGCTTTCGTTGTTCATACAGTTTTATGCGGTCAACGATGTAAACCGTGATGTAGCGTTCAACAGCCTGAATAATAAAAATCTTACTGTTTACGACAACGGAAGCTACTGGTCGCCCTCAAACCAGGATCCTACCCAGCCCATGCCGCGCTGGTCAACCACACCGGCAGGCTATTACCGGGGCAATTTTAACCGGTACGATGCTTCCTATATACGCTTAAAGAACGCGGAAATCGCCTACACATTTACCAGCAAATGGGGCTTTATAAAAAGAACCGGCTTCGACAATATCAGGCTTTACCTCAATGGTAACAACCTGGTTACCTGGACAAAAATGCCCGATGACCGGGAACAGAACATCGGCGGTGCCTCGTACCAGGGAGCGTATCCCACTATGAAGCGCTTTAACCTGGGAGCTAATATCACTTTTTAAAACGATGATCATTATGAAAAAGTATATAAAAACCATCTGCTGTATCGGCGCTATTACCGTATTGGCGGCACTGGGGTCCTGCAAGAAATACCTGGACCGGGAGCCCGGTTCGATCATTTCCAGTGATGAAGCGTTTAAGAATTTTTCCAATTTCCAGGGATTTACAGAAGAACTCTATCAATGCATCCCGGATTTTACCAATGCCTACTGGACCAATTCCTGGAACTGGGGCGAGGATGAAATACAGTCAACCGCGCAATCTTTTCACTTTATTGTAAAAGTAGATAACGGAGATTTTTGGGGATGGCAAAGAGGTTTTGACAGCTGGGGCGCCGGGTTTATGGACGGTTATAGCTGGAATACCGGTAATGACCGGATGACCAAAAAGTTATGGCCGCTGGCCTGGTATGGCATCCGCAAATGCAATCTTGGCCTGGAGAATATGGATAAGCTGACGGATGCCACACCCGAAGAGAGAGATCTTATAAAAGGCCAGTTGCTATTTTTCAGAGGATGGTTCCATTTTATGCTGATCCAGTACTTTGGCGGGCTGCCCTATATTGATAAAGTGCTGCCCAGTGATGAAAAGCTGATGTTGCCCAGGCTTAAATACCAGGAATGCGCCGACAAGGCTGCAGCTGATTTCCGTGCCGCTGCCGATCTGTTGCCGCTGAACTGGGACAACACTGTGGCCGGGCAAAGAACAGCCGGTAAGAACCAGCTGCGCATAAATAGAATAATGGCATTGGGCTATCTGGGCAAGAACTACCTGTGGGCCGGCAGCCCTTTAATGAACGGGGAATCGACCGGTAACGCATCATATAATACGGAGTATTGCAAAAAAGCAGCCGCCGCATTTGGAGAGTTGTTGAACTATACAGAAAGCGGCCAGGTAAAAAACGGGTCGCAAACCTATGGCTTGCTGGCCTTTTCAAATTATTACAAGAACTTTTACACGAATTTTGAAAACTGGGCCATGCCAGGCACAGGAGTGGGGCTGAATAATGCCGCTGCTATAGAGGCGATATTCAGAGGGCCTTACTGGTCGGCAAATTCATCAAACTATGGAACCAGCCGTCAGTACCAGCCCCAGTTCCTGATCGGGGAAGGCGAGGTTAAGTTCTTCCCAACGGCCAATTACGTAAATTATTACGGGATGGCCAATGGCCTGCCGATTAATCCCGCTAACAGTGCATCGGTTGCCGATGCTGCATCGGGTTATGATCCGCAATATCCCTGGAAGGGGCGGGATCCCCGTTTTTATAACGACATTATTTACGACGGATGCAAGATGGTGGAGGCCGGCATTCCCAATCCTTCCGAGGAAAAATACCGTTATGCCACCTTATACACCGGTGGCGATTACCGCGTACCCATTACTACCAGCAGCCGTACGGGCTACCTGCTGTTCAAATTCATTCCCCGCACAGGAAATAAATACGATCTGGGTACCAGCTATAATAAATCCCTGAACGTGCACCTTCCTTATATGCGGCTGGCTGATGTGTATTTAATGTACGCAGAAGCGGCATCAGAAGGCTATAATGCGCCCACCGGTAAAGATCCTTCATTTAATAAAACAGCGGTCGATGCCATCAATGTGATCCGCGACCGGGCCGGCGTGGGGCATGTAGCCGCGCAATTCCTCGCTTCCCAGGATGCCTTCCGGAACGAATACCGGCGCGAACGTGCCGTGGAATTATCGTTTGAAGGGCACCGGTTTAACGACCTGCGCCGCTGGCGGTTATTGATACAACGTCCGTATACATTGAAAACATCGCTGGAGTTCGACCGGTCCGGTACATTTTCCACAAGCAATTCAAAGAACAACAAGGTCGCAAACCTGCGGGAGCAGGTGATCCTCGAACGGCAGTTTTCCGAAAAGCATTACTGGCTGCCTTTAAGAAATGTAGACGTTATGTTATATGCAGAATTCCCTCAAAACCCCGGCTGGTAACGTTGATCCCCTAATAAATAAACATGAAACGAATGAACTATAAAAAAACAGGGGTGGTATTGTTCGCACTGTTTGCATTTTTACCGCTTTTGCTGAATGCCCAACCGGCGCCGGAGATAACGGTCAAAGCCATCGTTTATGGCGCAGGAAACCTTCCGCTGGCAGCGGCCCGCGTGAATGCCGTAACAGATGATGCTGCGGCCGTAACAACAGATGCCTCCGGTGCATTTACGATTGTTGTACCGGAGCATACCGAACTTGCAATCGCGGCTGCCGGGTACAAAACCAGGTATGTAAAAGCCGTTCTGGGCATGCGGGAAATCATACTTGATGAAGCTGCGGATGTGCCGGTGCTGTTTGGGAAAAAACAAAAGGAAGACCTGATCACCGGAGTAGAAGTAGTGAATGTGCAAGCGCTGATGAAGAAAAATTATTTTACATATAGTCTCGATGGAATGGAAGCGCTGGTGCCGGGGTATAACGGGAACAGCCTGTGGGGAATGGGCAGTTATCTGACATTGGTTGATGGCATTCCCCGCGATGCCAATAACGTAATGCCCACAGAAATCGACCAGATTACCTTTCTTAAAGGCGCTGCCGCCGTAGCACTTTACGGAACACAGGCCGCCAGGGGAGTAATTATGATTACCACCAAACGGGGAGAAGCCAATACCCGCAAAACCAGTATTACAGTGAATGCCGGGGTAAATGTTGCCAAAAGCTTTCCCCGGTACCTGGGTGCGGCCGAGTACATGACCCTGTATAATGAAGCCCGTGTTAACGATGGAATGACGCCGCTGTATAGTCCATCCGATATTTATAACTTCGCATCGGGTAATAACCCGTATCGCTATCCCGATCTGAATTTTTATAATCCCCGCTATATAAAGAAAACCTATAACCGGTATGATGCTACTGCTGAAATTTCAGGCGGCAATGAACGGGCCAGATATTATACCAATATTAATTATTATACCGGCGGTTCGTTCCTGAATTTCGGGGAAGGAAAAAATAATGACCGTACCAGCCGTTTTAGCGTACGGGGAAATATCGATGTCAACATCAACCCGTTTATCTATAGTAAAATAGATGCGTCCGCCACATTTTACGACGACCGGAGTCCCAATGCTGCATTCTGGCAGGGCGCAGCAACGGTTCGCCCCAACAGGTACGCGCCGCTGATCCCGCTTAGCTTTCTCGAAAAGGAGGATGAGGCTTCCTGGGCCCTGATACGCAACAGTAACTATATTATCGATGGTACGTATTTCTTTGGTGGTACACAATTGGATCAAACCAACCCGTTTGCGGCAATGTACGGGGCCGGCTACAGTCAATTTGTGAGCCGTCAGTTCCAGTTCAATACTTCAGCGGGAGCGGATCTGCGTAATCTGTTAAAAGGATTAAAGTTTCAGACAGATTTTGCCATTGACTATCGTACTGCTTACAGTCAGTCGTACAACAATACCTATGCAACCTACGCACCGGTATGGAACAATTATTCGGGCAAAGACCTGATTACATCTTTGACCAAATATGGCGAGGATGCTTCAAGCGGGGTTCAGAACGTAAACGGAACTACATACCGGCAAACCCTGGCATTATCCGGGTATTTCAGCTATGACGATATCCTGGCAGGCGACCATCACCTGACGGGGCTCCTGGTGGCGAACGGGTTTCAGCAAACCACATCCGGTGTTTATCACGCGCTGGGCAGCGTAAACCTGGGCTTGCAGCTGGGTTATAGCTACAGGAATAAATACATGTTCGATTTCAGCGGTGCACTGGTGCATTCAGCCAAACTGCCGGAAGGAAAACGTAAGGCATTTTCTCCAACGGTTTCACTGGGCTGGCGCATCAGCAGGGAAAATTTTATGAAGGCGGCAACCGCCGTTGTGGATGATCTCAAACTGGTGGCAAGCGCCGGCAGGATCAACACCGATCTGGATATTCCCAACTATTACATGTATGCCGGCTATTACCGGTTAGATGATAATTCACCCTGGTGGGGCTGGGACGGGGGTGGATATTCCGGGCGTGTTACGGAAGCAAAGGGTGGCGCCAATCCGGGTATGACCTATCCCCGGCTTGAAAACCTGTCGGCGGGCTTTGAAGGATCTTTCTTTAAAACGTTCCTGAAACTGCAGGGCAGTTTCTTTGCAAACAAAATGAAGAACATGCTGGTAAGCGCCACTACCATGGCCTCCGTTATTGATCCCAGCTGGTTCGTGGCCGGTAACTCCGTTTTTGGCGCTGCGGTGAACAGGGATGCAGAACTGCGCACCGGTTTTGATTTTGGCGCTACGTTCAACAAAAAAATTTCCGCCATGCATTGGACCTGGGGCATCAATGGTACGTATTACACCACAAAGGCGGTTAAAAGAACAGAGATTGCCAATGAGCCATACCAGTACCGGCAGGGCAAGGTGCTGGATGGTATCTGGGGATATGAAACCCTTGGTTTTTTCCAGGACGCCGGTGATATCTCCCGGTCTCCCGTACAGTCGCTGGGCGCCCAGGTAAAGCCCGGGGATCTTAAATACAGGGATCAGAACGGGGATGGGGTTATTAACACAAACGACCAGGTATTGTTAGGCCGCGGAGGATGGTATGGCGCGCCGCTTACCATCGGCACCCATCTTACGGTACAGTGGAAAAAACTGAGCCTCTTTGCCTTGGGTGTGGGCCGCTATGGGGCGGACGGGGTTAAGAACGGCTCCTACTACTGGATCGGCGGCGAAGATAAATATTCCGTGGTGGTGCGAAACCGCTGGACGCCGGAAACGGCTGCAACCGCTACCTACCCAAGGCTTACCACGCAGAGCAAGGCCAATAATTTTGTTACCTCCGATTTCTGGATGTACAAAGACAACCGTTTTGATCTGGCCCGGGTGCAGCTCTCATATGATCTTAGCGATGCAGTAAAACAAGGGCACTTTGTAAAAGAACTGGGCTTGTATATCAGCGGAGCCAACCTGCTTACCATTTCTAAGGAGCGGGCGTTGATGGAAATGAATATCGGCAGCGCTCCGCAGGCCCGCTTTTATAACCTGGGGGTAAAAGCCCTGTTTTAAATGATAAGAAAACTTACGTAATTGATAAAGGAAGTAATTATGAACAAGATAACAGGGATAACGCTTGCTGCGGCCATCCTGCTGGCAACCGGTTGTAAAAAAGATCTTTTTGAACCGGCCATTGAGAACAACCGCCAGGTGGACGATCCAAACGCGCTCATGCCCAGTCAGGCAAGGTTCATGTACGGCCTGCTGGGTAATGCATATACCCGCATGCCCAATACCAGCTGGTATCACTCAGATGTAGCTACAGACAATGCGGTTTCCAATGATTATACCAATGAATACCTGAGGATCGCCCAGGGGCAATGGTCGCCGCTCTTTATCCCTTTTGGTTTCAACCGCTGGGCCAACAGTTATGCGGCCATTCAATACATCAACCTGATGCTGGAAAAAGTAAGCGCCGTAAACTGGTCGCTCGATGAAAAAATTGCAGCTATGTTTGCACGCCGGATCACCGGCGAGGCCTATGGGCTGCGGGCCGTTTTTTACCAGGATCTGTTGAGACTGTATGGGGGAGAGGGCGCCAACGGTGAATGGCTGGGAGTGCCGTTGCTGCTGAGTGCACAAACACCGCAATCCAACATGAACCTGCCCCGGGCTACCTACCAGCAATGTTTACAACAGATATATAAAGACCTGGACTCGGCCACGGCGCTGTTGCCGTTTGATTACGGCGACATACCGGATGGCGGTACGGTACCTGCCCGGTTTGGCGATATAAGCCGCACCGATTATAACCGGGTATTTGGGAACAATTTCAGGGGCGGACTGATCAGCGGCCGTATCGCCCTGGCGGTAAAGGCCAAGGCCTCCATTATTGCGGCCAGCCCGGCTTATAAAGGAGGAACCACCACTACCTGGGCCGATGCAGCCAATGATGCGGCAGCCATTCTAGACCTGGTAAACGGGGTCAGTGGTTTGGCGGTAAACGGTCTTGCCTGGTATGGCGGAACCGATCCGGCTGTTGCAGAGATCACCGGTTTAGCGGTAGGCGTTAACCCTCCGGAGGTTCTTTGGAGAAATAGCTGGACGGATAATGATGCCGGCATTGAGCGGGATAATTACCCACCCACAATGTTTGGCAATGGGCGGATCAACCCCACACAGAACCTGGTAGATGCATTTCCGGCGCTGAACGGGTATCCCATAACGGATCCCGCAAGCGGTTATAATCCTTCGGATCCTTATAATAACCGCGATCCCCGGTTAAAAACATTTATCCTGGTAAATGGCGGTACATTAGCAAACAGCGCTACAGTGATCAATACCGCTGCAGATGGTACAACAAATGACGGGCTGAACAAAGTGGCTACCGCTACCCGTACCGGTTATTATCTTAAAAAACTTTGCCATAAGAATGTAACCTTTACCTCGACCACCACCAGCGGGCAGCGCCACATCAAGCCGATTATCCGCTATACGGAAGTATTCCTCAATTATGCAGAAGCGGCCAATGAAGCCTGGGGGCCGTTGGGTACCGGCGGGCATGCCTATTCCGCATACGACGTAATAAAAGCCATCCGCAAAAGGGCGGGCATCGGTACCGCCAATGGCGACGCCTACCTGGAATCGGTTAAAAACGACAAGGATAAAATGCGTGCGCTGATAAGGAACGAGCGCCGGTTAGAGCTTTGCTTCGAAGATATCCGTTTCTGGGACCTGCGCCGCTGGGGCGCCAACCTTGGGGAAACGGCAAGAGGCGTAAGCATTACCAATACCAGTAACTACAGTTTTATAGATGTGGAAACCAGAAAGTTTGAAACGTATATGACCAGCAATCCCATACCCAACAGTGAAGTGCTGAAGTTTAATGCGCTGGTTCAAAACAAAGGATGGCAATAAAACAAAAATGAACAATGATGGAGCAGGATCGCATAACTTTAAAAACAGCATGGATGAATAAAAAAATAATACTACCCTTTTTATTGCTGGCGGTGTTCACTTCCTGTAATAAAGACCGCGATTTTCCGGATTATAATTATCAGACGGTCTATTTCCCCTACCAATACCCGGTAAGAACCATTACGCTGGGAGAAGACCTCACCGTAGATAATACACTGGATAACCGGCATAAGTTCCAGGTATACGCGGCAATGGGCGGTGCCTATAAAGCAAGGAATGATATAAACGTTTCGTTTGTGATTGATGAAGCGCTGGTGGGGACTGGGATGTTGTTCAGCCCTGGCGGTAATGCTATACAGCCATTGCCCGCTCATTATTATCAACTGGCCGGGAACCGTATCACCATTCCCAAGGGCGCACTGGCAGGCGGGGTAGAAGTGCAGCTTACAGACGCTTTTTTTAATGATCCCGGGGCTGTTAAAAATACGTATGTATTGCCGGTAAGAATCACAGGTCTTGTAAACGCCGACTCCATCCTTTCTTCCAGGAATTTTACCCTGTACGCCGTAAAATTCGTAAACGAGTGGCATGGGAATTATCTGCGCCGCGGCACGGATATGATGACCGGTGACGTGAACAAAACCGTAACCCGTCATGCGCTCTACGTGGAGTATGATGAAGTAAACAAGCTAACCACAAGGTCGCTCAATGAACTGGAATTCCCGGTGACGTTTAAGGATCATAATAACAACAGCTTTTCCTGTACGCTGGTGCTGAAATTCGATAACTCAGGAAATTGCACGATTGCTTCAGGCACAACCGGGTTTACGGTTGCCGGAACCGGGGCTTTTATAAAGAAAGCAGAAAAAAACAGCTGGGGTAATAAAGACCGGGATGCGCTTTACCTCAATTACCAGGTCGGCTATAAAGATATTACTGTAGGTTCGGGGGCTGACTCAAAAATGATCAGCGGCAGCATTGCTACAAAAGACACATTGGTAATGCGGGACCGGGCGGTTACAATGGAAACCTTCACCCCGGTAGTTAAATAGCAGTTTAATCTTTTATATCGTTATATTATGTTAGGTTCAGGTAAAAAAATATTGGCGGGCTGCGCCGGGTTGGCAATGCTGGCCTCATGCGCTAAATTCAGTCAGCTTACGTATGAAGCGGATATGCCGGAAACGATCCTGGTACAGCAGTCCATCGATTCACTGGCTGGGCTCAAATCCTATATCAACCCCGGTTCAAACCCCGGTTTTAAACTCGGTGTGGGAGTGTCGCTCGATAATTATGTAAATAAAACAGTGATGTACCGGTTGGTCAACAGCAATTTCGATGAACTGGTACCGGGGTATGAATTGAAGCATGGAGCGGTCGTTCAGGCCGATGGAAGCCTGAATCTTACAAAGGTGATCAAACTGCTACAAACCGCTAAAGATGCAGGTATGCAGGTATACGGACATACGCTTACCTGGCATGCCAACCAGAATGCAACCTACCTGAACGGGCTCATCACCGGGGCCAGTGGTACAACCGCAATCGATTTTGAAAAAGATGATATCGGGAGAACCTACCCGATGACGGGAAACAGCACGGCTGCCGTAGTGCTCGATCCGAAAGGAAGCGGCGGTAAGGTATTGAATGTTGGTACTGCTGCCACACCGGCAAATCAATCGTTTCCCAAAATCCCCGTTACCCTGCCTGCGGGTATAAAGCTGGGCAATTGTCAATCTGTAACGCTTGATTTTCTCGCTACCGGATCTACAGGCCTGTTTGGCAGTGGCGTGCGATTGGGCCTGGAGGGTACAAGCCCTACCGTTTACAGCACTCCCTCCGGTTTTGGAGCTACTGACAATGTTTGGGCTGTAGGCAAAATTGTGCTGCCCATCGCAAACCTGAATCTGACGGCAGCCCAGAAAGAGCTCAACAGTTTTACCTTGTTTTTGGGGTCCGGAACCGGATCCGGTAATTACTACATCGACAATATTGTTTTAAAATGGAACGCAGAGAAAACCCCTGAGGAAAAGAATGCCATCATCACCGGGGCGCTCACAAATTTTATCGGGGCAATGGTAGATACCTGTAAATTTTATGTAAACGCATGGGATGTGGTGAATGAACCGATGGATGATGCCAGTCCTTATGCATTAAAAACCGGTGTTGGAAAAACATTGGCCGCAGACCAGTTTTACTGGCAGGATTATATGGGCAGGGATTATGCGGTAACGGCATTTAACCTGGCCCGGCAGCATGGAAATGCCACAGACAAATTGTTTATCAATGATTATAACCTGGAGTATAACCTGGATAAATGCCGGGGCCTTATTGAGTATGTGCGGTATATTGAAAGTAAAGGCGCAACGGTTGACGGGATCGGCACCCAGATGCATATAGATATCAATACCAGCAGGGAGCAGATTGCAGCACATTTCCGGTTGCTGGCTGCAAGCGGAAAGCTGGTTAAAATAAGTGAATTGGATATTGGTCTGGGGGGCGTAAAAATGGCCAATGCAACAACCGCGCAATACGCGGCCCAGGCAGAAATGTACCGGTATGTTCTTGAAACCTATTTTGAGTTGGTACCCGCGGCACAACGTTATGGCATTACCCTCTGGAGCCCGCTCGACAGTCCTGCAGATTCCGGCTGGCGGCCGGGAGAACCGGTGGGCGTATGGACCGGGCAGTATACCCGTAAGCTTGCCTATAAAGCCGTTGCAGAAGCCCTTTCCCGGAAATCCGGCAATTGAGAAAGCGGATAACGGCATTCAAAAACTGTATTATAAATGGATAAAATGATGAAGCGCTATAAGTACAAAGCCGGTTGGGGCCGGTTTGCAGCATTGTTGTTTCTTGCCTGCATTTTTTTTAAGGCATGCCGGAAGGAAGATGCCACCAACAACGGGCAGGGTAATACCTACGCAAAATTTGCAACAGCTGAGACTACCGCAAACGGTGCTTTGGACAGCATACCGGTTGGGATCCGGTGGTCGCAAACAAAATGGAAGCTTTCTGCTGCACCCGGCGGATTTATTACCGGTTTTTCAAGGGAAACAGGTGGCGGAGTCGAGCAGCAGCGCATCCTGGGCGAAGCATTTGTTCGGTTACAACCCAATCTTACCGAGGAGCGCCGTACACAGGAGATTTTTATTGAGGACCTTACCACCGGGAAAGAAGAGAAAATGGTGATTGTTCAATCACCCTATTCCGGTGTGAACCGGTTTGTTTTAAACCCCGGTATCCGGTATCAGAAAATTACCGGTTTCGGGGGGATGATGAATGCCTCCTGGGCCGGCGCTTCACAGCTTTCTGTTGCCGATATTGACAAGCTGTATGGCCCGGATGGGTTGGGGCTCAATATCGGGCGGCTGATGCTTTATCCCAACCCCGCCGACTGGAGCCGGGAGCTGGCCATCGCTAAAAGAGCGCAGCAGTACGGAGCCCTGTTGTTTGCATCACCCTGGACGCCTCCGCCCTCCATGAAGTCGGCCAATGTAAACAGCAATCAGAACGGGGAATACCTGCTGCCTGCAAATTATGGCGCATTCGCTGCGCACCTGAAGTCTTATGTAGATTATTATAAAGATCAGGGTATCCCTGTTTATGCTGTTTCCGTTCAGAATGAACCCGATTATAAAGTGGGATACGACGGGTGCTCTTATACGCCGCAGCAGATGCTCGATTTTGTTAAAGGGTACGGGCGCGCGGTTGGCACCCGGCTGATGACTGCCGAAACCGTGCAGTTTAATAAATCCTATACAGATCCTTTATTAAACGATCCGCTGGCGGTGAACAATTTTGATATTGTTGCCACGCATTTATATGGGTTTAACTTCAAAACAACTTCCGCAGATTACCCGCTTGCAAAACAGCATGAAAAAGAAGTATGGGTAACCGAGCACCTGTTTAATGAAACCGCAAAGGGGCCCGACTGGCTGTGGGAGCCCTCGTTAAGAACAACGCTGGCCCAGGAAATTCATGATTGCATGGCTTCCAATGTAAATGCATATGTGTACTGGTATTTAAAAAGATATTATAGCTTTATGGGTGAGGACCGGGATGCCAACAATCCTGCCGACTGGTATACTGCGGCCAATGGGGCGATCACAAAACGCGGGTATATCATCGCCCATTATGCAAAGTATGCCACCGGCAGAACACGCATCGCGATGACACCTTCTGCTGTAAGCCCGCTGCTGGCAACGGCATACGCCGGAGCGGATGATTATACGGTTGTACTTACAAATCAGGGCGACCGGCCTGTCATCATGGAACTGGCAATACCTCAAAGTATGGCAGCGGCTGCTGCGGTGGAAACAAATGCCATCAATAATATGACCCCTGCAGCCCTTTATATTACAAAAGATAAAAAGAACCTCAGGCTGCAGATGTCTGCAAACAGCATGGTGTCCGTTAAGATGCAGTTGTAAAATCAGGGCAATATATTGGAAGAGACAGGATGGAAGAAATGGTGCAGGTAAAAATGAAAAACAACAGGAAATCGTATCATGGTAAGAAAATATGCACTTATAGCATGGGCTGTACTGCTTTCCGCAGCAGCATATGCACAGGAGTTGATTGTTGAAAAGAAAACGGCCACCGTTTTCCCGGTTGCAACAAATGATGGCGCCGCCTTTATTTACATAGATGCAGGAGAAGACAGCCTTGTACATAAAGCGGCACGTTTGCTGCAGGATGATATTGAGCGGGTGACCGGCAAAAGACCGGTGGTAACGAGCGGGCTTGGCGGGTCTTTAAAAAATGTAATCATGATCGGTACTGTGGAGCGGTCGGCAACCATTCGTACGCTGGCTTCCCGGGGAAAAATAAATACCCGCAGCCTGGAAGGAAAATGGGAAGCCTTCCAGCTGCAGACGGTTCGCAATCCGGTAGCGGGTGTGCAAAACGCCTTGGTGATTACGGGGAGCGACCGGCGCGGCGCGGCCTATGGTGTGGCTGAGCTTTCGGCAAAGATGGGGGTCTCTCCCTGGTACTGGTGGGCCGATGTTCCGGTAAAAAGGAAGCCGGAACTGTTTTTTAAGAACGGTATTTACCACTATCCGTCGCCGTCCGTAAAGTACCGGGGTATCTTTCTGAATGATGAAGCGCCGGCATTGAGCGGATGGACAAAAGAAAAATTTGGCGGGTTCAATCATAAAATGTATGAACGGGTTTTTGAATTGCTGATCCGTTTAAAGGCCAATTACCTGTGGCCCGCCATGTGGGGAAATGCTTTTAATGACGATGATACCCTGAACCCCGTGCTCGCCCATCAATGGGGCATTGTAATGGGAAGCTCCCATCATGAGCCGATGTTGCGCGCGCAAACCGAATGGAAACGTTATGGGAAAGGTGCCTGGAATTATGAAACCAACGAGGCGGGGCTAAAGACTTTTTGGAAAAAGGGCATTGAAAATATGCGGGATCACGAAAGCATTGTTACAGTTGGTATGCGGGGCGACGGGGATGAACCGATGACACAGGGCACGGCGATTCAATTGCTTGAACGGATTGTGGCCGATCAGCGGAAAATCATCACACAAGTAACCGGTAAGCCGGCCTCGGAAACGCCGCAGTTGTGGGCTTTGTATAAGGAGGTGCAGGATTATTATGACGCCGGTATGCGTGTGCCCGGAGATGTAACCCTACTGCTCTGCGATGATAACTGGGGCAATATCCGCCGATTACCCAAATTGGGGGATCCGCCAAGAAAGGGCGGGTACGGGGTCTATTATCATTTTGATTATGTGGGCGACCCCCGTAATTATAAATGGATCAACACCAACAATCTTGCAAGGGTTTGGGAGCAGATGCACCGGGCTTATGCATACAATGCCCGCCAGATATGGATCGTAAACGTGGGCGACCTGAAGCCGATGGAATTGCCCATATCGTTCTTCCTGGATTATGCATGGAATGTGCATCGCTGGAACGAAGACAACCTGTTTTCCTATTATACAAAATGGGCCGGGGAGCAATTCGGAGGTGCGCATGCGAAGGAGATCGCAGAAGTGCTGGAGCGGTATGCAGAGTACGCATCCCGGAAGAAGCCGGAATTACTGGATGCCGCAACCTATAGCATTGAAAATTATAATGAAGCAGCGCGTATTACAAACGACTGGGATCAGCTGTTAAAAAAAGCCGAAGCGTTAAAGCATAAACTGCCGCAGGAGCAGGGTGCTGCCTTTTATCAGCTGGTCTTACACCCGGTGCAGGCTTATAGCAATCTTCAGCACCTGTACACCGCTGTTGCCCGGAACCGGTATGATGCAAAGCAGGGTAACGTACAGGCCAATAAATATGCAGACGATGCAAAAAGATTTTACAGGAATGATTCCTTAATTACGCTGGAGTATCATCAGCTCAATAATGGCAAGTGGAACCACATGATGTCGCAAACCCATATAGGGTATACCTACTGGCAGGAGCCCCGGGTGCAAAAAATACCGGAGCTGGTATATGTGCCGGATAGAGCGCGGGCAGCCGCCATAACAACAGGGGCCGCGGTTACAGCGGCGGCGCCGGTACCTGCAGGAGGGAATATTTTTTATGAAAAAGATGGATATGTATCCATCTCAGCCACCCGTTTCACCAGGAAAACAGATGCCGCAGGGGTGCAGTGGAAAATAATACCGGGCATTAGCCGGGAAGGCGATGGCATCACCACATTCCCGGTGACCAAAGAGATTGACCGGCTCTCCAAAGAAACACCGCATCTGCAGTATGATATATATACCACCAGTGCGGGCAACGCAACGTTACAGGTCTATTGCTCCCCAACACTCAATTACCAGGATGCAGAGAGGGGCTTGCAATATGCGGTTTCCATTGATGACGCGGTACCGCAGATCGTTTCCATTAATAAATTTAAGGTAGGTAGCCGGGAATGGGCGCAAACGGTTTCGGATAATATCAATATAACAGCTACGGACCATAAAATCCTTGGCAAGGGAAAACATACGGTGCGCTACTGGATGCTAAGCCCGGGCATCGTATTGCAAAAACTGGTGTTGGACCTGGGTGGGTTAAAACCTTCTTATCTGGGACCTCAGCCAACGATTGGTTCAAACAAAAAACAGATCTTTAGGTAAAGTCCTCTTCCATGTTACTAAATAAAAAAAACATATGAAACGAATGCTACCAGCGGTTTATATGCTGCTGCTCAGTTATTCCTTGACGGCCCAGGAAGCCGTGCAGCCCGCAACAGCGGGATTTGACCAGTTACGGGAAACCGTGCCCAAAGGAAAGGTGGATACGGTTCACTATCCCTCCCGCACCGTTGGCGTTGAACGGAATGTAACGGTTTACACGCCGCCGGGGTTTTCAAAAAACAAAAAATATCCTGTGCTGTACCTGTTACACGGCATTGGCGGTGATGAGTACGAGTGGCTGAATGGAGGAACGCCACAGGTAATCCTGGATAATTTGATTGCCGGTGGGAAAGCTGTTCCGATGATTGTGGTGATGCCAAACGGCAGGGCTATGAAGGATGACCGTGCCGGTGGTAATGTGATGGAGCCTGCAAAAGTACAGGCATTTGCCACTTTTGAAAGAGACCTGTTGGATGATCTGATCCCTTTTGTTGAAAAGAACTATCCCGTCAGGACAGATCGTGAAAGCCGGGCAATTGCCGGTCTGTCGATGGGGGGCGGACAATCGTTGAACTTTGGGTTAGGTAATTTGGATCGGTTTGCCTGGGTAGGAGGGTTTTCTTCGGCCCCCAATACAAAGCCTCCGCAAGACTTGCTGCCCGATCCCGGGAGGGCAAAAGCGCAATTGAAATTGGTATTCATTTCCTGCGGCGCCAGCGATGGTTTGATAGGTTTCAGCAAGCGCACGCACGAGTACCTGGAAGAAAAAGGTGTTCCGCATATTTATTTTATCGAACCGGGCGGACATGATTTTAAGGTTTGGAAGAACGGTTTATATATGTATGCACAGTTATTGTTCAAACCGGTCGACCCGTCAACGTTTGCAGCCTACCGTAAAATGTCGGTTGAGCCCATCGCAGGTACCCATGCCGGTATGGGTAGCCAGCCCGGGGAAAAGGCGCCTGGCGCAGCATCGCCCGTAATAGAAGATTTCAGACCCTCTTTACGCAATCAGCCGGGGCAGGCGTACCCGCAGGTAAACTCACAGCGTTATGCCCGCTTCAGGATTATGGCACCCGGCGCCGATAGCGTAAAAGTAAATCTTGGACTGGGCGGAAGCGGTGGTACGGTTTTGAAAAAGGCCGCGGACGGAAGCTGGATGGGCACTACGGCCGGTCCCATGGATGAAGGGTTTCATTATTATCATGTAACCGTCGATGGCGGCGTATTCAATGATCCCGGAACTTTAAATTTCTTTGGATCCACCCGTTGGGAAAGTGGTATAGAAATACCCGCGCAGGACCAGGATTTTTACGCCCTGAAAGAAGTGCCGCATGGCCATGTATCACAAATATTGTTCCCTTCTCCAAGTACGCATACGTCCCGCAGAGCATTTGTGTATACACCGCCGGGCTACGAAAAGGATATCCATAAACGTTATCCCGTATTATACCTCCAGCACGGATGGGGCGAGGATGAAACCGGCTGGACCAACCAGGGGCTGGCGCATTTAATAATGGACAACCTGATCGCTGCAGGAAAAATAAAGCCCTTCATTATTGTAATGACTTATGGCATGACCAATGAAGTAAAATGGGGAAGGATGAATGAATTTAAAATTGAACATTTTCAAACGGTTTTAACAGCCGAACTGATCCCGTATATTGATCAACATTTCCGTACACTAAGTAACCAGCCCAACCGGGCCATGGCAGGACTTTCCATGGGAGGTATGGAAACAAAAGCAATTACCCTGAACCGGCCCGATCTTTTTTCTCACTACGCGCTTTTAAGCGGCGGCCTGTATGCCCCCGGGGATATTAAAGACCGGGCAAAACTGAAATTGATTTTCCTGAGCGCCGGCGGGCGCGAAAACCCCGACCGGGTAAAAAAAGCGGCAGACGATTTAAAGGCTGCCGGCATTCCTGCCGTTTCATATATGTCCCCCGGAACAGGCCATGAATGGCAGTCCTGGAGAAGAAGTTTGTATGAGCTGGCGCCTTTATTATTTAAAAACTAAGGACGTTGTTGTTCCGTGCACTTCTGGCAGATAACAGTATACCTTACATAAATTTATTTCAATATGAAAAAACGAACATTGTATTTGTTGCTTTTAAGTATGGCCATCGCTGTTGCCGGTAATAGCGGGGCGCAGGACAAAAATTTTCATATTTACTTATGCCTTGGGCAGTCGAATATGGAGGGCGCTGCCCGGCCGCAGGTGCAGGACAGTGCGGGCATCAGTGATCGCTTTAAAGTATTGGCGGCGGTAACCTGCGATAACCGGGGACGAACAATGGGCAGCTGGTACGCGGCGGTACCACCCCTTACACGTTGTTATACCGGCCTTGGCCCGGCAGATTATTTCGGAAGAACAATGGTGCAAAACCTTCCGCCTGAAACAAGGGTAGGCATGATCAATGTTTCCGTTGGCGGATGCCGGATCGAGTTATTTGACGAGGATAGCTGTGCGTCTTATGCAGCAAGACAACCCGGCTGGATGAAAAATATGATTCAGGAATATGGCGGAAATCCATACCGGCGATTGGTAGAAATGGCTAAGCTGGCGCAGAAAGACGGTGTGATCAAAGGTATTTTATTGCATCAGGGGGAATCAAACACAGGCGATACCCTGTGGCCGCAGAAGGTAAAGAAGGTATACGAAAACCTGTTAAAGGAGCTGGGGCTTGCGGCAAAAGAAGTGCCCCTGCTGGCCGGTGAACTGGTACCTGAAGACCAGAACGGAGCCTGCGCCGGCATGAATAAAATCATCCGCACCCTGCCTCAAACCATTCCTACGGCCCATATTGTTCCGTCTGCTGGTTGCGAAGGTGTCGGTGACCGGCTGCACTTCAGCGCCGCGGGTTACCGGAAGCTGGGCAAACGGTATGCCGCGGTAATGCTCGGGTTAACGGGTAAGAACATTGCAACAGAATAAAATAAGACAGGATGAATGATTCAGGGAACATAAAAGTAGGGCAGAGGCTGCTAGGTATGATATGGGCAGTGGCCATCCTGTTTTCCTGCGCGGGCAGTAAACAGATGATCACTGCAAAACCCTCAAACTGGGTGGGCTCCTGGGCTGCAGCACCACAACTCGTAGAAGCCCATAATATGCCTCCACCGCCTGGTTTGGCCAATAACACGATCAGGCAGGTCGTACGTGTATCAGCAGGTGGCGAAACGCTGCGCCTCCGTTTTTCCAATATATTCGGCAAACAACCGGTTACGATCAATAGCACAGCGATTGCCCTGGCTGGGGAAGGCGGCCGCATTGAAGCTTCCACGCAACAATTGCTGAAATTCGGCGGCAACGGATCGGTAACCATACAGCCCGGAAGCGAGGTGTTTTCCGATCCCTTATCTTTTAAACTTACACCCGGCGTAAGGCTGGCCGTTACGACCTGTTTCGGCCAGGTAGCGTCCGCTGTCACGGGTCACCCCGGCTCGCGCACCACCTCCTATATCCTTAGCGGCAACCATGTTACTGCTGTTGACTTTAAGAACGCCGTTAAAACCGATCACTGGTATGTGATCAGCGGCATAGATGTAATTGCCGCTCCGGGCGCCTTTGCCATAGCGGTTTTAGGCAATTCCATTACCGATGGACGGGGTTCTGGTACCAATAAGCAAAACCGGTGGACGGATATTTTATCTGGAAGATTGTTACACAACGCGGCCACAAAAGACGCTGCGGTGCTTAACCTGGGTATCGGAGGTAATTGCGTGTTGCGGGGAGGCCTCGGGCCCACAGCGTTAAACCGGTTTAACAGGGATATCCTTTCACAAAGCGGGGTTAAGTACCTGCTGATACTGGAAGGGATCAATGATATTGGCGGCATCAAAAATGCGGGAGAAGCGCCCGGAATCGCACAGGAACTGATAGCGGCCTACACGTTGATGGCGGATAAAGCCCACGCGAAAGGCATTAAAGTATATGGCTGTACCATCCTGCCTTTTGAGCAATCTTTTTACGATACCGTTTTCCGGCAGCAGGCAAGAGATGTGGTAAACGAATGGATCCGGACTACCGATAAATTTGATGCGGTGATCGATTTTGATAAAATCATGCGCGATCCGGATGATGTGAAGAAAATATTGCCTCACCTGCATGATCACGACTGGCTGCATCCGAATGAAGCCGGGTATAAAAAAATGGGCGCAGCGGTTGATTTGAAATTATTCACCAGGTAAATAATAATACGATTTTGTTTTCGATATAAAAAAACACTTATTAAATTGAGTATAATGATGAAGTTTAACTTGTTCCGGTTGCTGCCGGTGATATTCGCAGCCTTGCTGATGTTTTCGCCGGATGCATCCGCCCAAAAGAAAAAAAATGGACCGGCGGCGATGGGCACCGGCGTTCCGGTCTTTACCCGTTTTTCCTATACCGGGAACGATGCCGTTTATGCCGGTAATCCGTTGAAGGAGGATGAATTTTATAGCCCGGTTCTCCAGGGCTGTTACCCCGATCCCAGTATTTGCCGCCGGGGTGATGATTATTTCCTGGTAAATTCATCCTTTTCCATGTTCCCGGGTGTGCCCATTTTTCATTCTACCGACCTGGTCAACTGGAAACAGATCGGCCATGTTCTGGACCGGCCCTCGCAGCTTAAAGTGGATAAGGCCGGTATTTCGGCAGGCATCTATGCACCCTGTATCAAATACAATCCCCACAACCAGACTTTTTATATGATCACCACGCAAATTGCGGGCGGCATCGGCAATATGGTGGTTAAAACAAAAGATCCTTTTAAAGGCTGGGGCGAAGTAAAAAAACTCAATTTCCCCGGGATTGATCCGTCGATGTTTTTTGATGATGACGGCAAGGCCTACGTGGTACATAATGATGAGTATGCCGACCGGTCTAAGATTTTGTACAACGGACATAGGATCATCAAACTATGGGCGTATGACCTGGAGAAAGATGAAGTAATCCCGGGCTCTGATGTGGTGCTGGTGGATGGGGGAGTCGATCTATCCCAAAAGCCCATCTGGATCGAAGGACCACATATGTATAAGAAAAACGGAAAATACTATTTGATGTGTGCCGAGGGCGGTACCGGCGACTGGCATAGCGAAGTGATTTTTATGAGTGATAGCCCCAGGGGACCATTTGTGCCTGCACCGAATAACCCCATTCTTACGCAACGGTATTTTTCTAAAGAAAGAAAAAATAAAGTAGACTGGGCGGGTCATGCCGACCTGGTGGAAGGTAAAGACGGTAAATATTACGCCGTTTTTTTGGGCATCCGTCCCAATGCCAAAGATCGCGTAAACACCGGCCGGGAAACCTTTATGCTGCCGGTAGACTGGAGCGGTACTTATCCCGTTTTTGAAAATGGACTGGTACCGCTTAAGCCCAAATTGAAAATGCCCGATGGTGTCCGGAACCAAACCGGCCGGAGCGGATTTTTTCCCAACGGTAACTTCACGTTCACAGATCTTTTTACAGCACCGGATCTGGACCACAGGTGGATCGCGATGAGAGGCCCGCGCGAGGATTTCATTACGATTGTTCCAAAGGGCGGGGTAAGCATCAGGCCGTTTGAGGCGAACATTAAAGCCGTAGCGCCGGTTTCTGCTTTATTCCACCGACAGCAGCATGCCAGTTTTGAAGCCACGGTAACGATGACCTACACACCGGGGTCTCCTAAAGATCTTGCGGGTATCGTCTGTTATCAAGGTGAAGCCTTTAACTATGTATTTGGAGTTACCAAAAAGGATAACGGGTATTACCTGGTATTGGCGAAAACGGAGCGGGAAAAACAGGCAGGTCCTCCGCGTCCGGGTGGTACTGTGCGGTCAACCGTCATCGCCAGCACAAAAATTGATATAAAGAAGCCGCTTCAGTTAAAAGTGGCCGCTTCTCAGCAGGATGAATATACGTTTAGCTATGCAACAGGCGGTATCAACTTTCAAAATGTCGGAGAGCCGGTATCGGGCGATATTCTTTCAACCAACGTCGCGGGCGGCTTTACGGGTGCTTTGATTGGTTTGTATGCTACTTCGGGCAACGACCTGCAGCCCTGATCCACTCATTTAATGGTAAAAAGAACGCATATGGAATGCGTTTCGCGGCCGGTAAAAACAGGGCGTTCTATCCGGAAGAAACGCAGCCACGCTACAAACTAAAAAATCCACGGATGAAAAATTTTTTTAGCGCGCTCCTTTTTTTAATAGCTTCTTTTGGGGGGCTTTATGCACAGGTAAAAGAACAGGCAGCCAACCCCGTCATTTTTGCCGATGTCCCGGACATTTCTATCCTGCGTGTAGGTAAAAACTACTATATGAGCAGTACGACCATGCACATGAGTCCGGGCCTGCCTGTTATGAAATCTACAGATCTCGTAAATTGGAAAATAATTGGTTATGCATACGATACCTTAAACCGTGTGGGCGTGGATGCAATGAATCTTGATAACGGCAAAAGTACATACGGCCGCGGATCATGGGCCAGCAGCATTCGCTATCATAGCGGTACTTATTACCTATCTACTTTTGCACAAACCACGGGAAAAACCTATATCTATTCAACCAGGGATATAGAAAAGGGGCCGTGGAAGGCGGTGGCTTTTAAGCCCATGATGCATGATCATTCATTGTTTTTTGACGACGATGGTAAAATTTACATGTTATATGGCGGGGGTAAATTAAGATTGGTGGAACTGAAAGATGACCTTAGCGGTATTAAGGAAGGAACCGATCGCGTGGTCATTGAAAATGCTACATTGCCTGCGATCCCGGAAGGAACCCGCGGTGGCCTGCCGGCAGAAGGTTCGCAGTTATTTAAAGTGAACGGCAGATATTACCTGTTTAATATTGCCTGGCCTCCGGGCGGACAGCGCTCTGTAATTATTCATCGTGCTGATAAAATTACCGGCCCCTGGGAGGGAAGGGTTGGCCTTCAGGATAAAGGCGTGGCGCAGGGCGGATTGATTGATACGCCCGAAGGGCGATGGTTTGCCTACCTGTTCCGGGATTATGGAGCAGTGGGGCGGATACCTTATTTGGTGCCGGTAAAATGGGTGGATGGCTGGCCGGTAATTGGAGACGAAAACGGTAAAGTGCCGGATACATTGGATCTTCCGGCAAGTAAAGGATTCATGCCGGGCATTGTTGCTTCTGATGAGTTCACCCGTAAAAAAGAGGAACCGGCTTTGCCCCTGGTTTGGCAATGGAATCATAACCCGGAAAACAGCCTGTGGTCGGTGAATGCAAGAAGCGGATACCTGCGTTTAACCGCCGGGCGGGTAGAAAATGATTTCCTCCAGGCTAAAAATACACTAACACAGCGCACGATCGGGCCGGTATCTTCAGGCATTACTGCGCTGGATGTTGCCGGAATGAAAGATGGTGATTTTGCCGGTATTTGTCTCTTGCAAAAGAACTATGGTTTACTGGGTGTCAGGATCAGCGGTCATTCAAAAGCTGTTGTAATGATAAATGCAACAACCGGTAAACCGGAAGAAGCGGCGCGCATACCCTTAAATCATCAAAAAGTATACCTGAAAGCGACCTGCGATTTTACCAATAAGAAAGATTTAGCCAACTTTTTTTATAGCCTTGACGGACAAAAATGGAATCCAGTAGGCACACCATTAAAAATGGCCTATACCATTCCTCATTTTATGGGATACCGGTTTGGTTTGTTTAATTACGCTACTAAGCATATTGGCGGACACGCCGATTTTGACTATTTCCGGATCGATACACGATAGGGTGGCTTTCCGGCAGTGAAGCTGCGAACTAAAAATACATACGAATGAAACTTTTTAAGAAGAACGGGTTCCTGCTATCGCTGATGCTTTGCGGGATAGCCGCAAGCACACAGAACCCTATCGTGCAAACCATGTATACCGCTGATCCCGCCCCGATGGTTTACAACGACAGGCTTTATGTGTATACAACGCACGATGAAGATGAGTCTACCTGGTTTACAATGAATAACTGGAAAGTATATTCAACCAACGATATGGTGAATTGGACCGATCACGGCATTATATTGTCGTACTCGGATTTCGAATGGGGAAAAGGCGATGCATGGGCCGCACAATGCGTTGAAAAAAACGGCAGGTTTTACCTGTACACGCCCATGATCTCGAAAGTTAATAATCGCGGAGCCATCGGGGTGGCTGTCGCCGATAGTCCTTTCGGTCCCTTTTATGATCCTTTGGGTAAGCCGTTGGTGCAAAGCGACTGGGGGGATATCGACCCGACTGTTTTTATCGACAATGATGGGCAGGCGCATATGTATTGGGGCAATCCCCAATTGAAGTATGTAAAACTCAATGAAGACATGATCTCTTACTCGGGAGCTATTATAGAAGTGCCGATGACGGAAGCCGCTTTCGGAAAACGGGAGGGGGATCCCAAAAGACCCGCAAAGTATGAAGAAGGACCGTGGCTGTATAAACGGAACAGCCTTTATTATCTTTTTTGGCCGGGAGGGCCGTTGCCGGAATTTATAGGCTATTCTACAAGCAAAAGCGCCCGGGGGCCCTGGACCTATGGCGGCATTATCATGCCTGCGGAGGGCAAATCATTCACCAATCATCCGGGAGTGATCGATTTCAGAGGCAAGACCTATTTTTTCTATCATAACGGAGCCTTGCCCGGGGGGAGTGGTTTTAACCGGTCTGTTTGCGTAGAAGAATTGAAATTTAATAAGGACGGATCGATAACGCCCTTTAAAATGACGGGCGGAATTCAAAAGGGTATTGCTACGCTCAATCCTTACCAGCTGGTTCAGGCCGAAACCATATCCTGGTCCGAGGGAATGAAGGCGCTGCAAAATGAAAAAGTAGGAGTTTTTGTTATGGCAACGAACAACGGCGCCTACAGCAGCGTTCAAAATGTAGATTTCGGCAGCCGGGGCGCATCAGCGTTTTCTGCCCGGGTGGGCACCACGCATAACAGCGGCGTTACAATGGAAATAAGGCTCGATAGCCTGCAAGGGCCGTTGGCGGGGATACTAAAAGTTCCAATGACCGGCGGCAGCGACCGCTGGGCCTTGCCGGAGATAAAACTCGATAAAAAAATAACTGGCGTTCACAATATCTACTTCGTTTGTAAAGGAAAAGCGGCATCCGGTATCCTTTATTTCGACTACTGGCGGTTTATTTGAGTTTGGATTTTCCGGCAAGGGACCGCATCCTGCTGGTTGTTTTTCTTCGTTCGGGCGCAATTCATCTGGGGCCGGCTATGCATTAAGGGTTTGCAGTTCATCTCTGAACGGTTAGCAGATGTCGAAATAATTGTAATGTGCAATAAAACAGGGATTTATGATTTGTTGATCAATGATTTCAACATTTGTTACAATGATTTCAACATTTGTTAAACAGGATTTTTGACGGGCGCTCTATTTTTGGAATGGAACAAGTGACAAACAACAGGACTCCCGCGGGAGCATTTTTTTAAGTTAAAATTGTAATCGATTACATAATACGAGGCTTGCAGTGACAAAAACCCGTTTGAGGCCATTGGACAAAATGCTTGCAGTTAAAAGGCGTCAGGGATGGAAGGGTGGTTGTAACCGATTGACATCCGGTTTATTTTAAACGTTCCGGCCCAGGTTTTTTTACACACGCTTTCTGAACAGGTAATGATGATAACGAAAATGCAGCGCAGGATATTTTTCCCATAAAGCAGAATGAGCTATGCGAATTTCCCCAAACCTTCGGGGCGGGCACTACTTTGAAAAAGAATAACCGGATAAAGCCGGCACGGGAAAGTGTTCATTTTATCCGAAAGGAAATGAAAATTTTTTGTCAAAGCTGGCATTCGATCAAATCAATAAATAGTTACGAATGAAAAAAGTACTTCGAAAACAACGAACGATTTGCGGTTTCTACGCTACGCCGGCAACCCGGCTGAAACGCTTGCTGTACCTGCTGGCCTTACTCGTTGCCCCATGGATTGCTTCAGCGCAAACCATCCGGGTGAGCGGAAGGGTTACCAATGCGGAAGGCGGGCCGGTATCCGGCGCTTCCATCCTGGTAAAGGGAACCTCCGTTGGCACAAATGCAGACAAAAATGGAGCGTTTAGAATTGAAGCACCGGCAACAGGCGTGTTGGTGGTCAGCGCTGTTTCCTATGCGCAGCAGGAAGTGCCCGTTTTAAACCAGTCCCAGGTTACGGTCGTACTGGAAGCGCTGCAAAAGCAAATGGATGAGATCATCGTGGTGGGATATGGCACACAGCGGAAGGAAGCGGTTACAGGATCCGTGGCATCCATCGGCGGTGATAAAATGAGGGAGGTGCCGGCACCCAATATCTCCCAGGCATTGCAGGGGCGCCTGGCGGGCGTGCAAATGAACCAGACTTCTACTAAGCCGGGAGCTGCCATGCAGATCCGGATCCGCGGAACGCGCTCGCTAACGGCGGATAACAACCCGCTCATTGTGTTAGACGGAATCCCTTTTCCGGGGTCTGTCGCAGACCTGAATCCAAATGATATAAAAAGCATTGATGTGCTTAAAGACGCATCCGCAACGGCCATCTATGGTTCAAGGGGCGCAAACGGTGTGATACTGATTACCACCAATAAGGGTCAAACCGGAAGAAAGGCCACCCTTTCTTATAATCCGTATTTTGGAGCGCAAACGGTATTTGCCAGGTACCCCATGATGAATGGAAGCGAGTTTGCAGCGCTGCGAAAAGCGGCCGGGCTTTTTACCAACGGGGTCGATGAGGCAGATGATGTAAATGTAGACTGGCAGAAGCTTCTGTACAGAACGGGCACGGTAAACAGCCATGATATAACCCTTACCGGCGGTGCTGAATCGGGCAGCTACAATGTAGGGCTTGGGTACTACCGGAACCAGGGTGTGATCCCAACGCAACGTTACACGCGATATTCGATACGGTCAGCTGTGGATCAGCAGGTTGGCAAATATTTTCGCTTCGGGTTTACAACCAATAATAATTACAGTATAAACGAGAGCGACCAGCTGGGGTTATTTGGCGCGCTTGCCAATTCGCCGCTTGCCAATCCGTACAAAGAAGATGGAAGCCTGAAACGCACGGTAAAAACCTCCCTGGGGGAAAGCTATGTACTAACAAGATCTATTGTGGAGCGCCTGCAGCGGGAGGGGCTTTGGCTGAATGAGACCAGAGGGTTTGCAACCTATAACGCATTGTACGGGGAAGTAAAAATTCCCTGGATCCGGGGGCTGAAATATCGGATGAATCTTGGGCTTGATTTTATACAGAGTAACAACGGCAATTTCACAGGTGAGGGTATCAATGCCATAAATCCTGCTACGGTGTCCACTGCCGGTATCAGCAATGCGCATACCTATCACTGGACGTTGGAAAATTTGCTTACATACGACAAAACAATTGCACAAAAACACAATATTAACCTTACGGCGCTTTATTCTACAGAACAGCAGAAATACAATCGATCCTCTATGTCGGCAAAAGATATCCAGGCGGAAGATTTCCAGTTTTATAACCTGGGCCGTGCTGATGGGGAAATTACGGTAGACCCCAATAACCAGGGCTATTATATGTGGGGGCTTATGTCATGGATGGGCCGTGTGATGTATGCTTATGACAACCGGTATATGATAGCGGCCACATTGCGTTCTGATGCTTCTTCGCGGCTTGCCAGGGGGCATCAGCGGCATACCTATCCTGCGATATCGGCGGGCTGGAATCTGTCAAGCGAACGCTTCATGCAAAATATAAGCTGGCTGAATGCATTGAAACTGCGTGCCGGTTATGGCCAAACCTCGAACCAGGCCATTAACCCATATGCTACCCTGGGGCAATTAAGTACCCGGCCCTATAATTTTGGCGACGACACCTATGCCACCGGTTATTATGTTACGCAATTGCCGAATTCCAACCTGGGATGGGAATACTCGGAAACGTATAACTATGGCCTGGATTTCAGGTTGTTTAACAACCGGCTCTCGGGTACGATTGAGTACTATGTTACCAATACAAAGGATCTTTTATTAAGCCTCGATCTGCCGCCTACTTCGGGGGTTAGCAATTATACCGCGAATATAGGACGTACGCAAAACAAAGGACTGGAGTTTAGCCTGAATGGTACCATTATTGACAACCGGAACGGATGGACATGGGATGCCGGCTTCAACCTGTATGCCAACCGGAACAAGCTGGTGGCACTGGCCTCCGGACAAACCCGCGATGTGGGGAATGCCTGGTTTGTTGGCCATAATATTAATGCCATTTACGACTATGAAAAAATTGGTTTATGGCAGGAGGGGGACCCCTACCTGAATATATTGGAGCCTGGTGGAAAAACAGGAATGATCAAAGTAAAATATACCGGCGGGTATAAAGAGGATGGCACGCCGGAACGGGCGATTGGTGCAGACGACCGGCAGATCATGGATGTGGATCCCAAGTTGGAAGGCGGCTTTAACACACGCGTGGGCTATAAGGGTTTTGACCTGAGCCTGGTGGGATTGTTTAAAAGCGGCGGGCTGCTGGTGAGCACGCTGTACGGATCCGGGGGGTATTTAAATACCCTCACCTCCCGGAATAATAATGTGAAGGTGGACTACTGGACGCCGGAAAATACCGACGCAAAATATCCCAACCCGGCAGGGCCGCTTAGCGGCGATAATCCCAAATACGGCAGTACGCTTGGATACTTTAACGCCTCGTTTTTAAAACTGCGCACCATCTCCCTGGGGTATGATTTTAATCACAGCCTGTTGAAAAACACCGGAACAAGATTGAGAACCTACTTCACCGTTCAGAATCCGTTTGTTTTATTCGCTCCGTACTACAGGGAATCGGGCATGGACCCGGAAACCAATTCCTATGGAAATGAAAATGCGGCGGTAGCCTCCTATCAATCGAGAATTCTTACGATTGGTACCAATACACCGGCTACAAGAAATTATATATTGGGTTTGAACCTGACATTTTAAAAATCAGAACACATGAAACAGATGCGGCTACAAAAAATATGGGGTATCCTCTTGGTTAGTGCTGTACTTGCCGGCTGCTCCAGGATACTGGACGAACAACCCCGCAGCACCTTTACTCCCGAATATTTCAAAACCGAAAAAGGCGTAAGGGGAGGCATTACGGCGCTTTATGCCAATTTGCGCTGGGTATACGGACAGGCTTATTATTACAATGCATGTCTCACCGGTACGGATGAAGCTACCTGGGCGCAGAGTGCAGACGGTAATTTTAAGGATATGGATATGTCGGGTGCAGGCAATATTACCCCCACCAGTTTTCCTACCAGTATCGTGTGGGACAATACATTTGCCAGCATCAATACGGCGAGCGGTATTATCGAAAACGCAAACTCCGTGGGCCTTTCCGCTGCATTGATAGCAGAGGCACAGTTTTTTCGAGCATTTGATTATTTCCTGTTGGTGCAAACCTACGGCGGCGTTCCGCTCGACCTGGGAAGCGGGGAACTGCGCTTTAATATCAATCCTGTACGCGTATCAACGCGTAACACGGTTCCGGAAGTATATACAAAGGCCATTTTCCCCGATCTGAAAGCAGCGGTGGATCAGCTGCCCGATGCGGGACGTGTAAAGGGGGGCGCTACCAAAACGCTGGCCCGTTTGTACCTGGCGAAGGCGTATCTGACTTATGGCTGGTGGTTGCAGAATCCCGGCAATATACCTACCTATCCGGAAGCAACAAGGACTGATCCCAACGGGCATGATGCGCAATGGTATTTTCAGCAGGCCTACGACATGGCGGCGTTTGCCATCGATAATCCAGGCCCTTTTGCCTTGCAGCCAACTTATTATGATGTACATCTTGGCTCGAACGACCGGAATAGTGAAATGCTTTTATACGCCGATCATACGGAAACCAGTGAGCTTTATAATGGCAGCAGTCTTACGTATGGCAGCGGCGGTGCGCCAGACAACTTCGCAGTCTGGATGATGACCTGGAACTATACCAATATCCGGAGCAGCTCCAGCGCCTCTTCATGGGCTGCCGTCAGCTCGGTACAGCGTGCTGCCACGCAGGATCTGGGCCGGCCCTGGACACGCATGGCGCCCCCGATCGATGTATTTACAAAAACCTTTGCCGATAAAGTAAACGACTCCCGGTACGACGGTACCTTTGTTACCACCTACCGAGGAAACTGGGACAAGGCGGGCATCAGCGGGCCGCTGTATAATGCAAACTTTATGCAGGTGAACCCGGGCGAAGCAATTTTAACGTTTTTGAATAATGAGCCGGCAACAGCAATCGATTATTCCAATTCGGTTTATAAAAGCAATGTAGGAGCCGGTGTATTGCCTGGCCGGGCCGATTTCGTAATATCACCTGAAGGCATCAGCCGGTTGCGGCACCCCGGCCTTTGGAAATTGGGCACTTACAGAACAGACAATGGTGGTGGTTTGGGCCAGCCCAATGCAGCGTCAACCCGCCCCTTTAATATTGCTGAATTTTCAGAATTATACTTCGTTGCTGCTGAAGCCGCAGTTAAGGGTGCTGCTGTAAAGCCCGGCAAGTCTGCCAGGGAATTAATCAACGTGATACGCGCAAGGGCCGGTAAATGGCGGTTTGACAACAATGGCAATAAGGAAAAGATTGCGGATAACAGCGCCGCAATGACAGCTGCAACACCCGCAACCATCGACATCGATTATATCCTGGCAGAACGCTCCCGTGAATATTTCGGTGAGGGATACCGGTGGTATGACCTGGTACGTACACAAAAATGGACAGCCCTGTCCGCTACCTACCGGATCGGGGGGGTAAATGCAACAGATCATACGCCTGCAACGGTTACGCGTAATATTCAGCCCTTCCATTATCTCCGGCCGATTCCGCAGGGTCAAATAGACCGGATGCAACTGTCAGATGCCGAAAAGAAAGCCTATCAAAATCCCGGGTATCAGTAATATACCGGGCCTGGTTCGGATAAGTACCGGTGTTCGCTGAGGGAGCTTGCCCGGGTATTTGCCTGCCGCCCGGCAACACCGTGAAGAAGAGGGAAAGGTGAAAAATAAATGGATATACAAACAAAAAATTTAAATAAGTAAGTTATGAGCGTTTTATTCGGTAGTAAAGAATATTTCAAGGGTATTCCGCAGATAAAATATGAGGGAACCGGATCTGATAACCCGCTGGCATTTCGCTGGTATGATGAAGACCGGGTGGTGGCCGGAAAAACGTTAAAAGAGCATTTCCGTTTTGCCTGTGCCTATTGGCATTCATTCTGCAACGACGGTAATGATCCCTTCGGACCCGGAACACACCTGTTTAGCTGGAATGCAAAGGCAGATCCGGTGGATCGTGCAAAGGAAAAGATGGACGCGGCCTTTGAATTCATCACTAAGATGCGGCTGCCGTTTTATTGTTTCCACGATGTGGACCTGGTAGATTATGGCAGCGATATCAGGGAGAACGACCGCCGCTTGCAGGCGTTGGTGGACTATGCCAGGCAGCAGCAGGCCGCAAGCGGAGTAAAGTTGCTATGGGGAACTGCCAATGTGTTTTCCAATCCCCGCTATATGAACGGGGCCGCCACCAACCCGGATTTTCTTGTATTGTCGCATGCGGCAGCACAGGTAAAAACAGCCATTGATGCCACTATTGAGCTGGGCGGTGATGGATATGTATTCTGGGGGGGAAGGGAAGGTTATATGACCCTGCTGAATACGGATATGAAACGGGAGAAAGCACATTTGGCGCGCTTCCTGCATATGGCAAAAGACTATGCAAGACGCAATGGTTTTAAGGGTACTTTTCTCATCGAACCCAAGCCCATGGAGCCAACCAAACACCAGTACGATTACGACAGCGAAACCGTGATCGGCTTTTTGCGCCAATGGGACCTGCTGGATGATTTCAAAATAAATATAGAAGTCAACCACGCTACCCTGGCGGGCCATACCTTCCAGCATGAGCTACAGGTTTCGGCCGATGCGGGGGTGCTGGGCTCGCTGGATGCGAACCGGGGTGATTACCAGAACGGGTGGGATACAGACCAGTTTCCCAACAATCTTAATGAACTTACAGAAGCCATGCTGATCTTTCTGGAAGCCGGCGGGCTGCAGGGAGGCGGCATCAATTTCGATGCAAAGATCCGCAGGACCTCTACCGACCCCCAGGACCTGTTCTATGCGCATATTGGCGGTATGGATGCTTTTGCCAGGGCATTGATCACTGCGGATGCCATATTGAGCAGTTCCGGTTATAAGCAACTGCGTAAAGACCGGTATGCATCCTTTGATACAGGAAAAGGCAGCGCGTTTGAGAAAGCTGCTTTAACGCTCGAGGAGTTACATGCCTACGCTATTGAATCCGGCGAGCCGCCGAGGGTTAGTGGTAGACAGGAATACCTGGAGAATATGATCAACAGGTATCTTTAGATTGCAGTTGCTGGTTTCTTGTCGATCAGGTACCGTCCTGCGTAATACGGATCATTAAAACGACTGCTATCGCATGCGTTACCCAATTATTTTAAGTCATTTCAATGTTATGGAGTATTGATATGGACGCATTGTCCATAAAAAGATCAGCGGTGCACAGCTGTGCAACAACAGCGCGGAGAGCTGGATTCCGGGAGCATCGGTATAAAAGGGGTATGATGCAGCTGTATTTTATCTTTATTTTTAACAAGCACGCCTTCTATGTCTAAAAAGAAAGAGATTACTATTTATGACCTTGCAGACAGCCTGAACATCTCGGTTGCAACGGTTAGCAGGGCATTAAAAGATGATCCTGTTGTAAGTAAAAAAACCAGGAAGAAGATTTTCGAACTTGCTGAAAAAATGGGGTACAGGGCCAATCATTTTGCCCGGAACCTTCGTGTGCGCGAAACCAATACGATTGGTTTTATGATTCACGAGCTGAAGAGTAACTTCAGCAATGCCGTATTGTCTGGTGTAGAAAAGATCGCCACTGAAGCCGGTTATGATCTGATCATTGCTCACTCGGCCGAACGGTATGAAAAAGAGGTAGCGAATGCCCGGAATCTTTTCAATAAACGGGTAGACGGTATTATTGCATCATTGGCATTCGATACCCGGAATTATGACCATTTTAAATGGTTTTCGGATAAGGGCGTACCGGTTGTTTTTTTCGACCGGGTGGAGCGGGTGCGGGGCAATACGGTTGTTGTGATTGATAATTACCGGTGCGGTTACGAAGCTACCCGGCATTTAATTGAGCAGGGTTGCCGGCGTATCGCGCATGTAACTTCCAACCTGGCCCGGAATGTTTATACCGATCGTTTCAAAGGATACAGGGCTGCATTGGATGAGGCTGGACTGGCTTTTGAAGACCACCTGGTGATGGTTGATAATTTAAGCGAAAATGCTGGGATCAGCTCCGCGGAAAAGATTTTGGGAATGCAGCCGATGCCAGACGGTGCGTTTATAACCAACGACTTTGTTGCGGCGGCCTTTATCAAAACATTAAAGGAAAACCAGGTAGCCGTACCGGGGGATATAGCCGTAGTTGGATTTAATAATGACGCCATTGCGCATCTGATAGAACCTTCGCTCACTACCGTAAACTACCCGGGTATCGAAATGGGAGAGGTGGCCGCCCGGGCGCTCATCAATCATTTAAAGGGGGCAAGCGATATAAGACAGATCGATACGGTGATCATCAACTCGGGTCTGATCGTTCGGCGATCATCCTTAAAGAAAAAGCCCCTTATCGGGTTGGGTAAAAAATAAATCTCCCGGTTGGCGGGTATCTATCATAATGAATCATGTATGAGATCTGAAAACAGAATTGCGGTAATAACGGGTGGAGGTTCAGGCCTGGGCTATGCCATAGCCTCCGCATTCCTTCAAAACGGCATTGAAACCATTATTGCCGGGCGCGATGCCGGTAAACTGCATACGGCCAGAAAAGCCCTCGGAGCCTTATGCCACGCACGAACACTTGATGTAACGGACCTGCAAGCCATTCCCGCATTTGTTGATGAGGTGGTAAAAGCGTTTGGGCACATAGACATCCTGGTAAATAACGCCGGGATCAATATGAAGAAGGATATGGAAGCCGTTACCGATGAAGAATTCCAAAACGTGATGTGCACCAATGTAAATGCCGTGTTTGCGTTGAGCCGTGAGGTGATCCGGTACATGTTGCCGGCCGGAACCGGGTGCATTATCAATATCAGTTCTATGGCCGCCCTGTATGGTATCCCCAGGGTAATTGCATATAGTGCCGCCAAAGCGGCTGTTGACGGAATGACAAGAGCAATGGCCGTGGAACTCGCGCCTGGGGGGATCCGGGTTAATTCCATAGCGCCCGGGTTTATATATTCAGCCATGACGGATAAAGCGTTGAACAGCGATCCGGATCGCAAGGCGCGCGTATTTGCCCGCACGCCAATGGGAAGGATGGGTGAGCCGGGTGATGTGGCCGGTGCAGCGCTTTACCTGGTAAGCGATGCTGCAAAATATGTAACCGGAGTTGTATTACCCGTCGATGGCGGCAATAGTATAGGGTTTTGACGGCATCCGTGATAACAGTCTTACGTTCGGCCCCTGTTTGGGCAGGTGCAGGTCTGCAAAAACAACAAGCGGTTAACGGTAATAAAATAATTGATAGCTTTAAAAAAAACAGGATCTTCTATGAAAAGAAAATGGTCTCTTTTAATAATAGCTGCTTTGATCAGCGGCTGTGCAGGCAACCGGAAGATAGGTCGTGCCCCGGCAAGCCTGAAAGAAGCCTTTAAAAATGATTTTTTAATCGGTACAGCGCTTAGCGCAGGTCAGATCGGGGAAAGGGATGCCGGTGCCCGCGTATTGGTACCGCAACAGTTTAACGCCATTACGCCCGAGAACGTCATGAAATGCGAAGCCATACATCCGCAATGGAACCGGTATGATTATAAACTGGCGGATGAATACGTAAACTATGGAAGCCGCCGGCAAATGTTCATTGTAGGACATACGCTTATCTGGCATAGTCAATTGCCCGGTTTTGTGCACCGGATTAAAAGCCCTGATTCGCTCCGTTTATTTATGCAGCAACATATCCATACCATTGCGTCGAGATACGCCGGCCGGGTAAACAGTTGGGATGTAGTGAATGAAGCGCTGAACGAAGACGGCACGCTGCGCCGGTCGGTCTTCTTTGAAAAGCTGGGCCCTTCTTATATTGCGGAAGCATTCAAACTCGCTGCGGAAGCAGCGCCCGGAACGCTTTTGTATTATAACGATTATAATATCGAGCAGCCGGCAAAACGCAGGGGCGCAATTGAATTGATCAGGAAGATACAGGCCTCCGGCGCGAGAATTGACGGTGTGGGTATACAGGGGCATTGGCACCTGGGACAGGTACCTTTCAGGGACCTGGAGCAAAGTATCGCCGATTTTTCCGCATTGGGCATTAAAGTAGCGATTACAGAACTGGACATTAATGTACTTCCAAGACCCAAAAATATGAGCGGCGCGGAGGTAAGTCAGAAATTTGCGTCGGACCCGGAAATGAATCCCTATCCCAATGGGTTACCGGCAGCCCTGGAGGAGCAGCTGGCAAAGGATTATGAACAGCTGTTTAAAATATTGGTAAAGTACAAGCAGCAGATCAGTCGTGTTACTTTTTGGGGAGTGCATGATGGGCAGAGCTGGCTCAATAACTGGCCCATACCCGGAAGAACCAATTACCCGCTTTTGTTTGACAGGCAGGGCAGGCCCAAGCCGGCCTATTACAGGGTATTGGCCGTTGGAGAAAAATAACCGGTCCGGTTCAAAACTTTTTAAATAAATAGCATGACTACAAAACGAATTGCCGGAAACGGGCATCTTTCTGTAATGGAAAAGGCAGGCTATAGCCTGGGTGATCTGGCTGCCAACCTGGTGTTTCAGACATTGATGACCTACCTGGCCTATTTTTATACAGATATCTATGGGTTATCGCCCGGGCACGCCTCACTGGTGATGCTGATCGTGGGCCTGGTTGCCGCCTTTGGCTTTAACCCTGTCATTGGGGCATTGGCAGACAGAACGCATTCCAGGTGGGGGAAATTCCGTCCCTGGATCCTTTGGACCTCGGTTCCCCTGGGCCTTATAGCTATACTGGCTTTTAGTACGCCCGACTTTTCCTATAAAGGGAAACTAATCTATGCCGTTGTTACCTATACGCTATTACTGTTGTTCTATGCCGCAAACAACCTTCCCTATTCCGCATTAAGCGGCGTTATTACCGGCAGCATGCAGGAACGCAACAGCCTTTCATCTTACCGCTTTGTTGCGGTTATGTTTGCCCAGTTCTTTGTTCAGGTATTTATGTTGTCTATAATCGAAAGGGCCGGTGGCGGCAGTAAGGCGGCCGGCATAGAAAAAGTAATGACCTGGCTGGCCGTTATCGGAACGGTAATGCTGATCATCACCTTTCTGACCACAAAAGAACGTATTATTCCCAAGCCTGAACAAAAGTCTGGTTTGAAACAGGATCTGCAGGACTTATTAAAAAACAGACCCTGGATCATTATGCTGCTCCTTACAACCCTGGTATTTGTGACACTGGCGATGAAAGGCGGCGCCTACGTTTATTATTTTAAAAACTATGTAGACAAAGAACGGCTTACCATCTTTCTGCGTCCCATTCTTCAGTTTCTGTCGGAAATCGGGATGGATTTTTTTGGAGAAGATCCCGTGTCTGCGGGGTTTGGTTTATTTAATGCCGGTGGAATTATTTTTATGATTGTGGGCATTACACTATCCAAACGTTTTGCCGACAAGTATGGGAAGCGGGATGTGTTTGGCATTTGTCTTTTTATTTCAACCCTGTTTATCCTGGCATTTGTTTGCTATCCGCCCCGGTTTATAGGGCTGATGTTCATCTCCCAGATATTGCATGGTTTTTTTTACGGGCTTACCATTCCCCTGTTATGGGCAATGATTGCGGATGTTGCAGATTACAGTGAATGGAAGAATAACCGCCGGGCCACTGCTATTATTTTTTCTGCGATGATGGTGGGACTGAAAGTAGGCCTGAGCCTGGGAAGTGCGTTGCTTACATGGATACTGGACCTGTATCAATATGTTCCTAATGGCGGTGCGCAACCCGTTGCTGCGGTTAACGGGGTAAAAATGCTTGTAAGCGTTTTTCCTTCGATCCCGTTTTTAACAGGAGTCGGTTTGCTATGCTTTTACAGGATTGATAAAAAAACAGAGGCGCAAATTGAAAATGACCTCCGACAAAAAAGAAATTCATAAAATTAAACCTGAATCATATGCCGGAAAAACGTGTTGACCATATCAATTTTGAGGAACTGGAAAAGAAAGCCATTTCCCGGCCGTTGCTAAAACACATATATACCGCTGATCCGTCGGCGCATGTTTTTAACGGCAAGATTTATATTTATCCTTCGCATGATATAGATGCAGGCGATGCCTTTGATGACCTGGGAAGCCACTTTGCTATGGAGGATTACCATGTGATCTCAATGGACAGCCCTGCCTCGGAGGCTATTGACAACGGGATGGCCTTGCATATAAAGGATATACCCTGGGCCGAAAAACAGTTATGGGCGCCCGATGCCACCGAAAAAGACGGGAAATATTACCTGTTTTTTCCGGCAAAAGGCTACGATGGCATTTTTAAAATCGGTGTAGCCACAAGCGCTTCACCTACCGGACCTTTTAAGCCACAGCCGCAGGCCATTAAAGACAGCTTTTCGATAGATCCCGCTGTCTTTAAAGACGATGACGGTTGTTGCTACATGTATTTCGGCGGCATATGGGGCGGTCAGCTGCAACGCTGGCGGAGCGGTAGCTTCAACGCGGAGGATTCTGAAAATCCCTTCGCGCATTTGCCAAAAGATGATGAGCCGGCCCTATGTGCAAAAGTGGCAAGGCTTACCGGTGATCTGCTGGAATTTGAGGAATCGCCGCGGGATGTGATCATTACCGATGTGGATGGCACTTCTTTATTGCAAGGTGATCGCGAAAGAAGATTTTTTGAAGCCAGCTGGATGCATAAATACAACGGGAAGTATTATTTCTCCTGGTCAACGGGCGATACCCATTTTATTTGTTATGCCATAGGCAACCATCCTTACGGGCCATTTACCTATGCCGGAAGAATCCTGAACCCGGTAGTCGGGTGGACCTCGCACCATTCCATTTGCGAATTTAAAGGAGCGTGGTATTTGTTTTACCATGATAGCAGTTTAAGTAAGGGTATAACCCATCTACGCAGTATCAAGGTGGCAAAAATGGAATACGATGAACACGGGTTTATAAAGACGATAGATCCTTATAAGGACTTAACGGTGCCCGGGTAGCCGTATAAAGCGTCTTTGGTCAATGGATATTGCTCTTTTTTTTTGTGTGGTTGGTTCGCTGTTTTTTGAATTGCCGGGAAAAGAAAAGCCGTAAATTCGATAAATGATTTTGATAAAATGATATCGAGCGGTTATAACTTAAGTTCTGTTTTAACCGGCGTAAAAAAAAGAATATTCACAATCTCAAAAAGATGAAATCCATATACCTGACACTTTTTTTGTCTTTTGTTTTAGGAAATAGTGCTCAAGCGCAATGTAACTGTACAACAGACGTAAAGAACAATAACGGAACGGTCGCCACCCGGATTTTAATCCTCAGTAATGGTCATGGTAAGTCCCTGAGTTTTCGCTGTGTGAGTGTCAGACGGGAATATTACAATAACGAGCAAGGGCAGGAAGTAGAAAAATCGGTTATAGATTGTATTTCCAAAAAATCAATAAATCTAAGGCTTGCTCCTGATTTCCGGTATTATAGTTCCGGAATCCAGGATGAAAAAATCGCGATCAGCGAATTGCAAAAGCGCTTTTTTGCCAAAGCAAAAGCCGATCCGTATAAATTTTATCAGTTGGACTTTAACGAATCAAAGCAAATTATAATGATCAGTGAATATTACCTGCCGGTAAAAGAAAAGAAATAAGCCTGGTTGCTCCGCTATCGGTTAGCGTTTCCCCTTCCAGAATTGCCACCATTGCTTTTTCCTGTACCGCACTATCTGAATTTCGCCAACTACTACTGCCTTTTTTTTGATGACCAGGTCTTTCACCGGAAGCGCTCCTCTTGAGACGGTTATTTCGGTGTCGCTTTCCCAGCCATTTGCTTTTACGACCAGCATGATTTCCTGTTCCGGGTAGTTGTCCGGAAGCACAATTTCAAAGTTTCCCAAGCTGTCGGTTTCCGTCTTCGTGCGGGTTCCTTTAACATAGACAGTAGCCGAAGGCACCGGCTTTTCCGTATACGCTTCAATTACGACCCCCGCTATGATATTTGTTGAACTGTCGGTTTGAGCAACGGCTGACCGGCGGCGATTACTAATTGTTGAATTGTTGCAGGCTGACATTCCGGTATCAATGTCATAGGAGATAACCTGCCCCGGGCAGATGGTCTTTTCCGTGCCAGCAGATGCGTGCCCGGCTGCCGCCAATAACAGGAATAATCCACCAATTCTATAAAAAATCGGGTTGGTAGTTGTCTTCTTGTTTTCAATGATACGGTTGAGCTGACGGTGTGTCAATCTGCCGCAAACCGGTTCATTTTTTTGATTTAAATAGGAGATGATCGCTTCTTCGTTCCAATCGGCGAAGTCTACCACCGTTTTGATACAAACGGCGCAGTGCCTTCCCTTTTCTTCCTTAGGCATCGATGCCCAGGTATTGTTGAAACAAGGGTTGTCAATAGCTAATTGGTATTTGTTGCTCCCCATTGCTTTTTGATGCAAAAATAAAAAAATCATAAATCTGGAAAAGCGGTTTGTTATATTTCGCTCCGCAAACTGCACCGCCAAGCAAAATGAAAAAGCCCATTTGTGCAAACCTTTTAGACGGATGCCCCGGGGCGGGACCTGGATAAGAGTTGGCGCATTGTAGAAAAGGTTCCCCGACTTTTAAAATGCCTGTCCGCGAGTAAGCGAAGGAGGTCGTATCAGGCCGGGATAATGAACCGGAATTCGGTACCCTTTCCCGGCTCGCTGTGTACATCAATGGTGCTATGATGTAGTTCCAGTATCTTTTTTACAATCGCCAGCCCGATCCCCATGCCTTTTTTGGGAGCGGTTTCTTTATAAAGCTGCTTGTAGCGCTCAAATATGTACACCTGATCTTCGGGTGCAATCCCGATACCGGTATCGATGACCTGCACTTTTACGCCCGCTGCTGCTTCTGATAAAATGATCCGGATGCTGCCGTTATCCGGAGTGAATTTAAACGCATTGTCCAGCAGGTTTTGAAATACCCGCTCGGTAAGTGCGATGTCTGCAAAGACCTGCGGCAGATGGTGGGCGGCATCCAGGCTCAGAAGGATACCGCGCTCTGCTGCTTTTAACTGATAAGCCATTAAAATATCCGAGGCTAGTTCATTGATTAAAAAAGGTTCCTTTTCCGGTATAACAAGGTTGGCTTCCAGTTTTGCGTACTGAAAAAGCTGCTCCACAAGCCCGGATAGTTTTTGGGCGCTCGCATGCATTACAGACAGATAGCGTTCCCGGCCAGCATCAGTAAGTTCGTCTTTTTTGATCATCAGGGTTTCGATATAACCCTGCATAATGGAAAGGGGAGTGCGCAGGTCGTGCGATACATTGGCGATCAACTCCTGCCTGAATTTATCGGTAGCGGTTATTTTATCGATATTGCTTACAATGACATCGGCCATTTCATTGAAGGTGCCGGCTAGCATTCCCAGCTCCCCTTTGACGTTGCCTTCGATACGGGCGGAGTAATCGCCTTCTTTAAAGCGTTGCACAACAGCGGCCGTTTTGCGGATGCTGGCAGTTATGAGGAAGAATGTAGCGAGCCCAACAATTAACGCTACTACCAGGGCGGAAAAAAAAATAGCAGCACCCAGGCGGAAATACAGATGATTGTTTAGAGAGGCAAGTACTTCCCCTTGTTTTTCACTGGCCAGCACTGCATATACATACCCCGATAGCCGCCCGTTTTCTGCAATCGGTGCCACCGAAAAGATGGCAGGTTCACCGGGCTGTTTGGGGTTGTCGCCCATCGGCCGGGCTTCATTCTTTGCAGCGAGCCATTTTTTTACAATGGCCATATTTACCTGGCGGATTTGTACGGTTGTGTCGGGCACTACAAAGTCGGTAATATGGCCTGCCGTATCCAGCAGGTATATTTCCACACTGGGATTGGCCACCATGGTGGAGTGGATGATGTCATGCGTAACAGCAGTATCCGGCCTTCCGTTTTTGATGGGTTGCGTAAAGGTAGCCAGGTGACGGGCCAGGTCTCCATACAACTGCTGGTGGGCTGCTGTATAGTAAGACCGCGAGAACCGGGAAGCGATGAATATAAATACCAGGCCGAGCACCACGAGTACCGTGGTAAATACGGCAGCGATCTTCCAGAACAACAAATTACCTTTGATGTATTTTCTTTTTGCCATCACAACTCTTCATTAAAGCGGTAGCCAATCCCCCAGGTTGTTAAAATATATTTTGGTGCAGACAGGTTGGCCTCTATTTTCCCACGCAAACGGTTGATATGACTATTTACCGTATGCTCATAACCTTCAAAGTCATATCCCCATACCAGGTTTAGCAGCCGCTTGCGGCTGTAGCTTTTTCCAGGGCTGGAAGCCAGCAATGCCAGTAGCTCAAACTCTTTAGGTGAGAGGTCCACACGGAGGTTGTTAAGCGTGACCTTCCGTTTATCCAGGTCTATTTCCAGCTCGTCATACCGCATCACGGCGGATATATAGCTGCCCTGCTCAGCTGTGGTACCTTCTTCGTTTCTTCTGAAGATAACCTTCACGCGGGCGATAAACTCTCTTATGCTGAACGGCTTGGTAAGATAATCATCTGCGCCGGTCTCCAGTCCCATTACCTTATCAATTTCTTCTGAACGGGCGGTGAGCATCAGGATGGGCGTGTGCCGGTCAGTTTGCCGGATTTTCCTGCATACTTCCATGCCGTTGAGACCGGGTAGCATCAGATCCAGGATAACCAGATCAAAACGAGCCTGCATTGCTGCCTGCAACCCATCATTACCGTTACCAATGGCGGTGATGGCGCACCCCAGGTCTGTTAAATGGATATGGAGTAACTCAACGAGCTCCGGATCGTCTTCAATAATGAGTACTTTTTGCATATTATGTGTTGCGGATACAAATTTCTGAAAAAAACGGTTCGAAAAACGCCTGTGATACTTTTGTTATAACTCTGTTACGGCTTTGAGAACTTGTTTGGATTGTTTTGTGGTCTAAAATAAGTCAGATATGAAAAAGAACATGACCCGTATGGTAGCCGTTGTATCCTTAATGACATTCACGGCATCCTGCAACAAAGGCGACGATATGCCACCGGCGCAGTCAAGGACCATTACCATTGAAAACGTATTGGATAGCAAACCCCTTGTTGAATCCGGTTCGTTTAAAGGCAGCGGAATACCACCGGTAATTCTTCCCGGGCAGTCGGTATCCTTTTCGTTTTATGCTGCAAAGAATCAACGGCTCACATTTGCAACAATGTACGGATGGAGCAACGATTTGTTTTTTGCGCCCGAAAACCCCGGTATTCAGTTATATGATGGCAGCGGGAATCCTGTAACGGGCGATGTTTCGGCGCAAATAAAACTCTGGGATAACGGTACCCGGATCAACCAGGCTCCGGGGGCTGCTGTCATGCATCCCGGTACAGCAGAGGCCAGCGTCAAAAATGTTAAAGAGGTAAACGGGATGGACGACTATGGCCATACCTACCTGGCTGCATCGCAATTGATGCAGGTTGTATTGAACTATGAAGGCAATTCTAAATTTACACTTACTATTAAAAACAGCTCCGGTGGTACGGTCAATGAAACACCTTTTAGCCCGGGAGTATGGGCGGTGTCCTATGTGGCCGGAGGAAACTTATTACTGCCGGAACCCGTTTATTCAGCCGGCAAGCTTTCCATGAACGGTCTGACCAATATTGCGGAAATGGGTGATATTACCCCGCTCAGTAACTACCTTACTCAGCAAACCGGTATTTTTACCCCGTTATCACCGGTATTAGTAGTGGTTTATGAAGGTGCTGTAAACCCCTTTTACAAAGTTGGGGAAAGCGACCGGGGAGAAGGCCTGAAAGAGCTGGCTCAAAAAGGGAATGCGGATATCCTGGCAGCGGCATTAAAAACCAAACCGGGCGTAAGAAATGTGTATGTATTAAAAGATGCGGCCAACACCGTATTGCTGCCAAAGATCAATGGTGCCATGGGGGGCAAAGTGTCACAGCAACTGTCGTTGTTGCCGGGCGACCGGATAGCACTTGCAACTATGTATGGTTTTTCCAATGACTGGTTTTTTGCCACAACAGGAAATGATATAGACGGCGCTCAGAACGGCAATGTGTCTGCATCTGTTGGTTTGTTTGATAATGGAACGGCGATAAGCCAGTACCCCGGTGCCGGCATTACCCAGGCAAATTTGGCCGGTACACCTTTGGCGGAAAGCAAAAATATTCAGGCGGTACCCAATCCCAATGCGTATAATACCTTACCATCTGTTGCCGGCATCGTTGAGGTGACCCTTCAATAATACTAAAAAATTATAAATAAAATGCGTATCCAAAAGAGCAGATGCAAAGACAAATGCCTGTATTGTATGGCGGTCCTGTTTTGGTTGGCTGTACTTCCATCCTGTGGTCAGCAACAAGCCTCTATCGAGCATTCAAAGGCATTTATTGAAATGGCCGGCGGAAATAAGATGCCCGGTACTGATAAAAATAAAAATGTAAGAACCGATACCGCTACTTTTGCCGCGGGGTGCTTTTGGTGTGTTGAAGAGCAATTCAGGCAACTAGACGGTGTGCTAAACGTAACATCGGGGTTTACCGGCGGGCATACGGTCAATCCAGGTTACGAGCAGGTGTCTGATGGTACGACCGGTCATGCAGAGGCCTGCAATATTATCTACGACCCTGGAACGATTTCCTATGACGCGCTGCTGGCTGCTTTTTTTGTAGCGCATGATCCCACGCAGTTAAACCGCCAGGGTAATGACATCGGTACGCAGTACCGGTCGGCTATTTTTTATCACAATGAAATGCAGCGAAAACTGGCCGTCTACTACATTAAAAGACTCAATGCGGAAAAAATATATCCGGCTCCGGTTGTTACCGAAGTAAACCCTTTCTCCGTTTTTTATAAAGCGGCGGCGGATCATCAGAATTATTATGCCAATAACAAGGAGCTGCCGTATTGCCGGATGGTGATTCAGCCAAAGCGGGATCGGTTCCGGGCGGTTTTTAAAGATCGGCTAAAGCAATAATGTAATGTAAAAAAGAAATTGATATGAAGACGATCACGATGCAAATGATTTGCATGATACTGCTCTGCTGTAGCTGCAATGCACAGCCGGGCGGTGCCGGAAGGCGGGAAGTAAACCCATATTATTCCCGGACAGATACCACACATCTGAATGTAAGTAATAAAGAGTGGAAGCGGATTCTTAATCCTGATCTATATGCCGTGGCAAGGGAGCAGGCTACAGAAGCCGCATTTACCGGTAAATACTGGAACAGCAACACGAGGGGTACCTATTACTGTGCCGTTTGCGGAAACAAACTTTTTCGGTCAGATGCTAAATTCGCAAGTACCTGTGGCTGGCCCAGTTTTTTTAAAACAGTGCGGTCAAACAGTGTACTGTATAAGCAGGATGATTCGCATCATATGCACCGTGTTGAAGTGGAATGTGCGCGTTGTAATGCCCACCTGGGTCATCTATTCGACGATGGACCGCCGCCTGCGTATAAACGGTATTGCATGAACTCCATTTCCCTGGATTTTGAGCCGGATAAATAATTGAGTGGCGAAAATAGAAACAGGGTTGCCTCAAAAGTCTGTCATTTAAATCCCACCCGTTGTAGGACGAAGAGGAACGGAGCAATTTCATTATTATCTAAAAATCAAATACAGAAGATTTTCCGGCTTCCCTTCGTTATGTTCGAAATGACAGACTTTTGAGACAGCCACATTGGAGCAGCCCGTATTTTTTTGTCGCTTTTGAAACATCCGGGCGATGTCTTTCGGGGTTGCCATTTTACCGGATTTATGGCGTATGCTGGAGTTTCGTAAATCGAAGTTGTCAAACCGGTTGCCCGTTATATCGTTGCTGCCGGCAATTCAAAGGAGAACAGGACCGACGCTTCAAAATATGTAATATTTAAACTGCTGCCATTTTTTTTGAGATAGTCTTTGCAAAGGGCAAGGCCCAGCCCAACGCCTTTTTCATTGGCGGTGCCATAATTGGAGGTAAACGGGCGATCATTTACTGGTTGATTTGTTTGGCTATTTGTTCCTGGCGGGGTTTTATTTTCGATGCTGAATTGAATATGAGAAATTTTATCGGATAAGATGATGCAAATCGAATTTTGCGGCGGAGAAAATTTTATCGCATTATCAAACAGGTTTCGTAAAACCAGTAAAATATGGTTTCTGTCGGCGTTGACCAACGTAAATGAAGTAGGTGCAATTATTTCAAAAGACAAGGCCTTTTGTTGTGCAATCGTTCTGTAGGTTGCCACAAGTTCTGTTGTAACTTTGGCTAAATCGAAATGCGTTGAATGAGTTTGTACTTCGTTCATTTGCAACCTTGCCCAATGTAAAAGATTATCAAGAAGGTTTTTCAGGTGATAAAAATTATCTTTGCTTTCATCAATGATTAATTTTAGCTCATCACGGGATAACTCATCCATTACATGGGATGAAAAAAGCCCCAGGATGCTGTTAAAGGGCGTTCTCAGGTCATGAGCAACAATTGAAAACATCGTATTTTTTATATTGTCAGAGGTTTCCAGTTTGGAAATAGTGTTTTTAAGTAACTGGGTACGTTGCTCTACTAATCGCTCCAGCTTTTCATTTTGATCTTTCGCTAATTGATAATTTTCAGCTTCTATTTTTCGTTGATTATCGAGTATTGCATGGTATCGCTTACCTAAGGCAAAGGCGAGCAGCAAAAATTCGACCATAACTCCGGCCTCCAGTATAAGCCGGCTGTATGACCGGTATTCTAATATACCTTCCAAACTCAGCACATAAAACACGGCAGCTGTAATGATTGCCAGCCAGGCAACGGTAAAATAGGCCGTTGGCTCTTTGCTTTTTTTTGCTATTATAACTCCACAGGCAAGAAGTGTTAAGGGTATTACTAATCCAAGTATTTGTGAACCTGTGGCAGCAACCGCTTTAAGTCCCAATAAGCTGATTACTAACAGGCATATAGCAGCAATAAGCAGGGTATGCGCAACAATAAAAAGCCTTTTTGTTATTATTTTTAGCTGGTATACCTTGTTGGTAATTAAGATTGATGCAATAAGCGCCAAGCAAAGAAATACATGCGGGTATTTATTAAAAAGAATCCGGGCATCTGTTCCTAAAAAATAAATATATCCGCCCAGGTATCCGAGTATATATAATCCGAAACATACTATATAAAGGCAGTAGTACAGGTATGAACGATCGCCAATGCCAAAAAATAAAAATAGATGAAATGCAAAAAGTATTAAAAAGGCCCCTACAAGGCTTGCTTCAACGGTCTTGGCCGTTGAATTCTCCAGATGCAGGAGGCCGTTTGCAGTTGCTAATTTTAGGGGCACCAGCATTATATTCCTGGTTTGTATTCTGATCCAGATAGTTCTGTTTATTCCATTATTTACAGTTTTGGGAATGGGGAAAATGTAATGATTTGTACTGATTACACCCGGTGAAGGTTTTCTGGTTGATCCCGCCTGTAATAGTTGCCAGCCAGTGTCGCCGGGCATAAAACAATCAATTTTTTCAAGGGAGGCCGCATCTATGATAAGAAACTCAGCGGAATCAACGGTTGATTTGAATGCGCAATGAATCCAAATGGCGGACGGGCTATTGCCGAAGTTTAATATATCGGTTGTGCCCTTCTTAAAAAGACCGTTTTTATAGGCGCTTTGTATATCGATTAAAGATAGAGCACCGCTTCTGTCTTCGTAATAACTTAAGTTTCTGCCGGTATTTTGATTATAGTTGTGCTGTGAAAGATCAATCAGCTGAGTATTGCCGGCGATGGGGAATAATAAAAATATAATTAGAATAGTTCGCATGAAAACAAGAGGGCATTTTACATCAGCTGTTACCCAGGTTGTTGCCTGATCCGATGCTGAATGCAGGTGCAAGTGCAAAGGTAATCAATCATTAACGAAGAAGCGCACTAATTCGAATGCCGGTTAAATGGCAAAATTAATTTCAGGTTCATGAAGTATTTTATCGCTCAGTTAATTCCCTGAAACAATACCTCACAGGTCCGGCCGGTTATATAATTTGAGTTAACAAAAATAAATACCGATAAAGAGTTCCGGCTAACCGCATTTTACGCCCGGGGGCGGGATTTGTTTTTCCATGCTTTGCGGCCAGATAAAATCGCAGATATGCCCTTAAATGGGATAGCGCCATAATAAAGTTCGTCTGCGAATGGAGAAAACGAGGAGCGCGTAAGGCAACAAACAATATTAATAAGTAGAGCAACGAGCTGTTAGGTAAGTTTTGCTTCTAAAAGAGGTGTCAGGCAATGCCTATACAACATTTATGTCTTCCCTACAGAAGTTGTTTGCTCGCTTGCAGGATTGGTTTGAATAGTGGTGAGCAGGCCGTTTTGTGTAAGGAAGGGGGCAAATATTGTAAATCAGTTTTATGACAAGCATTTTTGTGCCTTAATTATTTTCGTACGAGATGAATGTGTCATCACGTAAATCAACAGGGAAACGTTTCATTTTGAGCAACTCAATTGAATGACACTACTTCAATACAAAAAGTGCTTGGCAAAGGTTGTTTGATGAGTACAGGATCAATGAACCATAAGCGGCTTGCTAAAAACGCAAACAGTGTCTGGGATAATGATGAATATCCTGTTGAAAATGTGGTCGCGGCAGTGGACCAATCTTTGGCCCAGAGTGATCGTAAAGGCAAAGTGTCTTTTACGAATCTGAAACCTTCAACTCATATGCTACGTATCCAAAAGGGGAGTGGATGGTGGCTGATGGAGCCACTTGAAGTATCTTTGTTCCGAAATCGAACGCTGAAAGTTGCTCTTGTAAAAACGGTATCGGTTTCGGGTAGAATCATTGGGCACCAAAATGAATATATACAGGATGCGCCGGCGCTGGAGGGTATAAGGGTTGTAGCGACCGGCCAGCGGGGCGAGTGATTTACTGTTGTGACCGATGAGCACGGTAATTTTTCGTTTAATTTACCCACCGCAATTTTTTCATTTTCAGCGGAGCCGCAAAACGGCAGCCAGTTCATCTCAAACCAGCCTCAGTCGTTAAAAGTAAGTATTCAAAACAATCCTTTCATTATTTTCAATCTCGTTGATCGTTCGAGAAATGTAGATGTCAAGCAATTTTAAACTACCGAAAGGAACAAAAAAGCTCAAAATTTAAGTAGTAGTCTTAAAATTTTGAGCCTTAAAAAATCGGTTTATAATGCAACCAGTGTAAAGATAGATAACAAGAGCGTATATTTTTAACAGATCCCCTATTTAGGCTATGAAGACTATATGTCGGGAGTTTCTTTTCCTGTTGTAACGGATGGTGCCGGTTCTATTCCTGTTCAGTGCGTCGGCCAAAAGTATCAGATTTCGGGGAACGATTCGCTGAATGCAGGCGGGGTAGAGGATTTGTGGGAATTTATATTTTGGAGACGCCTGCATGTGCATAAAAAGGCCTTGTAAATCGATTGATGATTATCAGGCGAAGTTCAATTTGCTATGAAGGCTTTGTGTCAAAAAGTGTCCTTTTCTAAAGCTGCTTTGGCGCCGGCCACTTTTTGCACGCTTTTCCGCTCTTGTACCACCAGGTATAAAATTTTGAAATCTCCTGCCATACGCTTGGACTTTATTTCATTTTCGATCGTTCTGGTCGATCTTCAGCCAAAGTGCAGGTTATCCGCTGAGCCGAAAAAGTTTGAGATGCTTCAGGCGATTAGATAACCCCTTACTTTTTTCGACATCCAATGTTCTTCCTCAATTAATATCAATCGGCTTTTTCATTCGTCAATAATTTTTAGAGCGATGAAAAAACGGCCAGTAACCGGGCCGTTCAGTCCAACCGGCCGATATCTATCCATAGCTGAGAACCCAATATAGACCAGGGCTGTTTACAATACCGAAATCCAACGTACAAAAATATCAAATCTACATCTGCGAATAGTGTTTGGC